>DATGQN010000032.1:0-25424 GCA_035304185.1 Myxococcaceae bacterium
TACGGGCGCAACGAGGTGCAGAACTTCCTCATCGCCAACGCCCTCTACTGGATCGAGTCGTTCCACATCGACGGGCTGCGCGTGGACGCGGTGGCCTCGATGCTCTACCGCGACTACAGCCGACGTCACGGAGAGTGGGAGCCCAACATCCATGGAGGCCGCGAGAACCTGGAGGCGGTGGCGTTCCTGCGTCGGCTCAATCAGACCCTCGCCGAGAAGCATCCGGGGACGCTGATGATCGCCGAGGAGTCCACCTCGTGGCCGCAGGTCTCGGGGGCGGTCGAGCACGGAGGGCTGGGCTTCGACTTCAAGTGGAACATGGGGTGGATGAACGACACCCTGAGCTACTTCGAGACCGATCCGCTCTACCGCAAGCACCACCACAACAAGCTCACCTTCGGGCTCATGTACGCGTGGAGCGAGCAGTTCGTGCTGCCGCTCAGCCACGACGAGGTGGTGCACCTCAAGGGATCGCTCCTGGGGAAGATGCCGGGGGATGCGTGGCGCAAGCGCGCGAACCTGAGAGCGCTGCTCGCCTGGATGTGGGCGCACCCGGGGAAGAAGCTGCTCTTCATGGGCGGCGAGTTCGGGCAGCCCTCGGAGTGGAACTCGGAGCGCAGCCTGGACTGGCACCTGCTGGAAGATCCCGGCCATGCCGGGATCAGCAGACTGGTTGAGGCGATCAACCATCTCTACCGCAACCACCCTGCCCTTTATGCTCTGGATGGTTCGCCCGAGGGCTTCCAGTGGCTCCAGGTCGACCGGGCCCCGGAGAACGTCCTGGCGTTCCTGCGTCGGGACTCAGAGGGACAGACCCTGGCCTGCATCGCGAACCTCTCCCCGGTGCCACGACAGGATTGGCGGGTGGGACTGCCCGTCGAGGGCGAGTGGACCGAGCTGCTCAACACCGACGCCCAGAAGTACGGAGGCAGCGGGATGGGGAACCGGGGACGCGTCAGCGCGGAGCGGAAGGAATGGGACGGACAGCCGGCGTCTGCGGCGTTCCAGCTCCCGCCCTTGAGCGTGATGTGGTTCCTGGCGCCGGAGGCTGAGGACGCGACAAAGGCCACGGAGGATGCGGCCGACGTCGACGAAGCATGATCGAGCAGGGCGACCCGGTCGGCCGCATCGGCTCACCTCGCCGGACGTGCCGGTCCCCGACCCTCACGGAGGATCCCGATCCAGGTCCCCACGTCGAGCCGGGCGGTCTGCACGAAGAGCTGCAGCCCGCGGTCCACCTGCTCGGCGAGCGCTGCCATCCGCTCCAGCCGCGTGCGCTGGGCCTCGGGAACCGCTGCGTCCTGCCGGGCCATGGAGAGCGCCGCCTCGAGCTGCCGGCGGATGTCGGCGACGAAGCCCGCTTCCCGCTCGGCGATCACCCGCGCCACCATCCGCACCACGTCGGTCGAAGCCAGGTAGCGGTTGGGGCCGGCGCCCTTCCGCGGAACCCGGCTCACCACCCCCCAGTGCTCGAGGTCGCGCAGCAGCATCGACACTGCGCCCTTGGAGAGGGTGAGCTCCTGCTCGATGGACGCGGCAGGCAGCGCCTCTCCGCGCAGGTAGAGCAACGCCCACACCCGGCCCTGGTTGCGCTTGAAGCCCCAGAACTCGATGACGCTGCCAACCGCATCGATGGCCATCGCCTCCCAGGTGCCCGGGGGCGAACCTTCAGCGCCCGGCGCCGAGGGAGACACCGCGGCCATCAGGCACGCGTCCCCAGCAGCTCACGGATTCCGTCGCGGAGCATGTGGGCCCAGCGGATGAGCTCCACCCCCTCGGGCTTCTCGGCGAAGGAACCCAAGGCGTCGATGGCAGCGGCGATCTCGGCGTCCATCATGGCCAGCGCCTCCTCCACCACGCCCAGCGCCAGGATCTCCTCGCCCAGCTGCGCGGTGCGCTCGGGCGACATCGAGGCGAAGGCCCAGGCGTCACGCAGCCGACGACGCAGATCCTGATCCTTGGAGACCGCCAGGATGATGGGCACCGACGGCGAGCGCGCGAGCAGGTCCGCGTACTGCGGTTTTCCCGGGTCGGTCCCGGTGATGTCCCGGATGTCGTCGGCGATCTGAAAGGCCACGCCCAGGTGCCGACCGAAGGCGTCGAAGCGGCGCCCGACCTCCGGACGCCCCGCGCGCTGGGCCGCAGCCACGCCACACCAGCCGAAGAGCGAGCCGGTCTTGCCCTCGTGGATGTAGCGGATCTGCGGCAGGGTCAGCGAGAGATCCTCCCGCGACTCGACCTCCACCACCGCGGCCCGGGTCATCTCCGCGACGAGCTCGATGGCGGCCGGCGTGAGGTGCGGATCCAGCTTGCCGAGCTTACCGAAGGCCGTGGTGAGCAGGAGATCCCCACCCAGCACCGCGACCACGTTGCCCCAGCGGGCGTTCACCGTGGGCTTGGAGCGACGGAACATGCCGCCGTCGACCACGTCGTCGTGCAGGAGGCTCGCGGCGTGGATCATCTCCGCCGCGCAGGCGATGTCGACCAGCCCCTCCCCGGGGGCCTCCACCGCTCCGGCGAAGAGGCGCACCAGCGTGGGCCGCGCGCGCTTTCCTCCGCCCAGGCACAGGTGCCGGGAAGCCTCCCTCAGGATGTCATCGCGATCACCGGCCGCTTTGCGATCGTCCACCAGGCTCGTGGCCAGGGCGGCCTCGACCTGCTCCAGGAATTCGGACATCTCGCTCGCCACGTCCATGCTCGTCGATCGGCTCCTTCTGGCAGCCCCTATAGTTCAAGCCGCCTTGAACTCCAACCGAAGCTGACACGGTCGCTGCCGACCGCTGCTGATGGGAGCGCTCAGAAGGTCCGTTCCTCGTGACAGGTTCCTTTACAGGATCACGGGAAAAAACTTTGCCGACGTAAGCAACCCTGCGGCCGAGCGGACGAAAACATCTTATAGTCGCGCCAGTCGTCGCTCATCCATCTCGATCCTCTGCTCGTCGTTCCAGGGTGGCCCTCTTCATGACGCCTCTTCACAAGCTCCCGAGCCGCGCTTCGCTTCCCACCCAGGGAACCCAGAAGACCGATCGTCCGGCGACGAAGAGCGGGACCCCACCGGCCGCCGCCACGGTCCGTCCCCCTTCCACGGATCGCTCCGAGTACACCGATCGCCCCGGCCTCAATGGCAACGAGGTGAGCCAGCGCTCCATCATCGTCCAGATGGGAGAGCGCCTGCGCGATCTGGCCGAGCGCACGCGGGTGGCCAAGCGCGCCGACAGCAGCTTCCCCGAGGTGTCCGGCAGCAGGGACGCGGCCCAAAGCCAGAGCGCCACCACGGTGCGTGGCTCGGCGACCCCCGAGCTTCCCATCGCCGATCACCAGGCGGCGACGTCCACCCTCACCCTCGACGGGAACGTGAAGCTCGAGGAGCTGAAGCTCAAGCTCGACGTCGCGCACACCTTCCCCCGCGATCTGGTGGTGACCCTCACCAGCCCCGACGGCACCGAGCACACCGTGGTCAACCGCGATGGAACCCACCGCGGCGGGATCACCGAGAGCTTCGATCTGAGCGAGGCGTTCAAGGGCACCGAGGCCCGCGGCGAGTGGACGTTGACCGTCCGCGACGAGGCCACGCGGGACACCGGGACCCTGCGCGGCTGGACCCTGGAGGGCAGCGGCAAGGCGCCCGAGGTCGACGCGCCCAAGCCCTTCCCTACCCTCGAAGGTCCGCCGGTGGTGGTGGTGGTCGACGGTGGCATCGACACCGCCCACCTCGATCTCAAGGACAGCCTGTGGGTCAACGCCAAGGAGATCCCCAACGACGGGATCGACAACGACGGCAACGGCTACGTCGACGACGTGCACGGCATCAACGTGCACAAGAGCAACGGCGACCTCCACAAGGCTGACGGCGTGGACCACGGCACCCACGTGGCGGGGATCGTCGCCGCCGCCGACAACAACAAGGGCAACACCGGCGTCGCCGCGGGCAAGGCCCTGGTGATGGGCGTCGGCGGCATCTACGACGCGGATGACTCCCTGGTCGCCTTCGAGAAGGCCGTCGAGTACGTCGTCGATCAGAAGGTGAACCACGGCGTGAACGTCCGGGTGCTCAACGCCTCCTTCGGTGAGGACGTGCACGACGCCACCAAGCTGCGCCGCTGGGATGAGGCCGTCGCCAAGCTTCGCGAGGTGGACGTGCTGGTGGTCGCCGCCACCGACAACGGCAACGGCAGCAACATGGACTTCGTCCCCGGCGATCGTCCGGCCAACGCCAACCTCGACAACGTGCTCGTGGTGGCCTCGATGGACGCCAAGCTCGAGAAGCTCGCGAGGTTCTCCTCCTACGGGCCGGAGTCGGTGGATCTCGCCGCGCCCGGACAGGACATCCTGAGCACCACCGTCAACAACCGCTGGAAGAAGGACAGCGGGACCTCCTACGCCACGCCCCACGTCGCCGCGACCGCCGCGCTCATGTTCGAGGCCCACCCCGGCCTGACCGCCATCGAGGCCCGCAGGATCATCCTGGAGACCGTGCAGAAGGTCGACACGCTCGAGGGCAAGGTGGTGACCGGCGGCATGCTGGACATCGAGCGGGCCGTCGAAGCCGCCCGCGCCCTGGGTGAGCGCGCCCGCGCAGAGGCCGGTGGAGACGAGGCCCGTCCGGCCGTGGCCTGGGGCTGAATTGCTGCCGGGACACCGGCATCCCGATGACGTGGAAAGGCGGCGCCGGAGAACGACCGGTGCCGCCTTTCGTGCATCTGCGCCCCGGCCCTCCGATCTCCCAGATCCTCCTGCGTGGTTGTGCGTTGATGAAGATGGCCCGGCGGTGCACGTTCGAACGCGCCGCCGCAGCTTCCAGCACCCACCGGGCCCTCAGGACGCGGCCCGAGAAGGAACACTGATGATGACCTCGCACCAGGACCGACAGCCGCCCACTTCTCCGGTTGCCATCGCGACAGAATCAGGGAAAGTCCGACCTCCTCCGCCTTCCAAGGAGTCGCCCGTGAGCTCCAAGCACTTCCTCTTCGCCCTCTGCCTGCTCTCCTTCACCGCCTGCGCCGCCTCTGCGCAGAGCCGTCCGGACGGCCTCTCCATGACCGATCTCCAGATCGCCAACTCCATCCACGTCAGTGGCACCGGTGAGGCGCGCGCCCCCTCGGATGAAGCGACCTTCTACGTCGCCGTGGAAACCGAGGGCGAAACCGCCAAGGACGCGGGCGAGGCCAACGCCAAGCGCATGAACGTGCTGCGCTCCGCCCTGCTCAACGCGGGCCTCACCGACGGCGAGATGAAGACCGGCAGCTACAACGTGTACCCGGTCTACGGGAAGCAGGACGGCCCCGAGCCCCGCAAGCCCACCATCATGGGCTACCGCGCGACCAACCAGCTCTCGGTGAAGACCTTGAAGCTGGACCAGCTCGGCAGCTTCATCGACCAGGCGCTGGTGGCCGGCGCCAACCGGGTGGAGAACGTGCAGTTCGGCCTCTCCAACCCCGAGGCCGCCCAGGCCGAAGCCCTGCAGGACGCGGTGAAGCGCGCCCGGGCCTCCGCCGAGGTCATCGCCAGGTCCCTGGGCGTGAAGCTGGGAGACATCATCGAGGCGAGCACCGTCACCGATCCGGTCCGCCCCATGGTGATGGCCTTCGCCCGCTCCGAGTCGATGGCCTCCACCCCCATCGATCCCGGCGAGCAGACGGTCACCGCGCAGGTGCAGCTGCGCTTCGCCATCGGTCGCTGAGCGCCGCGACCGCTGGTTGAAGGCGGCGCCCTTCCCCCACGGGCTCCCGGCATGTTCCGGGAGCCCCTCGTCCCCGGACCGGCCGCCCTGCGCACCCGCGGGCGCGGGCGCGGCGCACCAAAGACAAAGCCCCCGGAACCACGTGGATTCCGGGGGCTTCGTTGGTCGGGGTGACAGGATTTGAACCTGCGACCACTTGCACCCCAAGCAAGTGCGCTACCAGGCTGCGCTACACCCCGTACTGCAGGCACTGCGTGTTGGGGGCCGGTAATTAGCCGCCGGACGCGCAAGCGTCAAGGACCATCTGGCGGTCCCCCGGCTCAAAAGCATGGCGTCAGGAGCCGGCGTCTTCCGAAGCCTCGAGGTCGGGATCCACGCCCTCGTTGGACACCCCGTTGAGGGCGTTCTTGAGGACCTGGCTGGGGCGGAAGGTGAGGACCCGTCGGGCGGAGATTTCGATCTCCTTGCCGGTCTGCGGGTTGCGCCCCACGCGGGCCTTCTTCTCGCGCACCTGGAAGTTCCCGAAGCCCGAGATCTTCACCTTGTCGCCCCGCTCGAGGGTCTCCTTGAGCGTGTCGAACACGAGCTCCACGATCTCCGCGGACTCCTTCTTGGAGAAGCCCACCGTCTCGTAGACCCCCTCGATGATGTCGGCCTTGGTCATGCGGTCTTGCGCTCAGAAGTCAGGTTGAGGCCGGAGTCCTCACTGAACCCCGGCCCGCGGAGCTTCGCAATCTGCCCCGCAGGGTGTCAACCCTGCGACTTCATTCGAGAATTTCTTCAAGCGCGCAGACTCGCCCCCAGCCGCTCGTGCACCCGCTCGACGATCCGCTGGTGGGCCTCGGTCACCTCGGCGTCCTGGAGGGTGCGCTCGGGCGAGCGGTAGCGGATGGCGAAGGCCAGGCTCCGGTGCCCTTCGGGGATGTTCTGGCCGGTGTAGACGTCGAAGAGCGCGGCGTCCTCCACCAGGGCGCCCCCCTCCTCCAGGATGAGCTGCCGCACCGCCTCCATGGCGTGTTCCCGGGGCACCACCACCGAGAGATCGCGCAGGACCGCCGGGAAGCGCGGTAGCGCCTGCGCGAGGGGCACCAGGGTCGCCCGGGCGAGCAGCCGCGCGAGATCCAGGTCGAAGACGAAGACCGCTTCGGGAACGTCCGCCGCCCGGGCCACCCGCGGGTGCAGCTGGCCCACCGTTCCCAGCAGCTGTCCTTCGGCGTCGTGGATGGCCGCCGCCGCGCCGGGGTGCAGGGAGGGCACGTCCCGGATCGCCGTGAAGCGGGCCCCGTGGATGTGCAGGGCGCTGAGCACCCCCTCCACCGCCCCCTTGGCGTCGTAGAAGTCGACCGTCCCCGACCCCTCGCTCCAGCTGCGTCCGGCGCGCAGGCCGTAGAGCAGCCCGCCCAGCCGGTTCACCTCCCGGGCCGCGGGGCGCTGCCCCTGTCCGCCCTGGGGATCGCGGTGGTAGGTCCGGCCGATTTCGTAGATCCGCAGCCGCTCCACCTGGTGGCGCACGCTGAGGGACAGGTTCTCCAACAGCCCCGGCAGCAGCGAGGTGCGCATCACCCCCTGCTCCGCGGAGAGGGGGTTGAGCAGGGTCACGACGTCCCCGGTCTCGCCCACGTTGCGCAGCGCCTGCTCGGAGGTGAAGGCGTAGTTGATGACCTCGTCGTGCCCCAGGCCGGAGAGGGCGGCGCGCAGCCGCGCGGTTCCCACCGCCGCCGGATCCGGAGGCGCCAGGGCGCTGCCCCCGCGCGGCAGCACCGAGGGAATGGTGGCGTAGCCGCGGATGCGGGCCACCTCCTCCACCAGGTCCACCTCACCGGTCACGTCCGGGCGGTGGCTGGGGACACGCCACCGCGTGGCCCCGTCCTGCTCCCCCTGCGCCGAGAAGCCCAGCGCGGTGAGGATGCGCCGCACCTCCTCCGCGGGGACCTCCACGCCCAGCAGGCGGGAGACGCTGCCGTCGCGGAGCATCACCTCCCGCGGCGGGTGGGGCACGGCCACCTCATCGATGCGACCCCGGGCGATCGTCCCGCCCGCGAGCTCGGCGATGAGTCGCGCTGCCCGGTCGAGCGCCACCGGGATGATCTCCGGGTCGGCGCCCCGCTCGAAGCGGTGGCTGGCCTCGCTGTGCAATGCGTGGCGGCGGGCCGTGCGCCGCACGCCCTCGGGTGCGAACCACGCGCTCTCGAGCACGATGCGCGTCGTCGCCTCCCCCACCTCGCTCTCCGCTCCGCCCATCACGCCCGCCAGCGCCTGCGCGCGTGCGGCATCGGCGATGACCAGATCCCCCGCCTCGAGCTTGCGCTCCTTGCCATCCAGGGTCTTCAGCGTCTCGCCCGCGGCGGCGGTGCGCACCACCAGGGTCTTCTCCGCCAGCCGATCCAGATCGAAGGCGTGCAGCGGATGTCCCAGCTCCAGCAACACGAAGTTGGTGACGTCCACGATGTTGTTGATGCTGCGCACCCCACAGGCCTCGAGCCGACGGCTGAGCCACGCCGGGCTGGGGCCGACCTTCACGCCCTCGATCACCCGGGCGGCGTAGCGCGCGCAGCGATCCCCCGCCTCGATGCGGACGGTGAGCGCATCGGCGATGGCAGCTTCACCCTCCTCGCAGGACGTCGGGGGCAGCGTGAGCCTGGTCCCGGTGAGCACCGCCAGATCCCGCGCCACGCCCACGTGGCTCAGCGCATCCGGACGGTTCGGCGTCACGTTGAGGGTCAGCACGCTGTCGTCGAGTCCCAGGGCCTCCACGATGGGCACCCCCGGCTTCAGCGAGGAATCGAGAATCAACAGGCCATCCTCGCCCTCGGGCAGCCCCAGCTCCTTGGCCGAGCACAGCATCCCGAAGCTGTCGACGCCGCGCAGGGCCGCGCGACCGATCTTCATCCCGCCGGGCAGCTCGCTGCCGACGGTGGCCAGGGGCACCTTGTCCCCCACCTTGAAGTTCTTCGCGCCGCACACCACCTGCAGCAGCGCGCTGGCCCCGATGTCGACCTGGGTGACCTGGAGGCGCTCGGCGTCCGGATGCGGCACCGCCTCCTTCACCTCGGCGACCAGGACCCCGTCGAGTCCCTCACCCAGGTGGCGGATTCCCTCCACCTCCAGCCCGCCGTCCGTCAGGCGCGCTGCGGTCTGCTCCACGCCCTCCACCGGGACGTAGTCCTTCAGCCACTCGAGAGAGATCTCCATGTCAGAACTGCTCCAGGAAGCGCGCGTCGTTCTCGAACATCATTCTCAGATCGCCGATCTGGTGACGCAGCATGGTGAGCCGCTCGATGCCCAGACCGAAGGCGAAGCCGGTGACCGCCTGGGGATCCTGACCGCTGGCGGCGAAGACGTTGGGATGCACCATCCCGCATCCCAGCACCTCCAGCCATCCGGTCTGCTTGCACACCCGGCAGCCCTTGCCGGAGCAGGCCGCGCAGCTGATGTCGACCTCGGCCGAGGGCTCGGTGAAGGGGAAGAACGAGGGGCGGAAGCGGGTGCGGGTGTCGCTGCCGAAGAAGGCCTTCACGAAGGCGTCCAGCGTCCCCTTCAGCTCGGCGAAGGAGACGTCGGTGTCGACCAGAAGCCCTTCGATCTGGTGGAACATCGGGGTGTGGGTCAGGTCCGAGTCCCGGCGGTACACCCTCCCCGGAGCGATGATCCGGATGGGGGGCTTCGCGTTGAGCATGGTGCGCACCTGCACCGGCGAGGTGTGCGTGCGCAGCAGCACCGCGCTGTCGGCCGGCTTCGCGTGCCCCAGCGACTCCGGCGCCACGTAGAAGGTGTCCTGCATGTCCCGCGCGGGATGATCCGGCGGCAGGTTCAGGGCCTCGAAGTTGAAGAAGTCCAGCTCGAGCTCCGGGCCTTCGGCAACGTCGAAGCCCAGGCGCGCGAAGCAGGCCACCACGTCCTCGAGCGTCTGGCTCACCGGGTGGCGGCGACCCGGGCGCACGAAGCGGCCGGGCAGCGTCACGTCCAATCCCGGCCCCTGCAGGCGGGCCTCGAGCGCGGCCTCCTCGGCGCGGGTGGCCGCTTCGGTCAGCAGCCCTTCGAGCTCATCCTTGATCCGGTTGGCGATCTGCCCCACCGCCCGCCGCTCGTCGGGGCTGAGCTTCCCCATCCCCTTGAGGATGGTCGAGAGTTCGCCCTTCTTCCCCAGGTACCGGACGCGAAGCTGTTCGACAGCGTCGGGCTGGGTGGCCCCGGTGATCTCCGCGCGGGCGCCCTGCGCCAACGCCTCCAACCGCTCCTGCATGCTCGCCTCGGACTTCCAAACGCGAAAGAGGTCGATAGACAGAAGGGGCCACCTTCACGAGAAAGGCGGCCCCTTCGAAGACTGCAAGCTCGTTGCCTGATGCGACGTGCTGTGACTCAGGCCTTGGCCAGGGCCACCACGGCCTCGAACCCCTTGGGGTCGGCCACGGCGAGGTCGGCCAGCACCTTGCGGTCGATGGCGACGTTGGCCTTGTTCAGGCCGGCGATGAGCTTGGAGTAGCTCAGGCCCAGCTGACGGGCGGCCGCGTTGATGCGGACGATCCAGAGGGCGCGGAACTCGCGCTTGCGGACCGCACGGTCACGGGTCGCGTAGTCCAACGCCCGCTCAACGGACTCATTGGCACGCTTGTAGGTGTTCTTGCGGCGGCCACGGAAGCCCTTGGCCAGCTTGAGAACGCGATTTCGACGACGACGGGCCTTGAAACCCTTCTTGACGCGCATGATTCAGATTCCTTGGTGAAACGGGCTTCTCAGCCGCCGTAGGGGAAGAGTTCCTTGATGACCTTCTTCGCGTCCATGTCCGCGAGGTGGGCCGTGCCGCGGTGGCGACGATCCTGCTCTGCCGACTTGGCGTGCGTGAAGAGGTGCTTGCCGTACGCCTTGGCGAACTTCACCTTCCCCGACTTCTTCACCTGGAAGCGCTTCTTCGCGGCGCTCCGCGTCTTCAACTTCGGCATGTTGGTGTCCTTGCTGTGTCTGGGGTGCCGCCGTTGAGAGGCCGCTGATCTGCGGCCCCCGGTGACACCTCGTTCATCCCCGCCAGGGACTGCCGTTCCCCTGGTCGGTGGAATCGTTCTGAGGGGCCGGCCTCATAGTCCAGCGCCGGCCGTCTGGCAATGGGGTCAGCCCGCCCGGTTGGGCGTGGCCGGGGCGTCCCGCTTGGGCTCCTCGACCTGGGGCTTGGTCTCCACCTGCGGCTGCGCAGCCGGCCGGTCCTGGGAGGCGGCGGGCGCCTTGTCCTCGGCCTTGGAGCCCTCGCCGCCCTTGGCCCCCTCACCGGAGATGGGCTGGCGGACGGTGGCGGCCGCATGGGCCTTGGCCGCGTCGCGGGCGCGCTGGGCGACCTTGGGGTTGGGCGCCAGGATCATGAACATCTGGCGACCTTCCATGCGGGGCGTCTGCTCCACCACGCCGACGTCCTTCACGTCGTTGCGCACGTCCTCGAGGATGCGCTGGCCGATCTCCTTGTGGGTGATCTCACGGCCACGGAACATGATCGTGACGCGCGCCTTGTTGCCCTCCTCGAGGAAGCGCCGGACGTTGCGGACCTTGAAATCGTAGTCGTGATCCTCGGTCTTGGGGCGGAGCTTCACCTCCTTGAGCTGGATCACCACCTGGCGCTTCTTGGCCTCGTTGGCGCGCTTCTTCTCCTCATACTTGAACTTGCCGTAGTCCATGATCTTGCAGACCGGCGGCTTGGCCATGGGGTTGACCTCAACGAGGTCGAGACCTTCGGCCTGAGCGCGCTCCAGCGCCTGCTCGATGGGCAGCACGCCGAGCTGTTCGGCGTTCGGCCCCACCACGCGTACCTCACGTGCACGGATGCGACGGTTCGTTCTTTGATCGCGAGCGATGAGAGACCTCTCCTGAAACCTGGGGTTTGAGCGCCCCCACGAAAGAGGCGCAACATACTTGCGGGTGACGTCCAGTCAAGCGGTCCGTCGGTCCCGCCAAAGCTGATTTTCTACTTCCTTGCTTCCCGAAACGCACCGTTTTCATGGGAAGGCTTCGGCGCCGGAACGCAAAGCTCCGGCTGGGGGACCGGCCTCACCGCGGCGGGGTCCCCTCCTCGGTGAGCAGCGCCTCGAAATCGGAGAGCGCCATGCTCCCCAGATCCTTGCCCCCATAACGGCGCGGGGCAACCGCGCCACCCTCGACCTCACGGTCCCCGATCACCAGGGTGAAGGGGATCTTGGAGACCTGAGCGTCGCGGATGCGGGCGTTGAGGGACATGTTGCGCTCGTCCACCTCCGCCCGGAAGCCCTTCTCGCGGAGCGAGGCCTCGACCTTCCGCGCGTACTCCAGGTGGCGGTCGGCGACGGTGACGATCACCGCCTGGGTCGGCGCCAGCCAGGCGGGGAAGGCCCCGGCGAAGTGCTCGATGAGAATGGCGATGAAGCGCTCGAAGGAGCCGAAGATCGCCCGGTGCAGCACCACCGGCCGGTGCTGGGCGTTGTCCTCACCGATGTAGGTGAGATCGAAGCGCTGCGGCGCGAGGTAGTCGAGCTGGATGGTCCCCAGCTGCCACTTGCGGTTGAGGCTGTCGCTCACGTCGAAGTCGATCTTCGGACCGTAGAAGGCGCCCTCCCCCTCCTTCACCTCGTACTTCAGGCCCTGCCCGTCGAGGGCCGTGCGCAGCTGGGCCTCGGCGCGATCCCAGGTGGCATCGTCGCCCAGGCGGACCTCGGGGCGGGTGGAGAACTTGGCCTCGAAGGACAGCCCCAGGCCACCGTACACGCGGGTGAGGAGCTTCACGAAGGCGGTGATCTCCTCGCCGATCTGGTCCTCGCGGCAGTAGATGTGCCCGTCGTCCTGGGAGAACTGACGCACGCGCGTGAGCCCGGAGAGCGCACCGGTGGCCTCGTTGCGGTGGAGGGGATCCTGTGAGGCCAGCCGCAGGGGCAGGTCGCGGTAGCTGTGCCGCTTGAACCCGTAGAGCAGGTGGTGGCTCGGGCAGTTCATGGGCTTGAGCGAGTAGTCGTGCTCACCGGTCTCGTTGTCGAGCACCATGAACATGTTCTCGCGGTACTTGCCCCAGTGCCCCGAGGTCTCCCACAGCTCCTTGTTGAAGAGCAGCGGCGTGGAGATCTCCTCGTACCCGCCCTCGTCGGTCATGCGGCGCATCCAGTCGGAGAGGATGCGGTAGACGCGGTAGCCCTTGGGCAGCCAGAAGGCCGCGCCCGGCGCCGAGGTGTGGAACTGGAAGAGCTCGAGCTCGCGGCCGAGCTTGCGGTGATCCCGCTTCTTGGCCTCCTCCTGCTGCGTGAGCCAGGCATTGAGCGCCTTCTTGTCGAAGAAGGCCGTGCCGTAGATCCGCTGCAGCATGGGGTTGCGGTGATCGCCGCGCCAGTACGCGCCCGAGCTCGACAGCAGCTTGATGACGCCGATCTTCCCGGTGCTGGGGCTGTGGGGCCCCAGGCAGAAGTCGACCCAGTCCCCGTGCCGGTAGAGGGTCAGCGTCTCGGCGCCCCGGGCGGCGATGTCCTGGATGATCTCGACCTTGAAGGTCTCGCCCATCTCCCTGAACGTCTCGAGGGCCTCGTCCATGGAGACCTCTTCGCGGACGAAGGGCAGATCGCGGGCGATCTCCTCGTTGGCCGCGGCCTCGATCTTCTCGAGGTCCTCGGGGGTGAAGGGCGTCTCCTTGTAGAAGTCGTAGTAGAAGCCGTCCTCGATCGCCGGGCCGATGGTGACCTGGGTCCCGGGGAAGAGGCGCTGCACCACGCTGGCCACCACGTGGGCGGCGTCGTGACGGATGAGCTCGAGCGCCTCGGGGCTCTTGGTGGTGAAGATCTGGAGCGAGGCGTCCTTTTCCAGCGGCCGGGACAGATCCCGCTCCTCGCCGTCCACCTTGGCAAAGAGCGCCGCCTTGGCCAGGCCCGGGCCGATCTGCTCGCGGACGAAGTCGGCGATGGTGATCCCCGCCTCGGTCTGCTTCTGGCTTCCGTCGGGCAGCGTCACGGTGATCTGCTGGGACATCCTCGCCTCTCCACCGGCCGGCTGGCTTCGCGTCCGGCCCTGAAAAACACAACGGGCGGCAGGCGTCCCGAGTAGGAAGCCGCGCCGCCCGCCGCCACTGCTGATGAAGTTGTGGGTCCTAGTGGTTTCGAACCACTGACCCCCACCGTGTCAAGGTGGTGCTCTACCACTGAGCTAAGGACCCGGGGACTGCTTTGAACCGCTTGAAGCGGCGCGAGCGAATAACAAGCCCGGCCGGCGACTGTCAATGACTTCCTCACTTCGCGAGGTCCCGGGCCTGCGCGAGGACGGCGTCGAACATGGCCGGGGTGAGCCGACCGGTCTGCGTGTTCTGCTGGCTCACGTGGTAGCAGCCGAGCAACCAGGGACCCTGCGCCGGCTGGAACACCGCGCCGTGCCCGAAGACCGGGCGGGGCCTGGGAACCTCGCCCCCCAGGCGCTCCATGACGGTGAGGGCCGCCTTCCACCCGATCCCGCCCAGCGCCAGGATCCCCTGCATCCCCGGCAGCAGCGCCAGCTCCCGGTCCAGGTAGGGCGCGCAGGTGCGCAGCTCCTCGGGCGTGGGCTTGTTCTCCGGCGGCGCGCAGCGTACCGGGCAGGTGATCCAGGCGCCGCTGAGCTCGAGCCCGTCGTCGACCGAGACGCTGGTGGGCTGATTGGCCATCCCGGCCCGGTGCAGCCCCGCGTAGAGAAAATCCCCCGAGCGATCCCCGGTGAAGATGCGGCCGGTGCGGTTGGCGCCGTGGGCGGCCGGCGCCAGACCCACCACCACCAGCCACGCGGCCGGATCCCCGAAGCCCGAGACCGGTCGGCCCCAGTAGGTCTGATCCCGGTAGGCGCGGCGGCGGGTCCGGGCGACCTCCTCCCGCCAGGCCACCAGCCGGGGGCAGGCGCGGCAGTCGTGGATCTCCCCGGCCAGGGCGTCGAGCTTGCGCACCTGGACCGGGGGGGACGCGCTGCGCGTCTTCTTCAGGGGCCCTGCCGTCATCTCCGCGATCTGCTCCTCTGCCTGCTCAGGGGGAACGCCATCTGCGCCCATCGGGGAGGACGTGTCACCTGAGGACGTGTCACCTCCGTCCTGCCGAAGCCCATGGCCTTAACGGCGCCTCCCCTTCCCCGCTTCCCCAGACCGCCTTTCCGGTGACCTCGGGGCTGGCCCGGACCGCACCTGAAGAGGCCCGGGATGCGCGCAAACCCCGCGGCACCCACCCCTCTGGAGCTCAGCCGGTGCGGGGCTCGGAACCGGACGCGGAAGGATCGGCGGCCTCGGCGAAGGAGGGACCGCGATAGGTCCGGGTCTCGGTGTAGCGCTCCACGGCGACCTCGACCACCACCTTGAGGACCGCGGAGACCGGCACGGCGAGCAGGATGCCGACGAAGCCGAAGAGCTCGCTGAAGATCAGGATGGCCACGATGATGGTCATCGCCGACAGGCCCACCCGATCCCCCACCACGCGGGGGGTGATGACGAAGCCCTCGAGCATCTGCCCGACGATGAAGGTCGCGGCCACCGCGAGGATCTGCCACGGGCCCTGCCACGCGAGCAGCGTGCCCAGCGCGGCCAGGACGATCCCGATGCCGGTTCCCAGGTACGGCACCATGTTGCCGAAGCCGGCGATGATCCCGATGGCGATCGCCAGGTCGATGCGGGCGATGGAGAGCCCCAGCGAGTAGATGACGCTGAGAATGGTCCCCACCACGAGCTGTCCACGGACGAAGGCGCCGAGCACATCGTCCACCTGCCGGAAGCGCCGGGTGACCAGGCCCACCGCCGGACGCGGCACCAAGCCCAGCACCTTCTCGTGCATGCCGTTGAAGTCCAACAGCAGCAGGAAGAGCAGCACCGGAACCAGGGAGATGCCGAGCAGGGCTCCCACCCAACGTGCGGTGCTGCCGGCCACCGAGGAGAGGACCTGCGCCGCGATGGGGCCGGCCTTCTCGAAGATCTGGGTGACGTTGGCGCGCAGGGCCTCGGCACGCTCGGTGATGAACTCCGGCAGCCCCTGGCCCAGCATCGCCTCCAGGCGTGGGACGACCTGGGCCGTGCCATCGCGCAAGAAGCCCGGTAGCTTGATGACCTCGTCGCGGATGACCGGGACCAGGTAGAGGAGCGCGCCGGCCAGCAGCATCGTCCCGAGCAGGAAGACCAGGGAGGTGCCCAGCACCCGGGGCAGCCCCTTCTCCTCGAGGCGGGTCACGAAGGGATTGAGCGCGTAGGCCCCGGCCCATCCGACCAGGAGCGGCACCGAGGCGCCGGGGACCAGCTCGAGCAGGCCGAAGAGCAGCACGATCCCCACCAGCACGGCGAGGCACCAGGCGATGTCCACCCGGCGCGCAATGCGGGCGTTGAGACGCGCGACGCTGCGGCGGTTCAGGGTTCGCGGCACCTCCACCACCGTCGGCCCGGGCGCAGCGGTGACGGAGATCCCGGCCGCCACTTCAGGTGCGGGTGCCGGACGTGCAGCGACGGCCGCGGCGCCCTGCGTGGGGGCGACGACAGCTGGAGCCGCGGGGCGCGATCGGGAGGAGCGGTTCTTCTTCCGGCGTGAGATGGCGTGATCCGGTGTGTGAGGACGACCCGGCCTGAAGCGTTGGGTCCGGGTCCGGGTGAGGGCAGCGGGAGTCTAGCGCGGCTGACCGGTCATTGAGGAGCCGGCGACCGGAGATGGGCGCCGCTGGAACCCCTGGCAGCTCACCCGCCGTTCGCCTCGACCCAGGCATCAAAGGCGTCGTTGGTGCCGGCCTTCACCGCGCCCACCTCCCAGAGGTCGGGCCCCACCACCACCTCGCGCCCCGCCTGCAGCAGCACGAAGCGCTCCTCCCACGTCGCCGCGTCCACCTCCTGGGGGCCGGCGACCTGCCGACGGGGGCCCGGATCCGGCTGCGCGGCGCCCGAGGCCGCAACCTGGGCGTAGACCCGCGGATCTCCCACCGCCACCTTCCCCTCGTCGACGCGGACCCGGGTCGAGACCTGGCGCTTCGGTGCGGGCCGCTTCTTCTTGCGGCGGGTGGTCTTGGAGGGCTCCTGGGCGGTGTTCACCTGCAGCGTGGCCTTGAGGGCGTCGATGCGGAAGATCGTTCCGCGCACGCCGGCCACCGCGCGCTCGGTGGTGACCTCGAACTTGGCGTCGGAGCCCGCGATCGCCTTCTTCACCTTGGCCCACAGCTTCCCCACCTCCAGGAAGACACCGAAGCCGCGGCGCTCCTGACCTTCGAATCGGGCCTCGTCGATGTACAGCGTGCTCCCGCCACCGACGACCACCACGCTGCCGTCGTTGAGGGTGATCTTGAGGTGGGCGCCCTCCTCCACGGTGATGCGGTCGGAGAGTTCGATGCCGGTTCCCTCACGGAGACGCTCGCTCTCGGCGCCGGCGCGGGGGCTGCGGGTGTCCGTGTCGGAGGGGACGCGGTGCGCGACGCCCTCGACGAGGGACACCCGGCCGATGGCGGCGAGCGCCGGATTCGAAAGCAGCAGGAGCGCACAGGCCAGGGCGCAGGCCAGCTTGGGGAGTGTCATGGAGCCTTCTCCTGGCCCGCCAGGGGTCGGAGCGTCACCTGAAGGGTGGCCCGCGTCCCGCCGGGGGCGACGTACGTCACGTAGGGATGAAAACCACGGTGCTTCACCTCGAGCCGGTGCAGCCGCCGGTCGGTCACCGTCAGCCCCCGGCCCGCCTCCACCAGCATCCCGCAGGTCCCCTGGGGGACCCCTTCCAACAGGATCACCGCTTCGGCCGGCGTGCAGCGGATCCACACGTTGCCCTTCCGTCCGGCGTCCTGCTCCAACAGCTCCACCGCGCGCCGCTGCGCCGGAACGTCCCCGGATGTGCCACCGGCCGCGTCCTTCGCGGGCCCGGTTCCTGCGCATCCCGTGAACGCGGCGACCATCAATAGCAGGGACCTAACGACCGACACGCGCCGTCACGGTGTTCCCGGTCACGCCGGTGACCCGCACCGGCTTGCCCTTGAAGCGGGCGGCGCCCAACCGCGTCGCGAAGTCTTCGCTGGTGCCGACGAAGGTGACGTCGAAGTCCGCCTTCCCCTTGGCGAAGTTCCCGCGGGTCACGTCACTCACGCCGTCGATGGCGCGGCTGAGGGCGTTGCGGAAGGCCTGCACCGCGGTGAAGTCCTCCAGGCCCTCCACGCTCACCGCGAGCTGACGCCCGTTCACCGCATCATCCCGCAGCCGCTCGAGGACCTTCTCGCGCAGGGGGGCGAGGTACTTGGACGCTTCGCGCTCTGCGACAATCCTGGCCTCCTGGGCGTAGCTGATCGCCGAGATGCGGCTGGCCTGGGACGTCACCTTGGTCGAGGCCTGGGCGATCTGCGTTCCGCTGTCGGTGGCGAACATGTGGAGCGCCACCTGCCCCTGGATGGGGAAGATCACCTGCTGGCCCTGGTGGTGGCTGTAGCTCTTCGGAAGCGTCTCCTCCCGGAAGGTCGCGGTGCCGTAGATCACAAAGTCGGCCTTGGAGAGGTCGGCGATGCGCTTGGCCTCCGGCGTTCCCAACGCCACGCCTGAGGCGAGCTCGAGCTTGCCGGCCACCGCATGGGGGTCGAGCACCGTCCACCCGTCCTTGCGGAACGCTTCGGAAATAGCGGTCTGGATGTGGTCGGTCGCAAAGACGCTCTTGCCGTCGTTGCCCAGGGTCTGCTCCTGGATCACCACCACCAGCCGCTTGCTGGCCAGCGACTTCACCAGCGCGCGCACCGCCTGCACGTCCTTGTCGAGCTCGGTGCGGCCCACCTGCGCCTTGACCGTGACCTCCATCACCGATCCCTTGCGCTCCGTCTTGAGCACCTCGAAGGAGCGGATGTAGCCGGCGGTGTGCGCGGTGATGGTGTCAGCCAGCAGCGTGCTGTTGGCGACCACGGTATCGGAGCGCAGCATGATGCCCGCCACCTGCTGCACCGCCTCGCGCAGTGCGAGCTGCTGGGCGCGTTGGGCCGCGTCCGCCTCGTCGTTGCCACGGATGGCGGCCTGCGCGGTCGCCTCCTGGGTGAAGACCTCGGGCGCCTTGGCGGCGACCGGGAGAGCGAACCAACTGATCGCCAGGAGGAGCCCGGCGCGGAGTGCCTGCGTCTTCATCGGGGGCTGCTTTCTTTGCTCGCCGGCTGCGAGACGATCGCGACCCGGCCCTCGGCCAGGTAGCGCGGGTTGGAGGCCTTGAGCTGGGCGAGGCTGTCCGCGCCGAGCACCAGATCGGTCCCCTTCACGCCGGAAGCCTTGAGGATCAGGGGCTTGTCACCGACGCGCTCGCTCTGGCGCGCCTCCTCCACCGAGCCGTGGTAGCTGGCGACCCCCTGGGTCTTGCGGGACGCGGCCTCCACGGCCGAGGGCCCGTAGACCTCCCGGCCCTTTCCATCCACCAGGCGCGGCGCCAGGGCCGGCTTCACGCCGAGCCCCGAGGCGTCGACGATCACCCCGGTGTGGGTGGCTGGCGCTTCGTTCTTCGCAGGGGGCTGCGCCTCCTCGACCGGCACCACCGCCTCGACGATCGCGCCCAGGGGCACCTCCACGTCGAGCTCGACGCCCTGATCGGAGTAGTAGCGCTTGGCGGTCACCTTGTAGCCGCGGATGACGCCCTCGACCCGGCCGCGCACGGTCTCGGTGTCGGCGTCCATGGCGTCCCCCACCGTCGTGCCGGAGGAGATCTCCACGCCCCGGGCCTGCGAGAGGAGGTTTCGGAAGGCGTCCATCTTGGCCGCCATCTCGGCACCGAGTCGCGCCTGCGCCGGGCTGGTCGCGCGCATGTCGGGCGCGCCGCTGCCGGTGGCCTTGAGGACCGGTCCGGCCCAGTTGACCTCGGCGGCCGGGCGTTCGCGCCTGGCGGCATCCCGCTTCTCCGCCGCATCGTCCGCCTTCCGGGCCACGCTTCCCTGCGCCCAGGCACCGCTGCCGATCAGTAAGGACAGCACACACAGCAATCGTGTCACGGGATGCTCCCCTCGGAATGATCCTGCCGGGCGGTGTTCACGCGCCGGCGGACAGAACATTCAAGGAAGGGCTTCCACCACGGTCAAACCGCGCTGCCTCTGCCCCCCCTGGAATGGGAGGACTGTAGCTGAAAGGTGCGTCCACGGGGAAGCCGAGACGCCGGGGTGACACAGGGCACGTCAGGCCCCCCGGACTCCCGTTGGTTCAAGGGCGGCCATGGGACAGGCTCCACGGCGCCGCGGACCGCGGGTGACGTCAGGCGGCGATGGGCTCCGGGGCGCGTGCCCGCACGAAGTCGCGGATGGCGCGGCGGTGACGCTCGGTGAGCAGGGTGAAGCGCAGGCAGCTGCCTTCGGTCGGCGCGTCATGCGCCCACTCCCGGACCACCTCCCCCTCGGCGTAGATGACCTCCGGAGAGCCGGGGAGCTGGAACTGCAGGCCCACCCGCCGCGCGGCGTGCTCGGGCTCGATGAGCCGGGCGAGGCGGACACCTTCCGGGCTGATGTCCGAGGTGCGGGTGAGGTACGGGACGCCCCCCACGTACTTGTTCAGATAGATGTCCAGGGGCGCGCGGTCGCTGTTGCGGCGGTCATTGCGGTCGTTGCTCATGAAAACTCCCGGGGCATGGTGGAAGGGGCCCAGGCCTGCGACAGGCCTGTTGCAGCCGAGGGTAGGCGCCGGTGTCCCATTGGCAAGAAAACGACCCGGTGCGACTTCCTGTCCCACCTGCCGGGGCGGTGCCGCTAAGGTCCGCGCGCCCAACGAGGCGGCCCACCGGAGCGCGTCAGGCTTCCGGCCGCCGTCTCAAGAACGAGGAGACAGAAGGCATGCGGAAGTTCCTTTTCGTCGCACTGGTGGCCCTGGTGGGCTGCCCCAAGCAGGAAGACGGTGGCAACAAGGCGGGCAGCGCCCCTGCCACTCAGGGAGAGGTCAAGCTCGAGACCGAGGAGCAGAAGACCTTCTACGCCCTGGGCCTCACCCTCGGAGACAACATCGAGGTCTTCGACCTCAAGCCCGAGGAGCTCGAGGTGGTGATCGCCGGCATCCGCGGGAACTTCGCCGAGGGTGAGCCCCCGGTGAAGCTCAACGAGTACGGCCGCAAGGTGGGTGAGCTCGCCCGCGCGCGCAGCCAGGCCCGCGCCGAGGCGCTGAGCGCCAAGTCCGAGGCGTTCATCAACGAGGCCGCCGCTCAGGAAGGCGCCACCAGGACCGCGTCGGGCATGGTCTTCCAGAACCTCACCGAGGGCTCCGGCGAGTCCCCCACCGAGACCAGCCGTGTGAAGGTGCACTACCGCGGGACCCTGGTGGACGGCACCGAGTTTGACTCCAGCTACAGCCGCGGCGAGCCGGCGACGTTCCCGCTCAACGGCGTCATCAAGTGCTGGACCGAGGGCGTGCAGCTCATGAAGGTCGGCGGCAAGGCCCGTCTGGTGTGCCCGCCTGATCTGGCCTACGGCCCCAGCGCCCGGCCCGGCCTCCCGGCGAACTCCACGCTGAACTTCGAGGTGGAGCTTCTCGAGATCCTGCCCGCCGCCGCAGTCCCCTCCTCCCCCGGCGCCACCGGCCAGCAGGGTCAGCCGCGCAGCCAGCCGCGCCAGGGTGAGCAGCCTGCCGCGGAGTGATCCTCCCGGCGCATCGGATGCGCGCCTGAGATCACGCTGAGAGAGCAAAGAGGCCCGGCGACCCAGGATGCGGTCGTCGGGCCTCTGTCATTCCAACGGATGAACGTCGGCCCCCGCCTCAGCGCGCTTGGGTTGCAAGTGCATCCAACGCGCGGGAGGTGGCCTCCAGCAGGGGCTGGGCACGGATGGGGTTGCCGGTCGCGTGCCGCATCCACGCATCGGGGGTGACCCGACCGTGGGTCGCCATGCGCTCGAACGCCTCCCCCAGGGTGGCCTTGCTCTGCGCGAGGTGCGACTCGATCTGGTAGGCGATGAGGTGCCCCAGTGGGTAGTCGGCCAGGTAGAGGGGGTAGGCGATCATGTGGGAGTAGATGCCCAACAGCGCGCTCCCCTCCCCGCCCAGCACCGGCGCGTAGTGGCGATCCCAGACCTCACGCGCGATGCGCACGGTGGCCTCCCGTAGCTCGGCAGGCGTCGCTTCGGGATGTGCGTAGAGCCACTGCCACACCCGCAGGTCCACCAGCGACACGCCGGCGATCTCCCAGGTGTTCCAGAACGTTGCGAGCACACGCTCCCGCGCTGCGGCCTCCGACGCGGGGGGCAGGCCCAGGAGCTCCAGGTCCCGGACCTGGAACACGAAGGCCAGGGCCTCGGTGAAGGCGTTGTTGGGAACGCCCTGCAGCAGGGTGTGGTCCACGCCATAGAGCCCGAACACCTGCTCCACGTTGTGCCCCAGCTCGTGCACCGCGATGTTGAAGCCCTTGTAGTCCATGCCCCCGCTGCCCACGCGGGTGCGCAGGCGGGGGAAGTCGCCACGCCGCATCGCCGGCATGGCGTGACCGGCACCGCGCGAGGGATCCACGCGGATGTGCGCGGCCAGGAAGTCCGCCTTCTCGGGGCTGAAGTCGAGCCCACGCAGCAGGCGCGGCAGGTCCTTCTCGAAGGCCTCGGCATCGGGGTAGCGCTTGCGCACCCGCGCATCCAGCTCGGCCTCGGGCACGTCGCTTCCGGCGCGGAAACCGTTGAACCAGAGATCCTGCGGCGCGAGCGGCCGTCCCAGGCGCCGCTCCATCTCCTTGGCGACCCGGGGGACCACCGGCGAGGTGAGCACCGCCTCCAGCAGCGCCACCACCCGCTCCTCCGGCAACTCGCGCCCCCGCTGGAATGCCCGATCGATGGCGTTGGGCATCACCGGATCGTGCGCGTCGATGGCGCGGCGGGCGTGGAACTGCGCGAGCAGGTGCGCGTAGCGGGTGTCAGGCTCACGGGCCGGCTCCCCCTCCACCGTCTTCACCCGATCGCCCGGCGCGTCCGCCTCCACCGTGCCCGGCTCGGCGGGGGTCACCACATTGGTGAACGGGTTCCAATCCAGATGCGGGTTGTCGATCACCGCCGCGGGGATGGTCTGGGTGACGATGCGGTCCATCACCTGGAGGATGAGCCGCTGACGCCGCAGACCCTCCTCGCCCAGGGCGTAGGCGGCCTTCAGCTCATCGCGCAGGTTCCAGTGGCTGATGAGACGCATCCCACTGGGGAAGGCCCGCCCGGGCGCACCGTCCAGCAGGTGGTGCATCCAGATGTTGTAGCCGTTGATGTAGATGTCGGCGGCCGCGCCCACCTCGGCCTGTTGCTGCAGCAGGGCCGGCGGCAGCCGCTGCTCGAAGCGCCCGGTGAGCCGCGCCGTCGCCCAGTCCGCGCGCGAGAGGTCGGCGTCGGGGTCGCTCAGCTCGGCCAGCGTGCGTTGGGGGAAGTTGAGCAGCGCCACGAAGGCGACCTTGGAGCGGAAGAGGTCCTCGGTCATGTGGGCTCCCGGGTCGATTCCGGCGAGCAGCGGGTCCACCGCCAAGAGCGGGCCCACGTCGACGTCGGACGCGAAGCGCAGCTCCCGGCTGAGGGCGTAGAGCTGCCCGTCCACCTGCTCGAGCACGTTCTCCAGGCGCGCCAGGGTCGCCGCCCGCGCCGCGGGATCGGCCAGGTAGTGCGCCGTGGCGAAGGCCACCAGATCGCCGTCTTCTGGGGTCCAGAGCGCCGCCACCTGGGCCACCTGCGCTTGGATGCGCGCGCGCTCCTGCTCGCCGTGCAGGGCGACCAGGGCCTCGATGGCCGGCTTGGGATCGGTGGGTGCTGCGGAAGACGCCGACGCCTCGGGCGCCTCGGTGGGGGTCGACGTGGAGGGCATGGGTCCATTCGGGGTCCCCGCGCAGCCGATCAGGCTCAACGCGAGGACCCCGCTCCATCGAAGCAGGGACATGGGAGGGTCTTTCAGGGGGAAGGCGCCCACCGCAGCTCGAGGACGGCCCGGCCGGGCGCGGACAGGGGAAAGGCGCGCACAAACAGAAAGGCCCGGCACACCGCGAAGGTGACCGGGCCAGACTGCGAGCCTCGTCAGAGACTCAATGAGAACGCGGTGAAAGCGGTTCAGCCGCCAGCGCGCACGTTCTGGGCCTGCAGGCCCTTCGGGCCGCGCGCCACCTCGAACTCCACCTTCTGCCCCTCAACGAGGGTGCGGAAGCCATCCATGTTGATGGCGGAGTGATGGCAGAAGACGTCCTCACCACCACCGTCCTGGGTGATGAATCCGAAGCCCTTCGCGTCGTTGAACCACTTCACGGTACCAGTTGCCATGTTCTTACTTTTCTCTTTCCATCGAAACGGGTGGGAGGAATCCGCCACCCTGCCTCCGGAGATGCGGCACATCCCCGAAGAGCATCGCGAACGTAAGAGGACGGTCCCCCCAAGTCAATCGGCGTTGGTCGATTGTGCCCAACCGCACGACTGCCCCTCGTTCTGGCTCCGCAGGTAGCCCCGGAGCGGCTCGAAGTACTCGAGCAGCGGGCCGGCATTCATCTCCCGCTCACCGGTGAGGGCCTCGAGCGCATCCGGCCAGGGCTTGCTCGCTCCCATGGCCAGCATGGCGCGCAGCTTCTCGCCGGCGGCCTGGTTCCCGTAGATGGAGCAGGTATGCAGCGGCCCCTCGTGGCCGGCCGCCTCGCACAGCGCCTTGTGGAACTGGAACTGGAGGATGCGGGCCAGGAAGTAGCGGGTGTAGGGGACGTTCGAGGGCACGTGGTACTTCGCGCCGGGATCGAAGTCCTCCTCGCTGCGGGCCACCGGGGCCTTCACGCCCTGGAACTTCTCACGCAGCGCCCACCAGTGGGCGTTGTAGCGATCCGGGCCGACCTTCCCGCTGAAGATGTCCCAGCGCCACTGATCGATGAGCTTGCCGAAGGGAAGGAAGGCCACCTTCTCCAGCGCATCCTTCATCTGCAGGTTGATGAGCCCCTCCTCGGACTGGGGGATCGCCGAGAGCAGGCCGACCTGCTTGAGGTACTCGGGGGTGATGGAGAGGGTCAGCGCATCGCCCACCGCCTCGTGGAAGCCGTCGTTGGCGCCGCTCTGAAAGAGGACCGGGAGCTCGTGGTAGTAGACGTAGTAGTAGTTGTGCCCGAGCTCGTGGTGGATGGTGACCAGATCCTCCTCGGTGGGCTGGATGCACATCTTGATGCGGATGTCGCCGGCGGAGGTCACGTCCCAGGCGCTCGCGTGGCACACCACGTCGCGGTCGCGGGGCTTGGTGAACTGGCTGCGCTCCCAGAACGTCTCGGGCAGCTTCTCGAGCCCCAGGGAGGTGAAGAAGCTCTCGCCCAGCTTCACCATCCGGATGGCGTCCCAGTTCTGCTTCTGGAGGGCGCCGGTCACATCCAGGCTCACCTGGCCGGGGTACGGCTCCATGAGCGGGTAGATGTTCATCCACTCCTGGGCCCACATGTTGCCGAGCAGGTGCGCGGGGATGGGCTCGCCGGCCGGGACCTTGTCCTCACCGTAGTGCTTGGCGAGACGACCGCGGACGTAGCAGTGCAGCTCCTCATAGAGGGGCTGGACCTGCTGCCACAGCCGGTCGGTCTCCTTCTCGAACGCCTCGGGCGGCATGTCGTAGCCGCTGCGCCAGAGGTCGCCCAGATCGTTGAAGCCGATCTCGCGCGCGCCCTCGTTGCCCAGCGTCACCATGCGCTCGAAGAGGGGGCGCATGGGCGGGGAGACGGTGCGCCAGCCGACCCACGCCTCGAGCAGCTCGTCGTAGTTGCGGCTGGTGTCGATCACGCGGGAGAGCTCGAGCAGATCCCGGCACTCGCCCTGCCCGTCCGCACCGCAGAACCTGCCCTTGCCGTAGATGCCCTCGAGGCGCGAGGCGGTTGTCGCCAGCTCCTCGCGCTTGGCCGCGTCA
>DATGQN010000033.1:0-7615 GCA_035304185.1 Myxococcaceae bacterium
GTCATCTCGAGAGTGGTCGAAGCCAGGACCTCGTGCTCCGTCTCCCCGGTCCGGTCGTGCCCCGAGCGCAGCTCCTCGACCTTCCTCTCGTCGATGTCGAAACCGATGGTTCCGGGAAACTGACGGGCGAAGGCCAAGGCAACCGGGAGCCCGACATAGCCGAGTCCGATGACCGCAATCCGCTCACTCATAGGCGCTCCCAAGGAGACGTCCCGCTCAGGCGGCAGGTGCCTGAGGCCGGTCTCCGTACGCGTAGTTGTTACGCAGGTAGCTCATGGCATACCCGCCGTAGGTGTTGGACTCGATGTCCACGTGGTTGAGAACGGCACCCAGGACGTTCGCATTGACGTCCTGAAGGGCGCGCAGGCCGCGGCGGGCCAGCTCGCGCTGGGTCTGGAGCGCCTTGAGGACCAGGACGACACCGTCCACCTGCGCCCCCAACACCACCGCGTCCGCGACCGCATTGACCGGTGGGCTGTCGAAGATGATCCGGTCGTATGTCTCCGAGAGCTCGGCCAGGAGCTTCTCGAATCCCTGTGCGTGAAGGAGCTCGGCAGGGTTCGGAGGGATGGGGCCGCAGGGGAGCACGAACAGGCCGGGCACCTCGGTGCTCTTCACGGCGCGCTCGAGGCTCCCCTCTCCCACGATGAGCGAGCTGACGCCCACGTCATTGGGCACCCCGAAGGCCTTGTGCAGCCGCGGCCGGCGCATGTCGGTGTCGACCAGAAGCACCCGGCTTCCGCTCTGCGCCATGGCAACGCCGAGGCTGATGGTGATGGTGGACTTGCCCTCTTCCGGCCCGCTCGAGGTGACCACCAGGGTCTTGAACGGGTCATCCGGCGTCGCGAAGAGCAGGTTGGTTCGGATGGCGCGGCAGCACTCGGCGGCGGCGCTGTTCGGGTGCTTGAAGACGTGCAGGTCGCGCGCGGCCGCCATGCCCTCGGCCTCGCCCACCATGGGGAAGAGCCCGAGGAACGGAACCCTGAGCCGCTCCTCCACGTCCTCCTGGGTCTTCACGGTGCTGTCCAGGAACTCGCGTCCGAGCACCACGCCCACGCCCAGCACCAACCCGGCGATGAGGCCGAACAACAGGTTCTGCTTCACGTTGGGGCTGACCGGGATCCAGCTCGGTCGCGCGGCATCCAGGCTACGAACGTTCGTGGTCCGCAGCATGCCCGAGAGCTCGATGTCCTTGAGGCGCGTGAGGACCAAATCGTACAGACGCTGGTCATTGGTCGCCTCGCGCTGGAGCTGGTCGTAGGCGATCTGCTTGCGGTTGACCTCGAAGGCCTCAGCCTTCACCTGCTCCAACAGCGCATCGAGATTGCGCTCATTCGCCTGCGCTTCGGCGAGCTCGGTCTGCGCGGCGCGGATTCGGTTGTTGAGCTCCCGCTCCAGGTTCTCCTGCGAGGCCTTCTGCTTGGCGACGCACCCCATCAGGGCGGGGTGGTCGGACAGATAACGCGCAGACAGCTCGGCACACTGCGCGCTCACGTCCATGAGCGTCTGGCGCAGGCTGGTGAGCAGCGTGTCGCCCTCGGCGTAAGGCAGCCCCTCGGCCCAATCCGACGCATTGGGCGCATCCCGGCGCAGCTTGCCGAAGGCCTCGGCGCGGGCCTTCAAGGCAGCGATGCGCGTGCGGACCTCGGTCAGGGCGGCGTTGTACTTGGTGAGCCGCTCGGTGACGATCGACAGGCGGTCATCGAGCGCGGTGGTGAGGATGTCCCCGTCCTTCTTGAACTCGAAGAGGGCCAGCTCACTCTGCTTGCTCTTGGTCTCGAGGTCGGTGAGCCGCTCCTCCAGCCACGCCGAGGCGCTCTCCGACGTTCGCAGCTTCAGCGCGAGGCTCTCGGCGATGTAGGCGTCGGCGACCTCGTTCGCGAGCAGGGCTGCGCGCTCGGGGTCCGGATCCTCCACCCGCACCTGGACGATGCGGGTGTCCTTCTGGGGAACCACCGAAAGTCGCTGCTGCAGGAGCGACACCGCATCCAGCTCGGACATGCGCTGGAGCCGCGACTTCTCGTCCCCCTTGGATCCGACCCCCAGGAAGTCCGGATCGTTCTGCAGGCCCAGCGCATCCACCACCCGCTGCGCGACCGCGCGGCTCTGGATGATGCGGTACTGGGTCCCCATGAAGTCACGGTTGAGCCAGTAGTTTCCGTACTCGTCGCCCGAGGCGTTCTGGACCTTCTCGCCCAGGTAGCTCGGAGCGGCGACGTCAATCACCAGCGAGGCCGAGGCCGCATAGATGGGCGTCTGGCGCAGCGTGACCACGGCGGTGAGGGCGAGGACGACCGCGGCGATGCCGGCGATCCACCACTTCCGGCGAAGAAGCGCCCGCAGGTACCACTGCCAGTCGAGGCTGCTCTGCTCTTCCTCGAATTCGGGTGCCTGAGAGCCGCTGTCCACGTCCTGCTCCTCTTGCTGGCGGTCCAACCCCCGGCAGGGACCTGATCGCAGCGGGAACGGCGGACACTGCCCCGCAGATCCCCCGATGGTCAACTCTCTCGCACTTGCCCCGAAGGTGGGCAAGAGAGCAGGGAGAACAGCCTGGAAAGGCGATTCCGCTCGACGTGGATCACCACTCCCGGGTCCGCCCACGGAAGGGGTCAGCTCCCATCCGATGACCGCGGAGCCGTGCGTGCTCCCCGCTGACGACCTGTGCTACCCAGCCCTCCATGAGTTCGAACCCCGAAGGCCTCCGGACGCTCGAAACCCTGGAGGATGCGCCCAACTACAACGCCTGGTTGGCGGGGCGCTTCAACGCGCACCTGGGCAACCGGGTGCTCGAGGTGGGGGCGGGAATCGGGACCATCACCTCGCTCATCGAGCAGCAGCGCGAGCTGTTGGTGGCCCTGGAGATGGAGCCCACCTACGTCCAGCGCATGCAGGAGCGCTTCGCCTCCCTCCCGCACGTCCGGCCGCTCCAATCCACGGTGGGCAGCACCGACTGGGAGCAGCTCCGCGGCTTCGGCTTCGACTCCATCCTCCTCTCCAACGTCCTCGAGCACATCGAGGATGACGTGGCGGCGCTCAGGGAGTTCCGCTCGGTCCTGCAGCCGGGGGGAACGCTGGTACTCTTCGTCCCCGCCCTCCCCTTCCTCTTCGGGAGCATCGACGAGGCGGTGGGCCACTTCCGCCGCTACACCCGCGAGAACCTGTCAGCAGTGGTCTCCCAGGCCGGCTTCGAGCTCGCCCACCTCGAATGGATGAACCTGGTCGGGATCCCCGGGTGGTTCCTCAACAACCGCATCCTCAAGCGACGGGAAGTGCCCCGCGGCCAGCTTCGGCTCTACGATGCGGTGGCCCCCACACTCGCCCGCCTGGAGCAGCGGGTGCGCCTCCCCATCGGCATGAGCCTCTTCGCCGTCGCCCGCGTCCCCTGACCCTTCCTCTGCCCCGCCATGAAGAAGATCGAAGCCATCATCAAACCGTTCCGCCTCGATGACGTGAAGGACGCCCTGCAGGAGGTCGGTGTGCACGGCCTCACCGTCACCGAGGTGAAGGGCTTCGGGCGCCAGGGTGGTCACACCGAGCTCTACAAGGGCGCGGAATACGTCGTGGACTTCCTGCCCAAGGTGAAGGTCGAGGTGGTGGTCGAGGACGAGCTCGTCCCGCGGGTGCTGGAGGCGATCGAGAAGGCCGCGCGCTCGGGCAAGATCGGCGACGGGAAGATCTTCGTCATCCCCATCGAGGAGGCCATCCGCATCCGCACCGGAGAGCGCGGTCCGGACGCGCTGTGAGCCGCTCCGTCGGCCTCGCGCTGGTCGCGGTCGTCTACCTGCTTCTGTTCCCGTACCACCCGGGGCTGCGCTCCCCCAATGAGCTGGTCCGCCTGCACCAGACGCGGGCCCTGGTCGAGTTCCGCAGCCTCGAGCTCGATCAGGCGCTGAAGACGTACGGGCGCGTCGGCGATCTGGCCCAACACGACGGGCACTTCTACAGCTCCAAGGCGCCGCTCCTCTCCTTCGCCGCGGTGCCGATTTACGCTTGGCTCTCCTGGCTCGGCGGGGGAGGGCCCGCCGCGGTCGGTGAGGTCGAGCTCGTCTTCTGGACCCGTCTCTTCCTCACGGTCCTGCCGAGCCTGTGGCTGCTCTGGCTGTTGCGCCGCTTCCTGCGCACCCGGCTCCCCGCGCCCATCACCGACGCGGTGCTCGTCACCTACGCACTTGGAAGTCTCGCCCTCAGCTACTCCACCCTCTTCATGAGCCACCAGCCCTCGGCGGTGCTGCTCTTCGCCTGCTTCTTTGCGCTCTGGCGCGTGGGGCGTGGCGACTGGCGCGCGAGGGGCACCATCCTGGCCGGCGTCGCTGCCGGTGCTGCGGTGGCCACCGAGTACACCGCGGCGCTCGGGGTGTTGGCGTTGGTGGTCTACGGCGCGCTGGACGTCCTGCTCCGCGATGAGCCCTGGCCCGAGCGGCTGCGGCTGTTGGGCCGGCGGTTCGGTCTTGCACTACTGGGTGCGCTGCCCTTCATCCTCGCGCTGGGGGCCTACCATCAGGCCGCCTTCGGACACCCGCTCGAGAGCGCCTATCTGCACCTCGCGGATGCGGCCTACCAGCCGTGGCATCTGGGCGGCTTCCTCGGCATCCGCACCCCGGACCCACAGGCCTTCGCGCTCTCGTTCTTCGGGGCACTGCGGGGGTTGTTCGTGCTCGCCCCCTTCCTGCTGCTGGCGTTGCCGGGGCTGTGGCTGTTGCCGCGGGAAGGGCGGGAGGCAAAGGCGATCCTGGCCTTCACGGTGCTGCTGCTGCTCGGCTACACCTACTTCACCTCGTCCTTCTCCTATGCCTCCTGGGGATGGACCACCGGCCCCCGCCACCTCACCGGCCTGGTGCCCTTCCTCCTCCTGCCGGTCGGCAGCACGCTGCGATGGCTGCAGGATCGGTGGAAGGAGCTGGGGCTCGCGGTGGCCGCCGGCCTGTGCGCAGCCTCAATCCTCATCACCGGCGCCCTCTCCTGCGTGAACTACATCCCGGACGACGTCTCGAGCCCGCTCTTCGGGCTCGTCGTCCCGCTGTGGATGCAGGGTGCCCTTCCACCCACGACCCTCAGCGTCTTCGGCGCCCCCAACCTCATCGCCGCGCTCCCGGTGCTGGTGGCGCTGCCGCTGGCATCCCTGTGGGTGGTGTGGCGGCTGTCTCCGCGGCTGCTGCCTTCGGCGCTCGCGCTGCTGACGGTGGCGCTGGTCATCGCCCTGCACGCGCTGCTCGCCCAGCACACCCGGGCAGATGCGGATGCGGTGCGTTTCCTGGCCTCGGTGTGGCTGACCGGGACCGGTTGACCGGTGGCGCCCATGGTTGCGGGTGCAACCATCTCGGACCGTCCCCGGTCCACAAGATCAGGACGCCGGGCGCTCACTCCGCGCCGGGCGCTTGAGGCCCACCACCTTCATCCGGTGTACGAGCGTCCGGCGTGGCATGCCGAGCCGCCGCGCGGTCTCGGCGACGTTCCAACGTGCCTGCTGAAGGGCGTGAAGGAGGATGGCGCGCTCGGCGGCCTCGCGGGCCTCATCGAGGCCCAGGCTCACCACCGCGGTGCGCAGCCGCACCGGGAGATCCTCCACGCGGATCCACTCGCCGCGTGACACGTAGGCCGCCCGCGAAAGACAGGCCCGCAGGCCGTCCAGGTTGTCGAGCCACGCGTCGGTGAGCACCAGCTCCCGGGCGGCCCGATCGAGCTGCAGGGACGGACGCCCCAGCGATTCGCGCAACCGCAGCAGCTCCGCATCCAACATCGCGGAGAGCTCCTGCGATCGGTCCCGCAACGGCGGCACGTGCAGACGCGTGCGTGCGAAACGTTCGGCCAGCACGGGCTCCAGCGCCGCGGCCGGAGAGCTGGTTGCGGCCCACGACCCCTCGCGCTGTGCGAGCACCCGCTGGGCATCCGGGTCCAGCCGCTCCACGTCTTCGACCAGAAGCCCCACCTCCACCCCGGCGTGGGCGATGGCCGTAACTGTCGAGGGCTCCATCCCGCTCAATCGGACCACCCGCGCATACCCACGCCGACGCAACCAGTGCGCCGCGCGGAAGGCCCGTCCCACACCGGGCTCCCCCTCCACCAGCAGCGGGCCATCCACGACGGCGAGTTCCTCGAGCATCTGCGAGAGACGCAGCGTGGTGGGCTCCAGCGCCAGTGGGGCCGCTTCGGCGTCCCGCGCCCCCAGCACCTGCGCCAGCAGGGCCGAAGCGTTCGTCCCGTCCCGGGGGAAGCACACCGCCGCCTCGTCCACCGAGCCCTCCCGGACCCGCAGCCAGCGCTGCGCTGCCAACGGGAAAGACGCCTCCCCCGGGCGCTCCTGCGGAAGCATCCCGGCCCCCAGCTCGAGGGTCACCGACGTCCCGAACACCGCGGCGCGCGCCACGGCCGCCTCCAACCAGGGCTCGAGCAGGGCCTCAGGACGGGCCCGCCGGCGATCGATCCGGGTCTCGCGCAGCAGGCTCGCGCGCAGTGCGCCATGGCGCAGTTCGTCGCCCGGCTGGAGGACGACCGGCCCGGTGATCTGAACCGCATTGAGGTGCAGCGGCGCGCCTCCCACGCTCTGCGCAATCAGGACGTCGGCTTCGTAGCGGAGGGCGATTCCCGGCCCCTCCTGCGCCGCAACGCCTTGCGCGAGCTGCCCCTCGGCGTCGAGGACGCAGGGCCCCATCACCTCCATGGGCCAGGTGCCGGCCGGAGTCTGGAGCTGCAGCCGATCGCGCACGCCGCGCGGGCCATGGGAGGAACTTGGGGCCACGGGAGCGGAGCATGCTCCACCCGCGCGCGCCTCGCATCCCCCGAGCACCTCACACGGGGGGTCTCCCTTCAGACACCGGGATCGGTAAGGGGTTCGGGCTCATAGCCGGGTCGCCGCTCGGTCTCCTCCTCCACCTCGCGGTCCTCATCCAGTGCCATGGCCTTGAGGGGGCGGGTCGCCGGGCCGTTCAGCACCGCGCCGTCGAGTGCGAAGCGGGAGCCGTGACAGGGGCAGTCCCAGCTCTTCTCGGCATCGTTGAACGCCACCCGGCAGGCCATATGGGTGCAGATCGCGGACACCGCGTGGAGCGTCCCGTCGGTATCGCGGGAGAGGGCCACGTCGTGGTCGGCCACCCGCACCACCCGTCCCTCGCCCGGGGCCAGATCGCCCGCCGGTGGCTGGGGACGCTGGAGCCGGTCTCGGACCAGCTGACGGGGGAAGTCGAGGTTCTCCACCACGTACTCCGACCAACGGCGCCGCAGCGCCAGCCGGCGGGGAGACAACGCAGCGCCCAGGGGGTGCTCCCCGCCGAGGACCTGCGCGGTGAGCATCTCCGCAGCCACGGTGCCCCACGTCACCCCGTTGCCCGAGTAGCCGGTGGCCACCCGGATCCGGGACGACTTCGAGCTGGCCCCGATGAGGGGAAGCCCATCGAACGGTTCGAGGATCTGGCCGCTCCAGCGGGCCTCGACCGCGCCCACCGGGAAACGCTGCCGGGCCCAGGCCTCCAACCGATCCCACGCCGCATGCGCCTCATCGTCATGGCCGACCTTGTGGTCCTCGCCGCCGATGATGGCCCAGCGCTTTCCCCCCATCTCGTGGAGGCGGACGTAGTGGTAGGGCTCGGCGTCGTCGAACATCAGCGCGGCGGGAAATCCC
>DATGQN010000034.1:0-3515 GCA_035304185.1 Myxococcaceae bacterium
GGTGGACCCGGTCGCGCGTGAGCGGAGCCACTCGCGCGCTTCGGCCAGGGTCTGGTCGGCCCGCAGGGTCGCCACGGGGCGCAGGGCCACATCTCCGACCAGCACCTGCTCAAGCTGATCCGCAGCGTAGTCGGCGGGAACCGGGCGACCCCGCCGCGCGATCTTCTCGGTCATGATCGAGTTGCGCATGAGCGCGCAGGAGACGAGGTAGGCGGCCGCACAGCCTCCCAACAGCGGCAGGAGGCTCACCGCCTGCCGCGTGGCTTCGAAGGCGAAGACGGAGGAGGCGAGCATGGCACGCGAGGCACCCGCGAAGATCGCAGCCATTCCGACCAGCGCGCCCAGTCGCGGATCGACGCCGAGCGAGGGGGCCACCAGCGTGAACCCGGTGGCGATGGCGGCGCCGAGACCTCCACCCACGGTGAAAAGGGGCGCCAGCGTTCCACCCGAGGTTCCGCTTCCCAGCGCGAAGAGCCAGGAGATCAGCTTCCACCCGCAGAGGACGTAGAGGGCGGTGCCGGAGAGGTCTCCGGAGATCATCGCGGTCAGATTCTCGTACCCCACGCCCAGCGTGCCCGGTGCGAACACGCCGATGATGCCGACGGGAATCGCGCCCAACATCGGCCACCACATCCAGTGGATGGGCAGGCGCTCGAAGAGGTCCTCCATTCCGTAGACGGCCTTGGTGACCACCACCGAGGCCAGGCCGAGGATCGCGCCGAGCAGCACGTAGGCGAGCAGCGCGGAAGGCTCCGGAGCGGGGAGGGCGTCCACCATGAAAGCGGGATCGCTGCCTTCGAAGGCGACGCGGAGGGTGGTGGCGACGACGCTCGCGAGCGCCACGGGAATGACCGAGCGCGCCCGGTATTCGAAGAGCAGCAGCTCGATCGAGAGCAGCACCGCGGAGACCGGTGCTCCGAAGGTCGCGGCCATCCCTGCTGCCGCGCCGGCCGCCAGCAACGTCTTGCGCTCTTCAGCCGAGATCCTTGCGTACTGCCCGAAGAGCGAACCGAGGGCCCCGCCGGTCGCGATGATGGGACCTTCGGCTCCGAATGGACCGCCGGTGCCGATGGAGACGACCGAGGAGAGGGGCTTGAGGAACAGCACGCGCGCCGGGATCCGGCTCTCCTTGAAGAGCACCGTCTCCATGGCTTCGGGGATGCCGTGGCCCCGGATGGCACGGGAGCCGTAGCGGGCCATCAGGCCGATCACGAAGGCGCCCGCGACGGGAATGAGGATGACCCACCAGCCCAGCTGATGGTCGGCGGGCGAGGCAGCCTCCAGCGACCAGCGGCCGAAGAAGGCCAGCTGCGTGAGTCCGTGGATCCCGGCGGTGAGGAGCTGCGCGACCACTGCGGCAAAGACCGCGATGATCGCGGCGAACGCGGTGATGCGCAGGACCCGTCCATCGACTGCGGCACTGCGACGCGGCGTTCCGATCGACTCGAGCCCCGGTCCCATGGAGGGCGCGACCGGCAGCCCGTCGGTGGTGGATGCGCTCGAGGCGCGATGTTCCTGATCCTGAGGTCCAGACACGACCGATCACTTTCTCCGTGAAGAGGGGGCCCCCGAGGCGGCGCGGCGGCGGGGCGGGGAAGGACGCGCTTCGGCGCTGTCGGCCGTGCGGTCTTCGAAGAAGAGCGGGGATCTCCGCGCGGCCGGTCCGATGGCCTCCACGAGGATCGCGAGGGCTCGACCGAACTGCCGACGTTGGGAGGCGGGCATCGCGCGCAGCGCGGTGATGAGACGCGCTTGGTAGGGCTCGGGCGCCCGGGCGAGCAGTCGCTTCCCTGCGGGGGTGACTTCGAGGACGCTGCGTCGCGCATCCTCCGGCGCCCGACGACGGCTGACGAGGCCGGCCCCCACGAGGCGGGAGACGACCACCGAAACCGAGCTGGGGTCGGTCAGCGTGCGCTCGGAGAGCGCGCGGATGGAGCTGCCCGGAGCCTCGGCGAGCTCCGAAAGCACGAAGAGCTGGGCGCCGCTGACGCCGAGCTTCCGCTCTGCTGCGTGCGAACTCTGGCGCAGTCCCTGAACGATGCGCCGCAGCCCGTCCAGGACCTCCGCGGCCTCCTCGGTGGACTGCGCGTCTGCGTCCTCCGGTTGATGCATGGGAGCCCATGTATCACGGGGGAGCCATCCGGGAAGGGCGGGGTGCGTCGACCCTGCCTTTCACGGGAGGACGTGGGCGGGGCAGGCGGGCATTGGAGCGAGCCAAGCCCTCGCCGGAAGCCACATCGGCGGAGGTGCGGGAGCCCTCCGCGACCTCAGGAGGCGGAGCGTCCGTCCTCCGTGGCCGCTTCTTCAGAACCCGCCAACGCCTGACTCACCGCCCCGAGCAGCTCCTCGCGGGCGCCTTCGGGATCGCGCGCCCACGCCAGAGACCAGACGCGGTGCAGCTTCCAACCGAGGCCTTCGAGCACCATCTGCCGTCCCCGCTCCCGATCCCGCGCGGTGAGTGCCCGCGCCCACGACGGACCATCGAGCTCGATCCCCAGCGCGTACACGCCGGGCTCATGCGGATGCCGGACGGCGAGCTCCACCCGATCCGCGGCGCTTCCGATGCCCGTCGCGAGCCGGTGTGACGATCCGGTCAGCGTGTCGAAGAGGTCTTTCTCGAGCGGCGTGATGAAGGAGGCGGCCCCGTCCTCACTCTGCGCGCCCGCTCCCCGCGCTGCGTAGGCGAGGAAGCTGCGCAGGTGCGCGGTGCCCACGGCACGGGTGCGCGAGAGATCGATGTCCTCGGCCTTCAGCGTGGAGAAGACGTGGAGCTGCATCTTGGCGCGGGTGATGGCGACGTTGAGCCGGCGCTCTCCTCCGCTGGTGGAGAGAGGACCGAAGTGCATGCGCAGCCGGCCCTGCTCATCCCGGGCGTAACCGATGGAGAAGTACATCTCGTCGCGCTCGTCGCCCTGCACGTTCTCCAGGTTCTTCACGAAGAGGGGCGCCGGATGCGCATCGCTGAAGTGCGGTTCGAGCTCCGGGAACTCAGCGCGGGCCTGGTCCAGCAGATCCTCGATGAGGGTGCGCTGCGCGAGACTGAAGGTGACCACCCCGAAGCTGCGGCTGTCGGCCGGGGTGGTGCGCAGCCGATCGACCAAGAAGTCGACCAGCGCTCGCGCCTCGTTGGGATTGGTGCGATCGGAGCCGGAGAGGAAGACGCCGTCCGGGACGTGATGCCAGCGCACCCCGAGGTCCTCGACCTGTTGGCGGGCCGCCGGAAACACGGTGAGGCGATCGTCGTAGTAGTGGTGGTTGGAGAAGGCGATGAGCGCGTCGTGCCGGCTGCGGTAGTGCCAGCTCAGCAGCTGCTGCGGGAGCCCCTTGGCCTGCGCCTCCTCGAGCACGCTCTCCAGCTCCGCGACGTCGTTCTCATCGGTCTCGACCTCGAGCTCGTCCGCGTCCTCCGCCCCGCGTTGGAAGAAGGAGGTCGGGGGCAGCTGCCTGGAGTCGCCGACCACCACGAACTGGTGCCCCCGGGCGATGGCCCCCACCGCGTCATGGGTGCCGATCTG
>DATGQN010000035.1:0-6921 GCA_035304185.1 Myxococcaceae bacterium
GCGCCGCGATCGGCGACGACGACGACCGCAAGGTCTGCCAGTGCCAGACGGACGCGCTTTGCGCCGGCTTCGCTGAGGGCCTGACCTGTGACCTCCAGTCCGCGGTCTGCGTGGGCGACGGCACCGGCGGTGGCGGCAACGGCGACGGCACCCTCGGCGAGGCGTGCGAGGGCGATGCCCAGTCCACCTGTGACTACGGCCAGTTCTGTGACACCACCTGTCAGGCGGCCCCTCAGGCCGATGAGTCCTGTCAGAACTTCGCCAACGGCCCCGGCATCAACTGGTCGCCCGAGTCCGGCACCGGCCCGGTGATCTACTCGGTCACCTCGATCGCCCCCTGGGACAACTTCTGCTCCGGCACCGGCCTGACCGCCTTCACCGCGAAGGTCCTCGCCTACCACGGGACCGGCACCTTCCCGGCCAACAAGGACGACCTCTCGGGCTTCTTCTACGTCCGCGTGGACGGCGAGGAGCGCGACGCGACCCTGCTCATGAACGACGCCCGTTACCGCCTCTCCAACGGCGGCAAGAACGGCGAGTTCGACCTGACCGTCTGCGCCGACGCCACCAACTCGATCCAGGTGGGCCTGTACTTCACCAGCGGCAACGAGGTCTGCTCGACCGTCTCGCGCTGAGCCTGACGGGAATGCAGGGTTCAAGCTCCCCTGAGTGGGCGCCGAACCAATGAATTCGGCCCGTGGAGACCCGTCAGTGGGCTCCGCGGGCCGTTTTCTTTTCGAGCAGGTCCGTGAGAGGTTCTTCCACAGTCCCTTCAAACGAGAGGATCGTACATGTCCACTGCACGCACCATCCGGCGCACCCTGACGGCAGCTGCCCTTCTCGCCTCCGGATTCGCACTGGCAGGCGGGGGCTCCATCAACTGCCCGGCCGGTACCCAGGAGATTGGTGGCCCGAAGAGCGAGCGTCAGGCGAGCACCTGCCAGAAGGCTGACGGCACCCTGCACGGCCCCTATATCGGCTACGACGACGAAGGCCGCGTCATCACCCGCGGCCAGGTCGTCAATGGCTTCCGGGACGGGACCTTCACCTTCTACGACGCCGACGGCGTGAAGACCGGGGAGACCCGATTCACGCGGGGGAACTACGACGGCAAGCGGGTGAAGTACTTCGCCAACGGCAAGCTCCGCAGCGAGGAGTTCTACGTGAAGGGAAACCGGGAAGGCACCTTCCGGACCTTCAACAAGAAGGGCGAGCTCGTCCGTCAGGCCACGTACAAGGCGGACCGTCGCGTCGCCTCCCGCTGACGCCATGCGTTGTCTGCGGTGATGCCGCAAAGCGTTGGAATCGGGGTCTCCGAGCCCTTCCTTCACCGAGTGTGGTGTAGGGGGGCAGACGGGGGCCCCGTCTCCGTTTCAGGCTTTCACCCCGGCCGAGCAGGGGATAGAGCCTGGGGGTGATGTTGTCTTCCGGTCTCCCCAAGGATCTGCCCCTGCGGCCCGTGTCCGAAATGGGCCTCAAGGAGCTGGAGCGTCTTCGGCTGATCCTGCGGGGCAGCTCGGTCATCGACTGGCGCCGACTGCACTTCACCACCCGCGCGCAGGTCGACCACTTCCTCAAACTCTGCGAGTTGGATCTCTCGCGCCCTCACGATGATGCGTGGGCGCGCACCCTGCTCGCGGATGCGGTCGATTACCTGCGCCGCACCTTCCGCTACCGGGTCCCGCGCGAGCTCGCGCACCCGAAGGAGATCCACGATCTCTTCCTCCTGGCTTCGGAGAACAACGGGAAGGGCCGTGCCCGCCGCATCGCCTGCATCCTCCTCAAGGTGATGCACGTGCTGCAGCACATCGAGGCGCGGGATCTGCTCTTCCGTCTCCCCGTCTCCGAGGAGGACATTGCCGAGCTGCTCACCACCAAGGTCGTCGGGGTGGCCGCGCAGATGCAGGACCGCGGGCTGCCGGTCGCGGAGTTCAGCGACTCGGTGAAGACCCGGGAGTCGCTCATCACCAAGCTCATCGCGAAGGAGGACACGGTCGCCGCGCAGGTCTACGACCGCATCCGCTTCCGCATTGTGACCCACCGCTACGAAGATCTGCTGCCGGTTCTCTACGACCTCACCAAGCACCTCTTCCCCTTCAACTTCGTGGTCCCGGGCCAGAGCGAGAACACCCTGTTGCCGTTCCGCGAGGTGGTCCGGTCCCACCCGAACTTCCAGCGTTACGCCGAAGCCCTGCAGTTGGATGTCGGCTACGAGGAGCGTGAGGACGAGCCGCTGACGACCAACCAGTTCAGCGGGGCGACCTACCGCGCGTTGAACTTCGTGGTCGACGTGCCGCTGCGGATGGACGACTTCCTTCCGGCGCCCGAGAGCGACCATCGCGCACGCAAGGGCCGGATCGTCTTCGGGCAGTGCGAGTTCCAGATCATCGACGCCGAGACCGCGCGCAACAACGAGCAGGGAGAGAACTCGCACGAGCGCTACAAGCGCCGCCAGCGGGTGCAGGTGCTCCGGCGGCTCGCGCGCGGGCTCATCATTCCCCAGCAGACGGCGCAGGCCTCCCAGGGCGCGGAGCTCCCCGGTGTGACCGATCTCGAATCGGCTCGCCGGAAGGGGTTGACGGTGGCTGCCGGTGGCGAAGCGACGGGACACCCGGACGATGGGGACGAGCAGGCCGGCTGAGTGGCAACACCTGACCTCCCGCCGGTGACGTCGGTGCGGCTCGGGCTCCATGGGGGCCCGGGTGACGCCTCAAACGCAAGCGGCGCCCCGGGTGACTGCCCGGAGCGCCGCATCGCTGTTCAGGGGAGGCGGACCGAGCGCGGCGCATGGCAGCACCGGCTCCCTTTCGGGTCGAGCTACTTCCGACGGTTCTTCTTGCGCGCCTGACGCTCGCGCTTGCGCTTCTCCTTGAGCTTCTCGCGCTCGGCCTGGGAGGTCGTGCCGCCGGCGCTGGGTGGCGCGTAGCCCATCAGGCGGGCGCGGGCCATGGCGGCCTGACCCATGGGGGCCGAGTAGCCCGGAGCGATCTGGGGCATCTGCATGGGCATGCCGCCCATCCCGCCGCCGCCCAGGGCCTTCTGCATGGTGGGGTCGCCGCCGAAGAGGCTGCCCAGGTCCATGTCCTTCATCTTGGAGAGCTGGCCGAGCTGCTTGAATCCGGGGATGCGTCCCAGGAGGCCGGGGTTCTGGCCGATGGAGCCCATCACCTGCTGCATCATGCGGTGCTTGTTGAGGAGCTCCTTGACCTCTTCGGGCTTGCGACCGGAGCCCTTGGCGATGCGGGTGATGCGGGTGCCGGTGATGATCTCCGGACGCACGCGCTCCTGCTCGGTCATCGAGCAGTACATCGCCTCGATCTTGGTGAGCTCCTTCTCGTCGGGGTTCAGCTGCTCGGTCATGTCGCCGAACATCGGGAACTTCTCCAGGAGATCCTTGAGGGGCCCCATCCGGCGGACCATGCGGATCTGCTCGACGAAGTCCTTCATGGAGAAGTTGCCGGAGAGCAGCTTCTTGGCGTCCTCCTCGGCCTTCTCCTGGTCGACGACGCCCTCGAAGTCCTTCATCAGGCCGACGATGTCGCCGAAGCCGAGGATGCGGCCGGCGAGGCCGTCGGGGCGGAACTCCTCGAGGCGGTCGAGGTCCTCGCCCATGCCGAGGAACTTGATGGGCTTGCCGGTGACCTCCTTGATGGAGAGGGCGGCACCACCGCGGGCGTCACCATCCAGCTTGGTGAGGACGAATCCGTCCAGGTCGAGGCGGCGGTTGAACTCGGCGGCGGTCTTGACCGCGTCCTGGCCGATCATCGCGTCGCAGACGAGCAGGATGTTGTCGGGGCGCACCGCGCTCTTGATGGCCTCGAGCTCCACCATCAGCTCCTCGTCGATGGCGAGGCGACCGGCGGTGTCGAAGAGCACCACGTCGCACTTCTGGGCGCGCGCGGCGGCGAGGCCCTGGGTGGCCAGCTCGGGAGGGGAGAGGCCGGGCTCGTGGAAGACGGGCACGTCGAGGCGCTGACCGAGAACCTTGAGCTGGTCGACGGCAGCCGGGCGGTAGATGTCCGCGGCGACGAGCAGCGGCTTGCGCCCTTCTTTGATGAGCTTCTTGGCGAGCTTGCCGGTGGTGGTCGTCTTTCCCGAGCCCTGGAGGCCGACCATCATGATGCCGCTCACCTGGCCCTTGGGCTTGAGCGCCAGGGAGGTGTCGACGGGGCCCATGAGGGCCTCGAGCTCGTCGTGGCAGATCTTGACGAACCAGTCCCCGGCCGAGACCTTGCGCTTCTTGCCGGCGGCGTCGGAGGCCTCGAGCTGCACCACCTCGCCGATGGACTTCTCGCGGACGCGGGCGACGAACTTCTTGACGACGTCGAACGCCACGTCGGCTTCGAGCAGTGAGACGCGGATGTCCCTCAGGGACGCATCCACCATCTCCTCGGTGATCTCCGCCTTCCCGGCCAGCCGGTTCTTGGCGGCACGGAATCCCTTGGTCACGGTTTCCAGCATGGGGCGCCCTTTAACACCCTGCGTGGGTCGCTGGCACCTGCCGGTGCAGGGGAGACGGTGACTTTTCGGCGCGGAGGGGCCCGCCCGGGCGGATTGGGAGGCATCAGGGCGCGGAGGGCACGCTAGAAGGCTGTATGAGCCGCTCCCGCGTGACCGCCACCCTCATGGTTTCGAGCGCCGTCTTCCTGCTCCTCTGTGGGGCCGGGGCCACCTTCCTGCCCGCCGAGCTGCTGCAGGCCCTGGGAACACCGGCGACCGCGGGGGCGGTGGTGCTGGTTCAGATCGGGGGCGCCGCGGTGCTGGGCTTCGCGATGCTCAACTGGATGTCCCGCGGATCGGTGCTCGGCGGGATCTACGGGCGCCCGCTCATCGTCGGAAACCTCCTGCACTTCGGGGCGGGTGGGATCGGTGCCGTGAAGCTGCTGAGGGTCCACGACGGACTCGCGCCCCTGTGGCCGGTGGGGATCGGGTACGCGATCTTCGGGGTGGCCTTCGCGGCGCTCATGCTGTGGCGGCCCGGCGCCGCGAAAGCGGGCTGAGCGGCCGCTCCCCGGGGCCTCGAGGTCGGTTGCGCCACGGCGTCCCGTGAGAGCCTTGCGCTGACCTTCAGGCTCCGAGCATGAACGCGGTGACCGAGTAGCGCGAGCGGCCCCCGGACTCCGGTTGGATCGGCGTCACCCGATGGATCGCGCCGGTGGTGTGGAAGATGAAGCAGGAGTTGAAGAGGGCGGGGACCACGATCCCGTCCATCCCGGGCGAAGCGGGATGGGGAAAGGCCAGCGCTCCACCATGTGAAGGGTCCCAGTCGCGGGAGAAGTTGTAGATCACGGCGAGGCCGGACGCCTGCGTGTCGACATGCGGGGGGAAGAACTCTCCGACCTGCATGCGGGACACCTGCACCTGCCGCGTCCGGAGCGGCTGCGCCCAACCCACCACCGCGGCGTGGAAGTCTGCGGCTTCGGGCGACTGCAGCCAGGCGCAGAACGACGCCAGCGCTCCGGGCTGCAGATGATCAAGGGGCGCGACATGGAGCGGGTAGGGGCCGTGATGGTGGCGCCGGAAGGGCGCCCGCTCGAGATCACCATGGATGGCGTCAGCCAGCGACGCGTGGAGCATCCCGCGCAGACAGACGTGACGTGGGAAGGCCGGATCGACATCCGCGAAGGCCTTGGCCACCAGCTCGACGGCCGCCTCGCTCGCCAGGGGGGACCAGGCAGCGGCAGGCGCAAGCAGGTCCCTGAGCCGCGGCGTGTCTGGCGGGCCGAAATAACCTTCGGAGAAGGCGGGGATGAAGAAGCCGCTCGGGCGCTCAGGCATGGGAGACGAGGTGATCCGCGAGCCGGCTGATGACCTCGCCCTCATGCGGATCATCGAAGAACGAGATGGCCGGAGTGGGGTTGCACTCGAAGAGGACGTAGGCGCCATCGGGCGTGCGTCGCAGATCGACCGCGGCGAACACCATGCCCAACGTCGACGCAGCCTGCAGGCAGAGTTCCCAGGCGCTGGAGGGAAGCTCGGCCGGGCGCACCTGGGAGATGTTGGCGCGTGCATCGACCACGCCTTCGGTCGGGATCTGGAAGGCTGCCACCGGCTCGCCATCGAGCACGTAGGCGCGGAACTCCTCTCCCGGGATCTCCGCTTGGAAGAGGACCGGGCAGTTACCGATCAGCTCGAGCCGCTGACCCTCGAGGTCCTCGCACTGGAGCCGGCGGACCATCGCGCCTCCCGCGAGCGGCTTGTAGATCACGTTCCCGTGCCGGGATGCGAAGTCCCGCACGGCTTCGGGCGACGAGGAGGCCAGGCTTGGGGGGACGGGGAGGCCGGCACGGCGCAGTCGATCCAGTTGCTGCAGCTTGAGCCCGTGCGCGGCGATGGCCTCCACCGGATTGATGAAGGTGGCGGCATCCAGGGAGAGGCTGTGTAACACCCCGTACAGGAGCGACTGACGCTCCCGCTCCGCCAGGTACTGGTCCTGCCAGCGCTGGAAGTTGCGCTCCGCCATGACGGCGGGCTCGGGGGCCGGCAGGGAGATGCGCAGGGTCTTCACATAGAACGACCGTACGTCGCTGAGACGGGAAGGCCCGAGCAGGACGTGGCCGTCCTCCCAGCTCAGGGAGACCGTCTCCGGGATCCGATCGGTCTCGACCCACACCGGTGTCCCGCCGCGGCGCTCGACCGCGGCGGAGACATAGCGGGCCGCGTCGTCACCCCGCGTCCCGATGATCGCGACCTGCTTCATGTCTGGGAGGGCTTACGAACCTTCCGGGAGGTCCATCTTGACCTTCACGATCCGGTCGAAGGTTCCCTCCGGAAAGTCACCCCGCATTTTCTCCAGGGGGGCCTTCATCTTCTCCACCGCGTCGCCGAGACGACCGGGGGTGACGCCTTCGGGGACGTCGGCCATGACCTTGACCATGAGGTCCTCGGGCTTGACCTTCTCGGCGAGCGGCGGGGGCCGGG
>DATGQN010000036.1:0-16180 GCA_035304185.1 Myxococcaceae bacterium
AGGACCTCACGCCCGCACATGACCGACCCCACGACCGCCCCCATCCGCTTCCGCCTGGGCTACGCGAGCCCCGCCTCGCTGTTGGAGGAGCTGGGCCGGGCGGTGAACCGGGGTGAGGTGGTCCTGCCGAGCGGGCGGAGCGTTCCCATCGGGACCCGCTTCCTCTTCCAGTTGAACGCGCCGGGGGTGACGCCGCCGGTGGAGGTGCTGGGCGAGGTGGTGGGGGTGACGCCTGCCGAAGGCGGTGGGTTCTCCCTCACCGTCCGCTACCGCCGCGGACACGGTCGGGCCGGGGTCGACGCCGCCCTCACCCGTCTGCGCGAGGCGCACCGGTTCGAGAAGGTCCGCGCCCACGCGCGCCTCCCCTTCCACCTTCCGGTCCGCGAGACGCCGGAGGGACCGGAGTACCGCGTGCGGGATCTCTCCCTCGGCGGCTATGGGATCGAGCGGGTGTCCGAGGGGCCACTCCCGCCCCACATCCAGGCCGGAGAGATCGCCCTGTTGGAGGTGACCCTCACCGAAGGCGTGATGGCCCTCCACGGGGAGGTGACCTGGGCCATGGCGCGCGGCGGTGCCTTCGGCGGCAGCCAACCCGGCTTCGGCGTGCGCCTGGGAACCCTGAGCCCCGCCAATGACGCGCTGCTGGATCGGGTGCTCTCGCTCGAGCTGGTGCCGCAGCCCTCGCCCCCTCCCCGGCTGAGCTTCGGTGCGCTGGCCGTGAAGCGGATGCCTTGAACCCGCTTTCCGCAGCTGCAGCAGCCGTGGCACGCGGCGGGCGACGCGCGACCCTGACGCAGAAGGACATCGGGAACGTCCCGCGGGAGCCACTGCGTTAGCATGGGGTGGCCATGACCCTCGACGAGCTCCGCCGCTCCATTGACGAGATTGACGATGCGCTCCTCGAGCTGCTCGCCCGCCGCGCGGAGATCGTGGTCCGGGTCGCCGAGGCCAAGCGGGAGAAGAACGTCTATCCCCACGATCCCGAGCGGGAGCAGCGCCTTCTGGCCCGCCTCCGCGCGAAGGGGGCCGGCCGCTTCCCGGCGGATGCGGTGGAGCGGATCTACCGGGAGATCATGAGCGCCTCGGTGGCGATGCAGGCGCCGGTCACGGTGGCCTACCTGGGACCGGAGGGGACCTTCTCCCACCAGGCCGCGCGCCAGCTCTTCGGTCTCTCGGCGCGCTATCTCGACATGGGGACCCTGACCGGGGTGCTGGACGCCGTCCGCCGCGAGGCGGTGCGCTACGCGGTGGTCCCGCTGGCCAATTCCTCGGAAGGGCCGGTCACCGACACCGCGGACGCCCTGCTCGAAGGGGGCGTGCAGCTGCGCGGAGAAGTGGTCCTGGAGATCAGCCACTGCCTGCTCGGTCGCGCGCCCGGATTGGGTTCGGTGGAACGGGTGTACTCGCATCCCCAGGCACTGGGGCAGTGTCGCGGGTGGCTCTCCAAGCACCTGGCCCGCGCGCAGCTGGTGCAGACCTCCTCGACCGCGGCGGCGATGCGCGAGGCCCAGGCGGATCCCTCGGCAGCGGCGCTGGGCAGCGGCATCTGCGCCGACCTCTATGGGCTCTCCCTCCTGCGGGAGCGCGTGCAGGATCGTCCGGAGAACGCGACCCGCTTCGGGATCATCGCGCTGCAGGATGCGCCGCGGACCGGCAACGACAAGACCACCATCGCCTTCACCCTGCGCGAGGAGCACGCCACCGGCTCGCTGAGGCGGGTGCTCGAACTCTTCGAAGACGCGGGCGTGAACCTCACCCACATCGAATCCCGCCCGAGCCGACAGAAGGCCTGGCAGTCCACCTTCCTCGCCGACCTCGAAGGACATCGCGAGGATCCCCACGTGGCCCGGGCCCTCGAGGCGATCCGGAGCTGCTGTGGAACGCTGCAGCTGCTCGGCAGCTATCCACGCGCCGCGGCGCCCTCCCCTTCCGTGCCCCCTTCAAGCTGAAAGCCGTTCATGCAGACCCCCACCGACGATCTCCGCATCTCTCAACTCAGCCCGCTCCTCCCGCCGGCGATCCTCCTCGAGGAGCTCCCGGTCACCGAAAAGATGCACCGCATCGTCACCACCGCGCGGGAGGCCGCCGCGCAGGTGATCTCGGGCCAGGACGATCGGCTCCTGGCCGTGGTCGGGCCCTGCTCGATCCACGATCCCGAGGCGGCGCTGGAGTACGCCGAGCGCCTGGGGAAGCTCGCGGAGCGCTACAGCGATGAGCTGGTGCTCATCATGCGGGTGTACTTCGAGAAGCCGCGCACGACGGTCGGCTGGAAGGGCCTCATCAATGATCCGGATCTCGACGGAAGCTTCCGGATCAACAAGGGGCTGAGGATGGCGCGCCGGCTGCTGTGCCAGCTCAACGAGCTGGGCGTCCCCGCCGCCACCGAGTTCCTGGACACCATCACCCCGCAGTTCCTCGCGGACCTGGTGAGCTGGGGTGCCATCGGCGCGCGGACCACGGAGAGCCAGGTGCACCGGGAGCTGGCCTCGGGGCTCTCGATGCCTGTCGGGTTCAAGAACGCCACGGATGGTTCCGTGCAGGTGGCGGTGGACGCGGTGCGCGCAGCCCGGCATCCGCACCACTTCCTGTCCGTCACCAAGCAGGGCCTGTCGGCAATCGTGAGCACCACCGGCAACGACGGTGGCCACGTGATCCTCCGCGGCGGGGACAAGGGCCCCAACTACGGCGCCCAGGATGTCCAGGTGGCGGTGGAGAGTCTGGCCCGCGCCGGCCTTCCCGCGCGCCTGATGGTGGATTGCAGCCACGGCAACAGCGGCAAGAAGGCCGCGCGCCAACCCGCGGTTCTCGCCGACATCGCCGGCCAGGTCTCCGACGGAAGCGGGTCGATCCTCGGCATCATGCTCGAGAGTCACCTGCGGGGCGGCCGACAGGATCACGCCAACGGCAAGCCCCTGGTCCGCGGGCAGAGCATCACCGATGAGTGCCTGGGCTGGGAGGACACCGAGCCGCTCATGGAACAGCTCGCGCGCTCGGTGCAGGCCCGGCGGGCGAAGCTTCGGGTCCGGCAGCGGGCGGGATGAGCCCCCGGACGGGCTGGCGTTCGCAGGGCGTCGTCCGGTCGCGCGCGGGAAAAGCGGATCCGCAGGTGCGCTTGAACGTGCGCCCGGACTTCAGTCGGGTCCGCCCGCTCCATTGCCGGATGCGTCCTGGGGCCCTTCGGGTGCAATGGTGGGGGCGAAGCGTGTGGGCGCCGCCGGCCCGTCCAACTCAACGCGTTGAGGCACCGAGATCACCTTCATCGCGGCGATGACCAGCCCGGCCCCCAAAAGCTCCACTCCGGCGGGGGGCGGCGCATCGGCGAAGAGGGAGCGCGCAGAGTCGGCGACGACCCCCGCGATGATCGCGGAGACCCCGCTGAAGGAGACGCTGAGGAGGTGCTCCCGCCGGATGAGCGCGTCGAACACGCAGATCCCCAGGGCGCACACTCCGATCAGGATGAGCCCTCCCACAGCGCCTGAGGTCAGCGTGTCCGTGAAGCCCAGACGCAGCACGTGCATCCCCGGCCCCTCTCCCCAAATCGCCAGGGCGATCAGCGTCAGGAACAGGGCCGACGTGGCGACCATCTGCTCCTCGACCAGGCCGCGCAGGCGCTCCGGGTCCTCGGTCTCGGCCATGCGGTTCATGAACGGCGGCCGGATGAAGGTGGCCAGCACGTACACGGCAATCACCACCGGGGCCCAGCCACTCAACCCGCGCGCCGTGTCTCCCACGGTCACCAGGGTGATTGCCGCAAAGCTGAGTGCCGACGAGGCCCAGACGTGTCTGCGGACCCTGCGTCGGGTGATGACGTTCGTGAGGGGCGCAAGCACCAGCACGCCCCCGCGCATCCACAACATCATGAAGACAATCGAGGCCCCGTCGAAGCTGAAGGCCAGCGTGGTGGTGCCGATGATCGCCGCAACGCACAGCCCCGAGAGAAAGGGCCACAGCCCGGGCCGGGGCAGAGAGATGCCTCCAAGGGAGAACCGCCTCGCCGACTTCCACCACCGGGTCGCCACGACGAAGACCGCGGCGCCCACCAGCGAGACCAGGGTGGTGACAGGAAGAATGGCCGGTCCGGAGAGACCCGTTCCGGGACCCGTGGCCCGCTTGGTCAGCGCGCTGAAGAGCACGTAGCAGGCGAAATACCCGACGCCCCAGACGATGAAGAGCAGGTCCCCGATGTGCAGGTGTGAGCGGACCTTCCACATGGACGCCACGGTATCAGTCCGCCGGACTCCGGTCCGTCCTCCCGGTCCTCACGTTCCCCGCCGATCCGGGCCGGCCACGAGCCCGGGCCGTCCGCGGTCCCGCCGCTCAGGGTCCCGCGCCTGACCACCAGCCAGAGATGACCGACCGCGAAGACGACCACGGCGCGACCCTGTCCTACTTCGGTCGCGGGAACACCAGACACTGCCGCTTGAACAGCGGGTCACCATCCTCCTCGTACGTCGCCGCCAGCGAACGGGCCACGGTCGCAAGCTCCATCCCGAAGGACGGGACCCAGCAGATCATGTCCTCGGTGGTGAAGCGCCCCAGCAGCGCCTGAAGCGCGAGCCGCAGCCTTCCGAGGTCGTTCCGACCCTGCCGCAGCGGCACCGACGGGCCGTTCCGATCGGGACCGGGCAGCTTCCCCACGCTGGTGGCGAGCTCATACCCGTCCCCCCGCATCACCACGCGGAGGCGTCCGGGCTCCGGCAGATCCATCCAGTGTTGATACGCGGGCTCGTCGAAGAGCATCAGACGGTAGCCGAAGGCCCCCTCCGGATGTGCGAGCCACACCTCCGCGTCCTGATCCGCGAGCGCCGCGAGGATGGGCGCGGCCTGCGCCAGGTACACCTCACCATCCGGACGCAGCACGACGGACGTCTTTGCCGAGACCTGCCCCGCCCGCTTCAGGAGCGAACCGTCTTCCACGGCCAGGGCATTGAGCTCGAACACCTCTGCATGGCTGGGCAACGAGGCACCGCGGGGGGTGATCGGCACTACGCTCGCGTCCTCAGCGGCCGTCGTGACCCGGGGGAGCGGTTCGGGAGCCAGTGAGGTCAGGGATGGAGGCGGCGGCTCCTCCCTGCATCCGGCACCGGCCCACATGCACGCCATCAGGAGCCCCCCCAGCAATCGCCGGCTCCACGCCCCTTCGCCCATCGACGTCGTCTGTCTCATGGAGGTCGTCCTCTGCCGCAAGCCGAAGGACGTCTCAAGGGACCGGTTGCGTCCGCTCGAGAAGCGACCGCGCCTGTTCGGCAATGAGCCGCTGCATGGCGCTCTCGCTGCCACACCAGGGCGCCAGGGCATCTGCCATCTCTGCCGCGCTTGCGAATTGGTGGCGGGCACGTGGAGAGAACGCGCGATCCAGCAGGCGTTCGAGATCGGCGGGGACGTCCGGCCGCAGCCTCCGGATGCGCACGTAGCGGCGCTTGCGGATGGCAGTGAGGACGGCTTCGGTGTCTGCGCCATCAAACGGTCGTTGCAGTGTCAACAACTCGTAGAGCAGGACCGCCGTCGCCCAGAGGTCCACGCCAGGCTCCAGCCGCCCTGCGAGCGCGTCCGGTGAGAGGTAGTGGGCCTTGCCCGCCACGTCCATCTGCACGCCGCGCGCACGCGCCACGCCGAAATCTCCGAGCTTCACCACGCCCTGGCGGGTCACGAACACATTGGCCGGAGAGATGTCGCTGTGCACCAGATGCAGCGGCTCACCCGAGAGCCCCACCGCGCCATGGACGTAATCCAGCGCCCCCAGCAGCGTGTGAACGACCCCCACCGCGACGCCCACCGGGAACGGCGCCCCGGACTTCCGCGCCAGGGCCAGCAGCTGCCCCAGGTCGGTGCCGTCCACCACCTCCATCGCCATCCAGGGCAGCTCCGCGTCCAGTCCCACCGAGAGGGTGCGGACCAGGTTCGGATGCTCGAGCATGCGGGTCACGTCCGCCTCGCCGGCGAAGAGCTCCACGAAGCGGGCATCGCGTGCCGCGTGCGGGAGCAGACGCTTGAGCGCCACGTGACGTCCTTTTAGCGGTCCGGAGAGTGCGCGGGCGAAGTGCACCTGCGCCACCCCGCCTTGCCCGAGCATGGAGAGCAGCGAGAAGGGGCCCACGCGCGGACCATGCATGTTCGAGGGCTCCTCCTCGAGCAGGGTCTGGAAGACCGGCGGCAGGGTCGGTGTCGGAGGAGGGGGTGGCCTCAGGGCCCCCTCCAGACGCATCGAGGTCGATCCACCGCCCGGAGCTTCCCGATCCGTCGGGGGCCCGGCCGGGTCCGCCGCCTTCCACGGTTCCCCCTCTTCCGCTTCGCCATCAGGGGGTGACGTCGGTGGCTGGGTGGGTGAAGTTGCCGCATCGTCCCCGCCCCCCGGGACATCGGGCACCGTCGAGCGCGCGGAGGCGTCCTCACGCCGCTGAGCGGCCGCTGCTCCCACCTCCGTCAGTGCCGCCTCGAGTGCGGCCAGTGCCTGTCCTTCGAGGCGGAAGGCCACGCCGACGCCGGCGGCTTCCACGCTCACCACCTCCGCCCGCGTCAGGAGCGTGCCCCCACCCGGCAGCTCGATCGCGAGCTCCACCCCCTGCCCGACCTCGTGCGGATCGGAGCTGAAGACGAACGCCCCGCCGACCCGCAGCACCTCGGCCGCCGCCCGGAGCGCCTCGGGGGTCTCATAACGCATCACCAAACGGGTGCGCGTCGGTGCGCGGGGCGCAGCGAGCACCACCGGTGCCGGCTGGGGGTTGAGCTGACGGCGGCTGATGGCCTCTTCCACCCGGCTCGCGAACAGTTCCGGCGCCACACCTTCCTCGGCGATGACGTCCAGGCCCGCCCCTCTCCCGGAGTCCGCCCAGGCCTGGGCACTTCCCGCAGGGACCTGCACGGCGATCGCGAGGTCCTGCTCTCCCCCTTCCTCGCGCACCATCCGCACCAGCGAGCGTCCCGAGGTCGGGTGCATCGCCGCATCGATGATCAGCAGGTCCAACCAGGGTGCATCTTCGAGCAGCACGCCGATCGCCTTGTTCGCGTCGACCACCGCGCGCACCTCGAAGCCGCGGGTCAACAGGGCCTCACGGACCCGGTCCCGGGTGCCCGCGTCGGCGAGCGCCACCAGCGCCCGGCGGGGTCGCGAAGCGAGCTGCTCCAGCGCCTCTTCGAGCTCGGCGCGGATCGGCGGGGTGAGCTCGAACTGCACCCCCATTCCCTGCGGGAGGACCCGCACCACCTTGGCGGGAACCGGAGGGAGGACGCGGCCCGGAAGGTGGATGTCGAGCTTGAGCGACGCGAACATCGGCAGCGGCTGCGTGGTGCGGACGAACGCCCCGCCGAGCGAGAGGTTGTCGATCCACTCGTTGGCGAAGGCCTGGCCGGAGGCGTAGTCCATCCGGAACTCGGGAACGGGCTCAGGGGACACCCGGACGATCTGCACCGGCGCATGGAGGCGGAAGCGGGGACTTGCGCGCTGCTCCGGGCCTGCGGGCGGCTCCTGAGGTGGAGGTCGCTCCACGGGTGCCGGGTCCGTTGCGGCCGCGCGGGGAGGCGGACCCGGACGCGGAGGCGGGGGCGAGGCCATGCGACGGGATGGGGCCCGCCGGCCCGCCTCCGCCGGCTGGGGCACCCCGGTGTCGGGAACCTGGGTGGGGGCGCAGGCAGCGAGCGCTTCGAGCAGGCGGGGCGAGGGGGACATCAGCTGCAGATGAAAGCCGGCCGCGCCCTCGGGATGCCGGCCCGGCGCGAAGACCTGACTCACCGTGCCGCGCGCGTTGAAATCCAGGGTCTGGACCCGGAGCAGCAGTTCCATCCGCTCACCCAGCGGTGGCATCAACGCCGAAGCCACGAACAACCGCTGGGACTCCGCCTCCCAGGTGCAGCCGTCATCCCGGGTGCCGACCTTCAGGGCCAGGGTGGGCTGATCGGTGTCGGGAATGGGCGTGTCCCCGCGCACCTGCGCCTCCTTCAGCAGCTGGAGGAGGGTCGCCGCCAGCGCATCCGGGGCGACTGCCTGGGCGCGGTGTTCCGAGGAGGCAAAGCGGGCGAGGAAGTGCGCGCGATCCCGCTTGCCCAGCCTCTCGAGATCCTGGACCTCCGCCCGCGACCGGTGCGCCCAGAACAGGAGCCGCACCTCGTTCTCCGCACTCAGGGTCCCGGAGAAGCGCACCAGGGCCATGAGCAGGCGGGGACGACCACGGACCGCCAGATCCACCGAGCGGATGAATCCGGGAAACAGCCGGGGAAGGCTTCGCAGCAGGCGCTCTCCAGCGTGCAACCGGCTCCCCAGCGCGTGTTCGACCACCACCGCCCACTGGGATGACTGCTCCGCCACACGCACTCCTGCCGCCGCCCCGGGGTCGGGGAACGAAGCGCCAGGCGCCCATTGAACCCCCTCTTTCGAGGGAGGGGAAGCCGCGTCTTTCCGGAAGGTCACGTGTGGTCGGGACCTGCGACACGGCTCGAACCGTCCATCCCCGGCTTCAGCCGTGGCGGAGGAGGCCGTTCGCGCTGGAAGGAATGGGGCATGCGCGCCGCGACAACGACGCTTCGCGGTGACGTCCTGTGGGCCCGGGAGCCCTTCGCCCGCCCCCTCCGGGATCGAAGTGATACGGTGTGCGGCCGACTTCGCGAGCATCGACCGTTGAAATCCTCCGTGGCCCCAGCAGACAGCAAGACCTTCGGCAAGTACGAGCTGGTCGAGCGCATCGCGACGGGTGGGATGGCCGAGATCTGGCACGCCCACCAACCTGCCGCGGCGGGGCTGGTGAAGTCGGTCGTGATCAAGAAGGTCCTTCCCGACCACGCCCGCGACTCGAACTTCACCCGGATGTTCATCGAGGAGGCCACCCTCACGGTGGGCCTCAGCCACGGGAACATCGCCCAGGTCTTCGACTTCGGTGAGGTGAACGGCGAGTACTACCTCGCCATGGAGCTGGTGCAGGGCCAGCCCCTCATCCGGGTCCTCCGCCGCGCCCAGGCGCGCGGACTCGGGGCGCTCCCCGCCGGGCTCGCCCTTCAGATCGTCATCGAGGTCTGTCGCGGCCTGCACTACGCGCACACCCGGCGCGGCGACGATGGCCAGCCCCTCCACATCATCCACCGCGACGTGAGCCCCCAGAACGTGGTCGTCAGCTACGAGGGGCAGGTGAAGCTGGTGGACTTCGGCATCGCCAAGGCGCGCCTCGCCGGCCGCATGGAGACCGAGGTCGGCGCGGTGAAGGGCAAGTACGTCTACTTCTCGCCCGAACAGATCCGGGGCCGCCCGCTGGATGCGCGGGTCGACGTCTTCGCCACCGGGGTCATGCTCTACGAGCTGCTCTGTGGACGCCTCCCCTTCGACGGCAAGATGGGGGATGTGCTGCGCGCCATCGTGGACGGGAAGTTCCCCGCCCCGCGCAGCGTGAACCCCCGGCTGAGCCACTCGCTGGAGAAGATCGTCCTCAAGGCCCTGGCCACCGATCGCGACAAGCGCCACGCCTCCGCGCTCGAGCTGCAGGAGGAGCTGACCCACGAGCTCTACCGGACCGTCCCACCGGCGCCTCCCCACGGCATCGCCCACTTCATGAGTTGGCTGTGGCGCCAGGAGATCAACGAGCTGGGCATGCCCACCCAGCTGCCCCGGGACTTCCAGGACTGGTTGGAGCGCGCCCGCCGTGCCACGCCCGGGGGCAAGCCCATCGCCAACCAGCACGACGAGGAGCCTACCCGTCCGGACCAGACGCGCACCAAGCTGCGACGCACCCGGCGCGCTGCCCTCTCCCGCTTCCGTCAGCTCGCCCTTCCGGTGGGGATCGCCTTCCTGGCGGGCGCCGCGGTGCTGCTCGGGGCCATGCACCTCATCCGCCCTGAACCGATGGAGATCCGCCTCACCTCGGAGCCCTCGGGGGCGACGGTCAGTGTCAACGGCGTCGAGGCCACCACCCCCACGCCCCTCCGCATCAGCAGCCTCCCTTCGGATCGCTCGCACCGCATCGAGGTCCACCTTCCCGGCCACTCCCTGTGGGTCCGGGAGGTCCTCCCTTCGCCGGGCGCCGAAGTGGAGCTCAGCGCCACCCTGGAGCCCCTGGCCCCGGCCGAGCCCGTCGCCCCCGCAGCGTCTCCGGCGCAGGATGCGCTCGAAGCACTGGAAACCGATGCGGGCGTGGAGGCACCTCCGCAGCGGATTCACCGCACCCTGCGGGAGGAGCTTCTCCGCGAGGTCACGTCCGAGGACCTGCCCCGCCCCTGAGCGCCTGCTGCCCCGGTTGCTCTCTCGACAGGGCACGCTTCCGGCGCCAGCTTCTGAGTCGGGGAGCGCCAAAGGTCGTGGAAAGGCAGGCAAGCGGGTGTTAGGACGCCTGCTGGCTTACCCGCGCACGCTTCGAGGGGGTCCATGGCAGAGCCGAGCACAGTGCCGTTCGCAGTTGGCGATCGCGTGGTCTACCCCAACCAGGGGGTGCACCGCGTCGAGGCCATCGACGTCAAGGAGGTCGCCGGTCAGCGGCTGACCTTCGTGTCCCTCGTGCGCGAGGACGACGGCGCCAAGGTGATGATCCCCGAGGCGAAGGTGGCCTCGAGCGGCGTGCGCAAGGTCGCGGGCGCCGAGGATGCCAACGCCCTCTTCGACTTCCTGCGCTCGGACTCCGACAAGGCGGTCCTGGACTGGAAGCAGCGCGCGCGCACCAACGTGGAGCGCATGACCACCGGCGGCCTGCACGGACTGGGCGAGGTGGTGAAGGGACTTGCGGTCCTCTCCGAGCTGCGGCCCCTGCCCGCCAAGGAGCGCGAGCTCTACGACAACGCACGGCACCTCCTGGTGGAGGAGCTGGCCACCGCGCTGGGCGTGAACGGTTGCGACGCCGAAGACGCGGTCGACCTCATCCTCTTCCCGCCCGGACGTGAGCGTCCGAAGCGCACGGCCGACGAGTTCCGGCGCACCGCCGACGACGACCTCGACCTGGACGCCGACCTGCTGGGCCTCGACACCGACCTGGGCCTCCCCGACGACGAGGAGGAGGAGCCCGAGGAGGAGGAAGAGGAGCACGTCGAGGAGGACGAGGAGGAGGCGCCCAAGCCGAAGAAGGCCGCCGCCAAGAAGGCTGCCCCGAAGGCGAAGGCGGCCCCCAAGGCCAAGGCTGCACCGAAGGCGAAGGCCGCCCCCAAGAGCAAGGCCAAGGCCGCTGCCGTCGAGCTCTCGGACGATGAGGTGACCCAGCCCATGGGCACCGCGCTGGTTCCCGAGGAGGCCCTTCCCCCCAAGCGCAAGCCGGGACGTCCTGCCAAGGCCAAGGCCGACGAGGGCGAGGAGAAGCCCGCGCCGAAGAAGCGCGGCCGTCCGCCGAAGCCCAAGCCCGAGGGTGAAGAGAAGCCCGCCCCCAGGAAGCGTGGACGTCCTCCGAAGGCCAAGGACTCGTGAGCGTCGCCGATGAGCGACGGGTGAGGAGTGCACCGTGATCCGCGTGGTGACGCTGGACAGCTACGACCCCAAGCACGTGGAGCTTCTGTGCCGGACGCTCTACACCGCCTTCGGCGTGGGCGCCGAGCACGAGGGCGAGCTGCCCCTGCCGCGCGGCCTCAACGAGCCCATCGATGCGCGTGAGCTGCTGGAGAAGGCGCCGAAGGTCACGACGTTCACCGACGACAAGGTGCTCTACGTCACGCCCCGGAAGCTCGCGGCCCGCAACCTCGCCAGCGGCAGCGTCCCCACGCCGGGCTTCGCGCTGTACGGCGAGGACCGGGCGGTGATCTCCACGCACGGGGTCAAGGACTTCGAGGAGGAGCTCAAGGTCATCGGGCGCAACGCGCTCCAGCAGCTCGGCCACCTCTGGGAGCTGCACCACTGCCTGGATCCGCGCTGCTCCATGTACCCGCCCTGGACGCCCTCCTTCGTCACCGGCGATTCGATCTTCTGCACCTTCTGCCGCGACAAGAGTGAGAAGAGGATCCGGCTCACGAACTCCTGATGCGCCTGCGCGGGCTGGCCGGGCGGCTCGAACCCTGGATTCTGGTAGGCGTGGCGCTCTGGGCGCTGCACTTCCACCTCACCCTTCCCGGACGCCTGGCCACGGAGGAGGACTGGCAGGCCCTCGCCGCGACATTGAGCCGCGAGGTCCAACCGGGTGACGTCGTGATGCTCCACCCCTGGTGGACCGATCGCGCACGCCTCCACCTTCCCGGGTCCGTCGAGCTGCTCGGCGACCCGCGCGCCGCCGATCGCGATCTGCTGGCGAGCCCGCGCATCTGGCTCGTCTCCCAGCCTCGACTTCCGCGCGCGTCGACCCGGGCGTTCCTGAGGATCTTCGAGGTGGATCGCCTCCCGGAAGGACCGCCCCGCGCCTTCGGTCAGCTCGAGCTCACCCTCTATCGGAATCAACGGGCGCGGCCGCTGCGCTTCGATGCCGGGCCGGCGCTCCCCCACGCCCGCGTCTGGATCGATGACCCGGGCACCGGGCAGCGCGTCCCCTGCCGCCGGACCCGCGAAGGATTCCGATGCCCCGGCAGCCCCACCTTCAGCGTCTTCGAGGGGTGGCACGAGCTCGACTTCGCCCCCACGCGCTGCATCTGGCTGCCGCCTCCCGGCGGGGCGCGTCGCCTGGTACTGGAGTTCTCCGGGCTTCCCCCCGGGGGCACGCTGCACCTGCAGGGGGGGCTCGTCGGCGAACACGCCGCACAGCGCGGACGGGAGCTGACGCCGGTGCACTTCGGCGTCGAAAGGGTGGACGGCACCCCGCTGCTCGAACACACCCTCCCTCCCGGGACCGGGGGCCAGGTGCACCTCACCCATCACCAGGGGTCGGGGGACCGGACGCTGCGGCTCTGGTCCCAATCGGATCGCGCCGAGCGTCGTTCGCTCTGCCTGCGGCTGCGCGCCTTCGGGAACGCCACCGGGGACGGGACGCCCGGTGAGTGAAACCGTGGAGACGCCCCCGGGCATGGGGGCCGCCGCTTCCCCCCCCGCGGCGTCGGCCAAAGAGGCCGCTGCCGCCGCGCCCCTGCCGGTGCTCGATCGCTGGATCCCCGGCGGGCTCTTTGTCGCCGGCTTCCTGATCCTGCTCATCCTCGAGAAGCAGGTCGGCTTCCCCCGCGACGAGAGCGTCTACTTCGAAGCGGCGCGCCGCTACGGCACCTGGTTCCGCCTCCTGTTCTCCGACCCGGCACTGGCCCTCACCGACGACGCGCTGGTGGCAGCCTGGCGCTACAACGCCGAGCACCCGCCCCTCTTCAAAGCGCTGTTCGCGCTGAGCCACCTGATCTTCCACGAGCTGCTGGGATGGGTGCGTCCGGCGACGGCGTTCCGCCTGCCCGCCCTCGCCGCCAGCGCCCTGGTCCCGGCCCTCACCTACCGACTGGGACTGGCGCTCGCCGGAAGGGGTGCGGCGCTCTTTGCCGCCCTGAGCTTCCTCTGCGTTCCCCGGCAGCTCTTCCACGCGGTGCTCGCCTGCTTCGACATGCCCATCGCGCTGATGTGGCTGCTCCTCATCGTCGTCTTCTGGCGTTCGCTCCACAGCGCCCGGGCAGGCTGGGCCTGCGGGGTGGTGTTCGGGTTGGCCCTGGCGACCAAGCACAACGCCCTCTTCCTGCCCTTCGTCATCGTCCCCTTCGCCCTCAGCAGCGCGCTGCAGGCCAGCCGCGGAGTTCCCCTGGCGAGACGGTTGCTTCTGCAACTGGTGTCCCTCTTCGCGCTGGTGGCGCTGCTCTTCGGTCTCACCGCCCTCTTGCAGGAACCCGCGCGCTTCAAGGACGGGCTGCGCCCCATCTCGCCGGCATCGCTCTACGCGCTGTTGCTCGTGGCGGGGGGAGCGGTCCTCCTCCGCAGACTGAGACGCGCGTCCGCGGCGACCTACCGGGCGGCGCTGCCGGTGTGGACCATGGCCACCCTGGGGCCCCTCCTCTTCTACGTCCTGTGGCCCTACCTGTGGCATCAGCCGGTGGAGCGCACCGCGTGGTTTCTCGCCTTCCACGCGCGGCACGAGCACTACGCCTGGTTCTACCTGGGCGAGCTCCTGCGCGCCCCGCCCTTTCCCCTGGCCTACGTGGTGGTCAAGACCGCGCTCACCGTTCCGACCAGCCTCTTTGTGCCCATGGTCTTCGGCTGGGGTGCCCTGGCCGTGCGCATCCTGCTGAGGGTGCTGCCCGCCACCCGCGCCCGCGTCGCGCCGCTGCGGCGTCTGGAGCTGCTGGTCTGGGTGAACGCGACCGTCCCCCTGCTCATCATCAGCCACCCGCAGGTCCCGCACTTCGGCGGGGTGAAGCATTGGCTGGCGGGGATGCCCTTTCTGGCGATCCTTGCGGGCGTCAGCGTCATGCGCGCGGCGCGGGCGCTGGCAGCTTCGCATCCGAACCGGCGTCTGCGATCTGCGCCCCTGGCGGTGGGGTTGTCGGCCTTGCTGCTCCTCCCCGCGCTCTGGGGAACCCTCCACGTCTTCCCCTACGGCACCGCGGCCTACTCCGAGCTCGCGGGAGGTGCTCCGGGTGCGGCCTCGCTGGGAATGCAGCGGCAGTACTGGAGCAGCCACGTGACCGGGGTGCTGCCCTGGATCAACGCTCACGCGCCGCAAGGCGCACGCGTCTGGCTCCATGAGGTGCGGCACGAAAGCTTCCGCGACTACCAGGAGAACGGGATGCTCCGTCCGGATCTGCGTCCCGCCCGCGGCCCTGAACAGGCCCGGATTGCGGCGTACCAGTACCACCAGGAGTTCCGCTTCCAGGAGATGGATATCTGGCGGACCTTCCGCACGACGCGTCCGGTCACCGGCCTGTCCATCGATGGGACCCCGCAGGTTCTGGTGTATGAAAGGGAGTGACGCATCGACAGACATCGCGCCCCGCGCCGACGGCGGTGTCGGGCAGGGGCGGATGTCCGAACCAGAGGGGTGGCTGGATGCTGAGACTCGGATGTTGTGCGCTGACGCTGGTCGCGATGGTGGCCTGTACGAAGTCTCCTTCGACGCCGACGCAGTCGGAGCGGGTGCGGATCGTGACCCTTGGCGGCAATCAGGTGGAGATCGTCCCCACCGAGGGGCAGCTGCCCTACTGTCACGTCTTCACGCGCTCGGACACCGGCGTGCTGCGACAGCTCACGATGACGCATGACAACCTGTCGCTGCCTTGTCCTGCCAACGAGCCCATCGGCGACGTCACCTTCCGCATCCCTGAGGAGGAGGGGCCGGTCACCTTCATGGTCCTCTTCTCCGACCAGCAGGTGAACGGCGCGTCCATCGGCCTTCAGCTCTACGACCTTCCGAAGGATCAGCCGGTCACCGGTCTCAACCTGCGCGCGCAGGGTCAGATCGTGACCGCCCTGGTGCCCTTCACGCCGGGCGAGCCCAACGCCTCGGCCACCGGCGGCCTCGTCGGTGAGAGCGGCACCGTCACGCCGGCCCAACAGCGGGAGATGGAGGAGGCCATCGCGGCAGACGCGGGCGGGATCCCCATCCCCGGCAAGGACAAGTTCCTCTCCCCCGCTGAGGACAGTCAGGCGGTGGCGGCGGATCCGGATGCCTCCGGCTCGGAGGCCCCTTCCGAAGAGGGCGGGGACGACGCCGCAGCAGCGCCGCAGGAGTGACGCGCACCGTTCCCGGCAACCGACCGGCAACTTCGTGAGGCTTCGCCAGACGTGAACGATCGTTGGGATGCGCTCCTCGCGAGCAAGCCCGTCTCCCTGGTGGACCATCTCCTGGAGGAGGTGGCGCGGGTCATCGCGAGGGATCTCTCGCAGTGGCCGCCACCGGTGGGCGAGTGGGACCCGCGGACAGGGGCCGCTTTCGCTCCGCTGTTCGAGCCGGATGCCCCGCTGCCCCATCCCGCGATCTACCCCGAGGCGCAGAAGCTCGCGTGTCTGAGTCTCGGCCGCGAGCTCGACGCGTATGACGCGTACCTCCGCAACCGGCGCTACCAGGAGGCGGGGCTCCCCGAGCGCGACCGCACCGCCCTGCTCTTCCTGGTGCGCTGGCTGGAGGAGCAGATGCTCGCGCTGGCGGAGGCCACCGGAGGGCGCATCAAACGACCGGCGCTCGTGCAGTGCCTGCAGCGTGCCGAGGCGCTGCGCCGCCAGGCTGCCGCCGCCCTGTGAAGGCAGGTCGCCGGGGAAGCAGGAGGCCAGCAGGCCGAAGCGGGCCCCCCGGTGATTTCTTTAGCGAAATGTGACGGAACCGGGACCTCGGGACGGCGCCCGTTATGATGCGCTCGTCCCATGGATCCCGCCCGCACTCCCAGACCTGTCGACACCCGG
>DATGQN010000037.1:0-7643 GCA_035304185.1 Myxococcaceae bacterium
GACGAGGCGCCCATGCTCTACATCGGCGAGAAGGTCGGCCGGGCGAACGACGACGACCCCGGCATCGACATCGCGCTCGATCCCCTGGAGGGCACCAACCTCTGCGCCTATGGCCGCCCCGGCGCCATCACGGTCATCGCCATGGCGGAGAAGGGCAACCTCCTCTATGCGCCCGACACGTACATGGAGAAGATCGCCGTGGGACCCAAGGGCGCCGGGGTCATCGACCTGAGCCGCTCGCCGACCGAGAACCTGCGTGCGGTCGCCGAGAAGACGGGCCGTTATCTCTCCAACCTGACGGTGGTGATCCTCGATCGTCCGCGACATGAGGAGCTCATCCGCGAGGTCCGCGAGGCGGGCGCCCGCGTGCGGCTCATCGAGGACGGTGACGTGGCCGGCGCCATCGCCACCTGCATCGAGACCTCCGGCGTCGACCTGCTCATGGGCACCGGCGGGGCACCCGAAGGCGTCATCTCGGCGGCCGCGCTGCGCTCGATGGGGGGCGACTTCCAGGGCCGTCTCAAGCCGCGCAGCGAGGCCGAGGCGCAGCGCTGCCTGGAGATGGGCGTCAAGGATCTCGACAAGATCTACCGGGCCGACGAGCTCGCGCGCGGCGAGGTGATGTTCGCCGCGACCGGCGTGACCACCGGTGACTTCCTCCGTGGCGTGCGCTTCTTCGCCGGCGGCGCCGAGACCGAGTCGGTGGTCATGCGCTCCAAGTCGGGAACGCTGCGCTGGGTGCGCGCCACCCACCGCTTCGACCTCAAGCCGGGCTACGCTGGCGCCTGAGGTGCCCCGGCGCGGCGGGCAGCAGTCCGCGCGTCCGGCCCTTCGCTTCCCTTTCCTTCAACGCCAGAACAGGACGACTTTCCCATGGCTGGAGCATCCAAGAGCATCGTCATCAAGGCGCCGGTGGACCGCATCTACGGGCTCATCACCGATTACGCCTCCTACAAGGACTTCATCCCCGAAGTGCGTGCGGTCACCATTCTCGACAAGTCCGGCGAGGTGGCCACCGTCGAGTACGACGCGGAGATCATCAAGAAGATCAAGTACACCCTCCGCCACGAGGGTCATCCGCCCAACCGCCTGACCTGGTCGTTCGTGAAGGGCGACTTCATGAAGGACAACAAGGGCAGCTGGGAGCTCAAGGACCTGGGCGATGGAACGACCGAGGTGACCTACAACATCGAAGTGAAGCTCGGTGCGCTGGTCCCCGGGAAGATCGTGGATACCCTCATCGGCACGTCGCTTCCGAAGCTCCTGGAGAATTTCAAGAAGCAGGCAGAGCAGGCGGGCTGACGAGCGCCAGATAGGTCGGATGAGGGCCGATCCGACCGGCGAGTCGCGGCCCTCTTCCTCAGGGCAGACGCCTTCGAGGTCAGGTAGCCTTGCGGGAGCCACCCCGTGAATTAAGCTTCCTGAGTAGGAGTCATCCGCAGCAGTTCTCGTTTCAAGGCCGCGGCCGTCAGGAGGTCGCCGTGAGGAACCCACCGATGCTCGATGCATTCATCATCGAGGAGATCCGGCGTCGTGAGCGGGTCCGTCAGGACCGTGAGCGGCCACTCATCGAGCTGCCCCTCCCGGCAGACGATGACCGATCGAGTCGTCACATCCGTCATGACGAGGAGGAGAAGAAGCCCTCTCGTGGGGTGATCGTCATCGACATGGCAGGCTGACCGGGGCGTTGAGCCGCGGGCCGGCCACCGGAGCAGGCGCTCAGCCGCGCCCCATCCGGAGGTCGGCAAGTCGAATCAACAAGCGGGGGTGGTAGCGGTACCAGAACGGGTCCCGCGGCCGCCCCCGCAGTGCTTCCAGCACCGTCTGCCGCCACTCCAGGGGCAGGGCCTCCTCTCCGTCGCGCGCCCCCAGCAGGGCCCCGGTGATGGCGGCGTTGGTGTCCGCATCCCCGCCCCGGTTGGTCACGTCGATCAGGGCCGCGGCCACGTTCGGCGCGTGGAAGAGCTCCCAGTAGGCCAAGCGGAAGGCTGCTCGGACGAAGCCCGCCTTGTTGGATTGGGTGAGGTGCAGGTCGGGGCCGTACAGCTCCGGATCGTCATGTCGGGCCGCCCGGAGATCCCCACGCAGCAGCTCCGCGGCCTCGGCGACCTCCACCATGAGGTCCTCGTGATCCCGGGTGAGGATGGGGGCGCCGATGAGCAGCTCGCGCTCCGCCGCTTCCACCATCTGGTCCGCGTCCACGTCCGGACCGCCCCGGATGGCGGCGGCGATGGAGGCGTTGAGGGCCACCCCGGCGAGCTGACAGCGCGGGTCGTAGTGGGTGAGGGCGGCGTCAGCCAGGGACGCGCGGATGCGCCATTCCTGCTGTCCGGCTTCGTGGAACCAGACCCCGATGGGGGCGGTCCGCATCAGGGAGCCGTTGCCGGCCGAACGCCTGCCGCTCCGCAACCAGGCCTCCAGGCTCGCACGCTCCTGGATGGGGCGGGGGCCCTCGACCGAGAGGACCTCGCGGGTGAGGTTGCCGGCGTCGAAGGCATGCGGCAGCCACTCCCGGTAGCGCTGGAGGGCGTCATGGCCGTCGTAGCCACCGAGGGTACAGAGGCTCTCCGCCAGGCAGACCGCCATGTGGGTGTCGTCGGTGACCTGCCCCTTCTCGACGTTGTGGGGACCCCGGCCCAGCAGCCCGGTCTGGGGACCGTCACAGAGGTCGGGAAAGCTGGGGGCGGGGAGGGCCTTGAACTCGGTGGTCGCCCCCATGGCGTCGCCCACGGCCAGCCCGAAGAGGGCACCGCGGGCCCGGTAGAAAGGGAGGAGGGGATCGACCTCGGGCTCCTGGTTGCGTCGCTTGGGAGGCATGAGGAAGCGGACTCTAGCAGCAGCGCGCTTCGCGCCATGGTTGCGAGCGGAAGATCGGGAGCCTAAAACCCCGCCCCATGAGCGAAATCGTCGACGTGTCGGCCCGGGAGATCCTGGATTCCCGCGGCAATCCCACGATTGAGGTGGAGGTCGTGCTGGAGGACGGCGCCATGGGTCGCGCCGCGGTGCCTTCAGGGGCCTCGACCGGTGAGCACGAGGCCCTGGAGCTGCGGGACGGCGATGCCGGCCGCTACCTCGGCAAGGGCGTGCTCAAGGCGGTGGAGCACGTGCGCGACGTGATCGCCCCGGAGCTCATCGGCTTCGATGCCGACGACCAGGCCGGCCTCGACGCCGCGATGAACGCGTTGGACGGCACCCCGACCAAGAGCCGCCTGGGCGCCAACGCCATCCTGGGGGTCTCCCTGGCCGCCGCGCATGCCGCCGCGCTCTCGCACGAGCTGCCCCTCTACCGCTACCTGGGGGGCGCGGGTGCCCGCACGTTGCCGGTGCCGATGATGAACATCCTCAACGGTGGCGCGCACGCGGACACCCGCGTGGACGTGCAGGAGTTCATGGTGATGCCGGTGGGCGCGCCCTCGTTCCGCGAGGCGTTGCGCTGGGGTGCGGAGATCTTCCACGCGCTCAAGAAGATCCTGAAGAGCCGCAAGCTGGCCACCGGCGTGGGGGACGAGGGCGGCTACGCGCCGGACCTGGCGGCCAACGCCGAGGCCCTGGAGCTGGTGATGGAGGCCATCGGTGCCGCGGGCTTCAAGCCAGGCACCGAGGTGGGCCTGGCGCTCGACGTCGCGAGCAGCGAGTGGTTCGACGCCAAGACGGGGACCTACACCCTCAAGGGCGAGGGGCGCTCGCTGGATCGCGCGGCGCTGCTGGGCCTCTACGAGGACTGGGTGAACCGCTACCCCATCCTCTCCATCGAGGACGGCTTCGCGGAGAACGACTGGGAGGGCTGGAAGCTCGTCACCGAGCGCCTGGGCAAGCGGGTGCAGCTGGTCGGCGACGACCTCTTTGTCACCAATTCCGAGCGCCTCGAGCGGGGCATCCAGGAGGGGGTGGCGAACTCCATCCTGGTGAAGGTCAACCAGATCGGCTCGCTGACCGAGACCCTGGAGGCGGTGCGCATGGCCCACCGCGCGGGCTACACCTCGGTCATGAGCCATCGTTCGGGCGAGACCGAGGACACCACCATCGCCGACCTCGCGGTGGCGCTGGATTGCGGGCAGATCAAGACCGGCTCGGCCAGCCGCAGCGATCGGGTCGCCAAGTACAACCAGCTGCTCCGCATCGAGGAGCAGCTCGGTGAGGCCGCGCGCTACGCAGGTCACGCCGCCCTCAAGCTCTCCGACCGCTCGTGAGCCAGACGCCCCGCATCCTCGTCAGCAATGACGACGGTCACTTCTCCGAAGGTGTGCGCTGCCTCGTCGAGGCGGTGGCACCGCTGGGGGAGGTGTGGGTCGTGGCCCCCGAGGTCGAACAGAGCGCCTCGAGCCACGCGATCTCGCTGCACCGGCCCCTCCGCATCCGTGAGATCCGGCCCCGCTGGTTCAGCGTGGACGGGACGCCGAGTGACTGTTCCTACCTGGCGATCCATCACATCCTGAAGGATCGCCGGCCGACGCTGATGGTGAGCGGCATCAACCACGGCGCGAACCTGGCGGATGACGTGACCTACTCGGGGACGGTCGCGGCGGCGATGGAGAGCGCCATCCTCGGCGTCCCGGCCATCGCCTTCAGCCTGGTCTCGCGCCACCACTTCGACTTCACGGTGGCGCAGGCCTTCGCGCGCAGCTTCGTGGCCGAGGCGCTCTCCCGTCCTCTCCCGGAGCGCATGCTCCTGTCGGTGAACATCCCCGGTGATGCGGCCCCGGATGCGCCCTGGGCGGTGACCCGGCTGGGCCGGCACAGCTATGGGGTGGAGGTGGTGGAGAACACCGACCCCCGCGGCCGCAAGTACTACTGGATCGGCGGGAACGCCTACGAGCACGAGGACATCCCGGGCAGCGACTGCAACGCGATCTTCAAGGAGAAGATCATCTCGGTCACGCCCCTGCACCTCGACCTCACCGATGACAGCCGGATGGCGGAGGTCGCCGGCTGGACGCCCGGTGGCTTCGAGCAGGTCCAGGTCCCGGGGAAGCCCGCATGAGGGCAGCGTCGCTGAGGGTTGTCGGTGTGGTCTGCGCGCTGCTGGTGAGCGCCGGTTGCACCGGTTCCCGCAGCGCGAGGGTGATGGATGACGCCCCTGCCTCCACGGGGGAAGCGTTCGGTCAGCCGCATCCCGAGCCGGAGCTCGAGCTGGAAGAGCGGATCGCCCGGGCCGTCGCCAAGCGCGGAGAGGGGATGCGGTCCCATCGCGTCCGGGCCGGCGAGACCATCTACCGGATCGCGGTGAACAACGGGGTGACGCCCGACGCGCTCATGCAGGCCAACGGGATCACCGATCCGACCTCCCTCTCCGTCGGAACGGTGCTCCGCATCCCGGATGGGGGCGTGGTGAGCGCCAAGACTGCCGCCAGCCCGACGCCCCGTCGGACGGGCCGGCCGGTGAGCCTGCGTGATCGCCCCGACTCGCCCACGCTGGGGCAGCTCGAGTGGCCGCTGCGCGGCGTGCTGTATGCGCGCTTCGGACGCAAGGGGACCGAGCCGCATGATGGGATCGACCTCGCAGCACCACTGGGAACGACGGTCCGGACGGCGGGTCCGGGCGTGGTGCTCTTCGCCGGAGAGCAGCCCAGCTACGGTCGGATTGTGATCATCGAGCACGCCAACGGGCTCATCACCCTCTACGCCTACAACCACGAGCTCCGGGTGGCGTCCGGCGATGTGGTCAAGCCGCAGCAGGAGATCTCCACGGTGGGGCAGGCGGGTGAGAGCTCCGGACCGCACCTGCACTTCGAGGTGCGACGTGAGGGGCTTCCCGTCGACCCGCTGCTGTACCTGGGGCCCGTCCCGCCGCCTCCACCGGCAGAGACCCCGGCCGAGCCCACCGGTTGAGGTCTGGCACCACGGTCGGGTCGGACGCGCAGTCCCATCTCCACGACGCGGTGTTGACCGGAACGCGGCGGGCAGGCAGGCGACGGCGGAGACGGTCCGGGCGTCCGATGCACGCCGGTTGATCGCTTGGGGCACAATGCCGCCCTGATGCGCGCTCTGCCCCTTCTGCTGTGTCTGCTGCTGCTTGCCGGTTGCCGGAAGCCCACCCCTCCGGACCCCACCCAACAGGCCGAGGGCTACTACCTGCGCGGCACCGCGGCGTTCCTCGCCGGGGATTTCTCCCGGGCGCTGGAGGCCTACACCAAGGTCCGGGAGCTCAACCCCGACGATCGTCGCATCGACGCCGCCGAGGGTGAGGTGATGCTGGTCAGCGGACGGCTGAAGGAAGCTCTGGAGCGCTTTGAGCGGGCGGCCAAGCTCGATCCCGAGCGCGGCGCCACCTGGGGCCGCATCGCCTTCATCCGCGAGCAACTCGGGGAGCATGATGCCGCGCGGGAGGCGCTGGATCGGGCGCTGGAGCTCCATCCGGAGGATTACGAGTCCCTGGAGACCCTGGCGCGGTTGGAGCTCGCGAAGGGGAGGCTCGACGAGGCGGTCGCGGCCTATGTCCGTGCGGCGGACGCGATTCCGGCGCCGGCAGGTGCCGGGCTCATGCTCGAAGCGGCGGGGGTGCTCTCCGGCGCCCAGCGTTCGGGTGAGGCCCTGACGCTGCTGACCGAGGGAATCTCCCGGGGGCACCTCTCCGGTGAGGTGGCCCGGACCCTCGGAGATCTGCAGGTCGAGGCGGGGGCGCTGCGCGACGCGCTCGAGAGCTACCAGCTCGCCGCCAAACTGCTCCCCGGCGATCCGGTTCCCTGGGAGCTGGTGGGGGAGATCTGGGCAGCCCTGGGTCGGCCCACCGACGCGGCAGCGGCCTACCGGGAGTCCTTGCGGGTGCAGAACCGGGCCGAGGTGCACCTGGCCCTGGTGAAGTTGGCGCTGGATCACGGTCAGCGCGACGATGCCGAGCGCGCCTTCGAGGGTGCGCAGGCGGCCCTGACCGGCACCCGGGAGGAGCTCCTGGCGGTGGCGGACACGCTCGAGCGGCTGGGACGGAAGGAGGATGCCGCCGCGGTCCGCAAGCAGCTCGAGGAGACCGACGCGACCGGGGGGCCCCGACCTTCCTCTCCGGAGACGCCAGCCGCGTCCGCTTCGCCCGGCGTGCAGGGAGGAGCGCCGCAGGGTGGGGTGGCCCCGACGCCGGATGCAGCGCCTCGACAGAAGGAGGTCAACGCCCCGGCACCCTGAAGCGCGTGAGACCCGCCCCACGCCTCCGGGTCTCAGATCGCTCCGAGCATCTTGCGGTACACGCCCACCACCTTGCCGAGAATCATGGTGGAGCGGAACTCCGACTTGGAGACGTAGATGGGCGACATGGTCGCGTTCGCCGGCTGGAAGCGGATGCGATCCCCTTCGGGGTAATAGCGCTTCACCGTGGCCTCGTCCTCGATGAGCGCGACCACGATCTCTCCGGGCTGCGCGGCGGGCGTCTTCTTCACGAAGAGGTAGTCGCCATCGAAGATGCCGTCCTCGATCATCGACTCGCCCTTCACCCGCAGGGCGAAGACCTCACGGCCCGAGCCTCCGAGCAGGAAGCTGTCGATCTTCACCGAATCTTCGATGTGCTCGGTCGCCAGCAGGGGCGCACCGGCGGCCACCCGCCCCAGCACCGGGATCTCCACCATGTCGCCGAAGCGGCGGGTGCCCAGTCCCAGGACCATGCGGGCCCGCTTGGTGACCGACAGCGCGCGGCTCTGTTGCTCGCCCCGCTGGAT
>DATGQN010000038.1:0-4570 GCA_035304185.1 Myxococcaceae bacterium
GCCCCCCCTGACGGAGGGCTCTACCGAGGTTCTCATGTACCTGCCGTCCTCCCGCCCGCCCCTGCCCACCGCGCCCCTTCCCTCCCTCCTGCTGGGCCTGATTCTTCTGGGAGCCTGCTCCTGCGGAGGGGACACGGCGGAGCCGGGCAACGATGAGAACCCCGGGAAGGTCACCTCCTTCATGGTGAAGGGGGTGGCGCGGGACCTCGCGGGCAAGCCACTGGCGAACGTCAAGGTGGACGCCTACGACTCGCTGGAGGACTTCTCCCGCGTCTCGGCCCGGACCGACGCCCAAGGTGCCTACAGCATCCGGCTCGATCCGAAGCGCATCACCCAGTACTACATCGTCGCCAACATGAACGTGACGTGGGACGGGCAGCAGTGGAACCTCCCGCTCGATCCGTCCAGCCGCGACCCCTTCCCGGCCGATGAGGGCGCCACCATCAACCTCACCTGGAAGCTCAGCGGTCCCGCCCCCGGCGGCCAGTTCGGCAGCGAGGTCTTCGTCAGCCCGAACCTCGTGGATGAGGCGTTGAGCTTCGAGAACGTCGAGGTCGACTTCGTGCCCAGCGGCCCCTTGATCGATGGCAGCGAAGGCCAGCCGTTCACCGTGAAGCTCGGCGAGTCGTTCTACAACCACGACGTTCCCCTCGGCCGCTACACGGTGACCGCGCGCTACACGACCGACCCGTCCGTCCAGTTGAAGCTGCGCCCCTACGAAGACGACACGGCGCCTTACACGGCGTCGCTGGAGTCCGGCTTCAGGAGCGAAGGCCACCGCGGCACGCTCTACCTCGCCGTCAGTGACGCCGACTGAGCAGGACCGCCGGAGCACTCGCCCGACCCACGGGCGGGAGCGCCAAGGGCCCCGTCGCGTGGCGCCGAACGTCTTGGGCTGCCGACCACCCCACCCCGACGTCGGCCGCCCGGGATGAAACCCTACGCGAGGCCTTTGAAGCGTCGGGAAGGGGTGAGCGGACGCCTGTCGTGGAAGCCGATTCCGCTTTCAGCCCACAGAGGCCGGCGACGCAGTGATCAGCTCGCGCAGCCGCGCCCGCTCCACCTTCCCCATCGCGTTTCGCGGGAGCGCTTCGACGACGACCCATCGGCTCGGTCGCTTGAAGCGCGCCAGCCTGGGCTCCACGAAGGCAGCGAGCGCCTCCATGGTCACCTTCCGTCGCAACACCACCAGTGCGACCGGGACCTGCCCCCACTCCGGATCGTGGATGCCCACCACTGCGGTCTCTTCCACGTCGGGGTGGGTCGCGATCAGCCGTTCGATCTCAGCGGGATAGACGTTCTCTCCTCCGCGGACGATGAGGTCCGTGCGACGTGAGAGCACCCGCAGCCGCCCCTCCGCATCCAGGACGCCGAGGTCACCGGTCCGGAACCAGCCCTCCCGCCACGCCTCGGACGTGGCCTTGGGATCTTCGAAGTAGCCGCTGAAGAGGGTCGGCCCGCGCACCTCGATGGAGCCTTCGGTTCCCGGTTCCACCTGCCGGCCGTCGGAATCGACGATGCGGACCGAGGTCCCCGGCAGGGGCACGCCGGCCGTCGTTCCATCCGCGTCCTCCAGAACCTCGGTGGTGAGCTGCGAGCAGGCCTCGGTCATCCCGTAGGTCTGCAGACATGGCAGCCCCAACGCCCGGGCCCTCCCGAGCAACTCCGACGCCACCGGACCTCCACCGATCAGCGCCGCCTGCGTCGCCGGATCGAACGGATGGTTCCCGCGGACCTCGAGCAGACGGTGCAGCGTGGTGGCGACGAAGCTCGCATGCGTGACCCGGTGACGGTCCATGGCCTCGTTCGCCCACGCCGCGTCGAAACGGGAGGCGAGGACCAACGTCCCCCGGCCGAACAGGACCCGGAAGGCCATCGCGAGCCCACCGACGTGAAAAAGCGGAAGGGTCCCCAACCACACCGGTGCCTCGCCGCCACCGATGCGCTCCGCCGAGGCATGGGACGCGGCCTCGAATTGTCGCGCGCCGTGAACCACCAGCTTGGGCCGGCCGGTGGTCCCCGAGGTGAAGAGCCCCACCAGCGGGGCCTCCCAGTCCCAGTGCTGCGCAGGCGGGGGCGCGCCCGCGGGAACCTCTTCGAACGCCACCGTCCGCACGGCCGCATCCCACGTGAACGCTGTGTCCGGAGCCGGGCGCGCCGACTCCACCAGCAGCACGCGGGGGCGAATGCGGTCGATCAGCGGCTGGACCTCTGCATCACGCAGCCGCGCGTTGAGCGGGACGACCCACGCTCCAAGTCGCGCCGCCGCCCAATGCACCCAGAGAAGCTCGGGGCGGTTGTGACTGCGCAGCATCACGCGGTCGCCCTTCCCCACCCCGAGCGCTCCCAACCGGCCCGACCAGTCGGCGACACAGGCGTCGGCGTCGCGCCAGGTGAAGGTGCGGTCCCGGGCGATCAATGCCTCGCGCTCCGGGTGATGGGCCGCGGCCTCCCTGACCGGGCAGGGCCGAGCCGCGCGCTCCGTCCCGCTCATGGGCTCGGCCTCGTCAGCGCCTCGGGCACCCCGAGCCCCGGAGCGTCGGGGATCCGGATCCGTCCATCCCGGGGCGCAAATGGATGGTCGGGTTCATCCACGAAGAGGCTTCCGGTCCAGAGGCCATGCGCCAGCTCCGGATCGCCGATGACCGCCGCCAGGTGCGCCGCCCCCGCGCGTGCCACCACCCCATCCAACGAGCTGGTCACCAGAGCCCGGGGCACGCCCATGTCCCGGCCCTGCCGCGCAAGCGCCATGGCGGGAAGCAGTCCGCCGAGCATCATGGGTTTGAGCACCAGCACGTCCACCGCGCCCAGTTCAATGAGTCTCGGGGCGAGGTTCGGCGAGCAGAGGGTCTCGTCCGCCCCGATCAGGGCCGGGACGTTTCCCCGCAGCGCCTTGAGGCCGTCGAGGTGTCCCACCGGCAGCGGCTCTTCACAGAGCTCGATCGGCCCATGCGCGCTCAGGGCTCTCAGGGCCTCTTTGGCCTGATGCCGATCCCGCCAGCCCGCGTTGGCGTCGATGCGGATGCGCGCCTCGGGGCCCAGGGCTTCCCGGACGTACTTCAGGCGCAGCACATCCAGGACGACAGGGCCGCTCGCGACCTTGATCTTGAACGACCGGGCCCCTTCCTGCTGTGCCTTCACCGCCTCGTCGGCGAGCGCGGTGGGCTGCTGCGAACTCAGGAGCGCGTTCACCTCGATCTCGGGACAGGGCCCCCTCTCCCCGGCCTCCCCGAGGCGGGCCCAGGACTCCCAGAGCCAGCGTGACAGCGGCTTCTGTTCCCGCACCGCCTGCAGCTCCAGAGCGGCGAGCTCCAGCGCATGGCGGACGGTGAGGGTGGGCGCCAGCGGCGCGAGCCACGCGCCGAGCTCCTCCGGTGTGGCCGGCAGGGGCTCCACGACGTCGTTGAACCGTCTGCAGAGCTCGCCGAGTGAGGCTTCGGCTGCCTCGTAGGACTCGGTCCCGAACGCGGCCAGCGGCATGGCCTCGCCGCGCCCCACCCGACCTTCAGCGTCCGTCAGGGTGAGCAACCAGCCCCGGCGGACGATGTGAGGACCGTGCGCCGTCACCAGGGGCGCGGCCAACGGGTGCACCAGGGGGCTGCGCTCGAGGCGCAGCGGGGGCGTCGACCGGGAGGCCATCAGGCCCCGAGCGCGATGCCCAGCGCGAGCAGCAACGAGAAGACCATCTGGAACCGCGCGGTCTCTCCCAGGGCCGGGTTGAGGGCGCGGCCCTGATCGTGGAGCACCCGGCGCAGCGGTGGCACGCAGAGGGGCAGCGCGAGCAGGGGGAGCATCACCCACGCACCGGAGAGTGCCAGCGCCCACAGGACGATCGGCACCGCGAAGCTGATGAGCAGCGTCAGCACGTACTCGGCGCGCCCTGCCCTCTCTCCGAAGCGCACGATGAGCGTCCGCTTGTTCGCCTTGGCATCGGTGGTCGCATCCCTCAGGTTGTTGACCACGAGGATCGCCGTGCCGCTCGCGCCCATGGCCAGCGAAGCGATCCACGCCGCCGGTCCAATCGCGCCGGCCTGCAGCCAGACGGTTCCGCACACCGCGACCGGGCCGAAGAAGACCAGCACGAAGACATCCCCCAGCCCGTTGTAGGCCAGGGGGAAGGGACCACCGGTATAGGCGTAACCCGCGAGCAGTGAGGCCACCCCGATCACCGCGATGGGCCAGCCCCCGATCCAGATCAACGAGAGGCCGATCAGGAAGGCGAGCCCGAAGGTGGTGAGCGCACCGGCAAAGACCGTCCCGGGCGCGATCAGGCCGCTCTGGGTCACGCGCTGGGGCCCCAACCGCTCCTCGGTGTCCGCCCCCTTCTTGAAGTCGAAGTAGTCGTTGGTGAGGTTGGTGCCGATCTGGATCAACACCGCGCACAGGAGCGTGACCAGCGCCACGCCGGGCCGCCAGGAGCCGGCAGCGAAGGACAGCGCGGTCCCCACCGCGACCGGCGCCACCGCCGCCGAGAGGGTTTTGGGACGCAGCGCGAGCAGCCAGGTTCCGAGGGTGGGACGGGGCGGTTGGGCGGCGAGGCTCGTCATCGGTCTGACGCTCCTCCCGCATC
>DATGQN010000039.1:0-3034 GCA_035304185.1 Myxococcaceae bacterium
TATCCGGGCGTGGTCTTCCGGACGGCGCGCAGCCTCGAACTCTCAGTCGGACGCCCGGGGACCTATGCACTTGCCGTCGCCCCCCTGGTGGCCGTTGCGGCGCTGCTCTTACGGATGTTCGAAGCCATCTGAACGGGCCGACGTCCGAGGCAGCCTTCTGCGAAGGTCGCGGACCTGCATCATTCGGTGGTTGACCGGGTAGGGGAGTGCGGGTACAAGCCGCCTCCCTCCAAGCAGCACGTGTCGCGGGGTGGAGCAGCCTGGTAGCTCGTCGGGCTCATAACCCGAAGGTCGCAGGTTCAAATCCTGCCCCCGCAACCATCAAGAACGCCCCGGTCTCTCTCGAAGAGGCCGGGGCGTTTTCTTTGGTGGAGCTGTTGGCAGGGCGGGTGGCACTTGAGCCGTGACGTCTGACGGAGATGAGTGATGACGAGGGACGAAGTTGTTGGCGCCGTTCGCGGCTTCCTGGCCGTGCTCTCGGGCGAAGGAGGGGCCCAGAGTCGTGAGCAGGAGTTACGCAAGGCGCTGGACCGCCTGGCCCTCGCCTACCACTTCTCCGAAGCACCGGCCGACGAGCGCCACTACCCCAGGGTGCGCGAGCCTGGCATCGAGAGGTGGAAGGCTCTCTGTCAGCGGTACTCCGCGCTCTTCCCAGACTTCGGCTCCTACAACACGACGATGGATGTCATCGAGAAGGTCGGCTCCGGCGAGGTCATCATCGGAGACCCCATCGACGACCTCGCCGACATAACCCAAGACGTTCAGGAATTTCTCGATCGTTGGGACCGGACAAGCCCCGAGGACGCGCTCTGGCATTTCCGCTCGTCGTTCGAGTTCCACTTGGGCCGACACTTGCGGTCGCTCCAAGTCTACTTGCACGAGCGCGCCTTCTACGCCCCGGAGACCTAGAGCAGTTGGCAAGCTCAACCACGCGGACCGGCGTCTTGCCTCGAGATTGCTGAGACCGGAGTGGACGCCCACCTGCGCGCCGGTCCCGGAGGTTGAGGGGATATGCCGAAATGCGCATGGTTCCGAGGAGGGGACCGAAGGCGAGAAAGAAGGACGAGGACTAAGATGACGACTTCGAGCAACTTCAAAGTCAGCACCCGCAACGTCTTCGCCGACCTCGGTGTCGCTGCGCCGGAGGAAGCCCTCGCCAAGGCCGAACTGGCCGCAAAGATCTCAGAAATAGTCGAGGCGCGTGCTCTGACCCAGGCTGCCGCCGCGACGATCCTGGGTATTGAGCAGCCGAAGGTTTCGGCACTTCTCAGGGGCAGGTTGACGGGCTTTTCGATGGAGCGGCTGATCTGGTTCCTGACGGCCTTGGGTCGCCACATGGAGAATTGTCGTCAGTGACCGGGAGAAGAAGGCTCTGGGTCACCTACCGGTGCTCAACGGCTGAGGCTGCTCCCGGCTCAATCTCGAATCCGCAGAATCCGCACCGCGCCCGAGAGCACCAGCAGGACGATGGCGGCGCCGATGACCAGGTCCGGATAGCGGGATCCGGTGAGCGCCACCAAACCGCCTGCGATGATGACGCCCGCGTTGGCGATGACATCGTTCGCGGAGAAGATGTAGCTGGCCTTCATGTGCGCACCGCCGGAGCGATGCCGGAAGATCAGCACGAGGCAGGCGATGTTTGCCGCCAGCGCCACCGCAGCCACACCCATCATCCATCCGGGTTCCGGATCACTTGGGACCAGGACGCGGCGCGCCACCTCGGCGAGAGCTCCGATGGCCAGCGCTCCCTGCAGCAGGCCGCTGAAGTGAGCCGCCCTAAGCTGCGCGGAACGCAATCGTCCCACTGCATAGAGGCTGACGCCGTAGACGCTGGCGTCTGCGAGCATGTCCAGGGAGTCGGCGAGCAGCCCGGCGGACTCGAGAGTGAGTCCCGCGCCGAACTCCACGACGAACATCACGGCGTTGATGACGAGGAGGGTCCACAGCGTCCGCGCCTCCGCCGCAGCATCAGGCACCGGGAGCTCCGGAGCGCCTACTGGAAGTGGTCGGGTTCCGATTGGCTCCGCACCGAGGCCCAAGCCTTCGAGACGCTCGAGCACGGCCTCGGCCATCCCTTCCGCATGCCGCACGCGGACCCGTCGCTCCGGGAGATCGAAGGTGAGGGCCCCGATCTCCGGACGTCCCTCGAGAGCGGCCCGCACAAGGCGCTCCTCAGCCGCGCAGTCCATCTTCGGGATTCGGTACTCCGATTCCTCCTGCGACATCCCACCTCCTGATGACGCTCACCCGATGCGCCCAGCCAGGGCGTTGTCGAAGCGGGTGCACGTGCGCCTACGGTTCGGCGAGCGTCTCTGCAATCTCCCGCCAGAAGGCCTTCCAGGCTTCCGCTGCCTCCTGGTCGGGAAGGGCGGTGTGCGCGAGGACGAGCTTCGATTTTCCGCCCGCGCCTTCTTCGACGGTCGCGGAGAACTTACTCCCGGCCTCGAAGTCACATCGCCAGTTGCTGCGCTTGGGCGTTTCGCTGCTTCGGGGCTTCTGTGGGGGCTGACCTCTGAACGCCTTCTGTGCCTCGAACCACGTGACAGTGGCGGGGAAGAGCTCCGCTCGGGCTTTCGGGACGGTCTTTGAGACGGACACCTCGAATAGGCCGTTGGCAAGTTGGCCCGGGACGCGCCTTCCGATGTGCTGCTCGTAGGCCACGGTGATCCCCTGAGCCCACCACCCGGGACTCCTGGAGAGGCCCTCGAGGCGCTTGTTGACCAAGCGCGCGATCTCGGCGTGTGCGAGGTCCCGCGCTCCAGCTGCATCCAGCCCTCGGACCCATTCGCCCCACGGCTTTCCGGTGGCCTTCTCGATGGCGGGTAGATTCGTCGGCTTGGTCATGTTGTGACGCTATCGTCCACCGAACGAGGCCACCAGCGCGCCTTGGCGCACGGCTTAGGCCGATGGCGGCGCCCTGAGACTGAGCCGATCCCGTGGCCGGGTTGATCAAGGTTCCTCTACACCGTCCTCGATCCCCTGCTCGGTAGGCTCCACCTATGCGCTCGGCTGGGGGGAGGCGAGGGAAGGGGGT
>DATGQN010000040.1:0-8979 GCA_035304185.1 Myxococcaceae bacterium
CCTGAGCAGGGCGGACCGGCTCCTTCAGGCGGCCATCGCCGGGTCCGAGCTCCGCGGTCTGGTCCTCGAGCTGCTCCCACCGCTGTTCGAGGAGATCGGCCGCCGCTGGGAGATTGGGACCTTCCACGTGGCCCACGAGCACGCGGCGAGCGCCCTGCTTCGCAACGCCCTGGGCGGCATTCAGCGGACCCACCGTGGCGACGAAGGAAAGGGGACGATTGTGGCCACCACCCTCTCCGGTGAGCTGCACGAGTTCGGAGCGCTCCTGGTCTCGCTGCTCGCCTCGGCGCATGGATGGCAGGCCACCTACCTCGGGCCGAACCTGCCCAGTGAAGAGATCCGGCTGGCCGCTTCGCGGGTCCGGGCGCGGGCGGTGTTGGTCTCGACCGTCTGCGCGGAGCGTCCCGCGTCGAGGCGGCACTACGTCGATCAGCTGCAGCAGCTCCGGGACGCGCTCCCTGCCGCCTGCGAGGTCCTGGTCGGTGGCGCGCTCGCCCCCCACCTGCGGCCCCTCCCCGAAGGGGTCTCGATGCTGGGCTCGCTCGAGGCGCTCGAGCGTTGGTTGACGCCCCTGAGGTAGCGGGCTTCCGCGCACGTCGCCAAGCCCTCCGCGACGGGGAGCCGCTCCGGCCATCACCAAGCCTCCGATCAGGCATCCCGTGGCCAGGGTTCCCTCACTGGCCCGGAGCCATCGCCCGCCTCGAGCGTGCAGTCGGCGCCCGAATTGTCCCGGCCCCCCTGTGACAGCCGGCTGGCTTTGCTCCTAGCATCCACGGTGCGCGCACCCTCCGTTCCACCGCGCGCATCGGAGCGACACATGCCCAAGGGCACCCAGAAGCCGAAGACGGACAACAAGCCGAAGCTCTCGACCAAGGAGAAGCAGGACAAGAAGGCCGAGAAGCAGAGCAAGAAGGACAAGAAGTAGTCCGTCCGGAACGCCGGTACGGCTCGCCGCTCGGGGGATGAACGGTGAGCCTGATGCAGCACCCGGGCAGGAGGTCCACCCACTTCCTGCCCAGCAGATGTACCCGGCTTGCCGCCCGGAGGGTTGGTCGGCGAGCCGGTGAGCCCACCACCGGAACCTCCGAAAGGTGCTAGTGGGCCGCATGACCGCCTTCACCGAGCTGTCCCTTCCGAGCAACCTCTCCCGCGCGCTGGAGGTCCTCGAGTTCAGCGAAATGACGCCGGTGCAGGAACACGCGCTGCCCCCGCTGTTGGCAGGCAGGGACGTCACCGCCCAGGCCCGGACCGGCAGTGGCAAGACGGTGGCCTTCGGTCTCGGTGCCCTCGCCGCGGTCGCCGTGGCCCAGTCCCGCATCCAGGCGTTGATCCTCTGCCCCACGCGGGAACTCGCGGATCAGGTCAGCGCGGAGCTGCGGAGGCTCGCGCGCTTCACCCCGAACTTCCGGATCGTCACCCTCTGCGGAGGGGTCCCCTGCCGCACGCAGGCGCCGTCGCTGCAGATCCCGCCGCACGTGGTGGTCGGGACGCCGGGTCGCATCCTCGATCACCTCGAACGCGAGAACCTGGACCTCACCGACCTGCGCGTCCTGGTGCTGGACGAGGCCGACCGGATGCTGGACATGGGCTTCACGGAGGAGATCACCGCGGTGGTCAAACACACTCCGAAGAAGCGCCAGACGCTCCTCTTCTCGGCGACCTTCCCGCCCGCGATCCGCACCATGAGCCAGAAGCTCCAGCGGGAGCCGGTCCAGGTCACCGTGGATGCGACTCACAGCGAGCAGGAGATCGAGCAGCTCTTCTTCGAGGTCGCCCCCAAGCAGAAGCTCGATGCGCTCGCGCTCCTCCTTCACACCTACCGACCCGGGTCGGCGCTGGTCTTCTGCCATACCCGCGAGGACACCCGCGAGGTGGCGACCCAGCTCAAGGCGCGTGGTTACTCGGTGCTCGCCCTCCATGGGGAGCTCGAACAGCGGGAGCGGGATGAGGTGCTGCTCCGCTTCGCGAACGGCAGCTGCACCATCCTGGTCGCGACCGATGTGGCGGCGCGTGGGCTGGACATCAAGGGGCTGCCCGCGGTGATCGCCTGGGAGCTGCCGAAGGATCCTGACCTGCATACGCACCGGATCGGCCGCACGGGGCGCGCGGGAGAGAAGGGTCTCGCGCTCAATCTCTGCTCACGCAACGAGCGGGAGCGGGCGGAGCTCATCGAGGAGCGCCAGGGAAAGAAGCTGACCTGGGCCAAGCTGGATCTCGCGCGCGCCACCGAACTACCGACCCCCGGGAAGCCGGCCATGGTGACCCTGCTGATCGAGGGGGGACGACAGGACAAGCTGCGCGCCGGCGACGTGCTGGGTGCGCTGACCGGAGACCTCGGGCTCGAGGGAGGCGATGTCGGGAAGATCGACGTCCACCCGGCCCGCACCTATGTGGCCGTCCGTCGGGAGCGATCCGAGCGTGCGCTTCACGGCCTGCGCAACGGGAAGATCAAGGCGCGGAAGTTCAAAGTCTCCGCGCTGAAGTGAGCCGAGCGTCTGGGCGCCCGCTGAGCTCCATCAACGCCGAGCCGGCGACAGCAGCCTGCCGATGAGTTGCGTGCGGTGGATATAGGGCTGGCTCCAGGAGCGGCTGTCGGTCGAAGCGTCCCGATGGTCGCCGAAGAGGAGGTAGTGCTCGGCCGGTACCTCGAAGCGCCCCCGGTAGTAGGAGGGCGTGGCGTATGGCTCCTCGAGCGCGGTGCCGTCGATGAGGACCTCTCCGCCACGAAGCTCCACCTGCTCTCCCGGCAGTCCGATGACCCGCTTGAGGACCCGGCGGCCGACCTCGGGCGAATCGAAGACCACGAGGTCACCGCGCCGGATCCGCGTCCGAGGACCCAGCATCCGCGTCCACACCCGCTGTCCGTCATGGAGCGTGGGCTCCATGGATCCGGCATCGACGCGGGTGAGCCACAGAGGCCAGCGCACGGCTCAGTGCCCGTGATGGGCGGGGCCATGTCCGTGATGGCCACCGTGATGGTGATGGTGGTCTTCACCCTCCGCGTACTTGAAGTAGTCGACGTACGCGGCCACGTAGTCGCGTGCGGCCTTCAGCTCATCGGGGTCAAAGCCCTTCTTCGACATCGCAATATTGTAGCGACGCTCCAGCTCGGCACGGCGGTCCTCTGCGATGAGCTGCCGCAGCGGTTCGAAGTTCCCGTCCACCAGGGCCACGTCTGCCGCGACCACCTCGGGAGGAAGCTCTGTCCCGGTGGGCTTGATGCCCTCGAACCCGGCGCCCTCACCGGCGCGGTGCACGCGGATCAGCGTCTCCAGGAAGAGCCGATCGGCGACCTCTGCAGCCTCGGGACCGAGCTTGCGGACGCGCTGGACCTGCTCAAACAGTGGCCGCAGCTCCCCTTCGGCTTCTTCATGGATCCACTTGAGCGCGAAGTTGATGTTTCCGCTCTTCAACGAGCGGATTCCGTCGACGACCGCGGGCCCATCTGCCGTGTCGCAGTGCGCGCTCGCCGGCTGGACCAGACGCCCCAGAAGCAGCTGCATCCATGCGTTCAAACGTTTCATTTTGATGTCCTTTGGTTGGTGACGCCCAAAGCTAAGAACGACGGCGCCAAAAGCCACCGAACCTAATAGCCACCCCATACCGGCATCACTTCAGCTAATCCTCCGTAGTGCCTTCCATCGGGCCCTCGACCGGTCGCTGGTCGGCCGACGCGGAGCCCTCTCCCCCGACCTGGCCGAACTCCCCGCCTCTCCGAGGCGCCAGCTGAACGCCAGGAGGCCGTACCCTCAGGCGCTCCGCATCCCCAATGCCTGGAGCAGGGCTCGCCCGCTCAACTGCGCGGACCGGCGATCCTCCGGATGATCGGTCGCCAGGAACAGCTCCGTCAGGCGCTCCAGTCGAGCGGGTTCCGAAGCATCCTCGTGCGCGGCGACCCAATGGGCGAGGAGGTGGAGGGCATAGCCACTCTCTAGCTGAGGCAGGCGTCTCAGATCGAAACCGGTGTGCTCCAGCAGGAAGCGCGCATAACCCGGCAGGAAGTCCGGCAGAGCCTGGCTGAACTCAGCAAGTCGGGAGAGGACGTCCCGCGGTTGAGGCAGTCCTGCCGCCTTGAGCAGCCGGAGGAGGAAGGTCGGGTGGTAGAGGGTCGGGGACAGGGGTTTCTCGAGGCGGTGCGCGATCTCGAGATCAAGCTCCGCAACCCGCCCGGTCCGCGCCAGCGCCTGCAGTGACTGCGCGTCCAGGGCGACGTCTTCCGAGGCGAGCGCCTCGAGGTCCCGCATCTCGGCGTCGTAGCGCTCCTTGCTCCGGCGCAGCTCGAGGAACTCCGCATCGGCGAGCTCGAGCAGCCCGGCCACCCGCGCGAGCCTTCGGCGGAAGGGCGCCGGGACCTCGTAGTGCGCCTTGTAGCCGAGCCCGTGTTCGACTTCGGCCCAGGCGTGCTGGAGCACCGAGCGCAGCTGCACCTCGAACGGCCAGGCGCGAACCATGGGGTGCACGTCGAGCTCCGCCGGCGCGGTGCAGATCACGTGCAGGGAGCGATAGCCGAAGGTCGAAGGCTCGAGCTGCTTGCGCTTATCGACGCCGTACTGCCGCAGGATGGGAACGCCCGCGGCCTGAAGACGCTGGGCCAGCAGGTCCACCTGATCCTCGAAGAGCATCACCACCCGGAGCCCAAGCACGTCGGTCACGTCCTCGAGCCGCCGGTAGACCTTGTCCGGCCGTCCGAGCTTGTGCGCGAGGCTGTCCGCAGACTTCACGCGCATGTCGACGACCTGCACGCCCAATGCTCCGGAGCGGGCCTCAATCCACGCGCGCATCTGCCGACCCAGCACCTCGAGGTGGGGGGCGACATCCGTGTAGGTCCTCAGCAGCTCGACGGGAGACACGGGAGGAAACATCTCACAGCCCGGGCCCCTGGCCCCAGGCCCCACGTCACCTGAGGCTCCCCGGTGCCGTCCACCGGCGAGCGAGCAGACGCCATCCAGGCGCCTTCCGGTGCCGTGACGGTCCTCCCGGCTCCGTCGGCCTCAGGAAGCTCCTTGGAGGGAATCCTGGTGTCTTGCGCGCCTTTGGCTTCAATGCCGCCCATGACAACCATCACCATCATCACCGGAGCCGTCGGAGGCATGGGCCTCGCGACCGCCAAGCAGCTCGGCCGTGACCACCACGTGGTCCTCAGCGACGTGGTCGAGACCAAACTCGAGCAGGCCGCCCAGACCCTCCGCGAACAGGGGATCGACGTCACTCCCATCCGCTGCGACATCACCGATCGTGGCGCGGTCGAATCCCTCTTCGAACAGGCTGCCACCCTGGGGCGCATCGGCTCGGTGGTCCACGCCGCCGGCGTCAGCCCCCAGATGGGTGCGGCGGACTTCATCGTGCGCATCAACGCGGTGGGCACGGTCCACATCACCCAGGCGGCGCTGCAGGTCGCCACGCCCGGCTTCGCGCTCGTCAACGTCGCCTCGATCGCAGGACACCTCCTTCCCCGCGTCGCCCTCCCCCAGCGTGTCTTCAAGCGCGCCCTCACCGACGTGGAGGGCTTCGAGGAGAAGCTCATCGGTGCCGCCTCCCGTCTGCCGAAGGCCATGCGCGCGGGACAGGCCTACTCGCTGAGCAAGGCCTTCGTGATCTGGTACTCGAAGCAGATGGCCATGGCGTTCGGTGCGAAGGGGGCCCGCATCCTCTCGGTCTCTCCGGGCTCCTTCGACACCGACATGGGCCGCCTCGAGGAGAAGAGTGGCGCGGGCGCGCTGCTGCGCTTCGCCGCGATCAAGCGCTTCGGCACCGCGGAAGAGGCCGGAGGTCTCCTGGCGTTCTGTGCAGCGGGCGAAGGGGCCGGCTACCTCACCGGCGTCGACATCCTCTGTGATGGTGGAACCCTGGCCGGGATGGGGCCCTTCGGCATGATCAAACTCGCCCTCGACCGGTCCGCCCCCGAATGACCCCGCCCGTCGCGTTCACCCCAGCAGATCGGATCGAGGAACCATGAGCCACGACGGACACGCGCCTCACGGTGCGGACGGCAACCACGACCACGGAGCGGTGCGCGATCCGGTCTGCGGGATGCAGGTCACAGAGGACTCTCCCCATCACCAAGAGCATGAAGGGAAGACCTGGTTCTTCTGCTCAGAGGGCTGCCGCAGGAAGTTCGCCGCGGACCCCGAAAGGTACGCGGCCCAAGCCTCTGCGGTTTCTCACACGGATCACGGCGCTGGCCGCGGTCACGCGCACGGTGGCGCCCACCACGACCATGGTCATGGCCCGGATCCGGACGAAGGCCTGCGCGATCCGGTCTGCGGGATGAAGGTCACGGAGAGCTCTCCCTATCGCCATGAGCATGAAGGGAAGACCTGGTTCTTCTGCTCCGAAGGCTGCCGCAGGAAGTTCGCCGCCTCGCCCGGGAAGTACCTTGGAGACAAGGAGGCCCAGGATGAGGAGCACGTCCCGGCGGGCACCATCTACACCTGCCCCATGCACCCGGAGATCGAGCAGATCGGCCCGGGGAGCTGCCCCAAGTGCGGGATGGCGCTCGAGCCCAAGACGCTGACGCTCGACACGGAAGAGGACACCACCGAGCTCGACGACATGATCCGGCGCTTCTGGATCGCCGCGGTCTTCACGATCCCGCTCTTCGCCATCGCGATGCTCGACATGCTGCCCGGACAGCCCATCTCGGGTCTGCTCCCGGGGCGCAGCCGGGTCTACCTCGAGCTGCTGCTGGCGACGCCGGTGTGCCTCTGGTCCGCGTGGCCGTTCTACGAGCGGGCCGTGGCCTCGGTGAAGAACCTGAGCCCGAATATGTTCACACTCATCGGCCTCGGTGTGAGCGTGGCCTATGGCTACAGCGTCGTCGCGGCGCTCTTTCCCGGACTCTTCCCCCTCTCCTTCCGCCACAACGGTGAGGTCGGGGTCTACTTCGAAGCGGCCGCGGTCATCGTCACCCTCATCCTGCTGGGCCAGGTGATCGAGCTCCGGGCGCGGAGCCAGACCGGACAGGCCATCAAAAAACTCCTCGGGATGGCGGCCAAGAGCGCGCGCCGCATCCGCGAGGACGGCACCGAAGAGGACATCCCGCTCGAGCACGTCCACCGGGGCGATCGGCTGCGCGTGCGCCCCGGCGAGAAGGTCCCCGTGGACGGCAGGGTCCTCGAGGGCCGAAGCCACGTCGACGAATCCATGGTCACCGGTGAGCCCATCCCGGTGGAAAAGGGACCGGGGGACGCGATCATCGGCGCGACCGTCAACGGCACCGGCGGGCTCGTGATGGAGGCCGAGAAGGTCGGCTCGGAGACCCTGCTCTCGCGCATCGTGAACATGGTCGCCGAGGCCCAGCGCAGCCGCGCCCCCATTCAGCGACTGGTGGACGTCGTCTCTTCGTACTTCGTCCCCACCGTCGTCCTCGTCGCGATCCTGACGTTCATCATCTGGTCCCTCGTCGGGCCGGAACCCCGGATGGCCTACGCCCTCATCAACGCCATCGCGGTACTCATCATCGCCTGTCCGTGTGCGCTCGGCCTCGCCACGCCGATGTCGATCATGGTCGCGACCGGAAAGGGCGCCTCAGCAGGCGTCCTCTTCCGCGACGCCGAGGCCATCGAGTCCCTGCGCGACGTCACCACGCTCGTCGTCGACAAGACCGGCACCCTCACCGAAGGACGCCCGGAGCTGGTCAGCGTGGTGCCCGCCGAAGGGTTCGACGAGGCGACGCTGCTCTCCCATTCGGCGGCCGTCGAGCGCGGCAGCGAGCACCCCCTTGCAGCCGCGATCGTCCGCGGCACCGAGGCAAAGGGGCACCGGGTGCCGAAGGCGGAGGGCTTCGAGTCGGTGACCGGCAAAGGCGTGCGCGGCACGGTCGGTGGCCGCAGCGTTGCGTTGGGAAATCTCGCGATGATGGCCGACCTCGGGGTTGAGGCCGGCCCCCTGTCGGAGCGATCCGAGTCGCTGCGCTCCGAGGGCCAGACGGTCATGTACGCGGCGATCGATGGGCGCTTCGCGGGCCTCATCGGCGTCGCGGATCCCATCAAGGAGAGCACCCTCGAGGCGATCTCCACGCTGCACGCGGAGGGTCTGCGCATCGTCATGCTCACCGGCGACAGCGAGACCACCGCGCGGGCCGTGGCGGCCAAGCTTGGGATCGACGATGTCATCGCGGGCGTCCTGCCCGACCAGAAGGCCGCGAAGATCGAATCCCTCAAGGCGGAAGGGCAGACCGTCGCCATGGCAGGCGATGGGATCAACGACGCGCCGGCGTTGGCGCTCGCCGACGTTGGCATCGCCATGGGCACCGGGACCGACGTGGCCATGGAGAGCGCGGGGGTCACCCTGGTGAAGGGCGATCTCCGGGGCATCGCGCGGGCCCGGAAGCTCTCGCGCATGACCATGGCGAACATCCGCCAGAACCTGTTCTTCGCCTTCGGCTACAACACGCTCGGCATCCCCATCGCCGCCGGACTGCTCTTTCCCCACTTCGGGATCCTGCTCTCACCGATGTTCGCCGCGGCCGCCATGAGCCTCAGCTCGGTCTCGGTGATCGGCAACTCGCTCCGGCTGCGGGGACAGTCACTCGAAACGGGGTCCTGAGACGGGGTGCGCTCGGGCCGGCCACCGTCGGGCGAGAAGCCCCGCGTGCCTCGGCGAGCCACCCCGGACAGGCGTGGGCACCTCGATCCGTCCACCTGCCCCCCAGCAGCGTGTGCCCATCCGCTGGGCGACGTCACGACGCTTCGCCGCCGTCTGAGCGTCGCCCGCAGGGGATTGCCACCGCCATGCGTCGGCCGCGGCATTGCCGCCCACGGCACCGTCCCTCAGCCTCCCCTCCTGATGGCGACCATTCAGCTCGGCAACACACAGCTCGCCTATGAGGAGCGGGGGACCGGCGAGACGGTGATCCTCATTCACGGCGGGTTCAGCGACATGCGGACCTGGGAGGCCAACCTCGAGGCGTTCCGGGAGCGCTACCGGGTCATCACCTACAGCCGCCGCTACCACTGGCCGAATGACCGCATCCCGGAA
>DATGQN010000041.1:0-12763 GCA_035304185.1 Myxococcaceae bacterium
CCCCAGATGCCATCGGACCGCGGACGCCTTCCCTGCTCGAGCGGCTGAGCGTGGTGGCCTTCTTCATTGCCTGTGGGGTGTTGGGCTGGAAGGTGGTGGGCGCGACCTCGGGCCTGGGCGGATGGCTCGCGATCCTGGCCGTGGCGGCGGTGGGCTACGTGCTGGCGGATCTGGTGAGCGGGCTGGTCCACTGGGGCTTCGACACCTGGGGCAGCCGGGACCTGCCGGTGCTGGGACCGACCTTCATCGTCCCCTTCCGGGTGCACCACGACGACCCCTTGGACATCACCCGACATGGGTTCGCCGCGACCAATGGGCACAACTGCTTCGTGAGCCTCTTCGCGCTGGTCCCCGCACTCACCCTGCCCGCGCACTGGATGATCACCCCGCTGCTGCAGGCCTTCCTGTTGGCGCTGAGCCTGGGGGTGCTGGCGACCAACCAGTTCCACAAGTGGGCGCATCAGGCCGAGCCGCATCCGGTGGTGGCGCGCCTGCAGGACTGGGGGGTGGTCCTGGGACGGGCGCACCACCAGGTGCACCACACCTGGCCTTACGAGCGGCACTACTGCATCACCACCGGTTGGCTGAACCGTCCGCTGGACGCAATCGGCTTCTTCCGCAGGCTGGAGTGGGCCGTGGAGAAGGTCACCGGCGTGGCGCCGCGCGAGGATGATCTCGGCCACACCCGTCCCGAGGGCTCCGAGACGCCCGCTCAGCCCGGCTGAGACAGCGCGTCCCAGTCGACCACGGTCCCCTCCTCGAGGAAGGCCCTCAGCGTCACCAGCATCTGCTCGATGCCGCCCACGCTCATGTCGCGCATGGCCCGGCTGTCGTGCTGCGACTCCACGAGCCGCATCCGCGTCCCGCCTTCGACCGCCTCGAACGTGTAGGTGTTGACGACCTGCGACGCCACCTCGTGCTCCCCCTGGATGGACTTCTCCCAGCTCCAGACCAGGTGGTGCGGTCGCTCTGCTTCCAGGATCCGGCCCTCGGCGGCCATCTCTCCGGGCCAGGTGTAGCGCCACCTTCCCCCGGCCTCGGCGGAGATGGTGGCCTGCTGCGCGAACCACAGCTCGAGCTCCGACTTCAACGTGTAGGCGTCATAGACCCGCTCGGGCGACGCCTTGAGGGTGAGCTCCATGGTGATGGGTTCGATCTCGGGCATCGGTGGTTCCTCGTGGGCGGGAGGCAACGAGAGACGCGGAGGCCTCGCCTCGCGGGCCCGGCAGCGTCGCACCGATGGGCGCCGCGCGCGAGCCCGCCCGCATGACGTCCGGGTGTGAAGTCGCCTGCCCTCCTGCCCGGCCGAGCCTCCCCGGTGTGGAGGGTTGTGAAGGTGGGGCCGCACGTCGTCCATCCATTCGACCCACCTGCGTCCAGGTCCCCAACCGTGGGTGGGCTTCCAGGAGGCCATCCATGTCGCTCGCGCTGTCAGCCACCCTCCAGGCGCAGGCCGTCCGCGCTCCCGTGGCGGATTGGATGGTGTGGGCCCTGGTGCTCGCAGCAGCGGTGTTGGTGCTGCTCATCCTGAGCCGCCGGCAGGACCACCCGCACCGCAACGGTTAGAGGAAGAACGCGGGTGACGGGTCCCGAAGCGATGGCGAAATGGCGCCTGAAATGTCCTAAGACCTCCGCATGTGGATAGAGCTTGGGGTCATTCTGGGATTGACCCTGTTGAACGGGATCTTCGCGGGCGCCGAGCTGGCGATCATCAATGTCCGCAAGACCCGGCTGCAGGAGCTGAAGGACGAGGGGAGCCGACGCGCCCTCGACGTGAGCCGGCTCCGTGAGGCGCCCGAGCGCTTCCTGGCCACCGTTCAGATCGGCATCACGGTCATCGGCGCCACCGCGGGTGCCTTCGGAGGTGCGTCGCTGGCCGGCCGCTTCCAACCGGTGCTGGTGTCGCTGGGCGTCCCGGCCTCGGCCGCCGACCAGGTCGCCCTCTTCCTGGTTGTGGCGCTCATCTCCTACCTCTCGCTGGTGCTCGGCGAGCTGGTGCCCAAGTCCCTGGCCCTCAAGTACAGCGAGTCCTATGCGCTGACCATCGCGGCGCCGCTGCGGCTCATGGCGACGCTGGGGCGGCCGCTGGTGTGGCTGCTGACCGCGAGCTCCAACCTGGTGCTCCGCCTCTTCGGCGACAGCACCAACTTCACCGAAGCGCGGATGTCCCAGGAGGAGCTGCAGGCGATGATCGGTGAGGCCGCCGCCGCCGGGACCCTGGACATCAATGCCGGAGAGATCGCCAGCCGCGCCGTGGAGCTGGGAGACCTCTGGGTCTCCGAGGCGATGATCCCCCGAAGCGAGATCGTCGCCATCCCCCGCCGCGCGGATGCGGAGATGGTGCGCCGGGTGCTGCTCGAGCGCAGCCACTCACGGATGCCGGTGTACGAGGGCAGCATCGACAACATCGTCGGTTACGTGCTGGCCAAGGACCTCATCGCGCTGGTGCTCGAGAAGGAGCTCATCGTCCTCGAGGATGCGCTGCGTCCCATCTTCTTCATCCCCGAAACCAAGCCCGCCATCGACGCGCTCAAGGAGCTCCAGAAGCGCCGCACGCAGTTGGCGATCGTGGTGAACGAGCTCGGCGGCGTGGAGGGCCTGGTCACCGTGGAGGACCTGGTCGAGGAGGTGGTGGGCGACATCTTCAGCGAGCACGAACAGCCCGAGCTGCTCGTGGAAGAGGAGCCGGACGGCGCCTACCTCGCAGCAGGTGATGCGCCACTGCGGGAGATCAACCGCGCGCTGAACATCGAGCTCCCGGATGACGAGGGTGTCTCGACGCTCGCGGGATTGGTCATGCTGCTCGCCGGTCGAATCCCTGAGCGCGGCGCGGTCATTCATGCGCGGGATGGCTGGTCCTTCGAGGTGCTCGACGCCACCCCCCGCAGGGTCCGGCGCGTCCGCCTGCGCCGTCCCCCCGAGGCGCCACAGGACGCCACCGAGTAGCGGCGCCTCTCCGGAGCGCGTCAGTCCTCGATGCGGCGCTTCAACGCCGCCAGCGCTTCCACCGCCCGATCCAGCGTGGCGTCGGGGAGGGAGAACACCGCGCGCACGCGGGACCGATCACCGATCCAGTCGCCGCCGTTGAGGACCACGCCGGTCGCTTCGTAGATCTTCGCCGGGAGGTTCTCGACGGTGAGGTGCTCGCCATCAAGTTGGCGGCCGAGCCACCCCTCCACGTTGGGCGCGACGAACAGTCCTCCCAGCTCCCCCTCCTCCGGCTCGCCGGAAGGGAGCACCGCGCTCAGTCGCCTGCGCTTCTGCTCCAGCGAACGCCGGAGCTCCGAGAGCCAGGAGATGAGCGCATGATGACGCTCGGGATGCAGCAGCTCACCATCGCGCCCGCGCGCATGGGCGGCATACACCCAGGCCGCAGCCTGCGCGGCGATCCGCGGCAGGGGCGCGAGACACACCGCCCGCATCGCCTCCAGCAGCGCGGGGTCGCGTGACGCCATCCACCCCACGCGCAGCCCTCCGGCCGCGTACTCCTTGGCCACGCCTCCCAGGAGCAGGGTGCGCTCGCCGATGCCGGGGACTGCCAGCTCGAGGCCCACCGGGCTCTTCACCGTCTCGGCGGTGAGGTTGGTCAGGTTGAGCAGCCCGAAGATCTCATCGGAGATCAGCCACGCGCGGTGCTCCACCACCCACGCCGCCAGCGAGACCAGCTCCCGGTGCCGGAGGTAGCGGCCCGCGGGATTGGCCGGCTGGGAGATGACCACCGCGTCGACGCCGCCGTCTCGCTGCAGAAGTTCGCCGAGCGTGCCCTGGAGCACCTCGCAGCCGGCGAAGCGCCAGGTCGGGGCGAGCATCCCGTACGCGGGGGTCACCAGCCACACCCGCGCCGGACGGCCCAACTGACGCGAGAGCACCAGGGCGAGATCGTGCATGAGCGGCCAGACCCCGGCGGCGGGGACGATCTCCGAGGCGTCGTAGCGCACGCCGCGGGTCTCCAGGAGGAAGGCGGCCACCGCCCCGCACAGGCCGGTCTCCACCTGCGCGCCCGGAGGCACGAGCGCCGAGGCCAACAGCCCCTCCACCAACGGCGGCGGGAGGGCGACTTCGTTCTCGCCGTAGTCGAGCCGCACGAGTCGCGGATCGTCCTCACGGAAGATCTTCGGGGCGAAGGCCGGTGAGGTGTGGGCTTCCACGATGCGGGCAGAGCGGGGCAGCTCCACCGGACGCGCGTTCACCGGGGGCGGCTCCCAGGGTGCACCGAACGAGAGCCGCACGGAGAGGAGCTCGGCGAAGGTCCGCGCATAGAAGTGCTGCGCCAGCGTGCTCACCCGCGAGTAGGTGGTCTCGGCGGCGACCTCGAGATCCGCGGCCAGGGTGGGCGGGACCGGCAACATGAGCGAGAGCGCCAGGTCCGGGTACACCACGTTCTTGATGAGCCCGTAGAGCACCACCAGGTGTTCGCGGCCCTCCTCGTTGCGCGCGAGGAACTCGAAAAGGGTGCGGGACTCCACCTCGCCGGTGATCCGGAAGTGCTCGCTCTCATCGACGACCACCAGGATCCCCCGCTTGGCGGCGTCGGCCACGATGTGGCGCAGGGACGAGAGGTTGGTGCGCTCGGCGGGGGGGATGCTCAGCAGCACGACCTTCGGGGTGAAGGCAGTGATGAGCTCGCGGATCTCGGCGAGCGTGTCGTGGACCAGGGTGCGCTGGACGTTCGCCTTGTTCAGCGCCTCCTCATAGACCGGGAGCAGCGAGCGGGAGATGAGGACCGAGTCTCCCGGATCGCAGGTGGCCAGCAGCAGGGTGTGCACCGCCACCGTCCGCTCGGGGGCCACGAACACCGAACCCGGCGCGAGGTTCAATCCGAAGTAGCGCGCCAGGTAGCGGACCACGGTCTCGCGGAAGTCGACGTCGCCGGCCTCGTGCGCATAGGGGAGCCGCCCATCGTCCGCCATCCGCTCCGCGAGCTGCGCCACGAACCCCAGTTGCTCCTCACTGGTGGCACCGAGATCCAGGTCCGCGTTGAGGTGCCGGAGGCCCAGCCGGTCCAGCGCCGCGCGGAGCGCCAACGTGGGCCGCGGCCAGGTGAGGTGCGCATCCCAGACGCTCACCTCGTGCCAGATGGGATGACCTGCCGCGAGCCATCCGTGGCTCGTCGCCGCGGGGAGGGGCTCGGCGGAGTGGGCATCCATGAAGAACTCGAACGCCCGACCGGTGCGGGCCTCGAGTTCGACCAGTGGCCGGATGTCGGTGTCCGAGGCCTGCTTCACCCGCCGGGTGATCCGCACGCGGGTGCTGAAGCCACGCCGGCGGAACATGCGCTCGATGATGGCGCGCCCGGGCCGGCCGGCGAGGTTGAGCAGCAGCCTTCCACCGGGGTTCAGCCGCTCGGGAACCTCGTCCAGGAGCCGCGCGATGAGGCCCAGGCCGAAGTGATCCTCGTAGACGTTCTGGACTGCGCAGTAGTTGGAGAGGTCGAGGAGGAGCGCAGGATCGTCATCCCCGCTGACCAGGGACGGGAGCCCTTCGGAGCGCAGGACCTGCGGGATGCAGCCGGCCACGAAGTCGAACTGCCGCTGCGGCACGTCGTCGAGCAGGTCGCTCACCGCGAACGACAGCCGGGAGACCAGCGCCTCATCGCCGTTGAGCCAGGCGTTGCACCACGCTACCGCGGGCGCCTGCGGGTTGAGGTCGGTGCCCAGGATGCGCTGCAGTCCGGTGAATCGGGCCAGCGCGATGCAGATCCAGCCGGAACCCGCGCCGATCTCCACCAGGGAGCGTCCTTCGTACTCTTCGAGGGGGACCCGCAGCAGGCCCTCGAGGAAGGTCTGGGCCCACGCTTCGGGGCTGAAGATGCTCGGGAGCAGGAGCAGGTGCAGCTCCTCCTGGGCGGTTCCCATGGCGACCCGGACGGTCACCGTGCGCAGCGGCGCGCCCACCGGCGCGGACTTCGCCGCTTCAGCCAGGGCCCGGAGCTCGACGAGGGCCTCTTCGCGGGTCTCGGCGTCGGCGAGGCGGCGGGAGAGCGCCTCCAGGCGTGCGTGGGCTTCCTTGGGAGAGTTGGGGAGGGTCATGGCGCGCGGCAACGTAGTCCACGCGCGGCCGTTTCCGTACCCGTCCGGAAGGATTCAGGCGGCGGTGATGCTCAGGCGCACCTGCCGCTCGGAGATCTCCCGGACCTCGAGCCGGAAGTCGGCGATCCGCAACGACGCGCCGGGGTGAACGCGGAGATGGCGCTGCGGCTGGCCGCTGCCTTCCACGATCCACAGGCCGCAGGTGAGCCCCTCCTGCTCCTCGCCATCCGGGGCGGTGTAGCGGGCCTTCCAGAAGTTCCCGGCGCCGAGCCGCACCTCAGCCGACAGGGGCAGCTGGGTGTTCGCCTGCAGCACCAGCTCGCGGGGATCAGCCGCCATGCCCGAAGCTCCCCTCAACCGTGGCGCGCATCAGGCGGGCAGCTGGCCGTGATCGATCCAACCCAGGGTGTGCTTGAAGGTGTCCCAGGGCATCCGGATGGCAGGGTGGTCCCAACCGAAGGGGTTGCGGATCTCCACGGTCTGCGTCGCCGCGTCCACGTCCGACACGTAGTAGACGTGCTCGGCCATCAGGGTGCCATCGCGGTAGGCCTCGAACTCGGGGGCGAGATCCGCGGGCATGGAGACCACGGCGAGCCCATCCCCCTTGCGGAACCATTCCTCCACCTGACTGAACTCCAGCTGGGAGGCGATGTGCTGGGTGGCGATGGCTCCGGAGACCAGCTCGAGCCCGTCGACGCCGCTGCGGTTGGTGAAGGCACCGTAGCCCCCGAGGTGGTGTGCCACCGCCTTCTCGTAGAGGGCCGCCCAGAGCTCGGGGGTGCCGTCGTCCTCCGGGACCGCCTCGGCGTAGGCGCGGACCTCAAAGCCCTCATAGGTGGGCAGCTCGGCGTCGATCACCACCCGCACCTTCTCGAAGGTCTTGGCGTCGCCGAAGAGACCGTCACTCACCGACTCGTAGAGGGTCACCTCGTAGGTCCCATCTCCGAGATCCCGGATGTTGCGCTCGATGAGCTCCGGACGCCCGACGGCAATGCTCGCCAGTGAGGACAGGAGCCAGCAGTCGTTGGCCGAACCCTGGCGGATGTCCGAGGGATCGATGGCGTGCTTGTCGGCGGTGCCCTGCGCAAACAGGCGGGAGCCCGCCACGGGGAGGTAGGCCAGCTGGCCATGCTCCACCGGGACCGGCGGCTGCAGTCGCACTGCGGGTCGGGAAACCTCGGCGGGAGCCGCGGGCGCGGGAGGCGCGGCCGTGGACGTCGGAGCGGCAGCGGCCGTGCTGCCCCCTCCACCCGCCGGGGTGTGCTGGACCGCGTCGGTGGAGTCGCGGGTGCTCTCGAGGAGACGACCCAGCGCGCCGAGAAGGCTCTTGCCGCCCACGCCCTCGCGGCCGGCGATGTCGAAACCGTCGGAGCTGGCCTGTGGGCCGGGCGCGGCACCTTCACGCGAGGTCACGCCCGCCAGGAGCGAGACGGCGTGGGCGCGGGCCTGCAGCTCGGCACGGGGGGTCGGGGCGGAGCGCTCCAGCGCAGGGCGCGCCACCGAAGCCTGCGCCCGGGGGGCGAGATCGGGGACTGCATGCTGAGGACCGATGACCGACACGAGCGACTCCATTCCGCCCCCTGTTCGGCGCACACCGAAAGCCGGGGCTGAATGGGGCAGTATTCTCGGCTGCCTGCCTACCCGTCCAGCCGCCGTGACGACGCTGACACCGCTGCAAGACAGGCCATCCGTCCGCGCTCCTGCGAGATTCGACGCCCACCCTCTCCCTCGTGCCCGCCATGTCCCAGCTCCATCGCGATGTCGCCCGCCTCTTCATGGTGGGATTTCCCGGAACCCAGCCCGACGCGGCGCTGCTCGAGCTCATGGATGCCGGCGTGAGCGGAGCCATCCTCTTCCGCCGGAACATCGGCTCCGCCGAGGAGACCGCGGCGCTGAACGCCGAACTCAAAGCCCGCGCCGGACGTCCCTTCCTCCTGTCGGTCGATCAGGAGGGAGGCCGGGTGGCGCGACTGCGGGGGGCCCCCTTCACCTCCCTGCCCGCCATGCGGGAGCTGGGCGCGCGCGGCGATGCCGAGGCCATCGAACGGGTGGGCCGGCTCCTGGCGCACGAGCTGCGGGCGCTGCACTTCGACTGGGACTTCGCGCCGGTGCTCGACATCGACACCAACCCGCAGAACCCGGTCATCGGTGACCGCGCCTTCTCCGACGATCCCCAGGAGGTCGCGCGCCTGGGCGTGGCGCTGGGACGGGGGCTGGAAGCGGGCGGCGTCGCGAGCTGTGGCAAGCACTTCCCCGGGCACGGCGACACCTCGCAGGACAGCCACCTGGAGCTGCCCCACCTTCCCCATGATCTCGAGCGGCTCCGGCAGGTGGAGCTGGTCCCCTTCGCCGCCTGGGCACGCGCGGGCCTCGCCTCGCTGATGACCGCGCACGTGGTGTTCGATGCACTGGACCCGGGGGTGCCGGCGACGATGAGCCACCGCGTGCTGCAGGGAATGCTGCGCGAGGAGCTGGGCTTCGACGGGCTGCTGGTGAGTGACGATCTCGAGATGCGCGCCATCGCCGACCACTACGGGGTCGGTGAGGCGGCGGTCCGCGGGACCCAGGCCGGCGTGGACCTCTTTCTGGTCTGCCACCGCGCCGAGGTGCAACACGAGGCGATCGAGGCGGTGGTCCACGCGGTCGAGGACGGGAGGATTCCCCGCTCGCGCATCGCCGAGGCCCACCGGAGGCTCGACCGGGTCCTGGAACGGTTCGCTCGGCCGGCGACGGGGGGCGGGGTGGCCCAGCTCGGGAACGGGGTGCACCACACGCTTGCGACCGGTCTCGCCGGCGTCGCCAACGGCCGGGATCCCACCGAGGTCCCGGGCTGAGCCGACAGGGCGGGGCGGAGGACAGACGTGGGTCCTCAGCCGGCCACCCCCTCCCCTTCCGCACGCTCCTGTTCCAGCGCCCAGCGATAGGCGGCGTGGGAGGCGAGCAGCTCGACGTGGGTGCCCCGCGCGACAATGGTCGCCGGAGCGAGAGGGGCCGCACCGGCCACGTGCCCGAGCAGGAGCACCTCGTCAGCCGCCGCCAGCGCACTCACGCGATGGGTGGCGATCACAACCCCCCGTTGCGGGACCTCGGCGCCGGCCTCACCTCGTGCGAGCGCCATGAGCGCATCCATCCGCGCGTCCGCCGAGGCGGGGTCCAGATGCTCGGTGGGCTCGTCCACGAAGAGCAGCGGCTTGGGGCTCAGGCGGAGGCGGGCCAGCAGCAGTCGGCGACGCTCCCCTCCCGAGATGGAGCTCCCATCCGGCCCGAGCAGCGTGTCGAGACCTTCGGGGAGCGACCCGAGCCATCCGGACAACCCCGCCCAACGTAGCGCCTCTGCGGCATCCTCCCGGGTCAGGTCACCGCGCACGACCCGCAGGTTCTCGAACACGCTGGTCGCGAACACGTGGGCGTCCTCGGCGGCGAAGAAGCCACGTTGCTGCAGTGTCACGCCATCCGCCACGTCGGGCCCTGACCCGCCGGTGCACAACGCTCCGCCGGCAGGAGGCAGCAGGCCCGCCAACGTCATGAGCAGGGTGCTCTTCCCCACACCCGACGGCCCCACCACCGCGACAACGCGGCCCGGGCGCAACGACAACGCCACGTCTTCCAGCACGACGGGATGTCCCGGCCAACCACAGCGCAGTCCCCGCGCCTCGAGCTGCGCGGTCTCCCCCCTGCACACCGCAGGGGGCTTCACGTCGGCCTCTCCGGCCTCATCCAACAGGGCGAGGATGCGCGCGGCCGCTTGACCCGAGCGATGGAACTGCACCGCCGCCGCGGATAGGGGCACCAGGGCCTCGAAGGCCGCCAGCGGCACCAGCACGATGACCGGGAGCAGAATGGGATCCAGTGCTCCCGTGGTCACCGCCGGGACGCCCAGAACCAAGGCCGCAAGCACCGCCGACCCTTGGGCCCAGACACCCATCGCACCCGCGATCCCGGCGATGTGTGCACCTGCATCAGTTGCACGTGAAAGCGCCTCGTCCGCGCGACGCAGCGCCAGAAGCCGCTCCGGAGCCGCTCCGGACACCGTCAGCTCCCCCGCCCCTTCGAGGAGCTCCAGGCTGGTGGCCGTCATCTCGGTCCGCGCCCGGGCGGTGTGCAGCTCCAGCTCCCGCGCGGATCGGGCCGAGAGCCACGGGCCCAGCACGCCCGCGAGCAGCATGCACCCGAGCAGCGCAAGTCCCGCGGAAGGCAGGATCCCCCCCACCAAGAGCACGCTGGCGAGGGCGAGCACCGCAGCCACGCAAGCCGGGAGCAGCCCGCGCACCACGAAGTCCCCCACGGCGTCGACATCCGTCCCCACCCGCTCGAGCAGCGCGCCGCGCCGGAGACCCGCGGTGGTCTCGATGCGGCCGGACGCCAGCTTCTCGTAGAGGTTCACCCGCAGGGAGGTCATGCCCCGCAGCGCCACGTCATGGGACACCAGCCGCTCGAGGTAGCGGAACACGCCACGGGAGATCCCGAAGGCGCGCACCATCACCACGGCGAGGCTCAGCTCGAGGACCGGCGGCATCTGCGAGGCGCGGGCGATGAGCCAGGCGGCCATCGCGCTCAAGCCCACCGCGCTCCCCAGCGACAGGGCCCCCAGACACACCGCCCGACGAAAGCGCCTCCCATCCAGCTCCACCAGGGGGAGCACCCGCCGCAGAGGGTGCCGTTGGAGGACCTCCCACCATCCCCTGCGGCCTTTTCCCCCGACAGGACGACGTCCTTGTTCCCCGGTGGCACGTGAAGGGAACAGCAGCACCTCGGCACCGCGCAGCCGCTCTGCCCAGGCTCCCGAACGCATGGCCTGTCCGCTCATGCCGCCCTCCCCGCAGCAGCTGCTCCTTCAGCGACCGGCCCATCGCGCACCGGGACCACCACATCCGCCAGACGGATCAACGTCGCGCGGTGGGCGATGACGATCACCGTCCGTCCCTGCGCCCGCCACCGCCTCAAGGTGGACAGCACCGCCTGCTCCCCCTCGGCGTCCAGGTGGGCGGTGGGTTCATCCAGGATGATGAGGGGACGCTCCTGCGCGTCGCCGAGAAGCCCGGCGGTCAGCGCCACCCGCTGTCGCTGTCCCACGCTGAGCCCGAGTCCTCCCTGGCCGATGCGGGTGTCCCATCCCTCCGGGAGCGAGGCGAGGACCCGATCGAGCCCGGTGAGGCCCGCCGCTTCGTCCAGTGCTGCATCCGGTGCCTGCTGCGCACCGGGGTGACCACGCAAGGCAAGAACCGCCTCACGCAGGGTGCCGGGCGGGAGCACCGGCCGCTGCGGAATCCAGGTGATCTGCGACCACCATCCCTCCCGATCGAGCTCGGCGAGCGTCAGCGGCGATCGGCCCTGTGGCGTGACCACGACCCGCCCTTCATCCGGGGTGACCAGGCCCAGCAGCGCGAGCGCGGCGGTGGTCTTTCCGGATCCGCTCGCGCCGGTGAGCGCGATGATCTGACCGGGCGTCCCCGGTCCGGGTGAGATGGGCCCCCCGAGCCGCGCGGTCAGGGATGCCGGGGCCAGACGTCCCGCGGCCCCGGTCCGGACCCCGAGCCCCTCGAAGGCGAGCGTCGCGCCACGCAGCGGGGGAGAAGGCACCGCTCCCTTCGGCGGAAGCGGCAGGGCCAGGACGTCGAAGGCCTTGGAGGCGGCGGCCATCCCGTCGGTCGATGCATGGAAGTGGGTCCCCACCTGCCGAAGCGGCAGGTAGCACTCGGGCGCGAGGATGATCACCGCCAGGCCGGTCACCAGGTCGAGCTCCCCGTGAACCAGGCGCAGGCCCACGCCGACCGCGACCAGCGCCACCGAGAGCGTGGTGAGCAGCTCGAGCACCATGCCCGAGAGGAAGGCCACGCGAAGCGTTCCCAGCGTCGCCTTGCGGTTCGCCTCACCCAGGATGCGGACGCGGCGGCCCGGCCCGTCGGCACGTCCCAGCGCGCGGAGCGTGGGCAGACCGGCCAGCAGGTCCAGCACCTGGCCACCCAGGCGCTGCATCACGACCAGACGGCGAAGCGCGGTGTCCTGGGTCAGCCGTCCCACCAGGATCATGAAGATCGGCACCAGCGGCAGGGTGCCGGCGATGAGCACCGCCGAGATGAGATCCAGACCGAGAACGACCGCGAGCGTGGCCGGCGTCACCGTCGCCGCCAGCAGCAGTTGGGGCAGGTAGCGCACGAAGTAGGGCTCGAGCGCATCCAGTCCCCGGGTCACCAGCGTCGCAAGCTCCGGCCCCTGTCCCGAAGAGAGCCACCTCGGCCCCAGGGCGAGGGCGTGTGCAATCACCTGCTCCCGCAACTCGCCGATGGTCCGGTGGGCGGCCCGCACCGCGTAACGCTCCTGGGCCCAGGCGAGGAGCCCCCGCAGCAGCAGCAACCCCAGCAGCGCGACCACCCCCCGCTGGATCCCGTCCCAGCCCGCCTCACCCCGCACCACCGGCGCGACGGCCTGCGCGATCACCAGCGCCTGCCCCACCACCAGCGCGGCGGTGAGGCCTCCCAACCCTGCGGTGAGCAGGACATGGCGCCGCGCCGCCCGGGCGTGGCGCAGGAGTCGGGGATCCAGCGGTTTCATCAAGGCTCCCGATGTCGGGCGTGGAGGTCGGTGGGCTTCGACCGCGGCAGCGGGTGCCGGGGTTTTTCGGCGTGCGTGGCGGGTCCATCCGGACGGGGTGGCGGCCCCGGAGCGGGGGTGGCGTCTTCGGCGCGGCGGGCGCGGGGACCGCCCAACGCCCTCAGGTCCTCGGCCGGAGGGTG
>DATGQN010000042.1:0-15729 GCA_035304185.1 Myxococcaceae bacterium
GCGTTCTTGCCCCCGAGCTCCAGCGAGACCTTGCGCAGGCTGGGCGCCACCTGTGCCGCGATCTGACGGCCCACACGGGAGCTTCCGGTGAAGGTGATGGCCTTCACCCGTGGATGGTCCACCAGCGGCGCGCCGGCTCCCGGACCGCTCCCGTGCACGATGTTGAGGACGCCCTTGGGGAGACCGACCTCCTTCGCCAGGCGCGCGAGGTGGAAGGCCGTCAGCGGCGTCACCTCGCTGGGCTTGGCGACCACGGTGTTCCCGGCAGCGAGGGCGGGCGCGATCTTCCAGGTCAGCAGGTAGAGCGGGAGGTTCCAGGGACTGATCGCACCCACCACGCCGAGTGGCTGGCGCAGGGTGTAGTGCAGCGCGTGGGGGCCCATCGCGTGGCTCTCGCTCGCGAACTGGGTGGCGGCGTCGGCGTAGAAGGACAGATTCGACGCGGCCCGCGGGATGTCGACCTTGCGCGCCAGGGTGATGGGCTTTCCGGTGTCGGCGCTCTCCGCCTCGGCAAGGAAGTCCAGCTCCCGCTCCACGGCCTCCGCGAGGCGGCGCAGGTGGCGGGCGCGGACCTCGGGCAACAGGCGGGACCAGGCGGGGAAGGCACGCTCCGCGGCCTCGACCGCGCGGGCGATGTCCTGCGCGTCGGAGTCGGGCAGGCGTCCCGAGGTCTTCCCGGTGGCCGGCTCCTCGTTGGTGAGCCAGCGACCGGAGGCGGCAGGGACCAGCTCACCGTCGATGAGGTTCAGCAGATCGGTCATGGGATCTCCGGGTCACTCGAGGCCCAGGTGTCAGGAGGGAGGAGCACGGCGCGCACCGGTGAGGCATCCGCTCCCACCAGCTTCAGAGGAGGCGCCACCAGGAAGTAGTTCCCGGGGAGAACGTGGGAGAGCACCAATCCCTCGAGCACGGCGACCCCACGCGCGTGCAATGCCTGATGGGATTCGAGCGCCTTGGAATCGGCGGGATCCACGCTCGGGGTGTCGATGCCCACGAGCCTCACGCCGCGGTCTGCGAGGTGGTGGATGAGCTCGGGAGAGAGCGCGTTGAAGTCGTCCCGCCAGGCGTCGGGGTCGGGGAACGAGCCGGTCGCGAAGAGCACCCTCGGCGCCGTGATGGGGGTGTCGCCGAGATGGGAGGGGACGATGCGCTCGCCCGGCTCAGCCTGGATGAAGACGACCTGGCAGGGGCCGATGTAGCGACGCGGATCCACCGCATCGATGGGGGCCCCCTCCGGGTGGTAGTGCAGCGGCGCGTCCGCATGCGCGCCCACGTGCAGCGTGGTGTGGACGGTGCCCAGCGCGAGATGGTGTCCCCCGCTCCAGTCCATGAGGGATTCGCGGCGGTAGGGCGTGTCACCAGGGAAGACCGCGGCGCGCTCCGACACCGGCGGGGAGATGTCGAACCACCCGTAGTAGACCTCCATACCGGTGCCATAGCAGGGGCGCCATCGGCCCATCAACGAGGGACCCCGCCCCATGCGCAACTGGTAGGGTGCGCGCCGGCCGGCAGGTTGGCGGGGGACGCAGGACGCGTCACCCCAAGGCCTGCCACGTGGCCGCATCTCCATCGCGCAAAGGAGCGCTCACACCGTGCCGGTCTCCGACCTCTTCCAGCCCGAACACTGGCGAACCATCGAAGGGTTCGACTTCACCGACATCACCTTTCACCGAGCGGTCGACACCGGCGCGGTCCGGATCGCCTTCAATCGCCCCGAGGTGCGCAACGCCTTCCGCCCCCGCACGGTGGATGAGCTCTCCCGCGCCCTGGACGCCACGCGCTTCATGACCGACGTGGGCTGCGTGCTGCTGACCGGCAATGGGCCGAGCCCGAAGGACGGTGGGTGGGCGTTCTGCTCCGGCGGCGATCAGCGCATCCGCGGCAAGGACGGCTACAAGTACGAGGGCGAGACCGTGTCCAGCGATCCGGCGGGGCTCGGGCGGCTGCACATCCTCGAGGTTCAGCGGCAGATCCGCTTCCTGCCCAAGGTGGTCATTGCCGTGGTCCCGGGTTGGGCGGTGGGCGGCGGTCACAGCCTCCACGTGGTGTGTGATCTGACCCTGGCGAGCCGCGAGCACGCCATCTTCAAGCAGACCGACGCGGACGTCGCGAGCTTCGACTCGGGGTACGGGTCGGCGCTCCTGGCGCGGCAGATCGGCCAGAAGCGGGCGCGCGAGATCTTCTTCATCGGTGCGGATCACTCGGCCGAAGAAGCGTTTCAGATGGGGATGGTCAACAAGGTCGTCCCGCACGCCGAGCTCGAGACCGTCGCCCTGGAGTGGGCGCGCGAGATCAACACCAAGGGCCCCACGGCCATCAAGATGCTCAAGTACGCCATGAACCTCCCCGACGACGGGATGGTGGGGCAGCAGCTCTTCGCCGGCGAGGCGACCCGGTTGGCGTACGGGACCGATGAGGCGCAGGAAGGACGGGACGCGTTCGTGCAGAAGCGGCCGCGCGACTTCTCCCGCTTCCCCTGGTCCTACTGAACCTTCACCTCTCCTGTTTCAGACACGCACCCCGAGGATGTCCACACCATGAACGAGGTTGACTTAAGCGGCCTGGCCAAAGCCCTTCACACGTCGCGCAAGGAGCGCACCGCGCGGCGTCGCCTGACCGAGGCGCACCCGGAACTCACCCTGCGCGAGGCCTATCGGATCATGCGGCTGGGCGTGGACCTGCGCCGTGACGAGGGCGAGGTCCAGGTGGGCTACAAGATGGGCCTCACCAGCCAGGCGAAGCGGGAGCAGATGTCGATCGACTCGCCCTGCTACGGGACCCTCACCGATCGCATGCAGATCCCCTCCGGGGAGACCTTCGAGGTCGCGCGGGGCATCCATCCGAAGATCGAGCCGGAGATCGCGTTCCGGACCTCCAAGGTGCTCAAGGGGCGGCCGGATCGCGAGGAGGTGCTCGCGGCCTGTGACGGGGTGTGCGCCGCGCTGGAGATCCTCGACTCGCGCTACGAGGGCTTCAAGTACTTCAGCCTGACCGACGTGGTCGCCGACAACTCGTCCTCGTCCCACTTCGTGCTGGCCGCGGGATGGGAGCCGGTGCAGGGGCAGGACTTCACCGACCTGAGCCTGCGTCTGTGGGTGGACGGCTCCCTCGCGCAGGAGGCGCCGTCCACCGCGATCTCCGGGGACCCTGTGCTCTCGGTGGTGCAGCTGGTGGCGATGCTGGACGAGGAGGGGCTCGAGCTCCCCGCCGGCAGCATCGTGCTCGCGGGCGCCGCCACTGCGGCCGAAGCGCTCACCCCGGGGCTCGAGGTCACGCTCGAGGTCGACGGGATGGCGCCGGTCTCCCTGCGGGCGGTGTGAGCCGGGGCGACCTCAGGTGCGCGGCTGTCCGCCCCGCCGGAGGTCGCTCAAACGCTCCAAGGTGCTCTCGACGGCGCGGTTCGCCTTGTCGGCCGCGCCATCGATCGCCTGCTCCACGGTGGGCGCTGCGTGACTCACCGCCGTGGGAGGCCGGCCCTCGAGCCGGACCTCGAGGGTGCAGCGCTTGTCATTGCCGCCGCCCCGGTCACCGCTGTTCTGGTCGCTGAGGTGGACCTCCACGCGGCTGATCCGATCGTTGTAGCGACCGAGGGCGCCCTCGACCACGTCATGGACGCGGCGGCGGAGCTCCTCGTTCCCTTCGATGTGCTTGTCCGTATTGACCTGAATCAGCATCGCGTGCTCCCTCCGATTCCATGCGCCTGAACGACACGCAGCCGACCACCGGCTGAGCCGGTATCGGATGATGTCCGGTCTGCATGGGTCAACCGGCGTCAGGCTCCCGAAACGTTCGGAAACACCGACGCCGGCGGAGGTGTGCCTCAGATGGGCGCGGGCGCGCCCACCTCGTCGATGAGCTTCTCGTGGGGCTCCTCGGCCATGAGCGCGTCGAAGTCGGCGCTGATGGTTTCGTGGAGATCCTCGAGCGCCTCCCGGCTCAGGTTGCTGCGCGCCTTGGGCATCAGCTCCTTCTCCTCCTCCTCCACGTGATGGGCGACCTGCTCCTTCAGCGTGGTGAGGGCGGCGATGAACCGCTCGTCATCGGGCTCCATGTTGAGGAGATCCACCAGCAGCCTCTTGACGCTCAGGTGCTCTTCCACGGCCTCCCGCAGCAGGGACTGGGTGTCCTCGGCGCGGACCGCTGGATAGAACGTGTCCTCTTCGATCTCGGTGTGCGCGCTGAGCAGGTCGGCGACCTGGAGGAAGAGCACGCGGCGCTCGTCGAGGTCCAACGCTTCTCCCTCGTCCTCCAGGAGCTGCTCCAGGAGGGCCTCCACCTCGCGGTGTTGGGCCTTCAGATAGTCGATGGCGTCCATGCCTCCTCCTTCGGTAGCGGACTTGGAAAGCCGAGCGGCCCACGTGAAGCAGCACGTGGTGCCGGCAGGACCGTGCTGAGGAAGGTGGTCCTCCTGTCGCGGTCACAGAAGTCCCGTGGGACCGCGACACACCGATCGGGCGTCAGGACGGCGGGCGGGCGGGCAGGGGGCCCCCGGCCAGCGGGCAGCCGCGGTGCCGTCCGCATGCCTTGTGATGCGCTTCGGGCGTCCCCAGCCTCTGGAGGGTGACGACCGCCCGCCACCGGGGCGGTGAGGCTTGGGTCGATGGAGGAGGCGGCATGCCCAGAGGTGACAAGTCCAGCTACACGGACAAACAGAAGCGACAGGCGGAGCACATCGAGGAGGGCTACGAAGAGCGGGGCGTGAAGCCCAAGGAGGCCGCGCGGCGTGCCTGGGCCACGGTCAACAAGATGACCGGCGGGGGCAAGAAGTCGGGTTCGGGCCGGGGGAAGAAGGTCGACACCTCGCCGGCGAAGAAGGGTGGGCGCATCGGCGGAAAGAAGAGCGCCGCGCGTCCCAAGGCGGAGCGGCAGGCCTCGGCACGGAAGGCCGCGCAGACGCGCAAGCGCCGGGCGAAGTCCTGACGTCGGTCGTTCACGGCAATTTGCGCCGGATCCGGTCCGACCCGCCTCCGACGTGTCAGGATGGGCGGATGGAGATCTGGATCAACCCGAACTGCTCGAAGTGCAGGACGGCGCTGTCGACCCTCGACGCGACCGGTGAAGTCTACGTGGTCCGCCGCTACCTCGAGAATCCGCCCACGGAGGCCGAGCTCGAGGAGGTTCTGAACCGGTTGGGCATGGAACCCTGGGAGCTGGTGCGGATGTCTCAGGAGGAGGCCAAGCCCCTGGCGGACCTCCCTCGCGATGCCTCGACCCGGCGCCAGTGGATTGGCGCGATGGTGCGCGATCCCATCCTCATTCAGCGTCCCATCGTGACCGCGAGCGATGGGACCACGGTCATCGGACGGGACGCCGAAGCGCTCAGCCGGGTGGTGGACGCCGAGAAGAAGGCCTGAAGGACGTCTTCCTTCGCGGCTGCGTCCGCTTCCGCAGTGTGCCGGGCGTGTGCCTCGGGGGAGGACGGTTCCCGGCCGCGGTTCAACGCGGAAGGTGCATCACGTAGCCGGCGAGCTCCACGTCAGGGAGCTTGAGATCGCCCTCGGGCGCGCGCCGGAAGCCGCGCCGCTCATACATCCGCGCGACGCCGCTCGCGCCCTTGCGGACGTGCAGGCAGATGGCATCGACCTTCCATTCGGAGGCACGCTGCTCGGCAGCATCGAGCAGGGGCTGCGAGAGCCCCCTGCCATGCAGGGCGGGGTCGGTGGCGAGGTGGCGAAGGTCCGCGGCGTTGGGAAGCCATGCTTCCGTCCCTTCCGCATCAGGACGGAAGAGCGCCACCGTTCCGACCACGCGGCCCTCCAGTTCGGCGACCCACACCGTGGCGCGCCGACGTTTCTCCGCCACCGCGCGTAGCTCCGCGCGGCGTGCTTCGCCATAGACCACCTCGGGAAGTTTCCGGGCATAGGCGGAGAGGAAAGCGTCGATGAGGAGGGTCCCGATGGCCTCGTCGTCGGCGGGACCGGCCTCGCGGATGATCAGGTTCTCCATCCGGACATCAGGGAGCTTCACCGCCGACCTCCGCGCACGCTTCGATGAGGGCGTCGAACTTCGCCTGTTGCTCGCTGTCCGGGCCGTCCCCGGTCTCGAGGGCCTGTTCGAGCTGGTTGAAGCTGGCGGGGCTCTCGAAATAGCGGGGCGCCTGCGCCCCGACGCAGCGGCACATCTCGCCGAGCTCGGGTGCGTTCGCCTCGCACGCGGAGGCGTACACCGCGGTGAAGCTCTCACTCCACGCCTCGCCAAGGAGGACCTCACTGCGGTGGGCCTCCATGCACCCCTTGCCGATGGCCTCGTTGATCGCGCCCAGGCGCTCCTCTCCCAGCTCGAGTGCGGCAGCGACCGTGGGAACCATGGCGTTCGCCTCGTCGTAGATGCACGCGAGCACCCGCTCCAGCTCCTCCTCGGTCTGCAGCTGTTCCGCGACGACGGGCTCGGCCATGAGGAGTTCGCTGAGCGCCTTCACATCGGCCTCGGTGTAGTACGGGCGCTGCAGGCCGGCGCTGAGCTCGGCGCGCGCTTCGGGCGAGCCACGCTGTGCGCCCGCACTGCCGGTACAGCCGAGCGCCAGGAGAGCGGGGAGCAGGAGGGCCTTCGGGGACATGCGGAGCCTCGGCAACATGGGAAAACGCGGCCGTTCTGCGGAAGGCCGCTTGCCCAGAAGGTTGCATGGGGGATTGGGGAAGCCAACCCGGACCTGCCCGGTTAAGGCTCCCGACCATGCGAGGACCTGATCAGGGGAGTGAGCCGGCCCAGCGAACGGGGGCCGATGCGGTGGAGCCCTCGCGCGGCACCTGGGGGCGGCTGCGCGAGCGGCGCTGGCTCCGTTGGCTCGTGGACGGGGCGCTCATCCTCGCCGTCTTCCTGGGCATCTCCTCGTGGCAGACGCGCGATGTGCTCAAGGGCGCACCCCTGCCCGAGCTCCCGTTGACCACGCTCGACGGGGCGCCCTTCTCGATGACGTCCCTCCGGGGCAAGCCGGTGGTGGTCGAGGTATGGGCGCCCTGGTGCGGTGTCTGCGGCGTGCAGACCTCTTCGGTGCGCTGGTTCAAGCGCCTGGTGGGGGACCGGGTTCACGTGATCTCGCTGGCGGCCTCCTACCGGAACGTGGACGAGGTGGAGCGCTTCATGGAGAAGCACGCGGTGGACTTCCCGGTGTACCTCGCCTCCAACGAGGTCACCCAGGCCCTGGCCGTCCCCGCCTTTCCCACGCTGCTCTTCATCTCCGCAGACGGTCAGATCGAGCGGGCCAGCGTCGGCTTCACCACCGTCCCGGGGATGCTCCTGCGGCTGTTGTGAGGGGGCGCCGCGCGCGTCCGCAGGCTCCGTCGTGGGGCGCATGAACTCCGGAGTCAGCCGGGGAGCCGCCGGACCCGCACCAGCCGGTGGATGAGGAGCCCCAGCAGGATCACGCACGGCAGACTGAGCGAGCCGGCGCCCACGTGGGAGAGCAGCCACGCACCTGCCGCGGCCCCGCCGGTGAAGGACACGGCGATGGAGACGTGCAGCCAGAAGCGCCCGAACTCGGCGGCCGAGAACAGGCCCCGGAGCGCGGGAAGGATGCCGGCCGCGCCCCTCGAGCCGATGTGGACCCGCCAGTAGCGGAGCCAGTGGACGAACTCGAGTCCCAGGTCGGTGAGCACGCCGGTGACGTGGGTGGTGCGGACCACGGCCCCGGAGATCTGCGTCACCAGGGCGTTCTGCATCCCCATGGCGAAGGCGAGTGCCTGTCCGAGCAACGGCGGGTAGGGAGGCTCGGTGGTTGCGAAGGCATAGGCGACCCCCGCCAGCACCAGGACCTCGAGCATCAGCGTGGGGACGAAGCGGGCGCGGGTGAGTCCCAGCGTCAGCTCGAGGAGGACGGCGGTGGTGGCCGCGCCCAGGACGAAGGCCACGATCAGCCGGAACGCCATTGCGGCAACTCCGTACTGACCCGTCCCCAGCGCCTCCCCGAGCAACGTGGCGTTGCCGCTCATGTGCGCGGTGGTGGTCCCGCTCAGCAGCAGGAAGCCCGTGGCGTTGACCGAGCCCGCGACGCTCGCCAGCAGGATGGCGAGGCCCACGTTCGCGCGCAGCTTCCGATCGGGTCCCTCATGTAGAAGCGGCATGGCGATCCGAGCGATACGCCTGCAGCCGCGTTCTGTCCATGGGGGCCCCGTCGTCCGGTGCCCTCCCGCGGCCGACGTCGAAGGTCCGGTCGCGCGGAAGGGCTGGGCCTACAGCAGCTCCTTGCGAAGCTGCGCGGCACTCTTGGGCGAGAGCAGGCCGGGGGCGATGTCCAGGACCGAGCGGGCGCCCCGCTCACCCTGACGGTGCAGGCGTACCGCGGCCCGCGCGTAGGCCACCAGGACGCTGGCGGTGAACTCGGGGTTGCTCTGCAGTTTGAGCGAGGACTCCATCACCTGGCTGTTCCCGTCTCCCGAGCGGCCACTGCGGATGACGAAGCCTCCGTGCGGCATCGCCGAATGATCCCGGACGAGCGCTTCCTCGGAGATGAAGTGCACGGTGGTGTCGTAGTCGGCGAAGTAGTCGGGCATCGTCACGATGGCCCGTTCGACTTCCTTCGGATCGGCGCCGACCTCGAGCACCACGTGGCACTCGCGGGTGTGCTTCTCGCGGGTGGTCAGGGTGGGGAGACTGCCGCTGCGCGCGCGCTCCATCGCCGCTTCGGAGGGGAGGGTGTACTGCACGCCCGCCTTGACGCCGGGCACCCGCCGGACGGCGTCCGAGTGTCCCTGGCTGAGGCCCTTGCCCCAGAAGGTGTAGGTCTCGCCTTCGGGGAGCACCGCTTCGCCGAAGAGGCGGTAGAGCGAGAAGAGGCCGGGATCCCAGCCGACGGAGATCACCGCCAGCCGATCACCCTCCCGGGCTGCCGTGTTGACCGCCTCGAAGTACCCGGGGATGCGGTTGTGGGTGTCGTAGCTGTCGACGGTGTTGAAGTGGCGGGCCAGCTTCGGCGCCTGCTCGGGCAGATCGCTCTTCGAGCCGCCGCAGAGCAGCAGGACGTCGATGGTGTCGCGCATCCCATCCAGCGCCGAGAGCAGGTGGACCGGGACCTCAGGATTGAGCGGCTTCACCGTGGACGGGTCGCGGCGGCTGAAGATGCCGACGAGCTGCATGTCCGGGCAGCGGGTGAGCGCGACCTCGGCGCCGCGGCCGAGATTGCCGTAGCCGACGATGCCGACTCGGATGGGGGTGGTCATGTGGAGACTCCTGGACGAGAGGCGCACCGAGCGGGGCGGTCGCGCCGCACGAACGCGTGATCGGGGGGGCTGGCTGCAGACCCGTGGACGGCACGTCAGGAGCGGCGGAGGGCCGGGTGCCGGGTGGTACGCAACGGCGACAAGCCTCCACACCCCACGGACGCGCCGTGACGATGAGGGCGGGAACATAACGACTCTGCCCAGGGAGTCACCCTTGGCGTTCCCAAGCACCGAGGTCGGGCGTCGTCAGGTCCGGCTGAACAGCAGCCAGCCGATGTACCCCACGTAGAGGGCGACGCCCACGCCCCCCTCGATCCGGCTGAGGCGACGACCGGTGACGAACGCAGGAACGCAGAGGGCAAAGCTGGCGACCATCACCGGAAGGTCGACCCGGATGAATGCGTGCTCCACGCCGATGCCGGCCGGGGAGGCGACCGCCGTCAGGCCGAGGATGATGAGGATGTTGTAGATGCAGCTCCCCAGCAGGTTCCCGATGGCGACGTCTCGCTCTCCTTTCAGGGTGGCGACGATGGTGGTGACCAGTTCGGGCGCGCTGGTCCCCGCCGACACGATGGTGAGGCCGATCACCGCCTCCGAAATGCCCCACGACCGGGCAACGGTGACCGCGCCGTCCACCAGCCAGTCAGCCCCGACCACTGAGAGCGCGAGGCCGATCAGCAAGGTGACCGAAGCGCGCACGATGACGGCGGCCGAAGCCCCCTTCTCCTCAGCAGGGGTGAGCTGCTGGAGGCTCTCGGAGAACTCGCTCTCCACCTCCCGGCTCTCCAGCCGGCTGAGGCGGACGATGGCAAGGGTGTAGAGGACGCCGATGGTGACCAGCACCCAGCCTTCAACGGTGGAGAGGGTGCCGTTGAGTGCGAAGAGCCAGAGCAGCACGCCGGCGAGCAGTGCCACTGACAGCTCGACGCGCACCAGCCGGAGTTGGAGCTGGATCGGGCGGATGACGGCGGTCAGCCCGAGGATGAAGAGGAGGTTGAAGACGTTGGTCCCGGCGATGTTGCCGATGGCCAACGAGCTGCTGCCCTGGAGGTTTGCGGTGACGCCGACCGCGAGCTCGGGCGCGCTGGTTCCGATGGAGACAATGGTGAGCCCGAGCACCAGCGGCGAGACGCCCAGGGCCAGCGCCAGTCGCGACGCTCCCCGCACCAGGAGCTCGGCCCCGACCACCAAGGTCACCAAGCCGAGAAGAATCCAGAACGCGCCGATCATGAACCGTGGGAGGAACGCCGGCGACGGGAGGGGGCCGGCGCCGGGAGAGGTGGAGCGCACCCTCGCACCTCATCCCGCGTCGTCCACTTTCCCGAACTTCAGGAGGTCTCGTTCGGCTCGACGGGCGGCTTGAGAATCGCCCGCTCGATGCGCGAGGCCAACGCCCGGTTCCTTGCCACCCAGCGGTAGCCGATTTGGCTGATGCCGAGCACGCCTGGGACCAGTCCCGCGCGTGCGCCCCAGCGGATCCTGCGGCGGGGGGAGTGGAGCAGCGCGCGGAAGATCGCCTCGGAGCCCTCGGTATGGGTTGACTCCGGGTCGACGAAGACCACCGAGCGCTTCACCCACTCCGGCTCCACGCCGAGCGCCTCGAGGTCCACCTCCTGCGATGCCCGGGTGTCCACCCGACCCTCCGTCATCACCCGGAAGCGCTTCGCCGAGCGGCGACAGAACGTGCACTCACCATCGAAGATCAGGAGCGGTTTGGCGATGGGCATGCCCTCAATCTGCCACGCCGTCGCGGCCTGCGCATGGGCACCCCGCATGGGTCGAGCACCTGCTCTGATGACAGCCTGAAGGCAGGGGCGCAGCCGGGCGGTTGTGTCCCTTCTTCCGGAGACCTTCGCCATCCATGCGGGTTCCGGCGACTGGCTGTTGTGGCTATGCACCCGCTGCTGCGGGGGGCCTGTTCTGGGACTGCAGACGGTCGATCGTCGCGAGCAGCTCGGGCCAGTGGGTGGGAAGGGTTCCCGCGCCGTCCGCCCCGAAGAGGCGGTTGCGGTGGTCTGTGGGGCTCGTGCGCTTTCCGGTTTCCAGCCGGCTCCAGTCGAGCAGCGCATCGGCCAGAGCACGATGGTAGCCGGAGAGGTTCACGATCTCGCGGCCACCCAGAAGGGAGTCCACCTCCTCGAATCGACCATCCCTGATGGAAAGGACGGCGCTGGCCAGCAGGAGCACCGGCGTCGATGCGGAGGTGCGGATGATCTCCCGCGCTGGCTCGGCATCCCCCATGAGTGCACAGGTCAGCGCGAACTCGGGCCTGGTCAGGAAGTGCAGGGTGCGTTCGCCGGCAAGGGGCCGCTCGAGGATGGCGGACTGCAGCGCGTGGGCTTCATCGATCCTCCATAGCCCGAGCAGCGCGTGGGAGCGATTGTTGCGGACCGTCGCGACGCGGACCCAGCGCTTCTCCAGCTGCTCATACAGCGCCAGCGCCTCGGCATGGCGGCCCTGCTGGATGAGGGCGACACCTTCGTTCGCCGTCTTCAGGTTGCGCTGCCCGAAGACGAGGACGATGGCGCAGAACAGCATGCCGGCGAGAAAGGCGGAGGCCTGAAAACGTGGATCCGTGAGGGGCTCGTCCACCACGTTGAACGTCCAAGCCATCACGAAAATCGCCGCCAGCAGCACCCATTGCGGCGAGAACAGTTTCCTGATCATCCCGCCCTTCTAGGGGTCGCCGGGTAACCGGTCAATTCAGGTGCATGGCGTGGATCGCTGCGCAGAATGCGTCCCGGAAGCACCAGGGACGTGAGGCTGCAACTCTCGCCGTTCTTCCGCGCCCCTGCTCAGCCGGGACTCGGCGAAGAGGTTGAGGCGGCCTGAGGTCTTCGAGAGCGCTCCTCTCAATTTGAAGCGGAGGACACCGCCTCGAGAATCAGCGTCTGCAGCTCGGCGCCGAGAAGCAGGTCATCATGTACGCCGAAGTGATGCGCCCTCAACCGACCCGAGGCGTCGATGAGCAGGGTGGTGGGCGTGCCGCGCATGGCGTAGGCGCGCATGGTGTGGGGGATTGCACCTCCCTCCGGATCCGGAGCATCGACACCGACCGGGAAGCGCACCCGGTACTCGTAGAGGAAGGCCTCCAGTGACGGGAGCTGCATCGCTGCGTGGTGTTCGAAGACAGTGTGCAGTCCGATGACCGAGAGCGGCGCGTCCGCGAACAGCTCGGCCACGCGCTGCGCCTGAGGGAGGGCCTTCGACACGCATCCGGGGCAGAGCATCTGAAATGCGTGGACCATGACCACCCTGCCGCGGAGCTTCTGGAGCGTCAGGGGCTCCGCGGTGTTGAGCCAGGCGGTGGTCGTCCACTCAGGGGCCAGCGGGACAGAGGTCATCACGCGCTCCGTTCTGAGGTTCCGTCGCAGGGGGGCACACTCAACCGGCAAGAAGCAGTCCCACCCCAAGACACGCCAGCCCCACCGCGAGCGAGATCCCGCCGACGTAGAGGAGGGCGATCCATCCATTGGGTTGCTCCCGCCCCTTCCCCATCGAGGAGAAGAAGAAACCGGCGGGCATCAGGAGCGCCGCTGCCGCCACCCCGACGCGCGCGATCACATTCGCAACCCCGCTGAGCTGAGCCGCATCCGCGAAGAGCTGACACACCAACGCGAGGATGAGGAGCACCCCGGCGTGGGCGTGTCCGGCGCGGGCGAAGCGCAGCTGGAAGGGCGTTGAGGGCGCCTTCCCGCGCACGAGGGCCACCAGGTACAGCCCGCCGGTCTCCACCGTGACCAGGGAGAGGAAGAGGATGCCGGCGAGGATCCGTGACTCGGAGGAGAGGGTGAGGGCGGTGGTTTCCACGTGGAGCCTCGCGAGGGAAGGGGGCCGGACCGGGACGGCCATCGTGGGATGCGGACAGCGAATGGCGAGCTTGGTGAAGAGCGATGCACGCTGGCAAGGTCCGCAGACGTCCCGTGAAGAGCGCAGGACGCAGAGGAGGTCGCGGTGACGATCGAGGCACGAGAGCTCCAGGCGATCCTCGAGGCGCTCGCTCCGGATGCAGTGGACCGTGAAGTCCGGCCGCTCACCGGAGGCGTGTCGGCGACGACGTTGCTGCTGACGGTCAGAGCCGCAGCCGGTGAGGTCCAACGCTTCGTGGTGCGCCACCGACCGAAGGAAACCTCCCGTGGCCGTCTGAGTCCCGATGCAGAGGCGGCACTCATGACGAGCCTGCATGAACGCGGGCTTCCGGTTCCGAGGCCTCTGCTGCGGTGGTCCCCTGACACCTTCATCATGACCTGGTCGCCCGGAGACGTGCGGATGCCGCCACACGGTCCGACCTCCAGCGCCGAGGCACTCGCCCGGATTCATCAGCAGGAGGGCCCGTTCGTGGAAGCGCTCCCGGCGCTCGAGGATCCGACGACGCTCCTCGAACGCGAGCTGACGTCTGCAGGGATCACGCTTCCGGTGCGGGAGTTGATGGGCCAGGCGCCAATCGACCGCTGCCTCCTCCATGGAGATTTCTGGCCCGCCAACCTGCTGTGGGAGCGCGGCCGCCTGACCGCGATCCTCGACTGGGAACACGCCGCGATCGGTGATCCCCTCTCCGACGTGGCCTGCGCGCGGGTGGAGTTCGAGGTGGCCGAGGGACGGGAGGCTGCCCGGACCTTCACCGACCGCTACCTCGAGCTGAGTGGACGGGAGGCGTCCCGTCTGAGCTGGTGGGACCTCTACGTGTCCGCTGCCGCCCTCGAATCGATGGGAACCTGGGGCCTGTCGCCTGAGGTGTTTGCCCATCGCTGGGCGGTCACCCAGCGTTTCCGGGATCGGGCAGTCGAGACACTCAGCGAGCGGTTCGGTCGTTGAGGACGCGTCTGCTGCGCGTGCAACCTCTGACGCGCAGCAGTCGGTCGGGGCTTCAGGGCCTGAGGACGATCCGGATCGGGTTTCCCTCCTTGTTCTCGAGCATCTTCACCGCCTTGGGCGCGTCGGAGAGGGGAAGGACCTTGCTGATGGAGTCGCCGAAATCGAGACGGCCGAGGCGCGTGAGCTTCACCATCTCGTGGAGGTGCTTGGGCTGAGAGCCGTAGTGGCCGATGACCGACCTGGCGAAGACGCTGAGATCGGAGCTCGGGCTGAGGGTGAGATCACCCGGGGCGATGCCCACGATGACGAGCCGCCCCAGACGATCGAGCGCCTCATACGCCTGTTGGCGGACCGGAACGAAGCCCGCGAAATCGAAGGCGATGTCCACACCGCGACCCTGGTTGGCTTCCTTGAGCTTCTTCTGGAAGTCCTTGTCGTTGGGATCGAGCGCCACGTCCGCACCGGCCGCGAATGCGCGCGTGCGTGCTTCCTCGAGGGGATCGACGGCGATGATGGGGGCTGCACCGATCATGCGCAGCAGCTTGACTCCGTGGTAGCCAAGGCCACCCAGACCCCACACCGCGACGCTCTCTCCCGGCCGGGCCTTCGCGGCATCGGAGATGGCAGCCCAGGGAGTGGAGACCGCATCGGGGATGATGGCCGCCTGTTCGAACGGGAGGTCAGGACCGATGTCGATCGCCGACTCGGCACGCACGACGACGTACTCGGCCCAACCCCCGTCGTAGTCGACGCCGATGGTGTGCAGCTCAGGTCCGTGGAACTCGAGCGGGTTCACGAGCACGCGGGTCCCGGTCGAGATGGAGTCGACCCCTTCACCGAGCTTGTCGACGACGCCGGAGATCTCGTGCCCCAACGTGACCTTGGGGAGCTGGTACGGACCGACCACCGAGCCGTCGATCAGGTGGACGTCTGAAAGACAGACACCGGCGGCCATCACCTTCACCCGGACCTGACCACGCTTCGGTTCGGGGACCTCGACCTGCTCCATCTCCATCTTCTTGCCTGGCGTATCCAGACGTGCTGCGAGCATCGTTGCCATGCCTGCGATCCTTTCCTGCTGTGGGTGAGGGCGACCTGCGGGCCCAGTGTGAGAGAGGGCGGCGGTCGGCGCGCTCTGAACCCAGCGCATCGAGGGACGCGGTCGCATCGGCGACATCGGGGTTCGGCGCTGTGTTCGAGACTTCAAGTAACGACCGGCCACGGTCGCGGCCACCTTCGTTCGCGGCACGGACGTCTCGCACAGGCCAAGCCCACTGCTACGCTCCGCGGCCTTCGAACCCGTAGGAGTCTGGAGGCCTCCGTGAGTGAGCCGGTCAGCGTCAGCGAACTGCAAATGCGCCCGTCAATCAGGTCTGGTCCGTCGCGACGGATCTGCGTGCCCTTCCAGAGACCATGAGCGGGATCAGCCGCGTGGAGGTTCTCTCAGGCGGCGATGCGTTCGGGACCGGAACACGCTGGAAGGAGACCCGCGTGATGTTCGGAAAGGAGGCCTCCGAGGTGATGGAGGTCACCGCCGTCGATCCCTACCGCAGCTACAAGGTCGAGGCCGAGAGCAACGGCATGCACTACGTCAGCACGTTCACCTTCGAGGCCTTGGAGCCGCAGAAGACCCGCGTCGAGATGACCTTCGCCGGACGTGCCCTCAAGAAGCAGAACTTCCTCGTCCGCCTCCTCGGCCGGTTTGCTGCCGGGATGGTTCGGAAGACCCTGGAGAAGGATCTGGAGGATCTGGTGAAGG
>DATGQN010000043.1:0-6832 GCA_035304185.1 Myxococcaceae bacterium
CCCCAACGTGGGCGCCGCGGCTGCGAAGGCGCGCCTGATGGATCCGGGCCTGAGCGCTGAGCAGGTGAAGGAGCTCCTCGCCCTCACCACGCCGGTGGATCCCAACTGGGACCTCATCGTCAACGCCGGCGGCCTCGTCGACGCGCAGGCGGCCTACACCGTGGCCGGCCTCACTGGACTGGTGCGGCGCGAGGGGCTCACCCTCGAGGCGGCGGCCGAGCAGCTCGGACTGGACGCCGAGACGTTCGAGAGCCTGCGCCCGATCGCCGAGCGCTTCGCCCCGACGGTCTCCGTCGAGGAGCCGGCCGAGCCGGCCTGCTGATCACCTAACCTCCTGAGAGACTCAGGACGTGAGCGAGGCGGCCTCTTCCCGAGCGGGAGGGGCCGCTTCTTCGTTTTCCGGCACGCCGCGTTGATCACGGGTGCCCCGGTGCGCCATCGCGCTCGGGAGGACCACGCGGGCTTCTTCCTTCGGGTCCGGCCGCCGGGTCGTCTATGGAGGGGTGCATGCGCTGCATCGACATCCACACCCACCTGATGCCCCCGAAGCTTCCCCGCTGGGCCGAGTCCTTCGGCTACGGAGGTTTCATCCAGCTCGAGCCCATCGGGAATGCCGACCAGGCGCCGTGCCGCGCCCGGATGGTCCGCGATGATGGGACGTTTTTCCGCGAGGTCGGCGCCGAGACCTGGGATCCCTCGGTCCGGCTGCAGCAGTGCGACGCCCATGACGTCGGGGTGCAGGTGCTCTCCACCATCCCCGTGCTCTTCGCCTATTGGGCCAAGCCGGAGCATGGCGAGCAGGTGGCGCGCTTCCTCAACGATCACCTCGCGGGCGTGGTGCGCGATCATCCCCGCCGCTTCATCGGACTGGGGACCCTTCCACTGCAGGATCCCGAGCGGGCCGTGCGGGAGCTCACCCGCTGCGTGAAGGAGTTGGGGCTGGCCGGCGTGCAGATCGGCACCCACGTGGGTCCCTGGAACCTCGATGCGCCCGAACTCTTCCCGGTGCTCCAAGCCGCCGAGGAATTGGGGGCCGCAGTCTTCGTGCACCCCTGGGACATGCTCGCGCCGGAGCGGATGGAGAAGTACTGGCTGCGCTGGCTGGTGGGCATGCCTGCGGAGAGCGCGCTGGCCATCTCGAGCGTCATCTTCGGTGGCGTGCTCGAGCGCCTGCCGAAGCTGCGGATTGCCTTTGCACATGGAGGCGGGGCCTTCCCCGGAACCTTCGGTCGCATCCAGCATGGCTATGACGTGCGGCCGGATCTCTGCGCCGTCGACAACCCGCATCCACCGAGCCGCTACCTCGAGCGCATCTACGTCGACGCCCTGGTTCACGAACCCCACGCGCTGAGGCTGCTGCTCTCGCTCCTCGGTCCGGAGCGCATCGCCCTGGGCACCGACTACCCCTTCCCTCTCGGCGAGCTGCAGCCCGGAAAGCTCATCCGCGAGCTCCCCGATCTGGACGCGTCGACCCGCGAACGCCTTCTGGTGGGGACCGCCCTGGAATGGTTGGACCGCAGGGCCGAGGAGTTCGACCTGGGGTGAGGGGCGCGCGGGACGGCCCCGCCGGCAGAGGGGACGTCGGGATTTCCGGGCGTTTCAGCGTCCTACCGGAGGCGTGAGCCGCCTGAGGCGCGCGCACCGGACCCAATCGGCGTGCAGGGATGGGACGGTGCCGCGTCCTTCCACCGCGTCGGATGTCGATGCCGCGACAGATCTCCGGGCGCACCGGATCCGTTCCGCCGCATGGGCTACACTTCGCGCCCTCGTATTCCCCGAGGCCACGAAGGAGCGTCATGAAACGAACGATAGGAGCGCTGGCGGCGCTGACACTTCTCAGCACCACCACTGCATGGGCTGCGACCGCGCATCGACACGGTCCGCAGTCGGTCAATATTCAGCGGAAACACGCCGAGCGGCGGGTTCTTCCCAACTTCGATCGTTCGGCGGAGAAGCCCACCCTCCGAACCTTCAACAAGGAGACGCCGCGCTTCATCTGGAACCGGCCCACCGAGCAGGCTGCCGGTCGCTCCTTCGAGAGCCTGTCGCCGGCCATCGCCGCGAACGTGCAGCTCTCCTCGCTCGCGCGCGCCGTGGGTGCCAAGGACGTGCGGACCCTCGGGCTGACCTACGCCTCGTCTTCGACCAACGCGCTCGGACAGCGGTTCGTCCGTTATGAGCAGCGGATCGACGGCATCGAGGTCTTCCGCAGCGGTGCCACCGCGCTTCTCGATCGGGAGAACAAGCTCGTCGCCCTCACCAACCGGCTGGCACCTCAGGCGTTCGGAGCCGGTCGCGTCGACGATCGCGCCTTCGAGCTGAGCGCCCGTGAGGCGATCGCCATCGGCTACGAGGACGTGGTCGGCGCGCCGCTGGATCCGGGCCTGTTCCGGACGACCCCCTCGGACGGCGAGTACGTCCGCTACGGCAACGTCTCCATCGTGGCGCGCAAGACGCCCTTCCTGCCCGCGCCGGCGCGCGCCAAGAAGGTGTTCTTCCCCTCCGAGCTGGGCCTCATTCCCGCGTGGTACGTCGAGGTCGTGACGCAGCAGCCGGGGAGCGTCGATGCAGACGGCTACGCCTATGTCGTGGCCGCCCGCGGACGCGGTGAGAAGGTGAAGAAGGGCGAGCTGCTCATGCGCCACAACCTGATGTCGGACGCCGACCTCACCTTCCGCGCCTGGGCGGACACCACGCCCCCGTACACGCCGCTGGACAATCCCACCGGCAGCGATGCGACGCCCTACCCCCTTTCTTCGTTCGATCCGGACGCCCCCTACGCGTCGTCACCGGTGGCCCAGAACCTCGTGGTCCTCCCGAACGGAGTGACCGCCCCCGGGCGGGATCCCTGGTTCGAGCCGGGCGATGACTTCAGCTACAGCAACCACGCCTTCGCCTATGCGGACCTGGTCGAGCCGGACGGCTTCACTGAGGACGCCGACATCTACGTCCAGATGAACATCCCGGGCGGGCAGGGTTTCGACTACGCCTGGAACCCGAACCTGGGGCCGGATGAGACGCTGACCCAGATCGAGGCTGCGGTCAGCCAGCTGCTCTACACCAACCACTGGCTGCACGACTTCTTCTACGAGGCCGGCTTCGATGAGGTCTCCGGCAACGCCCAGTGGAGCAACTTCGGGCGAGGCGGCCTCGAGCTGGACGCGATCCACGCGCAGGCCCAGGACAACAGCGGCACCGACAACGCCAACATGCTGACGCCGGCGGATGGTTCCTCCCCGCGCATGCAGATGTACCTGTTCAACCCCGTCAGCACCCTGACCTTCGACGTCCTGCAGCCCGCCGGACTCCAGGTCGCCCACGCGGGTTCGGATCTCGGTCCTCAGGTCTACGACCTCACGCTGGAGGTGGTGGACGGTTCCCCGGATCTCGGCACCTGCACCTATCCCAACGCAGCCGAGCTGGTGGGCAAGGCAGTCATCGTCCCCTGGATTGACCCGGTTGCAACCTGCGATGTGATCGAGCTCCTCGCGCAGGTGGGCACCGTCGGTGGTGCCCTGACGCTCCTCGACTACAACTTCCCTGCAGCGCCGGATGCCGCTCCTTACGTGGGGGGCGATGAGTCGCTGAGCGACGTGCCGGTGATCATCGTCAGCACGAACGGCGCCCAGGCGCTGCGCAACGCGGCGGCCAGCGGAACGGTTCAGCTCCATGTGACGCGGTCCGAAGAGGTCATGATCGACGGCACGCTCGACAACGCCATCGTGGCGCACGAGTGGGGTCACTATTTGACCAACCGCCTGGTCGGAAACGGCACGGGGCTGAGCACGAACCAGGCGCGCGCCATGGGTGAGGGCTGGGGCGACTTCGTCTCCCTCCTCATGACCACCCGGCCTGAGGACGTCACGCGACCTGAGAACGCGAACTGGAGTGGCGCCTACCCGGTGTCGACCTACGCGACCCGTGGATTCCTCGGCGAGTGGGCGGACTACTTCGGTATCCGCCGCGTGCCGTACTCCACGGACCTCACCAAGAACGCACTCACCTTCAAGCACATCGAGGACGGGGTGCCACTGCCCACCGCCGCCCCGATGCTGGACTTCGGGAACAACAACGCCCAGGTCCACAACTCGGGCGAGGTCTGGGCCACCGCGCTCTGGGAGGCTTACGTCTCGCTGCTCAATGCGCATCCGTTCACGGAAGCCCAGAACCGGATGAAGAACTATCTGGTCGCGGCCCTCAAGCTCACGCCCGTCCAGCCGACGTTCACCGAAGCGCGTGACGCGCTCCTCGCTGCCGCCGAAGCCAACGATCCTGCGGACTTCGTGCGTTTCGCGAACGCGTTCGCCAAGCGCGGAATGGGCTCAGCAGCGATTTCACCCGACCGCTACTCGACCGATCACGCAGGCGTGGTCGAGAACTTCGACGTCAAGGGTCGGTTCGACGTCGTCGACTCGGAGCTCGTCGAACTGCCTGGAATGTGTGACGACGATGGCGTCCTCGACAACGGGGAGGAAGGGATCCTCAGGCTGACGATCTCGAACCAGGGCTGGGCCCACGCAAACGCCGGGACCGTCAACGTCACGTCTCTGACGCCCGGCCTCACCATCCTCACCCCGTCGGTCCCCGTCTCGGCGCTGAGCCGCCACGGCGAGGATGTGGTGGAGGTCGGAGTGACCTTCGAGGGCGCGTCCGGTCCGGCGATCGTGACGCTGGAGGTGACGGCGAAGGAGAACGGTGCCGCCACCGAGACCGTCACCCAGCTGAACTTCCACGTGAACTATGACTGGGGCTTCTCGGCCAACGAGACCATCGCGGTCCCGTACGAGGCGCTCAACTGGACGCACGAGCGTGACGCGGCACTCGGCAACTTCGCGTTCGAGCTCAACTCGTTCGATGGGTCCTTCGGCAGCATCGGCTTCCACGGGATCAACCCGAGCATCGAAGCCGATTACTCGCTGGTCAGCCCGGTGCTCGAGGTCGGACAGGACCCGTTCGTCTTCAGCTTCGATCACTTCCACGCCTTCGACCACGAGATCTTCCTGGGCTACCTGTTCGTCTATGACGGCGGCGTGATCGAGCTCTCGGCTGATGGTGGGCCGTGGGTGGACATCGGTGACTTCATCGTCAGCGGTCCGGCCTACAACGGCGTGCTTCCTGCCGATTACGGGAACCCGCTCGGGGACCGCCCGGCCTTCACCTACCTCCACGAGGGCTATCCGGAGCTCGCGACGACGACGGTGGATCTCGGAACGGCCTATGCGGGCCAGAACGTCCGCGTCCGCTTCCGCATCGGGTCGGATGAGAGCTTCGGCGACACCGGTTGGTACATCGACGCCATCCGCTTCTCAGGCATCACGAACACGCCGTTCGAGGAGCGCCTGCCTGACCAGACCGTCTGTGGCGTCAACCAGCCGCCGACAGTGGACGCGGGTGACGACTTCACGGTGGACGAGCGGGCCATCGGGACGCTCGAGGCTGCGGTGGCGGATCCCGACGGGCTCGAGCTCGTGACGGTCACCTGGACCCAGGTCGACGGACCGGCCACGACGCTGGACACCCCGGACGCGGCCACGACCACGTTCACCGCCCCCGAGGTCACCGCCGACGCCCAGGCCACCTTCAAGGTGACCGTCACCGATGGTGTGAGCACCGTCGAGGACACGGTCGTCGTCACCATCGTGGACGTCAACCGCGCGCCGGTCGCCGATGCGGGTGCGGACTTCAGCATCAACGAGCGTGAAGCGGGCGAGCTCCAGGGCTCCGGTACGGACCCGGATGGAGACGCGCTCACCTACGCCTGGACCCAGGTCAGTGGTCCGTCCGTCACCCTCGACGCCCCGACCTCGGCCACCACCAGCTTCACGGCTCCGGAGGTGACTGCTGACACGACGGCGACGTTCACGCTGAGCGTTTCCGACGGTGAGTTCACGACCGAGGACACCGTCGTCGTGACCATCGTGCACGTCAACCGGGCCCCGGTCGCCGATGCAGGTGCGGACTTCGCCATCAACGAGCGCGAGGCAGGCGAGCTCCAGGGCACGGGGACGGACCCGGATGGAGATTCGCTCAGCTACGCGTGGACCCAGGTGGATGGTCCTGCGACCACGCTGACCACTCCTGACGCGGCCACGACCGGCTTCGTTGCGCCCGAGGTGGCCGCCGATACGACGGCCACGTTCAAGCTGACCGTCTCCGATGGGGTGGACTCGGCGGAGGACACCGTCGTCGTCACCATCGTGCACGTCAACCGGGCCCCGGTTGCCGACGCGGGTGAGGCCTTCAGCGTCAACGAGCGGGAAGGCGGTCAGCTCCAGGGCAGTGGAACCGACCCGGATGGTGACACCGTCACCTACGCCTGGACCCAGGTGGACGGACCGGCGGTGACCCTCGACGCTCCGAACGCGGCGACCACCACCTTCACCGCTCCGGAGGTGACTGCGGACGCGACGGCCACGTTCAAGCTGACCGTGTCCGACGGCGCGCTCTCCGGTGAAGACACGGTCGTGGTGAGCATCGTCAACGTGAACCGTGCGCCGATCGCCGACGCGGGTGAAGCGCAGACCGTTCGCCAGGGCGACGAGGTGACCCTCACCGGCGGTGGGGTGGATCCGGACGGCGACGTCCTCACCTTCGCCTGGACTCAGGTGTCGGGTGAGGCGGTCACCCTGAATGGCGCGTCGACCTCGACGCCGACCTTCACCGCGCCTGAGCTCAGCGAGGACACCGAGCTGGTCTTCGCCCTGGTGGTGAGCGATGGCGAGCTGTCCTCGGAGCCGTCCCAGGTGACGGTCTCCGTGGTCGCCAACGTGGCTCCGGTCATCACCCTCATCGGGGAGAGCACCCTCACCGGCGCGGAGGGCACGCAGCTCAC
>DATGQN010000044.1:0-21945 GCA_035304185.1 Myxococcaceae bacterium
AGGCGCATGAGCCAGCGGAAGCCGTCGTGCTGGTAGCTGCGCAGCGTCGCCTTCAGGGTGTGCGGAAGCTCGGGCTCGAGTTCCTGCGCCGCGAAGATGCGCTCGACCAGCTGCCTCCAGTGCGTATCCGCCTCGACCTGCGCACCGGCGTCCTCGAGTTCGGCCAGCGCCTGCGCCGCGGAGGGCCCCAGCTCGAGCCCATGGCGGGAGGTGTGGACGTGATCCGCGAGCTTCTCGAGCTGGGCCAGCAGCGCACCCTCCAGCTCCAGGTAGCCCCGCGCCCCGATGGGAACGAAGCGCTCCTTCCTCCGGGTCGCCTCGAGCAGGCGCGCCAACTCCACGCGCTCGCCATGGACCGACAGGCCGCCCATCACGCCGAACCACTCGCGCTTCCGTTCGAGCACGACCTTGAGGGCGCCGAGCCCCGGACCGGGAGCGATGTGCGGCGGCCCCTCGGCCCACTCCACCTCAGGGGGAGGCTCGAGCATCTTCGCCGCGTGCAGCAGCTCCAGCGCACCCAGGGGGGAGGCGAAGCGGTAGACGAAGTCCTGGGAAGGATCCTCTTCGGCCTGACGCAGGGGAAGCCCGGTGGTGAGGGCGCGGGCCACTTCGAGCTCGCGGGCGAAATTGCGCACCGCGTGCAGGGTGCGCCCGTCCGCCCGCGCGTGGACGTCCCGCGAACCCTCGCCGGGAAGGTGGAGGGGGCCGTTCTCGATGGCACGGACCCGGACCTCCAACCGCACCGCGCCCCCCGGTTGGGCTTCGAAGCGGAGCACGGGGCGCTGCTGGGGGGGGACCGCCTCCCCCATCACGTGCTGGGGCAGGCTGACCGGCACCGCGCGCCCCGCCATTGCGGTGAGCTGTTCGAGCAGCTCGGCATGGCTTTCCGGCGGAAAGGGTGCGGCGTGTTGGTGCAACACCGGCAACAGGGCCCGCACGGTGCGGGGAACCTCGAGCACCGTGAGGATGCGCCGTCCGGGCTCCCACAGGAACTGTCCCTCTTCAGGGGGCCGCTTGCGCAGGCGCTCGAGGTGGGCGTCCGGCAGGGGCGACCCATCGACCCCGAAGGTGAGCGCCAGCCCTTCGCCGCGGGCGACCGCCACCACCCCCACCTGCGCGCGCTCCACGCGCACGGGCAGCTCCGGCGCCTCATCCAGGACCAGACCCGGGTGGTCGACCAGCGCGAGCAGCAGCGCATGGGAGGCCGGGGTGGTGCCTTCGGGGAGCAGGGAGGCGATCCGCGCGTCGTCCGCGGTCAAGAGCTCCGCGTGGTCCTGGAGGAGCCGGCGACGTGACACCCGGGCGCCCGCCGAGAGCCGGCCCTTGCGGCCCGCGCGGTGGACGTAGGGGAAGACCTCCACCCCGAAGCCTTCGATGACGTCCAGGCGCCAGCTCAGTCCCTGCGCTCCGGAAGCTGCGGACACGGCCCGCTCCATCGCCTGAAGCGCCCGCTGCCAGGGAGGCTGCAGCATGGCCTCCATCCGCCCGATCCAGGCGGGATCCGGTGTCTGCTGAAGGCGCAGCAGCACCGCGTCGATCGCGGCGAGCAGGTGCACGCAGGTCGTCAGCCCGCAGGTGCAGCGGTGGGTGACGGCGCCCGCCTCGAGGGTGAGGCGGACCTCGGGAAGGATGAAGCCACCCGGAGCATCGGCGGGGAGTTCGGAGCGTTCGGCCTCCCGGATCAGGAAGCCGGGTGGTTCGGTGGGGAGACTCCACCCCAGCAACGCCAGCCGTGCATCGGTGCGGGGCGCGAGGTCTTGGGGAAGTTGCTCGCGCAACGACCTCAATACGGCATGCAGCCGGGCGGCGAGCGGATGGTCGGGTGGGTTCAGGCGTCGGGCGAGTTCGTGGCGACTGGTGAGGAGATCGGCGTGCTCGGCCTCCACGTACTTCCGGGCGAGCTCCGGCACCTCGCGGCGCAGGCGGTTGCCGGGTCCGCGCTCGGCCACCCAGCGATCGAGCCCTTCGCGGTGGAGCACCTCCACCAGCCGCAGCCGGGACAGCACGTTGCGGGCCTGGGGTTGGAAGGCGGGCTCGATCTGCGGGGCCAGCGTGGAGAGGCTCACCCGCGAGAGGTGGGCGAGGCTGCGCGCGGCCAACCAGCGGGAGAGCGCCGCTTCGGAGTCGAAGGGAAAGGACACGGGGCGCCGGATGCTACCGGTCCCCTCCCTCCGTGGCACGTGCTCCCGCTTCCCGCTTCCCGCCTTGCGCGGCAGTCGCCTCCCCAGCGGGCATGGGAGCCTCCGTCCGATGGGCGTCGGACTGCCCCGGCCGCCGCACGGGTTGGCGTTGGATGGCGTCCCTTCCCGATTCCCTTCCGCGCCCGGCCGACCTTGCACTCGGGGCCGATGGTGGGCAGAAGCAGATTGTGACCGACGAGCGCACCGAACTGCTGACCCAGGGACCGCGCCGCGAGTTCTTCCTTCGCGTGCGGACACCTCCGCCCAAGCGGCGGTGGAGATTCGTGTGGCTGATCGTCGTCGCGGTGGTGGGCTACGGCTCCTACAAGGCGGTCTTCGCGCCCAGCAGCGGCGTCCGGGCGGTGACCCCCTACGGCCTGTTCACCCTGCGTGACGCCATGCCCCGCGCCGACGTGGACCGTGCCCTGGGCGGGCCCATCGCGCAGGAGTCGGGCACCTCGGACAACGGGTGTCTCCTGTATGGGCAGCCGGTTCCCGAATCCTCCGGCTTCTCCCTCTATCGCGTGTGTTACGAGCAGGGACGCATCGCCCAGGTCAGCGAGTCGCGCTTCGAGAGCTTCGGCATCAACGAGCAGAACGAGATCGTGGTGCCGGACGCCCGGCAGATCGACTGATCCGCTCGCTTCAGCTCTCGCTTCAGGAGGCGTCCATGTTCTCCGGCCGTCGGGTGGTGCTACGCGGGAGCCTGTTGGGGCTGCTTCTGTTGGCGGCCTGCGGTCCGGATGCCCGGGTGCGCATCGCGCGGCTCGAGGGCGCCCAGGCACAACCTCCCACCGATTCGCCGGCGACCGGCACCGCCTTCGGATCGCTGCACGCCTACCGTCGCCTCGAGATCGAAGGCGCCTTCGGCAACCTCCGGGCGCCCCTTCTTCGGGACACGCCCATCTCGGTCCGGGATGTCAGCGCCGGCACGCCCGGGTCGGTGGTGCGGGTCCTCGAGGTCGACGCCCCGGACGGACGGAGCGGGGCCTTTCACGGGCACCTGGACCTCACCGAGGCCCAGCTCGGCGCCTATCTCAGTGGGGACTGGGTGGTGGTGATCGCCACCGAGGCCCATCCCGACGGAGAGATCCGGGGCGCCTTCTCGCCCTGAGGCGCGTCCCTGCCGCACCGATGTCGGCGCAGCAGGGAGCGGGACGTGGCATCGCAAACCCACGCGCTCCCGCTCCCGGAAGTTCCGGCCGGTGTCGGCGGTGTCAGTGCAGCAGCGGTGGGGTGAGGACCGCCCGGGGTTCGGTGAGGGGCGCGCGGGGACGGCGCCGGCGTCCCATGCCCTCGAGCGTCCAGCGGACCCTCGGCGGGAGCAGCCTTGCGATCCGCAGCGCCTGACGGAAGGCGAAGCCGGGAATCACCTGCTCCCGCCCCCTCAGGAATCCCTCCACCGACTGGGCGGCGATCTCCTCGGGCGAGAGGGCCCAGCGGAGTGCGGGACGCGGGGCACCCCCTGCCGCGGCCTCCACCATCGCGTCATGGGTGGTCGGTCCGTGGATGACCTCGGTGACCTGCACCCCCGACCCCAGCAGCCGGCTGCGCAGGCCGTCCGCCAAGCCGTTCAGGTAGCGGCGCCCGGCGACCTGGAGGGGACCGCCGAAGAGCGGCCACTGTCCCGCGGCCCCTCCCAACCAGAGAAAACCTCCGCGCCCCCGCGCCTGCATCCCTCCGACCCAGGCGTGCGCCAGCCGGGTGAGGGCGCGGACCTCCGCCTGGAGGTGCAGCTCGTAGGGTTCCCAGCTCCCCTCGCCCAAGGTGCCCGGGACGCCTCCCGAGCCCGCCACGTGCGCCCAGAGGTCCACGCCGGGAAGCTCCACCCGCACCCGTCGCATGAGGTTGGCCAGATCCCCCGCGTGCGCCGGATCACAGCCGAAGGCCCGACAATCCAGACCCGGGTGCCGCGCCGCGAGCTGGCGGGCCGCCGCCTCCAGCAGCCGCATGTCCCCCGCCCCCACCAGCACCAGCCGGGCGCCGTGGGACGCCAGCCGTTCGGCCAGCGCCTGACCCAGCACGGTGTGGGCGCCGGTCAGCAGCAGCGTCGGCTCCTCGGGAAGGGCAGGGTGGGACATGGGGCTCCTCCTCGCGCGCACCGTGATCCCGGCTCGTGGCGGATTCCGGGGCCCCAAACCTTGGGTGCGGCCGCCGCGGGGGCAAGCGCACAGGAGCGGACGCCGGCCGGCCTGGCCCGGCTCCCTCTCCAGCCCGGCAGGCAGGAAGGCACGGTGTCAGGCGCCGGTGGGTCGATGCCGGGGGCGCGGTGAACGCCCCGATGGACAGCCGGGAACGGGTGCGGAAAGGTGCGGCCGCAATCTCGCTGAGACCCAAACACCTGAAGGGGAGTGCACCTTGGTGACCTCGATCCTGCTGGCCGCGCTGGTGAGCGCGACACCCCACCCCTACAACGCGCACGACCAGGTGACCCTGGCCCGCATCGGCGCCCCCACGGTCAGCCCGGATGGCAAGCAGGTGGTCTACACCCTGCGCACCACCGATCTCGAGGCGGACCGGGGACGCTTTCACCTCTGGTCGGTGCCGGTCGCCGGCGGCACCCCGAAGCAGCTGACCCGCGGCAAGGAGTCCACCCACCAGCCGGTCTGGGCTCCGGACGGCTCCGCGATCTACTTCCTCACCAACCGCTCCGGCTCGAGCCAGGTGTGGCGTCTGCCGGCCGCGGGCGGAGAGGCCGAGCAGGTCACGCGGCTGGAGCTCGACGTCAGCGCCTTCGCCCTCTCGCCGGACGGCAAGCAGTTGGCGGTGGCGCTGGAGGTCTTCCCCAGCTGCCCCAACATCGCCTGCACGGTGCAGCGTCTCGAGGCGCGCAAGAAGGAGCAGCACACCGGCCAGATCTACGACCAGCTCTTCGTGCGGCACTGGGACACCTGGAAGGACGGGCGCCGCAGCCACGTCTTCGTGCTGCCGGTGGCCGGAGGCCCCGCGCGGGACCTGATGGTCGGCATGGACGCGGACAGCCCCACCAAGCCCTTCGGTGGCGCCGGCGACTTCACCTTCACCCCGGATGGTGGCTCCATCATCTTCACCGCCCGGGTCGAGGGACGCGCCGAGGCGTGGAGCACCAACCTCGACCTGTGGCAGGTGCGCGTGACCGGCGGCAAGCCGGTGCGGCTCACCGAGGCGCGCAAGGGCAGTGATTCGAACCCGGTGTTCAGCCCGGACGGCAAGACCCTGGCCTACCTCTCCATGCCCCGCGCCGGCTTCGAGGCCGATCGTCACAGCATCGTCCTGCGCGACATGGCGAGCGGACAGGAGCGCACCCTGGCCGACGGCTGGGATCGCTCGGCCGACAGCCTCGCCTTCAGCCCGGACGGCAAGACGATCTACGCCACCGCCTACAACCTGGGGCAGCACTCCCTCTTCGCCCTCGACGTGCAGTCCGGCGAGGTCCGCACCCTGGTGGAGCAGGGCACGGTGGGCGGCGTGGCGGTCGCCGAGGGCGGCGCGCTGGTCTACGTGCACGACACCCTCAAGGCCCCCGGCGATCTGTGGCGCATCGCCCCCACTGCCGGCGCCAAGCCCACCCAGCTGACTGCGGTGAACGCCGAGGCGCTCGCCTCCATCCGCTTCGGCGACTACGAGCAGTTCAGCTTCAAGGGCGCCGGCGGGGCCACGGTCTACGGTTACGTGGTCAAGCCGGTCGGATTCCGACAGGGCCGCCGCTACCCGCTGGCCTTCCTCATCCACGGCGGACCCCAGGGCTCCTTCGGCAACCACTTCCATTACCGGTGGAACCCCCAGACCTACGCGGGCCAGGGGTTCGTGGCGGTGATGATCGACTTCCACGGATCGGTCGGTTACGGCCAGGCCTTCACCGACGCCATCACCGGAGACTGGGGTGGCAAGCCGCTGGAGGATCTGCAGCTCGGGCTCAAGGCGGCGCTGGAGCGCTACCCCTTCATCGACGGGAATCGCGCCTGCGCGCTGGGCGCCAGCTACGGCGGCTACATGATCAACTGGATCGCCGGGAACTGGCCGGATGGCTTCAACTGCCTGGTGAACCACGACGGCATCCTCAACGAGCGGATGGCCTGGTTCGACACCGAGGAGCTGTGGTTCCCCGAGTGGGAGCACGGCGGGACGCCCTGGGAGTCGGACGGGTACACCAAGCACAACCCCATCGATCACGTGGGCAAGTGGAAGACCCCCATGCTGGTGATCCACGGCGGTCGCGACTACCGGGTGGTGGACACTCAGGGACTGGGGACCTTCACCGCCCTGCAGCGCAAGGGGATCCCCAGCCGGCTGCTGTACTTCCCGGATGAGAACCACTGGGTCCTCAAGCCGAGCAACAGCGTGCTGTGGCACGAGACGGTCAACGACTGGATCAAGCGCTGGACCCGCTGAGTCCGGCGTCACCCTGAAACCGCCAGCCGGTGCTTTCAGGCGCTGGGCTGGCGCTGCAGGGGACCGGTCCGCCCGCCCTCCGGCTTCGGAGGCGCGGGCGTTCTTGCGCTCTGGACCGTGCAGTGGGCGTAGTCGGCGAGGGCGTAGAGCGAGGCGATGGCGGTCAGCACCACGAAGACGCGGGTCCCGGCCGGCGCCAGCAGCACCACGAACAGTGTGAGGAACTGCAGCAGCGTCACCACCTTGCCGCCGATGCGCGCCTGGAAGTGGATGTGGCGCCACGCGCCGATCAGGCGGCTGAGGATCCAGGAGATCACCACCACCAGATCGCGGACCAGGAGCAGGGCCGCGGCGATGGCGCTCAGCCGGCCCTCGAAGGTGAAGGTCAGCACGACGGTCACCACGAAGGCCCGGTCACACGCGGGATCCAGGATGGCGCCCAGCGGGGTGGTCAGCTTCCAGCGACGGGCGAGCCAGCCATCCAGGACGTCGGAGCTCCCCGAGGCGGCGATGAGCGCGGCGCGGATCCAGGGGTCCTGAACCAGCACGAAGGCGACCGCCATCCCCAACCGGGAGAGGGAGATGCCGTGGAGGAGGAGGAGTTTGCCCCGAGGACCCATCGCCCGCCAAAGCTAGGGGCGCCGAGGGGGGGACGGGAGGGGACGTGTCCGACCGGGGACGGGAAGGGCTGCGGCGCCGTGACGCAGCCGACGCTCCCTCCCTCCGGCGGATCAGCGGGGGGCGACGCGGTTGCGCCCACCCTGCTTGGCCCGGATGCAGGCAGCCTCCGCCGCATCGGCGAGGTTTCCCCAGGGCTCGTGGGGCCGCAGCAGGGCCACGCCCACCGAGGCGGTCACCTGTCGGGGCCCGCTCTCGAACGGCACCGGGCTGCGGGCCACCTCGCGGCGGATGGCGTGGGCGATGCGGGTGGAGTGGGGAAGCCCGGCCCCGAGCAGCAGGACCGCCAACGCGTCGTCGTCGACCCGGCCGATGGGTCCGAGCCCGTCGGAGGCGCGGGAGATGGACTGCGCCAGGTGATCGAGTGCGGCCTGGACCGCGGCCGGTCCCAGCTCGTCGAGCAGCACCGCGGTGTCGTCCAGGTCCACCCAGATGAGCGTCAGCGGTGCCTCCTCCCGGTGGGCTCTGGCCACCGCCTCGCTCAACAGCGCGTGGAACCACCCCCGGTTGAAGGCGCCGGTTTCGAGATCCAGGTGCACCAGCCGCTCACCGCTCACGCTGCCTCCCCATCGGCCTCAGTGTGAAACGCCCTGCGCTCCTGGCCCCCGGCCGTGGCGCGCGCCTCATCAGCGCGAGGAGGTGGACCCTCCCGAACGCGAACCGCTCCGGCCCGCGGCGTTGGCGGGCTTCTTTGCCCGGGCGCTCTTGACCCGCGCTTTCTCCAAGCCCGCGTAGAAGCGGATGACCTGCTCGCCCACCTGCTGGATGTGCCGCTGATTGAGGTAGGCCGAGATGGGAGCCGCGGCAACCGGCAGCGCCTTGCCGAACGTCTTGAGCCCGCCCTTTTCCAGCAGGCGTCCGGCGAGCGTGCCCACCAGACGGGGGCCGGTGCGGGCCAGCGGACCCACCCCGTTGGCGTAGCCCACCACGTCCAGCACCTCATTGCGGGCGCGGGTCCCCTTGAGGTTCACCTTGTAGAGGGTGGCCACGTCCACCACGAGGGCGATCTGCAGCCAGGACATGACCAAGAGGTCGCCCGGAATCCCCACCAGCCCGAAAGCCCCGGTCACCCCGCCGATGGCGCTGGCGAGGGACTTCTTGGCGTCGATCAGGCGCTGCGCCCGCTCCCGCTGACTGGCCGAGGGGTAGCGCTTCTCGATCTCCACCACGCGGGTGCGGGCGCGACCCACCTCGGCGAGCACGACCTCGTCCAGCCGCGCCCGGGCGAGCGTCTTGAGGTGCTCGGGCGAGAGGCGGGAGAGCATCGTCTGCAGATCCTCGAAGGCTTCATGGAAGGTCATGCGTCACCAGCCCTGCTCGGCGAGTGCCAGATCGACCAGGGCGGATTCGGCGTACCAGGTCTGGGTCATGACGGCGTCCGCGTAGCGGCTGTCCGGGCGCGTCTCGCGGAACTCGATGAGCAGCGCCCCCGAGCGCGCATCCATCACCGACGCCCGGGCCATGCAGGCATTGCCCACCGGCTCTCCGACCCCGCCCTGCATGCAGACGGAGTCTCCGATGGAGAGGCCGCGGACCCAGGTCTGGGCGAGGAAGAGGGCATCCCGGCAGGCGTCGAAGCGCGGGGAGTCCAGGTGCCGATGGCAGCGATCGATCTCCGGGCCGTCCACGCGCTTGGCGCCGAGGAGGAAGTTCGAGTCATCCCTGCGGATGGGATCCATCGAGCCCGGGCTGCATCCGGGGGCGAGCAGGGACATCGCCGCGAGGAAGGCGAGAAGGGGGCGGGGGCTGAGAAGGGGCATGTCCCCATCCTGCCAGATCAGCGCGATCACGCGACGTCCACCCGGTACGCACCGCATCAGAATGCGGGCTGGTGGGCGATGCGCCGTTCTCCTCCGGCTGCCTCACGCCGGCTGCGCGTACGCGGTTGCGGCCGGGTCAGATCCCGCGGATCCGCCGGAGGGGCGGGGGCTCAGCGGAAGGACACCGTCTGGGAGAAGTCGACGGGGAGCGCGGCCTTCCCGGAGCGGAGGGTTCCGTCGAAGGCGACCGTCGCCTTTCCCGCGCGCAGGGCGTTGGCCGCGGAGAGGGCCTGGGAGAAGTCCACCCGCAGGGGCAGGGTGACGCGGCGGGTGGCCTTGGGCTCCAGGCGGAGGCTTCCGGCGTTGAGCTGGCCCACCTTCGCGCCGGCGATACGGAGGCCTCCGCTCAGCGCGTCGACAGGCAGGGCGAAGCCGTTGGTGTTGTTCACGACCAGCGGGATCTCCAGCGTCGCGCCGCGCAGGTCCATGTCCTTGATGACCGGCGCCTCGAACTGGATCTGCGGAAGCTTGGGGACGGCGAAGCTGCCCTCGTGCTTGAGCGGAAAGCTCAGGACCCCCAGCGGGGTGTCGAAGCCCACGTTGCCCGACGCGGCGTAACGGGCGGTGTCCTTGTTCAGGAAGGTGGTGATGACCGGTACCAGCTCAGCGAACCGCACTTCGGCGGGGAAGTTGAGCTCGCCCCGACGCTTGGCCGCGACCTGCACGCCGGCTTTGGGTGCACCTGCAACGACCTGCTTGTCCTCGACCTTGAAGAGGTAGTCGAGCTTGGCGATCTTGATGCCGATGGGGTTGGGATTTTCGACCATCCAGGCCAGATCCACCGTCGCTCCGCCGAGGCTGAGATCCCGCACCGACGCGCGCGAGAACTCGACCGTGGGGCGCTGGAACGCCTTGGACGCGAGATCACCCAGCGTCGCGCAACCGATGAAGGTGAACGCCGCGGCAAGTGCGATGAAGGGAGTCGTTCGGTTCATGGTCTTCTCCGTCTAGCCCGATTCGTGACGGTTGCGTACCACCCGACTTCACGCCGAAGCTCCTGCCATGTCCCGTCCCGAGCCCGTCCCTCTCCCGACGCTCCCCGAGGCACCCACCTCCATCTCGGATGGCGCCGGCGTCCCCCTCTTCGGGACCTACCGCGGCAGCCTCCCGAGGGTGGACCTCGAGTCCCTGTCCGATCCCTACGCGTTGACGGCACTGCGGGCGCGGACCCAGCGCAAGCGCTGGCTCTACACGCTGATGGGCACGCCCGAGGTCCTCTGCGTGATGGCCATGGTGGACGTGGGTTATTCGGCCACCGGCTTCATCTCGGTGGTGGACCTCAAGGATCGGCGCGTCCTCTTCGACGACGGCTGGCTCTTTCCGCCGGGGCCGATGCTGAAGGTGGGGGATGCGCCGGCGGAAGGACTGAGCGTGCGCATGTGGCAGCCCGGCCTGAACGCCTCGGTGGAGCGGGCGGTCGGGGAGGGGCGCTACCGGGTGCGCGCCTCCATCTCCCGCCTGCGGGCCCCGCTGCTGGGGCGGTTGACCCTCGACGCACAGCTCATCGCCCAGGATGCGGCGCCACCGGTCACGGTCATCGCGCCCCTGGGAGGGGACCGGGTGAACGTGACGCAGAAGGAGGGGGCGCTGGGCGCCTTCGGACGGCTGACGGCTGGTGGGCGCTCCTACCGGCTCGACGGTGGGGTGGGCGGCATGGACTACACCCAGGGGCTGCTGCCGCGACACACCACCTGGCGCTGGGCCTATGCCTGTGGCCGCCTGTCGGACGGCACCCCGATCTCGGTGAACCTCGTCCAGGGCTTCAACGAGGAGCGCAGCGAGACCAACGAGTGCGTCGTCTGGGTGGGGCGCCGGCTGATTCCCCTGCCCCGGACACACCTGGTGAGCAGCCCGCGGGATGTGCTCGATCCGTGGACGGTGCGCAGCGAGGACGGAAACGTTGACCTCACCTTCAAACCGCTGCACGCCCACCGCGAGTCGCGCAACCTGGGCGTCGTCACCAGCCGCTTCGTGCAGCCCCTGGGGCTTTTCCGCGGGACGATCCGGGCGGCCGGTCAGGAGTGGACCCTGGAGGATGTGCCGGGGGTGACCGAGCACCAGGACGTGATCTGGTAGGACGTCCTTTCGGGGTGGTCAGCGTATTCGCGCCAACTCCGAAGGCCTGTTGTAAGCTCGCGCCTTCGTGATTCGGGGGCAGATCTCAGCGTCGTTGCTCGTGGCGGTCGTCCTGGTGCCCTTCGGCGTGGCGCGGGCGCAGCCGTCGGCGTCGCCCTGGCTCCGTGCGGAGCTGCGCGGCGCGGTGGAGCAGCGCGCAGGTGCCCAGGATGGACCGGCGCCGGGCCTGGACTACGCCGGCTGGACGCCGGCGGTCGCAGGGCTCGAGGTGGAGGCCTTCCTGCCCACGTTGCCGTGGCTCGGCGCCTTCCTGGGTCTGGAGCGTGAGGGCTTCAGCCTGGTGGAGGGAGAGGACCCGCTGTGGAGCGGCGGCCTCTGGCGCGGCCGCGTCGGTCCGATGGCGCGCGTCCACCTGGGTCCGCTCGAGGTGACGGGCGGCGTGGGCTACGGCCTGAGCGAACTTCCCTGGTTCGGTGCACCGCCGTCGCTGACGTTCAGCCCCCTCGCGCGCCATGAACTCCTCGTGCGCGCGCAGGCGCGGGTCACGCTCCCGGCCACGCTGGAGATCCATGCTCGGGCTGAGGTGGCCGCGCTCCGGAGCGGCGCGGAGCTCGCGGCGGAAGGTCAGGGGCTCACGCTCGGGGGCGGGCTCAGTGTGCGGCTCGCCGAGCTGCGTCCGGGCGTCACGTTGCGCGGGGGGCTCTCCTACAGCTTCATCCGCGATGCATGGACGCTCGAGGGACAGGGCGCGGCCCGCCAGCAGCTGCACCGCGTCGGCGTGGGGCTCGCGGTGCACGTGGGTCCGCCTCCCGCACCTGCGGTCGCAGCGCCCATCGGGTCGTCTTCGGTGGAGCCCGTCGAAGCGCCGGCTCCGGAGGTGGCGCAGCCGGTGCTCACGCTGCAGGTCACCTCGCGCGGGGACGCGGCGACCGCGCTGCCCGAAGCGATGGCGCGGGTGGGTGAGCAGACGGTCGAGGCCGACGAGAACGGGCGCATCGTGCTGGACGCCCTCGGTGCCGGGATGCACAGCTTCGAGGTCTCGGCGCCCGGCCACCGCAGCGTCTCGGAGGTCGTGGAGCTGATCGACGGTCAGAACCTCTCCCTCGACGTGGAGCTGGTCCCCGAAGAGGCGCAGCTTCCCGCCACCGTGGTGGGGCAGGCGCGCAGCGCCGCGACCGGCTCACCGCTGAGGGCGACGGTGAGTGTGCAGGGGATCGATCGCGAGGTGCGGGCCGACCGCCGCGGGGGCTTCACCCTCGAGCTGCCGGCAGGGACCTACCGCCTCTCCATCACCGCGCCCGGCCACCTGGGCCAGCGCAAGCGGCTTCGCTTGCGGAGCGGAGAGCGCGCCATCTTCAACGTGGAACTTCACCCGGAGCGTCGATGAATCGCTGGATCGGGATCGCGCTGCTGGCGGGAAGCTGCCTGTTGGCAGGCTGCGAGCAGCTCTTCGGAGAGGATGAAGCAGCACCCGTCCCCGCCCCCACGCCGCCGACCGTGTACGCGTTGACCGTGACGCGCGGGGCCGTTCACCTGGAACGCGACGGCGTCCGACTGCTGGCCGACCTGGGGATGATTGACGGGGATGTGCTGGTGACCGGGCCGGACGGTGCGGCCGAGGTCCGGCTCCCGGATGGTCGGGTCCTCGAGGTCGGCCCCAACGCGCGCCTGAAGGTGGACGCCGCAGAGGCACAGCTGCGGATCGAACTGGGTCGCGGCGTGATCCTCGCGCGGGGACCGGCCGGGGGCGGCAAGCCCGACGAACGTCTGGTGGTCGAGGTGAAGACCCCGCTGGGCCTCACCCGGCTCGGTGCCGATGCCGAGGTCGAGCTCGACGCGGACTCCGGCACGATCGAGGTGCGTCTGGGCAGCGTGGTGTTCCTGGATGGTGAGGGCAGCACGCTCGAGGCGGAGGCCGGAGAGCAGATCGTCGCCGATGCTTCGGGCGCCGCCACGGTCCGCGCCGCCGTGTCTGAGGAAGAGATGCTGATGCTCACGCGGATGGAGGTGGTGTTGGCGCCGGATCAGCCGGGCGCCGAGATCCTCCGCAGCGGCGAGACGCGCTGGACCGCCGCGCCGAAGGAGGGCCTGACCCTCGCGGAGGGTGACGCCGTCCGCGCGGTCCGGGAAGGCGCGCGCTTCTCCATCGGCGCGCTTCAGCTCGAACTGGAGGAGGGCGGAGAGCTCGCGCTGGCGGCCGGGACGCCCCGGGAGGACGGGGAGCCGGGACTGCCGAGCCTCGATCTGATGAAGGGGGGCCTGACGGTGCAGGCCTCGGGAGAGGGGCCGGGTCGGGTGCTGTTGGGAGAGATGGTCCTCACGACCGCCGAAGCGGGGCGGGCGCGGATCGTCCGCAGCCCGGCGGGACTGGCGGTGGAGGTGATCACCGGGACCTTCGGCATCGGGGAGGGGGCGCAGCGTCAGCTCCTCACCGGCGGCTCCCGGGTTGACGTCGGACCCGGCGGCGCGCTGACGATCGGCACCCGGACGATGCCGGCATTGGCGCTGAAGAGCGCGCGCTCGCAGCGGGTGCACCATCAGGGATTGCCGACGCTCGCGCTGGCCTGGGAGCACGAGGGGCCGGTGACGGTGGAGGTCTCCGCCGACGAGGAGTTCTCGAAGCTGTTGCTCCAGGGCACGGTCACCGCCGGCTTCGTGGAGGTCGAGCCGCCCCAACGGGGGGCCCTGCACTGGCGGGTGAAGGATCCCATGGGGGCCGAGGTCGCCGTGGGGAGCGCGCGCTTCTCCCCGGAGCGCCGCCAGCGCAGCCGCCAGGTCCGCAACGAGGTCCCCGAGGGCGCCCAGCGCACCACGGTGTACTTCCAGAGCCAGTTGCCGGCGCTCACGTTCGTCTATGAGCCGCACGCGCAGGCGGAGAGCTACCAGTTCCGCCTCTTCCGCGAGGGCGATCCCACCACGCCGTTGGTGGAGCGCACGGTGAAGACGACCCGCCTGGAGCTGGAGGCGGGGACGGTGAAGGAGGGCAGCTACCTGTGGTCGGTGTCGCCGCGTGACAAGGCGGGCGCCCCCCTTCGCGGAGGTCGGATGAGCCGGCTGGATCTGGCCTACGACAACGCCGTCCCGGAGCTGATGGTGGAGAGCCCGCGTCCGGGCACCAAGGTGCGGGCCGGCGAGCTCGTCCGGGTCTCGGGCGTGGCGCCGGTGGGCGGCCGGGTCCGGGCCAACGGAGAGGCCCTCTCGCTGGATGGCAAGGGGCGCTTCAATGGGCGGGTGCGCGCGGACACCGAGACGGCGTGTATCATCTTCGAGCTGAGCCGCGCCGGCGTGCCGGACTCGCTCACCATCCGGTGCCTCCGCCCCAGTCCCTGATGCCTTCGTCTCCCTCCCCCAGCTCCGGTGCCGCCCCTTCGGCGCCCCTCCTGCAGCGGTACGGCAACTACCTGCTGATCCGGAAGCTGACCGAGGGGGGGATGGCGGAGATCTTCCTCGCCAAGCACCTGGGCGCGGAGGGCTTCGAACGGGACCTGGTGATCAAGCGGCTGCTGCCGCAGCTCTCGGACGTGCAGGAGTTCGTGCGGATGTTCCTGGATGAGGCGCGGCTGGCAGCGCGCCTGTCGCACCCGAACATCGTGCAGATCTCGGACCTGGGGCAGGCCGAAGGCCGCTACTTCATCGCCATGGAGTACCTCGCCGGCGAGGACTTCTCCTCGACGCTGCGGACCGTGGCGCAGAGCGGGCGCTACACCCCGCTCCCGGTGGTGGTGCAGGTGCTGAGCGCCGCCGCGCGGGGGCTGCACCACGCGCACGAGCTCCAGGACGAGAACGGCGCGCCCCTGGGCATCGTCCACCGCGACATCTCCCCCTCGAACCTGCACCTGACCTACCAGGGTCAGGTGAAGGTGCTCGACTTCGGGATCGCCTGGGCGCAGACGCGGCTCACCAAGACCCAGGCCGGCGTGGTGAAGGGCAAATACAGCTACATGGCGCCGGAGCAGGCGCGGGGAGAGCAGGTCGATCGCCGCGCGGATGTGTACTCCCTGGGGGTCTCGCTCTACGAGGCCCTCACGCACATCCGCCCGCTGGTCCGGGAGCACGACCTGGCGATGCTCAACGCCGTGCTCGCCGGCGAGTACGCACCGCCGACCAAGCACCGGCCCGACCTCCCCGAGGCGCTCGAAGCGATCACCCTGAAGGCGATGTCGCTGAAAGCCGAGGATCGCTATCCCTCGGCCAGCGCCTTCGCCGATGCGCTGGACGCGGTGCTGCCCTCGGTGGGCGGCCCCGTCGATCTGGGGCGCTTTCTCAGGGAGACCTTCGGGGAGGCGCGCGTCATCGAGCGCACCCGCATCCCCTCCCTGGCGACCCTGACCGGAGCGCCCGAGGCAGGCCTGGAGGCGCGCCATCCCGCCCCGGAAGTCCGCACCGAGCTCCCCACGGTGGCCGATCGCAAGACGCCGGCGCACCGCGGAACCCCGGTGCATCGCACGGGACCCCGGGAACCGGAGAGTGCCTCGAACCCTGCGGCGCCAGCGTCCACTCGGCCCTGGCTGTGGCCGCTGGTGGGCGCGGTGGTGGGCCTGGTGGTGTTGGGTGCAGGGGCCCTGCTGTTGCGGACCGGTGGGGACGCGGCGCCGGCGGTGGTCCATGCACCCGGCATGACCCCGGCGGCGGCCGAGCCGACGGCGGAGGCACCGGAGCCGTCCAGGAAACCCGTGCAGGCTGCCGAGGCGGCGGAGATCCCGGCGCCGGAAGCCGGTGGTGCTTCCGCCGCTGCGGCGGTGGCGACTGGCGCAGAGGAGAGCGACGCCGTTGAGGCGGTGGCGACTGGCGCAGCGGCGACCGACGTCGAGGCCGCCGCCAGCAAGACGGTGGCCTCGGCCGCCTCAGCGTCGACCGCCCGTGCGGCGCGGCGTCCGATCAAGGAAACGCTGACCGTGGGCGACATCGAGCGGGTGGTGGCGCGTGGACAGTCGCGCTACTTCGCCTGCTTCGAGGGCCACAAGGCGGATCTGCCGACCGACGCGGGTGAGCTGACGTTGCGGATCACCATCCCCGGTTCCGGCCGGCCGGACGCAATGGTCGATGGCGCGCTTCAGGAAAGTGGCGTGGCCCGCTGCATCACCGGGGTGGTGCGGCGACTCCGCTTTCCGGAGCACCGCGATCGCCCCCTGCAGGTCGGCTTTCCCATCAGCTGGCGGGTGGAGCGCTGACGTCATCCCCCGGGGACTTCAGGATCGCTCCGGGCGGCGTGGCAGGCCCGTTCACCCGGGTCCATCCGCGGACTTCAGGGGCACCCCGGCCGAGGGGGGCCGACCCGCTCACTCCGGTGCGACGACGCCCGGGAGCTTGGCTGTTGCGTCATCGGCTTCGGCGATGAGGACCGGTGTGAAGCCGACCGCATCACAGCTGACCAGCGCGTAGTCGACGCCGTTCCTCGAGCCGGTGAAGCCCGCGCCGATGCCGGGCCCGTGGAGGTGCCCGTAGATGCAGTGCTTCGGGGACCAGGCTTCGACGGCATCCGAGAAGACCGTGGACCGGCCGTTCGCATAGAGGGGCGGAAAGTGCACCGCGGCGATGCGCACCAGCGGACGTGTTGCCTGCCGCTCCAGGCGATCCGCATCGGCGATGGAGGCGCGCAGGCGCCGCAGCTCGCGGGTGACGTAACGATCGTCGGTCGGCTCGTCTCCGAGGGCGCCGCCCGTGGGCAACCTGGGCGCCTCGGGGGCGGTCCAGAGGCGGCTGCCGGCGATCAGGTAGGGCCCCACCTGCACCGCGCAATTGTGGAGGAACCCCACGATGCTCGGGAAGTCCGCCAGCAGCGCGCGCAGCCGGGTTGCCGAGTCCCCCCACCAGAAGTCGTGGTTCCCCCGGACCAGGACCTTCTGTCCCGGGCGGTCGTGAATCCACGCCAGATCACCGAGCGCCTCATGAGGGCGGGTGGCCCACGAGAGGTCCCCCACCAAGACCACCAGATCCCCGTCGCGCACGGTGGCATCCCACGCCGCAGCCAGGGGCGCGGGGTGATCCGTCCAACCGAACCGGTGCATGTCCTTCGCGCGGGTGCTGGGCAGGTGGGTGTCGCCGAGGGCGAAGAGGCGCATGGATCTCAGGGCGGCGGGCGGAGCTGGAGGAGCAGGGCGCTCCCGGGGGCGAGCACCCCATGGTGGGGAAGGACGTCGGGGGCATCCTCCAGGGTGAGGCTCAACGTTCGCACGTCCCCCCCGTCGTGGACGAGCACGAAGAGCCCGGAGGCGTCCGTGGCGTGCAGGCCCACGTCTTCCAGATCCGCGTGGGGGTACACCAGGCGCTCCTGCAGCTCCGGCGGATGGACGCGCAACCGGGCCCCTGCCACGGGCTCCCCATCCGCGCCCAGGACGCGCCCCAGGATCAGCCCGGCATCGAGGATGGCCACGGCCTCGGGGGCCCAGGCGGCCAGCCTCTCGGCTCCCACCCCTGCCTCGAGCGCCCACAGCCACTCCAAAGGCACCGCTTCGATCCACACGCCTTCGAGGTCCTCCCGTGGCCGGGTGCCTTCCTGGGCCGCGTCGTAGATCAGCGACGTCACCGGCGCCAGACCCGGTGAGGCACCCACGGTTCCACCCAACCCCAGGACGAGGTCACTCACCCCCACCGCGGGGATGCGGAAGGCGCCCGTGGCCTCGAGCGGCGCTTCGACGGGGAGGTCGGTCTCCTCGCCCAGGGCCTGCTGGAGCGGGTCGGCGACCACGACGCGTTCTGCCTCCAGGACGGGGGCAACCCCGTCCCGTGCCTCCAGCCACACATGCGCCGGAGGAAAGATGCGGGCCTGGCCGGAGACGGCGACCGATGGGGGGCCATCGTCGTAGAGGGTCTCATCGTCTGGAGGCTCGATCTGCACCAACCGGGCATCGCCACAGGCCACCAACGCCAAGGCCCCCAGCAGCAAGATACGGCGCGCCGTTCCGCCTTCCGTGCCAATGCCTGCCCCACCCATCCCGCACCTCCCCCTGAAGCGACCGACCAGGGTAGGGCACAGACGTCGGGAACAGCACCGATCCGCGACGCGGAACCGCCCGGTATCCGCCAGAGCCGTTCGCGGGGCTGCCCTCCCGACGACACGACGGGTGGGGCAGCTTCCGCGGCGTCCGCTGGTGGACTACGTCCAGGGGCCTGAGGCACCGCGGGTGGGGAACGCGGCGACGCGCGCTCGGAACACGCTGGGTGTCTGAACGGAAAACGAGAACGCCCGCCACGATCGGGAGATCGGGCGGGCGCAACCAACCTGAGTTCAGGCGCTTCTCAGCGGCGTGGCTGAGGGCGGGCCGGAGCGCTGCGGGCAGGCGCGGCACGGGGCGCGGGGCGACTGGCGGCCGGCGCGGCGCGGGGGGACGCTCGGGGCGCCTCCCGGACCGCAGAAGGAGCCGGGCGGGGGCTGGCGGTGCGAGGCTCGGCACGCGGCGTGGGCGTGGAGCGGGGCGTCGAGGAGGGCGCAACGCTCGGGCTGGAGCGGGGCGCGGCGCGCGGGGCTTCCCGGACGGCCGGCGGCGGTGCGCTGGGGCTCGAGCGGGGCGCCACCCGGGGAGACGCGGCGGGGTTGCTGGGAGGCGCCGAAGGAGAGGTTCGGGGCGCGACGCGCGGGGAGTCCACTGAAGGGCTGGGCGAGACGCGGGGCGAGCTCACCGTGGGCGACGTCCGGGGCGCGTCCGAGCGGACGTTGCGGGAACCGGTGTTGCCCGGGGAGACGCTGGGGACGTTGTCACGGGTCCGGGGGGTGGTCGGGGGACCGACGCGTCCGACACCCTGGCCGGCGGGAGGGGTGGCGCGGGGCGCCACGCCACGGACGGCCTGGCTGCGGCGATCGGGGGCGTAGACGTAGCTGTTGCGCCGGGAGTCCCAGGTGTAGGCCGAAGCGGCATGCCGCGAGGGCAGGTAGTCGTGGCTGTGACGACCGCGGTGATTGCAGAACCGCCCGTGCCGATCGTAGTGGCCACCGTAGTAGTAGATGACGCGGGGCCGCGAGTAGACCCAGTAGTTGTACGAGTCGTAGTAGGTGTAGCCGTAGCTGACCAACGGCTCGTAGTGGTGCACGTGGACGTGGTCCAGGTTGCACCAACCGCCGCCGTGCGCGTGCGGGATGGGGTGGTAGCCGTGGTAGCGGTAGTCGATGGACGAGGTGTGAACGACCGGGTCCGAGTGGACGACGACCTGGCGCGTACCGTGGTTGTGGTGGACACAGCCCTGCGCGACCGCACCGATGGCGACGATGGCGAGGGCCTGGATCAGGCGAGTCATGTGAAGCCTCCCCGCAGCGGGTGCGGTTACGTTCAGCCGATTGGGCGGTGCGACGCGCCCCCGGGTCGAATATTCAGTGGGACCCTGCACCGCAGGGAGCGCTCAGTGTAGCGCCTGTTCCGTCGGTCGGTGTCGTCCGGAACGCGGGGGCTCCAGGCAGGAGAGGATCAGCTCCCGGTACTCGGGAACCTCCCGCAGCCCGGCGATCATCCAGCGGCCTCCCACCACCAGGGTCGGCACCCGGCGCACGCCACGTGAACGGGCGTGTCGATGGGCATCGAGGACCTCTTCCAGGACCTCGGGTGCCTGCCACGCCCGCTCGAACCGGCCCCCGTCGATCCCCAACTGTCCGACGAGCTCGAAGAGAACGTCGGTCCGGCTGACGTTGACACCATCCAGCAGCGCCACCCGTTGGAGCATCCGCGCGAACCGGTTCCCCGCCGCGGGATCCAACCCCCGGACGGCCTGAACTGCGGTCAACGCGGGGAGGCTCGAAGCCGGCGTGTCCGGTCCGCACCACAGCTCGGGGCTGAGGGCGGCGGCGGCAGCATCCGGCTCCCGACGCGCCCGCATCAGTTCACGCAGGTAGCGCTGGCGCTGACGCTCCGAAGGAGGACTGGGCGCGACGTGCAGCGGAAACGGTTTCACGTTCCAGCGCAGGAGGGGGCCGAAATCCCGGCGCACCTGCTCGAGCCGGAGCTCTGCCAGGTAGCACCAGGAGCAGAGCACGTCCTGATGAACCGTGATTTCGAGGGGCCGCAGCCGGGAGGGGGCATCCGCACGCATAAGGTGCGGGCCAGCCTAGAGAAGGCTTCCGGCGGCTGCCAAGACCCGCTCCGCAACGTCGCCCGGAGGCAGACACAGCACAGCCGACGCCCGCTCCCATGGACGTGGGGCGAACACCACGTCCCTCCGCCCGCCGTCCGAACGGCCGCAGAAAAGGCCACCCATCAGGCACGGGAAGCTGCAGATGCGCGGGGGAACACGAGGTGCGGGTGTGTCTCTTCCCGCGTCGCGTGTCAGTCCCGCGCCTGCTCGGCCGGCCGGGTGGCGGCTGGGAGGGACAGCGCGTGCGAGAGGATGGCGCCGGCGACATCGATGCCCGTGGTGGACTCGATGCCCTCGAGCCCGGGAGAGGAATTGAGCTCGAGGACGCGCGGCCCTTCGCGCCCGAGCAGCAGGTCCACGCCGGCCACCTCGAGGCCCATCAGCCGCGCCGCACGGACGGCGACGGAGGCGAACGCGTCGGAGATGGGAACGGCTCCGCCCTGACCACCGCGGTGGAGATTGGAGCGGAAGTCACCGGCGGTGGAGGAGCGCTGCATCGCGGCGACCACGCGCTCGCCCACCACCAGCGCGCGCAGATCCCTGCCGGCAGATTCCGCCACGAACTCCTGGAGCACGACCTCCTGGCCGAGTCCGGCAAAGGTCCCGAGCAGGGTGCGGACCTCCTGCAGGCTCGAGGCGAGCATCACCCCGACCCCCTGGGTTCCGCGCAGCAGCTTGATGACCACCGGGAGTCCACCCACCGACTCCACCAGCCGCGCCGGCTCCACCCCGGGGTGCGCCATGGCGGTGCGCGGAACATCCAGTCCTCCTGCGGCGAGCAGCTGCAACGCGCGCAGCTTGTCGCGACTGCGGGCGATCCCCTCCGAGCCGTTCAGGACCGGATGCCCCATGAGCTCGAGCTGCCGGACCACCGCGAGGCCATAGCCGGTGATGGAGGTTCCGATGCGGGGGATGACCACCTCCACGTTGCGCAACGGGCGTCCGGAGACCAGCAGCTGCGCCGGCCCCCGCCCGGTCACCACCGTGCATCCCAGCGTGTCCACCACCCGCGCGCGGCGGCCCTGCTGACGGGTGGCCTCCACCAGGCGGCGGGTGGAGTAGAGGCCCCGACGCCGGCTGAGGATGAGCACCTCTCCCTTCGGCTTCGCGCGTCCGGGCCGCGGCGCCCCAGGCTCACGCAGCGGCCGCGAAGGTGCCGGGGCTGCCGGTGGAAGGGAGGAGTCGGTCATGGGGGCGCGGACGGTGGCATGAAGCCTCCTGCTCGGCAAAGGTGTCGCGCACCGGCTCCCCATGTCTGCTCAGCGCTCTCCAGAACTCCCCGCGATCCTGTCGTTTGACGCCGGGACGTTGACCTCGCCGGTGCTCCCGGAGGACGCGACACTGCGGACCTGGTTCACCTGGGATCCGCGGATGGAGGTCTTCCGCGCGCCCGCGCTGCGCTACCGCGACGTGGCCGAGCGCTTCGGTGTGCTGGGGACGCGGTGGGAAGATCGCGCGCGCACCTGGACGCCGCTTGCGCTGCGTCTTCGGGCATTGCCCCCTCCACATCCCCATCAGCAGGCCGCCCTCGCCGCGTGGCAGGAGGCGGGAGGACGTGGGGTGGTGGAGCTCCCGACCGGGGCCGGCAAGACGCTCCTGGCGGTGATGGCCATTCACGCCATTCAGCGTCCGACCCTGGTGGTCGTCCCCACCATCGAGCTGATGCGGCAGTGGGCGGAGACCCTCGCCCGGCATCTGGATGTCGGGGTCGGGATGGTCGGCGGGGGCTGCAACGAACGGCGCGCGCTCACCGTGACGAC
>DATGQN010000045.1:0-3349 GCA_035304185.1 Myxococcaceae bacterium
ACACCCGACCCGCGAGCTGCGCCTTCGGCTCCCCGCGCGCCAAACGCCACACCCGCTCCCGGGCAGTCAGCGGCCTTCCCCACTGCCTCAGCGGAGCATCGCTCGCGAGCGCGATCCGCTGAGGCCTCAGCGTACGCCCGCGAACCGGACCGCAAAAGGACACGCCTCAGCGCACGCCCGCGAACCGGACCGCAAAAGGACACGCCTCAGCGCGCGCCCGCGAACCGGACCGATCGGGGACACGCCTCAGCGCTGGCGGCGCTTCTTGCCCTGGCGGTGCTTGCCCTTCTTGGCCGCGCGCTGCTTCTCACGCGCCTCGCCCGGACGCCCCAGCTTGGGCGCGGTGCCCACCGCCACCGGCCAGAACCCCCGCCCGGAGAGGAGGCGCTCGACCAGCTCGGCCTGTGAGTTCACCGGCTCGGCGAAGAAGGTGGCGCCCATCCCGACCTCATCCAGGGAGGCGCGCGCATCGCTTCCGGCGGTGCCCGGCAGGCCCAGCTTCTCAGCGGCCTCGAGCGCGAGCTCGTTCGCCTGCGCCCGGACCAGCGGGTTGAAGGCCTCGATGCCGCTGAGCCAGGTCTGCTGCAACACCTGGTCGGCGGGACTTCCCGGGAAGGTCTTGTCGTAGGGACGCGCGGCGATGATCGCCCCGCCCAAAGCCTTCACCCGTGGGAGGCACTCCTCGGCCTTCCATGGTTGTTCACGGTTGGAGCCCCACAGCTGCACCGGCTCCGGCACCGCCTCGGGATCGGGGAAGAAGCACAGGTACTGCCCGCGATCGGTCTCGAGCTCGAGGCCCACGAAGATCTTCAGCCGGGTGCTCGGCGCCAGCTCGAAGAGCTCGTCACACCCGTCCTGGGTGTTGGTCTCGGTGAACGCCACCCCATCCAGCCCGAACTGCTCGGCCCGCTCCAGCACCTTGCTCGGCCTCAGGTCGCAGCCTTTGGAGAGGTAGGAGTGTGCGTGCAGGTCGATCAACATGGTCTAGGGCGGCTCGCTCGAAGGGGTCCGGGTCGGCGTCTCTAACAGGCCCCTGCGCCGACTCAAAGCCCTCGTCAGGCCCGCGCCCAGCCCTGACTCAGTCCACTGGGGTGGTGGGTGCCCTGCTCCTCGTTCATGCGGATGAGGTAGCCCATCAGCATCAGCGAGGAGGTGTTCTCCAGGACCCGGGAGGGATCCTTCTGGATGAGGTTGGCGCTGTAGGAGAGGAAGAACTGCGCCAGCTCCTCCCCGGCCTCCCGCTGGATGAGGCCGTTGAGTTCCCCGGCTTCCATGGTCCGGATGGCATTGATGAAGGCCACCGCCAGCTCCTTCTTCGTCTTCACGTCCACGCCCGCTCCCCGTCGCCCCGCTCATGCCCGCTCGTCGAACACCTGAAATACCTCCGGCGACCCCGGGAGCCTGTGCACCCCCCGCCGCGTCAGGAAGGGGCCGCCCCCGTTGCCCGGCGAGCGGCGGGGCATTCTTGACACCCGCTCCCCATCAACAGGCTAAGGTCGCCGGTCGGCGCGCCCATCCGGTGAGGGGCGCGGAGAGGGAGGCGGTGCGATGTTCACGGGGGTGAAGGTCTTCTCGGCCACCAAGGCCCGGGAGCGCGAGGAGCTGGGGACCGAGGTCACCCGCTGGCTCAAGCGCAACGCGGACGTCGAGATCGTCGACCGCGTGGTGGTGCAGTCCAGCGACAACGAGTTTCACTGCTACACGCTGGTCCTCTTTTATCGACATCCGACACCCGACGCCGCCTGACGACTCCGAGTGGGGTGCTTAGAGTCCGGGGCCAGGAGGCGAGAGGACGACGCACGTGGCGGATACCGAACCCAATCCCGAGCTCCCCATCGGCGCCGAGAAGGACCCGCTCTGGTACAAGACCGCGGTCATCTACGAACTCCACGTCCGGGCCTTTCAGGACTCGAACGGAGACGGGATCGGGGATCTGCCGGGGCTCATCAGCCGGCTCCCCTATCTGAAGTCGCTCGGCGTCACCTGCGTGTGGCTGCTGCCGATCTTCCCCTCGCCGCAGCGGGACGACGGCTACGACATCGCCGACTACTACAGCATCAACCCCGACTACGGGACGCTCGAGGACTTCCGCCGCCTGGTCGAGGAGGCCCATCGCCTCGACTTGCGGATCCTCGTGGAGCTGGTGGTCAACCACACCAGCGATCAACACCCCTGGTTCCAGGAGGCCCGGCTCGATCCCGCGAGCGAGAAGCACGACTGGTACGTGTGGAGTGACACCGACGATCGCTACCGCGAAGCGCGGATCATCTTCACCGACACCGAGCGCTCGAACTGGACCTGGGATCCCCTGGCCAAGAAGTACTTCTGGCACCGCTTCTTCAGCCACCAGCCGGACCTGAACTACGACAATCCGGCGGTGCAGGAGGAGATCCTCAACGTCATGCGCTTCTGGCTCGACCAGGGCGTGGACGGCTTCCGGGTCGACGCGGTCCCCTACCTCTTCGAGCGCGAGGGCACCAACTGCGAGAACCTCCCCGAGACGCACGCCTTCCTCAAGCAGCTGCGCGCCACGCTGGATCGCGAGTACGGCCCGGGGAAGATGCTGCTCGCCGAGGCCAACCAGTGGCCCGCGGACGTGCGCAAGTACTTCGGTGAGGGCGACGAGTTCCACATGGGGTTCCACTTCCCCGTGATGCCGCGCCTCTTCATGGCGATCCGCCGCGAGGAGCGCACGCCCATCGTCGAAATCATGCAGCAGACACCGGAGATCCCCGACAACTGCCAGTGGGCGATCTTCCTGCGCAACCACGACGAGCTGACGCTCGAGATGGTGACCGACGAGGACCGGGACTACATGTACCGGGAGTACGCGCAGGATCCGCGGATGCGCATCAACGTCGGGATCCGGCGACGTCTGGCGCCCCTGATGGACAACGGCCGCCGCAGCATCGAGCTGCTCCACGGGCTGCTCTGCTCCCTGCCGGGAACGCCGGTCATGTACTACGGCGACGAGCTGGGGATGGGCGACAACATCTACCTCGGCGATCGCAACGGCGTGCGCACCCCCATGCAGTGGACCGGCGATCGCAACGCCGGCTTCTCCCGCGCCGACGCGGCCCGCCTCTATGCGCCCGTCATCAGTGATCCGGTCTACGGCTATCAGGCCATCAACGTGGAGGCTCAGGAGCGCAGCAAGTCCAGCCTCCTCAACTGGGTCCGCCGCCTGCTGCAGATCCGCCAGCGCTATCCGCACTTCGCGCTGGGGACGATGAACTTCCTGCACCCCACGAACCTGAGGGTGCTCGCCTTCACGCGGCACCACGAGGGGCAGACCATTCTGGTGGTCTGCAACCTCTCGCGCTTCGCGCAGCCCGTCGAGCTGGACCTC
>DATGQN010000046.1:0-11049 GCA_035304185.1 Myxococcaceae bacterium
ACGTCGAGGTGTTCGGGGATCGCGCTCTCCATCTGGCGGATCAGGGCGGGCTCGCTGAGCTGCCCCACGATCTCGGTGGCCGAGCGCGCCAGGGTGTCCCTCAGCGCGTGGGTGAGCAGCAGCGGCGTCTCCGCGACCCGGAAGGGCGAGGGCCCCACCTGTGCCTCGAGCCGGCCGAGGAACTGCTGGAACACCTCGGGGCTCCACGCCCGGAGGAAGCGCTGACGGTGATCGAGGTGCATGGCGGATGGGGGACAGGCGGTCCCGGGTGCTCAGAAGCTCGGTTTGTCGGAGATGGGGAGGGTGGCGAAGAAGTCGGACATGAAGCGCTGTGCGTACTGCTCGGTGAGCTCGTTGATCCGCTCGTGGCGCGGCGAGCTCAGGATGAGGCCCGCGTGGTGGCGCTCCGGAGCACGGTAGACCACCTCCGGGTCATCGTACCCCGAGAGATCCGGGTCTGCCTGACGGGCGAGCGAGAGCATGACCGCTCCGTAGTCATGCCGACGCGCGGGCGGCTGGTAGGCGGGGCTGCCGCGGTCGAACTCCAGGTTGGCCCACTCGGTCCAGAGGTTCACCCCGGTGGTGGCCTCACACAGCTCGGCGATGTGGGCGCCGCCCACCCGGGCGCTGGTCTCGAGGAAGTAGAAGCGACCGTCCTCGCGGCTCTTGATGAACTCGGTGTGGCTGGCGCCGCGGACGAGTCCGAAGGACCTCAGGAGCGCGGCGTTGAAGTCGAGCAACTGCTTCTCGTCCTCGCTGCCGTAGGGAACGGTGGAGGTGATGAAGATGCCGCCACCATGGGCCACATCGAACGGGGGCGTCGCGCAGCGGTGCACCGCCGCGTAAACGACCTCGCGGTTCTCGGTGAGCGCGTCGACGTGGAAGACGTCACCCGGAACGAATGCCTCGAGCAGGAACTGGCCGCGTTTGTCGCCCAGGGCCGCGAGCTCGGCCCAGAGCGTGTCCGTGTCCGCGATCTTGCGGATGCCGGTGGCGCTGGCCTCCGAACGGGGCTTGAGCATCCAGGGGCCGGGGACCCTCTCGGTGAAGGCCCGGACGCGCGCGTCGTTGAAGACGTCGGTGAAGTCGGGGACCGGGTGACCGGCTTCCCGGGCCTTGTCGCGCATGGCGAGCTTGTCGCGGAAGTGGCGTGCGGTGGTGTCTCCCATGCCGCCGATGCGCATGTGCTCCCGCAGCATCGCCGCGATCTCCACGTCGAAGTCATCCAGCCCGACGATGTGGTCGAAGCGGATCGATCGCGCGAGAAAGGCGACGGTGTTGAGGATCTCGGTGTGGTCGGCGTCGGTGCGGACCGCAAACACGTCGGCCAGGGACGCGCGCGGCCAGGGGCGCTCGAGCAGCTCCGCCGACGTGAGCAGGTAGACGTTCGCTCCCCGCTTGGCGGCCTGGATGAGGAAGGGCTCCGCTTTGAAGTAGCGGGAGATGCAGAGGATGTTCTGGCGCTCGGTCACGGCGGTCCTCGGGGGGGCGGGTGGGGGCAGGCGGCTGATCGTAGCCGAAGGCGTCAGATCAGCGTCTGCACCCCGTGGAAGTTCTCGTGGGAGCTCAGGTCCAGGGCGGCGCCCTCGCTGGGAGCGAAGTCGGGTCGCCCGAGCCAGGCCTGAAGCCGCTTCAACTGGGCCTCGCTGCCACGCCAGATCAGCGCGTCGACCTCCTCGTGGAGGCGCGGGGAGACGTCGTAGCGGAGGGTGCGATGACCGCGCTGGACCTCGAGGGTCACCTGAGACAGATGCTCCGCGCTCCAGCTCAGCGCCAGGTGGGTGAAGGGGTAGCCACCCACGCGCAGTACGACGTCGCCGGGCGCAAGGCCTGCTTCCGCGGCAGGGAAGGTATCCGGAACGTCATCGATTCGCGGGCCCCGGTCCTTCTCGAGGAGCAGGCCCAGACGCGGCACCCGTCGGCGTCGCACCTCAAAACCCAGGCGCTCGAGCTGCGCGAGCGTGGTGAGGCTGCCGGGCGTCTCCATCTGCCGTCGGATGAGCTCCCCGGCCTCGGGCGCGTGTTGGCCGAAGAAGTCGGCGAGCTCGTCCTGGGTGAAGCCGGTGTCGACGTAGGCCTCGTAGAAGCCGCGGAAGAGCACCTCCAGGTTCGTCGGGTCGGGCAGCGTCCGCAGCGTGGCGTCGAGGTCGAACGCCATGAGCATGCCGACGTCGTAGTAGTCGATGGTGGCGTTCGCCGCGCCAGCGAAGCGGTTGTGATTGAGGAAGGTCGCGCGGGAGGAGTCGGCAGGGGAGACGCGCGCGTAGGCCGGCAGCTGCACCAGGGCCCGGTGGTAGTTCACCAGGTTCGAGAAGAAGGTGTCCGGTGTGCTGAGGCCCGCGCGGACCAGCAGCAGGAACTCGTAGTAGCGGGTGAAGCCCTCACTCACCCAGAGTTCGGCGGGGAAGGCGCCCTGCACCCGATCAGGAGCCATCAGGGCCCTGGGCTTGAGCCGGCAGACGTTCCACGCGTGGTACAGCTCGTGGGCGACGGTGCGCAGGCCGCGGGTGCGCTCGAGCGGATCGATGAGCCCCTGAGGCGTGAGCCCGATCATCGTGCCGTGCACGTGCTCGAGGCCCCAGTCCGCCCGCGGATCGAAGCTGAAGACGAAGGTGTAGTCCTCGAAGGGGAAGCTTCCGAAGAGGGCGTGGGTGTGCTCGGCCACCCGCATCACCTCGTCCACGAAGCCGTCGAGCTCCTGCTCGAAGCCCACCGCGCCATCCACGAAGAGGCAGTGGAACGTCGCGCCAAGGAGTGTCCGGGTGCGGCGGGTGAAGCCACCGGTGACGACCGCCGCGTCGAGGAGGGCGGCGTGATCGGGATAGATGAAGGTCCGCTCGCCTTCCTGGCGAACCCCTCCCGGGTGATGCAGTGGCCAGGACTCCGGCACCTCATACGTGACGGCGATCTCGCCGGTCCACGCAGGCGCGTGCAGGTAGCGGGTGCCCAGCAGGACCGCGTGGGCGTCGTCCACGTAGCCGGTGAGCTCGCCCCATGCGGCGTCGGACGCGTTGCAGGTGTACGTCACCCGGGCCCCGCCGCGGGCATTCTCGATGCGCCAGCCGCTGAAGCCCTCGCGAACGACGGAAAGGGCTTCACCGCTCTCCGGATCCATGGCGGAGAGGCCGAAGAGATCCCGTCCGTACTTCATGAAGCCGTAGGCGCCGGGAACCCACGTGGGGACGCTGAGCTGGAGGGGCCCCGGAGGCAGCCCCTGGAGGGTGAGCTCGACCTCGAGCTGATGGCGCTCGGGAAGGATGCGGACGCGATAGGTGGCGCTCACGGTGCTGCAAGACCTCCGAACAGGGTGACGACGTCGCGCGGCGAGGCGGATGGCGATTCCAGGGCCTTGCGGATGACGAGGTCCGCCATCTTCTCCACCACCCATCCGAAGTGCTCCGCCCCCAGTGAACTCACGTCCAGATCCGGCGCGGAGTTCATGAAGTCGATGGCCACCGGCTCACCGTTGCGGATGGCGAACTCCACGGTGTTCATCTGGTAGCCCAGCGCGCCGCAGAGCTTCTTCGCGTCTTCGGTGATGCGCTTCTCGAGCGCCCGCGACAGCGGTGGCATCGCCTTCGCGGCGTGCGTGTAGCGCTCGAAGTGGCCCTGCCGGGGATCCCACAGGGCGACGCGCACCTCTGAGCAGCCGATGACGATGCAGCGCACATACTGCGACCACTCGATGCCCTCCTGGAGGATCATCGTCTGCGTGCCGGTCGTGTTGTAGATGCGCCAGAGCTCATCCAGGCTGTCCACGCGGTGCACGTCCCTCCACCCGCCGCCCCAATGCGGCTTGAGGAAGAGGGGAAAGCCGCCGAGATCCCGCTCGAGCGTGGGCCAGTCCACGAGCTTCAGATTCCGCAGGGAGCCCGCGGTGACGTCGGCGGGATAGCTGTGGTTGGGGAGCACCGCGGTCCGAGGCACCGCAACCCCGAGCTTCTTCGCCAGCGCGGCGTTGAAGAACTTGTCGTCGGCGATGCGCCAGAAGGGGTTGTTGATGATCCGGGTTCCGTTGAGCGCCGCGAGCTTGAGCCATGGCTGATAGCAGCCCACCTCGTGGGAGATGCGGTCCACCAACACGTCGTACGGCGGCACCTCGTCGATCCGGGGCGCTTCCATGGTGGCCAGCTCGCACACCACGCCCTTGTTGCGCCTGGCGACCTCGGCGATGAGGGCATCGGGGAAGCTCTGCTCGCGGCCGACGAGCAATCCGACCCGCTTCGGCGCCTTCTTCGTCTTCTTCACAGCCCGAGGCGCTCCCCGACGTAGTGGCGCACCTGGGCGCGCCAGGTGGTCCAGTCGTGTGGCATGTCGTGACCCCAGATGTCCTTGTTGTGGGGGATGCCGCGCCGCGAGAGGACGTCGCTGAACTGGTGGGTGAAGTGCGGTCGTTCCCATTGCCCAACGCTGCTGAGCAGGTGGATCTGTGAATGGTGGCGCAGCAGGTTCATCGTCTCGCCCTCGGGGAGGTTCGGGACGAAGGACGTCGGGTTGTTGAAGTAGACGTCATTGTTGAAGAACCCCTCGAGCTCGCCGCCTGCCTCGAGATCGTAGAAGCCGCTCATCCCCACCAGGGTGTCGAAGAGATCCGGGCGCCGGAAGAACGCGTTGGCGGCGAAGAAGCTGCCATAGCTGGCACCCATCGCTCCGATACGGGCGCGCGGATTGTTGAGGATGTTCCGGATGTAGGGGACGACCTCCTCCTCCACGTAGCCCGAGTAGAGCGCCGTGTTGCGCGCCTTGTGGGGGATCGGGAGCTTCGAGGTCCACGCGTAGGGGTTGATGCTGTCGATCGAGAAGACCTGCAGCTTCCCCGCGAAGAGCGCCGGCTCGATGGCCTTGATGAAGAACATCCGCTCGGCCTCGAGGAAGTCACCGCCGGCCGTCGGGAAGAGGAGGATCGCCGGGCCCCAGTGGCCATAGCGGACGATGGGCATGTGGAGGCCCAGCCGGGGGCTCTTCCAACCGAAGAGGTGGCGACGGAGATGGGGATCGACGAATTGCATGGCACGTGTCCGACGCTGCGGGAGCGGATGAGAAGGGGAGAGGGCCCCTAAGGTGGCAGAGACCGTGAGGCTGGAAAAGGGCAGTGCCGGGACGAGGGCACCCGCGAGGGACGCGTCGCCGCTCCGGCCTCGGCGGCATTCCAACCGGGCTGAAAGCGTGAATGTGACACACTGCCGACCCTGATGGCTTCTCAGACTCGAATCCTCGTGGGCATCGGCGTGGGCGGCACGCTGGGCCTTCTCGCCAACGTCCTCCAGCCCCGGCTGAGCCCCGAGCAGCAGGGCTACGTTGAAGGGCTGATCTCGAACGTCGCCGATCCCCTGGGGCAGCTCTTTCTGCGGCTGCTCTTCATGCTGGTGGTCCCGCTCCTCTTCGCCGCGGTGGTGATGGGGGTCTGCGAGCTCGACCTCAAGAATCTGGGGAAGATGGGCGCGCGGATGATGGGCTACACGGTGGTCGTCTCGACCATTGCGGTGCTCATCGGCCTGGTGACGGTCAACGTGCTGGGGCCGGGCAGGGGACTGCCGCAGGCGCTCATCGACGAGGCCGTGAAGGCCAAGGGGATCCCTGCTCCAGCGGCGGCGCCTGAGGACGCCTCGGTGGTGGGCGTGCTGGTCTCCATGGTCCCCGACAACCCCCTGAAGGCCGCTGCCAACGGGGACATGATCGGCCTCATCTTCTTCTCGCTGATCTTCGGGATGGCGCTCTCGGTCTCCGGGACCCCGGCGGCCAAGCACCTGCAGCAGTCCATCCAGGGCCTCTACGACGCCCTGATGGTCCTCATCCATTGGGTGCTGGCGTTCGCGCCGATCGGCGTGGGGGCGCTCATCTTCTCCCTCCTGGCGCGCCTGGGCCTGGACGTGCTGATCCCGGTGGGACGGTATGTGGGCGTGGTGGTGCTGGGGCTCTCGCTCCACATGTTCGGGGTGTACTCGCTGCTGCTGAAGTTCGTGAGTGGAGCGAGCCCCATCTGGTTCTTCCGGGGGGTCCGGGAGGCCATGGTGACGGCCTTCTCCACCTCGTCGTCGGCCGCCACGCTCCCCACGGCCATCAAGGTCGCCGAGGAGGACCTCAAGCTTCCGCGCAACGTGAGCCGCTTCGTGCTCACCGCCGGATCGGCCATGAACCAGAACGGGACCGCGCTCTTTGAGGGCGTGACCGTGCTGTTCCTGGCGCAGGTGTTCCAGGTGGACCTGACGATCATGCAGCAGGCCCTGGTGATGGGCGTCTGCATCCTCGCCGGCATCGGCACCGCGGGGATTCCGGCGGGTTCACTCCCGGTGATCGCCATGATCCTGGTGATGGTCGGCGTTCCGCCGGAGGGGCTGGGCTTGGTGCTGGGCGTCGATCGGTTGCTCGACATGTGCCGCACCACCGTGAACGTGGTGGGCGATATCGCCGCCGCGGTGTTCGTCGCGGGCGGGAAGCAGCAGGGTGACGATGACGATCAGGGCGGCGGAGAGTTGGACGACGCCGAGCAGCAGCTCCGGTTGGAGGGTGAAAGTTCCCGGGATCCGGGCCAGCTCTTCGCCTGAGGCGAAATGACCTCACGGACGAAGCACGGAGGCTCGAGGCTGCAGCTTCGCCTGAGCGACCCCCTTCGTCGTACGGTGATTGGACCCACAGCCCGTTCGTTTACCGAGCCGCCCGTCCTCGGGCTGAAACCTGAGGCGGTGAGGGAGATGGCGGAAGGGTGTTCTTTGCTCTGCGGGAATGGGAGTCAACGTCCACTGGGGCGTTGAGATCTCGATCTCCAAGGGTCCGGAGGGTCAACGCAACCGTGCGAGACTTCTGATGGCTCGAAGAACGTTCGAGGTGGTCAGAGCGTTCCTGAGGCGCAGGTTGACCTGGGTCAGGGTTGAGGGAGCAGAGTCGCCTTGTGACTCCTTGTTGTTTGTCAGCCTGATTGGCGACATCGAGCGCAATCCTCCGGGACCCAGGCAGGCCTCACCCGGGGGTCTGAAACTCAGTCCGAGGACTCCACGTCGAGGATGTCCCAAGACGTCGGGAACGAAGACCCATTCCGTTTGATTCGACCCACGTCGGGTTCTCCGAAGGGTGTTCGCCCTCCGTCGGCCCTTGATCTCAAAATGGCGCCCGCGGTTCCTCCATCCTGGAGGTCCACGGGCGCCATCGTCACTTCAGCATCTGCGGGAAGGGGAGGGAGGCGCGGTCACCTCCTGCTCCCCCTCCGGGCGACGTCGGATCAGTCGATCCTGACGTCACACCCACAGGTGTTCATGTTGCAGACCGTGCCGGCCGGGCAGGCTCCGCCACAGTTGTCCGCACACACGCAGGAGCAGCTATCGAGGTCGGGGGCGTGGGTCGGACCACAGTTGAGCGCCTCGGCACTGCAGACGCATCCACACGTGGTGCCGTCATCCACGAACGACTGGCCGGGAGGACAGCTGGAGGTCTGCTCGCAGAAGCAGCCACAGCTGTCGGTGTTGCAGCTCTCATTCGCTCCGCACGCGCCACCACAGTCGGGCGTACAGATGAAGTCACAGACTTCGATGTTCGAGTTGCACACCATGCCCGGCGTCGGCGGATTGCCACCACAGTTGGAGGGGCAGACGCACTGGTTGTAGTTCAGATCGCACGTCAGGTTGCCCTGGCAGAAGTCCGGATCGTTCCCGTCGAAGTACGGGTCCTGCGCGCACGGCGGCGGCGAGCCATCCGGCAGGAGGGTGTTGTTGATCCAGTAGCGGTAGGAAACCGCGGCCTGGGAGTTCTGCGAGGGACGGCAACCACCGAAGAATGCGAGCGTTCCGCTCTTCCCGTCGAAGTCCCAGCCATTCACACGGCTCCTGGGCATGTCCGTCGCACCTGCCGGACAGCTCCCGGGATCGAGGACGTTGGTCATCGCGACCTTGATGGAGGCACCGATGGGCGCCTTCTTCAGCCGGTAGCCCGTCTGCGCGATGGCGTCATTGACGATGTCGTTGACGCGGCTCGCGATGGAACTCACGTTCACGATGGATGCCTCCACGCCGCCGGTTGCGGTGATGACGGCCTGATTCCGCCTCTCGGGGGAGAAGGAGTCAGCCTCGTTACACTCGTTCCCCAAGGGACAGACGATACCGTGGACCGTGATGGCGCCCATGGAGGGGTTGTCGTGCGGGGGCGGAGGCAGCTGTTTCAGAGGGTTTCCGGACTGTCTGAAGTACCGGATCATCCAGTTGATGTCCTCCTTCAGAGACTGGGTCTTGGTGGACTCGGTGTAGTTCCGCGTCTGATCGTCTGCGTCACCCAGAAGGATGGTGATCACCGAGGCGTCCGTGCGAAGCCTCTGGTGGGCCGGCGCGCTGGAGAGGGCCATGTCGTCGATGGCATGGCGCGCGGCCCCGAGGACAGCCTCCGTCCCGGATCCACAGGTACCGATCCACGCGCCGGGGACGGCCTGACAGGCTGTCGTGCAGGTGGTTCCACTGCAGTTCGGGTTGGGATCGAGCCACGAGATGAAGGTGCTGATCTGGCTGGGGCCGACCCAACCACGGATGACGCCCACGTTGGGGCCGGTCAGGGTGTAGCTCGAGGTGACCAGCGCCAGTCGGTAGTCCAGCGAGCTGTTGTTGAGGTTCGCGGCCATCTCGGTCGCTGCCTGTGCCAGCGCGGCCTGCTTGTTGTGCATGGAACCGCTGTCGTCGACGGAGAAAAGGAAGTCGACCTTGGCCGTGGCGGGGGTGAACGGCTCGCACTGCACGCCCGTGGTGTCGCCGAACTGGGCGACCGCCGAGCCTCCGGCCACATCCTTCATGGAGAAGAGCGCGCTGCCGTCGTAGAGCGACTGCGCGGTGAGTGCGACGATCACCACCAAGCTGTTGTTCGAGCGGTGAATGAACTGCGCCTGGAGCTTGAAGGGTCCACCGGTTCCGGCGCTTCCCGTGAGGACGCCCGCGTTGCCGTTGGAGAGAAGGGAATTGGCAAGCGCGTTCGCGTGGGTCTTGAGGTCGGCGCTGCCTGACTGGTCATACGTGGCCTCGAGCGCGCTGTAGCCGTCCCAACTCTGGAAGGTCTGCGTGGTGGGATTCGACAGCCCCGCGACCGAAGCGATCTGGCCTCGGATTGAGGTCTCGTCAGCCGTCGGGGTACTGCCCGGTGCGCTCCGGCGATAGACGATGAAGGCGACCTTGTTGGTGCTGTCGTAGCCCATCATCCCGCGGGTCTCACCGCCGATGATGATGTCGTTCACCTCGGTGAATGTGGTCGGCAGACCCAGCGAGATGTCCGGGGCGCTCTCACCCTCGAAGAGGACGGGGCGGAGGTTCGCGGTCGTGCACACCGCCCCCGCCGGACCGGCGCCATCCGCCGGGTTGTTCGGATTGAGCTCTCCCGCATCGACCCGGCCGTTCTGGTCCTGGTCCTCGGCGCCGTCCATGATCCCGTCACCATCGGTGTCGGGCTTGGTCGGATCCGTGGTGGTCGTGGGATCCGCGTCAGGACGGAAGATGCCAGCGCACGCCGGGTCGGCCGGCGAGTACTGGGGCGCCGTCAGGCCGATCTCCTGGCCGTCGGAGAGTCCGTCGCCGTCGGTGTCGAAGAGCCGGGGGTCCGTCTCGCCAGGGTTCACCACGCCGTTCTTGTTTGCGTCCTCGACTCCGTCCGGGATGCCGTCGCAGTCGCTGTCCACGCGGCGGGGATCGGTCTCACCGGCGTTCACCACGCCGTTGCGGTTCGCATCCTCGACGCCGTCCGGAATCCCGTCGCCGTCGGTGTCGGGGTTGTTCGGATCGGTGCCCGTCGCGAGCTCGATCTCGTCAGGGATGCCGTCCTGATCGGAGTCCACGACGTTCTGGGCGCCGCAGTCCGACCCATCCAGCGGGTTGGTCTCATGCGCGTCGAGCACGCCGTTCTGGTTGATGTCCTCGGCGGTATCCATGCACCCATCCCCGTCGGTGTCCGGGTTGAGGGGGTTGGTGCGCATGAAGTTGACCTCGACGCCGTCGCTCGCTCCGTCGCCGTCGGTGTCGCGGTTGAGGGGATCGGTCTCGTCGCCATCCTGGCGACCGTTCCCGTTCACATCCTCCTCACCGTCCGACAGGCCGTCGCCGTCGGTGTCCGGGTTGTTGGGATCCATCTCGTTGGGATCGACCTTGCCGTCGCGGTTGCGATCCTCGCGCCCGTCGATGACCCCGTCGCCGTCCGTGTCGATGTGGACCGGGCTGGTGGTCGTGGAGGGATCGGCGTCCCCCACGAAGATGCCGGCGCAGTTCGGGTCGATGGACTCGGTGCGACCGAGCTCCACGCCGTCCGGAATCCGGTCACCGTCGGTATCGGCGAGCCCCGGGTGGGTCTTGAGGCCCCCGGCGTATACCTTCGTGTACTCCTCGTGGTCGCTCAGCCCATCACAGTCCGAGTCGATGTTCGCGTTCTCGGGGTTGTTGGGATCGGTCTCCACCGGCTCTGGCGGGACGTACTCCTCCCAATCACGGTCCTCCTCCTCACCGGGATCCGGCTCGCCGCTATCGCCGCCGTCGTCGCCGGAATCGAGGCCGGCGTCGTCGCCGGCGTCAGGAAGATCTTTGCCGCCCCCGCAGTCGCCGCAGCCGCCGAAGGCGACCGCGAAGAGCGAGAGCAGAAGTAGGAAGGCTCTGATGGATGACATGCTCTGACCCCACGGGCGACCGACCGTCCAGGGGACGGTCCGGGTGAAAGGTGGTCCGGCCCGAAACACCGGGAGCCTAGGGGATCAGTGGACGTTTGGAAAACGGAAGGCGCACCGGGAGGAGGCCCTTCCTCACGAATTGCCGACTTGCCACCCGGAAACGGCGAAGGCGCCCACCGTCGCCCTCCGTTTCCGGGAGAGCGCCAGGGGCGCCTTCAGGTCTCAGCCGTCAGCTGAGCGTGCCTGTCGACTACTTGCGGTCGGCGGCCTGCTTCTCTCGGTAGGCGGCCATGAGGGCCTCCTGCTCGTTCTTGGGCGCGGGCAGGTAGCGGCTGAACTCCATGCTGTACTCGCCCTTGCCCTGGGTCGCGGAGCGCAGGTCCGTGGCGTAGCCGAACATGGTGTTCAGCGGCACCTCGGCGACGGCGGTGACG
>DATGQN010000047.1:0-8600 GCA_035304185.1 Myxococcaceae bacterium
CGCAGCTTGAACGACACCACCTGGATCATCACCGAGAGGATCTCGGCCAGGAAGACGCCGTGGATGATCGCCGAGGGAACCTCGTTCTTGCTCAGCATGGCCAAGCCGCCGAGCGCACCGCCCAGGGCGAGGCTTCCCACGTCGCCCATGAAGACCGCCGCGGGCGAGGTGTTGAACCACAGGAAGGCCATCCCCGCGCCGACGATCGAGGCGCAGAAGATCGCCAGCTCGTCACCGCCCTGCACCTGCAGGATCCCGAGGTACTGCCAGAGGGGTTCGGCCACCAGGCGCCGGGTCCCGTCGATGACCTCGGTATCGGCGATGGAGAGCGTGGTGCCCGCCGCGTAGCAGAAGACCGCGAACACCGCGGCGCTCACGATGGTGGGGACGATGGCCAGGCCGTCGAGGCCATCGGTGATGTTCACCGCGTTGCTGGTGCCGACCACCACGAACCACGCGAAGACCACGTAGAACCAGCCGAGGTCCGGGTTGAAGAGCCGCGTGGGCACGAAGGGCAGCGTGATCCGCGTGTCGATGAGCAGGTGCGGACCCGGCCCCTGCGGGCCTCCCCACGTGCACATGAAGATGAAGACCGCCGCGAGGAAGAAAACGGTCTGCAACACCATCTTCAGCCGGCCCGGCAGACCCTTCGAGTTCTTCTTGGAGATCTTGAGGTAGTCGTCGAGGAAGCCGGTGAGCCCGTAGCCGTAGGTCAGTACCAGCGCCGCCCACACCGCCCGGCTGGTGAGGTCGGCGAACAGGAGGGTCGCGGTCCCCATGCACAGGAGGATCAGCGTGCCGCCCATCGAGGGCGTGCCCTTCTTCTTCTGATGCGAGTCCGGGGTGTCCTCGCGCACGTTGCTGTGCCCGTGCTGCTTCACCCTGAGGAACTCGATCAGTCGGGGGCCCAGCGCCATCCCGAGCAGCAGTGCGCTGATGCCCGCCGCCAGGATGCGGAAGGTCGGGTAGCGCAGGAAGTTGAGCCAACGGCCGGCGTCGGTCCCCTGGAGCGACTCGTACAGAAGAAAGAGCATGTCAGTGTGATCCGTCCGCGGTGGGCGCGTCCGTCAGGGCGCTCACCACGCGCTCGAGGCGCATCCCCCGGCTTCCCTTGACCAGCACGGTGTCACCGGCGGCCAGTTGCGGCTGCAACCAATTCAGCAGCCCGTCGATCTCCATGAAGTGCGCGACTGTGGCACCTGCGGCCGACGCAGCCTGCGCCGCCGCCTCACTCCGCGGACCGAAGAACGCCAGGCGTCCCGCCGTCGCCGCAGCCTCGCGACCGAGACGGGCGTGGGCCTCGGCCTCCTCCTCGCCCAGCTCCAGCATGTCGCCCAGCACCGCGACCCGGGCTTCGGCAGCGGCGAGCGAGCTGAGCGTCCGGAGTCCCGCCGACATGGAGCCGGGATTCGCGTTGTAGCAGTCGTCGAGGACCCGGATCCCGCCACGTCCGTCGACCAACCGCAGCCGCTGGGCATGCGGGCGCGCCGCCTCGAGCCCCCCCCGGCAGACCTCCGCCGGGACACCCAACGCGAGCCCGAGCGCGAAGGCACCCGCAGCGTTCAGCGCGTTGTGCTCCCCGAGAAAGTGCAGCACGAAGGTGTGGCGCGCTCCCTTCACCTCGATCGTCAGCCGCTGTCCCTCGCCCTCGATCGCGGCCTTCTCGACCAGGCGGACGTCGGCAGCCGGTGCCGTCCCGAAAGTGATCGTCGGCCCGGAAAGGCCCGCGGCCTGCGACACGATGTGGGGGTCGTCCAGGTTCACCACCGCGGTGGCGCCCTCGGGCAGCGCCCGGAAGAGCTCGCCCTTGGCCCGGGCCACACCCTCGATTCCGCCGCCGACGCCCTCGGTGTGAACGGCCTGCACCACGGTGATGAGACCGGCGGTCGGCTCGGCGATGCGGGTGAGCCGATCGATCTCCCCGAGGTGGTTCATCCCCAGCTCGACGACCCCGGTCCGGTGTTCCGGCTCCAGACGGAAGAGCGTGAGGGGCAGCCCAATCTCGTTGTTGAGGTTGCCGTGCGTCTTGAGCGCCGGCCCCTGCTGCTCGAGGATCGCCGCCACCATCTCCTTGGTGGAGGTCTTCCCGTTGCTGCCGGTGATGGCACCGAGCCGCACGTGGAAGCGGCGACGATGGAAGCGGGCCAGGGCGCCCAGCGCGACCAGCGTGTCCTCCACCTCGACCCGGGGAAGCGAGGGGGTCGGGGGCGTGGGACGGCCGGCCTGGACGATCGCGAGCCCGGCACCCTTTGCCTCGACCCCGTCGAGGAAGGCGTGGGCATCGAAACGCTCTCCGACCAGCGCGACGAAGAGCTGGCCGGAGGTCAGGCTGCGGCTATCGGTCGAGACGCCGGTGAACGGCGTCTCGGGGGCCTTGCCGACCAGCCTCCCCCCCGTGGCGTCCAGCACCTCCGCAACGGTGAAGTGGGCGGTCATCGGGGAAGGCGCTCCGGATCAGGCGGTGGGACGCGCGGCGCGCGCGATCTCCTCGGCGACCAGGCGGTCGTCGAAGGCGAGCAGCTCGTCGCCCACCTGCTGATGGGTCTCGTGGCCCTTGCCGGCGATGAGGACCACGTCCTCGGGCGTCGCCAGCTGCATGGCCGCGGAGATCGCCGAGCGACGGTCCGCCTCGACCAGGAAGCCACGCTCGCCGCTCTTGGCCTTTGCCGCGCTCATGCGGCGCACGCCGGCCTTCTCCAGACCCGCGGTCACCTCGGAGATGATGGCCTCCGGATCCTCGCTGCGCGGGTTGTCCGAGGTCACCACCGACACGTCGGCGAGCTCACCGGCCACCTGACCCATCAGGGCGCGCTTGCCCTTGTCGCGCTCGCCGCCGCAACCGAAAACCACGAAGACCCGACCACGGGCGAGCGAACGCGCCGCCTCCAGCGAACGCCGGAGCGCGTCGTCGGTGTGCGCGTAGTCCACCAGCACCGGCGTGGCCCCCGCCTCGACCCGCTCCATCCGGCCCGGGACGCGGGTGACCCGCTCGATGCCGTCCTGCACGTCGCGGCGCGAGAAGCCGGCGCCCAGCGCCATGCCTGCGGCGCACATGATGTTCTCGAGGTTGTGCGCGCCGAGCAGCTTGCTCTTCACCGGCACGTCGCCGGCCGGGGTCTTGAGCGTCGCCTTGATGCCGTCCAGCGTGTACTGCACGTCGGTCGCGCTGACCTCGCCGGCGCCCTCGCGGCTGAACTTCCAGGCCATGCGCTTCTGGCCGCGCAGCTCGTTGTAGATGCGCACCGACTGCGTGTCGTCGCCGTTGATGACCGCCACGCCGCCACCCGAGAGGTGGTCGGTGAAGAGCTTGCGCTTGGCCTGGAAGTACGCCTCCAGGTCCTTGTGGTAGTCGAGGTGATCGCGGCTGAGGTTGGTGAACCCCGCGGCGCGGTAGGTCAGGCCGTGCACGCGCTCCTGCGCGAGGGCGTGGCTGCTCACCTCCATGATCACCGTGTCGATTCCCGCATCGACCATCTCGCGCAGGGTGCGGTGGAGGGTCAGCGGATCGGGCGTGGTGTGCTTGGGCTCGATGCTGCGACCGGCGAACTTGTACTGGATCGATCCCAGCAGACCGGTCGAGGCGCCACCGGCAGCGGCCATGGCCTCGAGCAGGTAGCTCACGGTCGTCTTGCCGTTGGTCCCGGTCACGCCCAGCAGCGTGAGCTCCTCGGCGGGCTTGCCGTAGAAGTTCGCCGCGATCAGCGCCAGCGCCTGACGCGCGTTGCCCACGGTGAAGAACGGCACCTGACTCGGGGCCGGACGCTGCGCGACGACCGCCACCGCACCGCGGCTGACCGCCTCGCCGATGAACTCGGCCCCGTCATTGCGCAGGCCGGGCAGCGCGACGAAGAGGTCTCCCTCCTTCACCTGCCGCGAATCGGCGGTCACGCCGGTCACCTCGCCGGCGGCACGGCCACCTGCGGTCTGCTCCGCTCCACACCCGGCCAACACTTCCGAAAGCTTCATCAGAACGTCCTCAAACACTCAAACGGGCGTCGCTGACCGGAGACCCTCTCTCGGCCGACAACTTTTTCTCTGCCCACGGTACAGGGCGGCGCCTTTCTGGCGGGCCCTTCAGCGGGATGCAAGCTCCAACGTCACCTGTGCACCCTTCTCGACGACGCTTCCCGGGGCCGGCTGCTGACCGACGACCCGACCACTCCCCTGGAGGCGCGCCTCCAGCTCGAGGCCCAGAAGCTGGACCACGGCGCTCCGGGCAACCTCTCCCGACAGGTCAGGAACCCGGACGCTCCCCGGCTCGGTCGGCTCCAGATCCTCCTCCAGGGCGGGATCGGGCCCACTCACCACCGGCACCGCCGGCTGCGCCTCGGGCCGCGGGAGCGAGGCGGTGAGCACCGGGGTCACCGGCTCCGAGGGCGCCACGCCCAGGTAGGCCAGCGTGTCGGTGGCGATCTCCTTGAACGCCGGCGCCGCGACGATGCCGCCGTAGACGTTCGACTCCGGCTCGTCCACCACCACGTGGATCACCAGGCGCGGGGCCTCGGCCGGCACGGTTCCGATGAAGGAGGCGATGCGCTTGTCCGAGTAACCGCCGGCCACCGGATCCACCTTCTGCGCCGTCCCCGTCTTGCCCGACACCCGATAGCCGGGAACCGCCGCACGCGGAGCGGTCCCGCCCTTGGCCACCACCGACTCCATCATCCGGACCACCGTCCGGGCGACCTCGGGGCGGACCACCTGGCGGACCTCGGTGGGCACGTTCTCCAGCAGCACCCGGCCCTCGGGATCGACGACCTTGCGGACCAGGACGGGCTTCATGAGCTTCCCGTCGTTGGCGAGCGCGGCGAAGGCGGAGGTCATCTGCAGCGCCGTGGCCGAGACGCCCTGCCCGAACGACTGGGTCGCCAGCGCGATGTCCGAACGGGGAAAGGGCACCCGCCCCCGCCCCTCACCGGGGAAGAGCAGGCCGCTGCGTGAACCGAAACCGAAGGCCTTGTAGGCCTCCTGCAGTCCTTCGCGCCCCACCTTCTCGGCGATCTTGGTGGTGCCGATGTTGCTCGACACCTTGAGGATCTCCTCGGCGGTCAGCAGCCCGTAGCGGTGGGTGTCGTGCACCGTGTTCCGGCCGATGCGATAGCGCCCCTGCTCGCAGTCGAAGGTCTCCTCTTCGGTGATGGCACCCTGCTCGAGCGCCGCGGCCACCAAAAAGCCCTTGAAGGTGGAGCCCGGCTCGAAGAGGTCGAGCACGGCCTGATTGCGCGCCTTCCCGCCCCGCGCGGTGTCCGGCACGTTGGGGTTGAAGCCGGGCGCATTGGCCAGAGCGAGGATCTCTCCGGTCTGCGGATCCATCACCACCGCCGATCCGCCCTTGGCCCCGTAGGTCTCCACCGCCCGGTTGAGAGCGTTCTCGGTGATGTACTGGATGTGGCGATCGATGGTGAGGGTGACGCTCGCGCCGGTGTGGTCGTCGGAGTTCGACGCGCCCTCGGTCAGCAGCTTGCGGCCGCGCGCGTCGCGGTAGCTGTCCAGCCGTCCGGCCTCACCGGTGAGCTCATGGTTCAGTTGGCGCTCGAGCCCTTCGAGCCCCTGCCCGTCGGTCCCCACCAGCCCCAGGATGTGCGAGGCGAGCTCGCGCTGCGGGTAGTAGCGCCGGGGCTCCTTGGTGAAGCCGACGGCGCGCAGGTTGAGCGCCTTGACCGCTTCCACCTCACGCGGCTTGAGCTTGCGCTTGATCCAGGCGAAGCGGCGCCCCCGCTCCATGCGCGCGCGCAGGTCCGCCGGATCCAGGTCCAGGGCGCGGCCCAGCTGCTCGGCGGCGGCGGGGAGATCCTCCAACAGCGAGGGATCCACCCACACCGAGTCCACCTCCACACTCTGCGCCAGCGGAACCCCGCGGCGATCGGTGATGTCCCCACGCCGCGCCGGGACCTCGAGCTCACGGACGTACTGGTCCCGCGCGAGTCCCCCCAGCGTCTCCTTGTCGAAGATCTGCAGCTGCACCGCGCGGCCGAAGATGACCCCCAGCATCACCAGAAAGGTGAGGCCCAGGAGCGCGATGCGGATCTTCAGCCAGCGCCCCGGCGTGTCGCGGCTCACCGTGGGGTGCAGCGACGAGGACGTGGTCTGTGAGCGCGGGCCCCCGCCGCGGACCGGCGGTCTCACGGAGCGCTCCGCGGTGCCTGCACGGCAGGGGCCGCGGCAATGGTGCCGGCGGCGGGCGCGGGAACGGTGAGGATGGTGCCCGAGGCCGGCGCGGACATCGACAGCTGCGTCCGCGCGAGCGCCTCGAGACGCTGCGGGTTGGTCAACGTCGCGCGCTCGAGCTGCAGCCGCTGATGTTCGCGCTCGAGCTCACGGCCCTCGGCCTCGAGACGGCTGAGCCGGTAGCCGGCATCCACCACCAGCACCCGGCCGGTGACGTGCAGGATCCCGAGCCCCGCCAGCGCGGCGAAGAAGAGCACCGCCGGAAAGATGCCGCGCATCAGGGCGGTGATGCTCAGAGAGGGCCTGGAGGACACCGTCTTGTGGCTGCCGGTGCTCCGCAGTCTCGTCGAACGCGTCATCGTCATCGCAGTCGCTCCACCACGCGCAAGCGCGCACTCCGGGCGCGGGGGTTCTCCTCGAGCTCCCCTGCGTCCGCGACCACCGCCTTTCTGGTGATGGTCTTGAATTGTCCCTGTCGGCCGCAGCCGCACACCGGCATCCCCGGCGGGCAGATGCAGCGCCCCTCGAACCCGCGGAAGGCCTCCTTCACGCGGCGGTCCTCCAGCGAGTGGAAGCTGATGACGGCGGCCCTTCCGCCCGGGGCCACCACCTCGGGCAGCGCCGCAAGCCACGCGTCCAACGACTCGAGCTCCGCGTTCACCACCATCCGCAGTGCCTGGAAGGTGCGCGTCGCCACGTGGATGCGGTCCGGCCAGGCGCGCCGGGGAACCGCGGCCTTCACCGCCTCCACCGCCTCGAGCGTGCGCTGGGGACGGCGGGCCTTGAGCTCGCGGGCGATGGGACGGGAGAAGCGCTCCTCCCCCAGCTCATAGATGAGGTCCGCGAGCTCAGCCTCCGGAAGCCGCTCGATGAGCTCGGCCGCGGTCTCCCCTTCCGGCCCCATCCGCATGTCGAGGGGGCCATCGGATTGGAACGAGAAGCCGCGCTCGGCGACGTCGAGCTGCGGAGAGGACACGCCCAGATCCACCAGCACCCCGTCCACCGGCAGCACGTCCGGGAGCAGCCGCTTCAGCTCGGCGAAGTTTCCCTGCACGGGGCGGAAGCGATCACCGAAGCGCGAGAGGCGGGTGCTCGCCGCCTGAAGCGCCACCGGATCGCGGTCCACGCCGTACACCGTGGCCCCCGCCTCGAGCAGGGCCTCACTGTGGCCCCCACCGCCGAGCGTCCCATCGACCATCACCTTTCCCGGTGCGGGCTGCAGCTGCGCCACGGTGGGCGCCAGCAGGACGGTGTGGTGGGAGAAGGCCAAGGAGGGCTCCGGAAACGGCGGCGCGTTTCGCCGTGCTCAGATGGGCTCGAGCGCCGAGGTCAGGAACGACGCCCGCGCGTCGTTGCAGTGCGGATAGATCTCGAAGACGCCGTGGGCGCCGGACGCACGCAGCACCGCGACCAGATAGGGCGAGAGCCCGGAGAGCTTCACGTCGGCGCCGGCATTGCGCAGCGCCTCGATCCGGGGGAGCAGCGGACGGACGCCGCGGTAGTCGAGGTGGGGCACCTCGCCCATGTCGAGGACGAAGCGGCGCGCCCCACCCCGCAGCAGCCGGAAGAGCTCATCTCCCACGGCCGCGAGTTCCCGGACGCCCAGCTCCCCTTCGAGCAGCAGCGTCACCACGCGGTCCGCGGAGGGCCCCTGCCCCACCGGGCCCGCGTCCAGCTCCTCCCAATCCAGCTCCAACGTCTCCATGACCTTCCGTCCGTCCTTCAGCGGGGCCGTGTCCGAAGGCCCCTTGAAATCCGCTTTCACCGGGGCGCCCCTGTCGACGCCGCCAGCGGGTTCATCCGGCGCGCAGCTCGCCGAGCACGCGCATGAGGTCCGCCGAGTCCGAGTCCGCGCGGGCGTCCTCCTGGGCCTTGCGCCACCCCTCGGCGCTCCACAGCTCGATGACCTTCACCATCCCGGCCCACACCACGTCCTTCTCGAGCCCCGCGTAGGCCCGCTGGGTCGGCGGGATGAGCAGCCGTCCCAGCTTGTCGAGGGTCACCTCGTGGGCCTGCGCCACGTACAGCCGCATGAGCTGCTTCACCCCGGGCTCCATGAGGTTGCGCTTGGAGAGGGCCTCCTCGAGGGCTTCCCACTCCTTGAGCGGATAGGCGTGCAGGCAGGGGTCCAGGGCCGTCGTGAGGATGAGCCGGTCGTCGTACTTGCCGAGCAGCGTCTCCCGCATCCGTGCCGGGAGGCTGGTGCGCCCCTTGGCATCGACCTGGTGCTCGTAGACCCCTCGGAACACGCCGGCCCCATTTCCACTGCCCTGGGCTCCGGTGGCCCGCTGATCCACCGATTCCCACTTCGATCCACTTTCTGCCGCGAAGCTACAGAGGCGTTCCCACCCGGTCAAGAAATGGCGCCGGGCGGGTGACCGGGGTCCTTCGGGGGCAGAACACGCCCTTCCCAGGAGGCCGCGAGTTGCCCTGTT
>DATGQN010000048.1:0-6825 GCA_035304185.1 Myxococcaceae bacterium
GGGCGCCGAGCCCTGGACCGGTGAGCTGGACCGCGCGCGGAAGGCGCGCCACGGGCAGACGGATTGGGTGCCCCACCCAAAGCCGATCATCAAGTGCGGAAACGGCGGGAGCACGGTGGATATCGGGTGCCTGGACTCGCGCCAGGACGCCCTCGCGGCCTACACGCTGACGCTGATCTGGGCGCTCACTGACGAGCAGGCCTATGCGGACGCGGCCATCCGGATCCTCGACGCGTACTCCGATACCTTGCAGGAGGTCGTCTTCGAGAGCGGCAACAAGGACACCTACAACGGGCCCCTGCAGGCAGCGTGGCTTGCCGAGAGTTTCACCCGCTCGGCCGAGCTCTTGCGGCACCACGGGAGCAGCGGCTGGAGCGAGGCGCGCGCGCAGGCCTTCGGTCAGATGCTGCGTCGGGCGCTGCTGCCCCGCATTCAGGACAGCTGGTACGGCAGCGGCTCGAACTGGAAGACCTCCATGGGCAACGGGGTCATGAACATCGCTGTCTATACAGACGATGAGGCGTTGTTCGAGCTGGCACTCGAGCAGTGGCGTGACAACCTGGCGTGGAGCATCTACCTGCCCTCCGATGGAAGCACGCCGATCGGCTCTCCGGATGTGACGAATGCGGACGGGACCTGGCGTCCCGGCAAGCTCGAGCAGATGTGGTTCGGGCAGCAGGTGTTCGGTCCGAGCGAGACCGCCGGCCTCGTCGCCGAGACCTGCCGGGACTTCGGACATTCGGAGTTCACGCTCGAGTCTCTCGCACAGAGCGCCGAGACCGCCTGGATCCAGGGCGTCGACCTCTATGCCGAGGGAGAGGAGCGGCTCATGGCCGGCCACGAGTTCCTGGCGAGGTGGCTGAACTGGACGCCGCCTCCGGGGAACACGCAGATCACCGTCACCAACGCTCCGGCGTGGCTGTGCGGTGGCCGCCTCAAGCTGCAGGACCTCCCTGTCTGGGAGATTGCCTACAACCACTACGTCAACCGACGGGGCCGCTCGATGCCGGAGACGGCGGTGACGATCCAGCGGAGCCGGCCCAAGGGCTCCACCACGGATCTCCACATGGCGTGGTCCAAGTTGACCCATGCCGGGGTGGGGCACACCACGCCCTGAGTGTTGATGGGTGGGACGGGCGCGCCTCTTCGGGGGCCGCCCGTTGCGTTCTTCTCGAGCGACGTCCAGCCCGGCTCCGCTGAAGCAGCACAGAACCGGGAAGGGGGAATGCAAACGCACCGGGGCTGAGCGACGGGGTCGCAGCTTCGCTGCTCCGGTTCGATATGACATGGTCAGGCAGAGCCGATGGGGCGTTGAACGCCGCTGCCAAGTGACGCCAGAGGCGCTCTTCACGCGCATGACAGGCCACCCGCCGACCGGATCCGATGCCCACGACCTCCACCGTCTCCGACCATCAGCCCAGCGTTGCGCTCCCGGCCCAGGCGTTGTGCGTGAACCATCCAGAGCAGGACGCGCAAGCGGCCTGCCCGCGCTGTGGTTCCTTCATATGCGGGGCATGCGCACGAAGGACCGATGGTGCATGCCCATCCTGCGTCGCGCACCAGCTGGCAGCGCTGCCGTCACTGCAGTCGCGCGGGAACCTCGCGTCGGGTCTGATCCTCGCGACCTCGGTCCTGGGGGCCTTGATCGTGGGAGGCGTCTTGAACACGTTCGGCTCCGTCGAACCCGGCATCGCGGTCTTCGTGCTCCTCGGCGCCGCGATGCTGCTGCTCGTGGCGGTGGCCTTGGCGGCCATCGTTGCCTTCCTGCTGTGGCAGCACCTCGCGGTGAGAACCGCCAACGCGCTGGGGCATGACATCGGCACCACGCCCGGCTGGGCGGTCGGCTGGTGGTTCATTCCCCTCTTGAACCTCTGGATGCCCTACCACGTGCTCCGGTTGCTCCTGTCCGAATTGGGGGGAGCGCGCGCGGTGAGGGTCTCGCGGGTGGGCATCTGGTGGACGTTCTGGGTGGCATCACTGCTCTTCGAGCGGTTCGCGGACGCCGGCCCCGGCATCCCCTTCCTGGAGGAGGGAAGCCTCGCCAGAGTGATCATCTGGATGGCGCTGAATCTCGGAGCCGCGATGTTTGCCGCTCAGGTGATCGCCACCGTTGGCAGGGTGGTTGAGGCTGCTGCACAGCGCGACGTTCTGCGAGGAGCCGGGGCGTGAACGGACGCACCACCGGCCGTCTCCCCGAAGGGCACAGGTCCCGGCGCCGGGCGGGTGCCTGGTGCGCGGAGGGGAGAGGACCATGAAACGCGCGCTGGGGCCGTTGGTGCTCATCGGCGCCGCCGTGTTGATCCGGTCGGCCTGTGACGATCGGCTCTCGGTCCGGGGGTCGGTCCTCGATCCCGAGGGCCAGCCGGTCGCCGGCGCCGTGATCATGGCCACCTATCCCCGGCGCATGCACGAAGAGAAGAAGCGGGTGAAGGTGGACGACGACGGGACCTTCCGCATCTCGCTCCTGATTCCCCGTGCAGAGATGTCCCTCGTTCCGATACGGGTCAGCGCACCGGGATACGAGGCGGCCTCCGTGGCGGTTCCGCGCAATCAGCACCACCTGCTGGAGGTCGTGCTCCCGCCATACGGCTCGGGTGCGCAAGGCTCCTTCACGCTCGAAGCCGACTAGCGAGGCGAAGGCTCGCGCCTCTGTCGCTTCGCTGCAGCTCGCGTGCAGCCACAGGGTCGTCGCCGTGGGTCAAATCGCGAAGCCTCATTCACTCAGCCGGCCCCCGGGCTCACTCCATTCGCCCAGGGAATGCTGCTGAACTTCACGACGCCCTGGGCCCGGGCAGTCACCTCTCCCTGTCCGTTCAGCATCTGCGCCGAGGCGAAAACGGTGTCCCGGCCGGCACGATCGACCCAGGCCTCGGCGGCGATGACCGGACCGGTGGTGGGTCGCTCGAAGCTCATGGAGAGCTGCATCGTCGCACTTCGCCGATCCGGGTCGACCAGGGCCGGTGCGCAGCCCAGGGTGAGGTCGAAGAGCGCTGCGAGAATGCCCCCGTTCACCGCCTCTTTGGAGCCCAGCCCTCCGGCATGGATGTCGGTGACGGTGATCTCCGCGCGAACGCGGTCGGTTCCATCTGGAAAGGAGAGCGTCACCCCGAAGGAGCGGAGCATCGTGGAGGCGTTGAAGCCGTCGGCGAAGGCCTGGAGTCGAGCAGGAGAAGGTCTGGAAGCGGCCGGTTGCGTCATGCTGGAGCTTCTATCCCCTTCGACGCAGGGTCGGGAGCCACATTGCGAACGCCGGGGAGGGCGGGTGCTTCCACGCTGCGAGGTCTTCCTCCCAGACGGAGTTCCGAGGGAGTTTCCGCGCCGGGCACCGCACCCGCGCGGACCGGGCCCCCGTCAACGAACAGCCCCCGGGGACCGTCTCAATCAGATCGCGAGGCCCACCTGCTCGGCGAACGTGCGCACGGCCTGGCCGATGACCTCGTCGATCTGCTTCAAAGCGGGCTCTGCGTGTTCGGGAGGCAGTCCACTCCGATAGAGGTGAACCGTCGCCGCGTAGCTCATGCGGAGCATGCCCTCGAAGTACCTGACGGCGGCCTCCTTCTCACCCGCCTGCAGCGCCCCTTCGAGCATCGCTTGGAGCTTCTGACGTTGAAGCTCCGCCTGTTGCACGATTCCGGCGCCTTCCTCCGCCGCGGACTTCAGGGTTTCGCTGAGTTGATGGGCCGCCTCCGCCTCTGCCGTGAGGAGCCGGTTCTCGATGGTGCAGTACGGGCAGTGAACCCGGAAGACGCCGGCGGACGGCTGAGGAAGGGGCGCCCCGCAGAAGCTGCACCGCACGACCGAGGTCACGGGTGTCATCGGACTCAGGGGGTCCAGCGGACGCGATAGAAGGCGTGTCCGTTGTCGTGGACGGAGAGCACCTCGACCGAACTGTCCTTGGCGCCCACCTTCTCCAGGCCCACGCCGATGAGGCCTTGGATGAACTCGGGCCGATCCGCGATGCAGTCGTTGACCTCGAGCCGGATGTCGCCCGGCGCGTCCTCGTAGGTCCAGGTTTCGCTGAAGTTGTTGCCGGTGCGGAAGTTGCGTGACATGCGCTTGAGGCTGCGCAGCGGTCCCAGGATTCTGAGCACCGCGAGCATCGCGCCCCCGAGCGGCGTGTCGAAGTACCCGCGCATGAACGCGCGCCCCACCTCACGGACGCCGTCCGGGTAGGCGAGGTGGGCGTGGTGTTCCTCGGCCAGGATCCGGATGGCCGCGTACCAGACCGGCGTCGGATAGCCGGCCTGCAGCTTCCCGCGGGGATCGATGCCCGCCTCGACCAGCCGCTGAATGGTGCGGTCGGAGAATGTCTCCCGGTACTCGCGAAACAATCCCTCGAAGACCGGGCCGAACGTCACGCGTGCCGGTGCCTCCGGTGAAGGTGCTGCATGTGAACTCATGACCCCATCCCCTCCGCGTCGGGCCCGCACCGGCTCGGTGCACCCAACGGCCGTCCAAGGGAGCCTAGCGCTTCGCAGGGTCCGCGCGCATCGAGTTGGACGCGCGGACGCGCGATTGCAGGGCGGACACCTCCCGAGGGGACGGCGGCGTTGTTCGGGGGCCTGCCGGAGAGGCGGCCGGTGCTTAAGGTGTCCCCACGAGGTGGACCATGACTGAGCGCATCCGCCGGCCCGGAGCGCTGGCACGTCGCATGTCGGCAGAGCAGGCTGCCGAGCTCATCCGTCCGGGGATGACCGTCGCGATGAGCGGATTCACCGGGGCCGGGTATCCGAAGGCCGTGCCAATTGCGTTGGCCGCGCGGATGGAGCAGGCCGCCGAGGCGGGCCACCCGTTCAAGATCAAGGTCCTGACCGGCGCGTCGACCGCTCCCGAGTTGGATGGGGCATTGGCCCGGGTCGAGGGCATGGAGCTGCGCCTGCCGTACCAGTCGGACCCGGCGGTGCGTGAGCGCATCAACGCAGGAACGCTCGACTACCTCGACATCCACCTCAGCCACGTGGCCCAGCACACCTGGTTCGGATTCTTCGGGAAGATCGACGTCGCGGTGATCGAGGTCGTCGGCATCCGTGAGGATGGCACCCTCATCCCGTCCTCCTCCGTCGGCAACAACAAGACATGGTTGGAGCAGGCCCAGTCGATCATCCTCGAGGTCAATGCCTGGCAGCCTCTGGGCCTCGAGGGGATGCATGACATCTATTACGGCACCGCCCTTCCTCCGAACCGCAAGCCGATCCCACTGACGACACCGGATGACCGGATCGGCGAGCCGTACCTCCGGATCGACCCCTCCAAGGTCATCGCGGTGGTTGAGACCGACGCTCCGGATCGCAACACCGCCTTCGCTCCACCGGACGAGGCCTCGAAGCAGATCGCCGGCCACCTGCTCGAGTTCCTTTCACATGAGATCAAGCAGGGCAGGCTGACGGAGACCCTGCTCCCGCTGCAGTCCGGGGTCGGGAACATCGCCAACGCCGTTCTCGCTGGCTTGGCCGACGGGGGCTACCGGGGGCTCGCCGCCTATACCGAGGTCATCCAGGACGGGATGTTGAGCCTCCTCCGCGAGGGCGTGTTGCGCATGGCCTCGGCGACCTCCTTCTCCCTGAGTCCGGATGGCATTGAGGAGTTCAACCGGAACATCGACTTCTATCGCGAGAGGATCATCCTGCGGCCGCAGGAGATCTCGAACCATCCGGAGATCATCCGGCGTCTGGGAAGCATCGCGATGAACGGGATGATCGAGGCCGACATCTACGGCAACGTGAACTCCACCCACATCGCCGGAAGCCGCATCATGAACGGCATCGGCGGCTCCGGAGATTTTGCGCGGAACGCCTACCTGTCTGTCTTCATGTCGCCCAGCATCGCCAAGGGCGGGAAGATCTCCGGCATCGTCCCCATGGCCAGTCACGTCGACCATACCGAGCACGACTCGATGGTGCTGGTCACCGAGCAGGGGCTTGCGGACCTTCGTGGACTGTCACCGAAGCAGCGCGCGCGGAAGATCATCGCGAATTGCGCGCATCCGGAGTACCGGCCGCTGTTGGAGGACTACTTTGAGCGCGCCTCCCGCGAGAGCTACGGAAAGCACACCCCACATCTGTTGCACGAAGCCCTCTCGTGGCATCAGCGCTTCGTCGAGACCGGGGACATGCGGCCCGGGTCCTGACGGGCTTGAAGACGCTTCGCCGGAAGGAGCGACACCGAAGTGCCACGAAGGTGCCCGGCGCCGATGTCAGGCCTTCCAGCGGATCCGGTAGACCGTGTTCTCCTGCTCGGGGACGGTGAGCAGCTCGACCGAGCTGTCCTGCGCGCCCACTCCCGTCAGTCCCTGTTCCAGCATCCCCTGGATGAACGCCGGGACCTCGGTGTGGTTGAGCTCGAGGCGGACATCACCCGGAGCGTCCTCGTGCAGCCAGGTCTCGGTGAAGTTGTCGCCCGTGCGGAAGTTGCGGGACATGCGCTTGAGGCTGCGCAGGGTTCCGAGGACGCGGAGCATGGCGAACGTGGAACGGCCGAGGGTGGTCTGCATGTAGCCACGCATGAAGGCGCGGCCAACCTCCCGGGTGCCATCGAGATCGCCCAGCACCGGGTGCTGCTCCTCGGCAAGGATCCGGACCGTCTGATGCCAGAGATCGGCTGGGTAACCGGCCTGGAACGGCTTCCGCGGATCGAGACCCAGTTCAAGCAGGCGCTGGAGCGCGGCCTCCGTGAGCACGGGACCGTACGCCCGGAACAGACCTTCGAAGGCGGTCCCGAAGGTCACCCGATCCTGCGTCGCCTATGGCTGCCCGATCTAAGCCATGTGTCGATGCTCTCCTGAACGCTGTCTAGCACACCTGGACCGATGCCCCTGAGGTGACGGGC
>DATGQN010000049.1:0-2681 GCA_035304185.1 Myxococcaceae bacterium
GAGCTCACCCGGGTGCAGGATCAGGAGCCGCAGCGTGCGCAGGAGCTTCCCGTCGACGCGGATGAGGGACTCGGCAAAGTTCCGGAGCATCGCCCCCGTCGACACCCGCAGTTCCCCCTGCTGCTGTCCGCAGGCCGCACAAAACGCGCCCGGTGCCTCCTCTTCGCAGTTCGGGCAACGGGGGGGGCGGCTCGGGTGCAGGCGTCGGCTCGGGTCCGTCCGCTTCAGGCTCCGCCGTGGCGATCTCGAGCGAGGGGGCGGGTCGGCGGCCAGCAGCATGTCCGCCCCGCTTGGGGTGGTCTGACCCGCATCAACCTCAGGCTGCGTGGGCGCGTCTTCCTCTGGAGCCACCTTCTCCGTCGATGTGGTCATGTCGCCCTCAGCCGCTCCACGCGAACCGGCACCTTGGTGTCGGAACCGTCAGCTCGCGACCGAGAGACTCCGGAGCATGGCGTCGAACGCCTTGCGTGCCTGCTCCACGCTCTTGGTGGGGCCGGTGAGCTTGAAGAAGATCGCGCCCTCGGGTCCTTCCACGATGGCGCCGAGGAGCTGGTAGCCGGGCTTCTGCACCACGGGCGCCCCGAAGCCGCCGCTGCGGTAGGTCCCCTTTCCTTCCACCAGGTGCACCTTGAGGCCGTTGACCTCCTTGACCGAGGTCTTCGCCTGGATCGGCTTGCCGTCCTTGCCACTGAGCTGCTCGGACCAGCGCCGGATGTTGGCCTGCACGCCGCCGCCCTGGCCGGGACCGAAGTAGAAGACCGCGAGCTCCGGAGCATCCGCGTCGCCCTTGGCCTTCGGCAGCGCGTACGTCGCCGCGCGCATCTGGCGATCCGGCTGGCGCACGAACGCGTCGGGCGTGGTCCAGGACACCCCTCCCGCCTGTCCCGAGGCAAAGGCGCTGGTGGAGAACAACAGGAGGCCGATGAGGAGAAGGGTTCGCATGGGTGCGTTGCGTAGCACGGCTCCCCAAGCATCCGTAGTGACACTGCCCGTCACGTCGTTATCGCAGCGCCTCGATGTACGTCGCGGCAATCCGCTCCAAGCCCGCCTGATCCTGCGCGTCGAAGCGGCTCGGGAGCGGGCTGTCCAGATCGAACACGCCCACCAGATTGCCGTCCCGATCGACCAGCGGCACCACCAACTCCGAGCGTGACGCCGCATCACAGGCGATGTGCCCGGGAAAGGCATTCACATCCTCCACCCGCTGCGTGGTCAGGGTGCGTGCAGCGGCACCGCACACGCCGCGATCCAGCGCAATCCGAACGCACGCCGGCTGTCCCTGGAAGGGACCCACTACCAACTCGGTCCCATCGAAGAAGTAGAAGCCGACCCAGTTGAGGTCCGGCAGGGAGTGGAAGACCAGCGACGACAGGTTGGCGGCGTTGGCGATGCGGTCGGGCTCCCCATCCAGCAACGCCTTCACCTGCTCGTTGAGCTGCTCGTACTGCTGGGACTTGTCGCCTTCGAGGGCCTGCGGTTCGAACATGGCTGCAGCGTAGCAACGCGGCGCCGACGCCGCCGCGCTCCCTCAGCTGCTCGCCGACGTGTACTTCGCCAGCGACAGCATCCAGATCCCCCGCGCCACCGCGGAGAAGGCCAGGGCCCCGAGGATCCCACCCACCAACGCCGAGTTCCCAAGGTTCCCCAACATCGCCACGGAAGGCCAGGTGGTCATGAGCGCCAGGGGAATGACGAAGGTGAAGAGGATCCCCCAGACGCCACGGAACACGCTGCTGGGCCAGCGGGCGGCGTCGAAGAGGGCAGTGAAGAGGTAGGTCAGGTTGTCGACCCGCACCACGTAGAACGCCAGGCTGATGGTGAGGATCCACAGGCTGTAGAGCAGCAGGGTGGCCGTGAGCAGCAGGATGAAGGCCTGCACCAGCCCCCAGGCTGAGGGCGTCCGGCCCATCTCGGCGAAGGACCACGCAAAGACCCCGATCGCCGCCACGATGTTGATCCCCCGCGCCGGCAGGAACTTCGCGGTCGACACCAGGAACTGTGCATCCGCCGGCTTGATAAGCACGAAGTCCAGGGTGCCCTTGCGGATGTGCTCGACCACCGTGGTCAGCGAGGGGTTGATGGCGCCCTCGAGGATCCCCTGCAGCAGCATGAACCACCCGAGCACCAACAGGCTCTCGGGGAAGCTCCAGCCGGCGAGGTGATCGGACTGCTCGAAGACGACCCAGAGAGGCACCAGCGCGGTGAGCGGCCCCACCAGGCTCAGCACCGCATCGAGCAGGAAGTCCGCCCGGTACTGCAGCACGAGGAGCAGCGAGGCCCGGATCTGGATCCCGAAGAGTCGGAGGTAGCGCAGCATCTCCCCTCACCCTCCGTAGGCGCCGAAGCGCTTGAGGCCGCTCTTCCACAGCAGCAGCGTCACGGCCAGGAAGACGCCCACCCAGGTCCACTGCCCGAGCAGCAGCTGCGCGCCCTCCTCCACCGTCACCGCGCCGGTCATGATCTGCACGGGCACGTCGATGATGAAGCGGAACGGCAGCCACTCAATCGCCGGGCGGATCCACCCGGGGAAGAGCTCCACGGGAATCAGGTAGCCGGAGAAGAGGGAGTAGAGCAGGAACCACACGTCCATCACCCGGATGCTCTGTTCCATGTAAAGGCTCAACGTCCCCACCGCGGCGCTCGCCAGGAAGTTGATCCACCACGCGCCCACCACCGCCAGC
>DATGQN010000050.1:0-5764 GCA_035304185.1 Myxococcaceae bacterium
CGCGACGTTCCGGAAGGCGCGGTGCCGGATGACCGGGGAGGCGCGGTTCCAGCCAGGTGTCTCACGACGCCACGCGCTCAGGTCCGGAAGCGGCGCGACGTCGCTCCCGTTGCACCAGCAACCAGATCGGGAGGAAGGCGATGGAGAGCGCGGCACCCAGCCCGAACAGCGCGGCGTAGCCCACCTGCTGCGCGATGGGACCGGCGATGAAGCCCGCGGGGAGCTTGCCCAGGACCTCCAGGGTGGCGAGCGCCGTGTAGTGCGAGGCACCGATGCTGCGGTTCACCAGGCCCATCATGAAGGCGAAGGTGCTGGTGGTCAGCGCACCGCCGAAGGCCTCTTCTGCGAGGATGACCGCGATCACCTCCGGGGCCTGAGGACTCCCGCGTGCGGCAAGCCACCATTGGAAGACGAGGGGGAAGACGCGCAGGAGCGCGCACAGCCCCATGGCGCGGACCGGCGTGAGGCGCAGGGCGAGTACGCCGCCCACCACGGACCCGGTGATGGAAGCCACCGAGCCCCAGGTTCCCGCCCACAGCCCGAGCTGCACCCGGGTGAAGCCCGCGTCGACGAGGAAGGGCTTGAACATCACGTCGATCATCGACTCGCCGGTCTTGTAAGTGGCGATGAAGACCAGGGCCCAGCGGATGGAGGGGTTGGCCAGCGCGCGTCCCAGCATGGCCAGCAGCGGGCGCAGCCGCTCGGGCGTGGACTCCGTGGGCGCCGTGGGCGCGGAGGACGTGGCCGGTGGCCCGGCGGTCTGCACCAGCGCGCTCTCGGGGACCACCACCATGACGAGCCAGACCCCGGCGCACAGGGCCCCCATGCCGAAGAGCACCGGCGCATACCCCGCGCTTCCGAACAGCGCGAGCAGCAGCCCGCCGGAGGTGAGCATCCCGAGCTTGTAGCCCACCACCTGCGCGGTGTTCCCGGGCCCCAGCTCCCGGGCCGAGAGCGTGTCGACCGCGAGCCCGTCGGTCGCGATGTCCTGGGTCGCGGCCAGCAGGTTCATCACCAGCAGCAGGACCAGGATGGGCCACAGCAGCGCCTCTCGCGCCGCCAGACCGGCCAGGACCGCGGCCAGGGCGAGACCTGCCTGGAGCGGGAGGATCCAGCTGCGGCGCCGTCCGAAGCGCCCGCCACCGAAGCGATCCACCATGGGGGCCCAGGCCCACTTCAGCATCCAGGGGAGGGCCAGCGCGGAGGCGAAGGAGATCGCGGTGAGGGAGGCGCCCCGCTCACGCAGCAGGATGGGAAGCACCCCGGTCTGGAACCCGAAGGGGAGGCCCTGCGCGAAGTACAGAAGCCCCAGCAGGAGGAGGCGCTGTCGGAAGGGGAGCGGGCGGGACCCGGCCTGCGCCTCACGCATGGTCGGGCCTCAGCCTGCGTCAGCGGCCCGGCGGATCATCGTTCCGAGTCGATCGAGCGCGGTCTGCAGCACCGGCAGGGACGGTCCGAAGGAGAAGCGCAGGTGCTGGCTGAAGCGGCCGCCGTGTCCCTTGCGGCGCTTGCCCGGGTTGATGTCGAAGAACTCGCCGGGCACCGCGATCACCTGATGCTCGAGCGCGGCGCGGAAGAAGCTGCGGCCGGTGTTGATGGAAGGCGGCAGCCCACTCACATCTCCCCAGATGTAGAACGTCCCCTCGGGGGAGGCGTCGAGCCTGACGCCCAGTGCCTGGAGCCCCTCCATCAGCAGCTCCCGCTTGCGGCCGAACGCCCGGTGGATGGCGGCGGTCTCGGCGATGACGTGCTCCACTGACATCAGGGGAATTGCGGCGCGCTGGAGGGGACGGTTGCCACCCCCGTCGAGGAAGCTGCCGGCGCTGGCCATCCCATCGATGACCCGCCGCGGTCCCACCGCCCAGGTCATACGCCACCCCGGATAGCGCCAGTTCTTGGTGAGGCCGTCGAAGATCACCACCGGATCCTTCTCCACGTCCTCCACGTAGCGGGCTGCGCTCTCCACCGGAAGCTCCCCCTCGGGCGCGTCCCAGATGTAGCGGCTGTAGAACTCGTCGACGAGCAGCGTGCAGTCCAGGGCGCGCGCATGCCCCACCCACTCCGCGAGGGCCCCGCCCCCGACGCGCTTGCCGGTGGGGTTGCTGGGATTGGAGAAGAGCAGGGCGGAGAGGCCGCGTCCGGTGATCTCCCGGTGCAGCTCTTCGGCGGTGAAGGTGTAGCCCCGGTCCCGGTCCAGGAGGATGGGGATGGGGGTGAAGGCCTTGAAGACGTCCAGCAGCTCCTCGTAGGCGGTGTAGTCCGGGAGGAAGTGTCCCAGGTTCACCTGCCCGAGGCTGGCGGCCACCCGCGTGAGCGAGGTCCGCCCTCCACCGGCGATGCAGACGTTCTCCGCGGTGTAGCGGCTCTTCATCCCGCGGCGGTACAGCTGGTTGTAGAGCTCGGCGATGGCTTCCCGGAGCTCGGGGAGCCCTGCCACCGGTGCGTACTCCTGGTCCCCCACATCAATCGACACCTGCCCCAACCGCTCCGGGGCTCCGGGCAGGGCGCCGGTCTCCGGCTGTCCCTGGCCCAGGTTGCACCAGTCCTCGGCCTCGGTGGTGAAGCCGCGTTTGGCCGCCTCCTCGGTGACGTAGATCACGCCGGTCCGGGGGACCGGGCGGAACGCGGCGGGCATGGAGGTCGGGCGCGCGTCGGGGGACGCGGGGCGCTCGGGCATCGGAGGGACTTCGGGAAGAGGGCGCACCCCACGCTTGTGCCTCGCCTGACCCTGCGCATGCAAGCGCGGGCCGGGGAGGTCCTGAAACGACAAGAGGCCCCCGGGCACAGGTCCCGGAGGCCTCTCGAAGACTGCAGAGGATGTCCGCTCGGCGGATCCCCCGGAGAGGGATCAGCTGAGCTCGAGCGCGATGGCTGCCGCCTGCAGGGTCGACGCGATGCGGATCGCGTCGTGCACCGCCTGGTCCGAGACGTCGCCCTTGACGACGACCGCCTCGTGCGAGCGCACGCAGGTCTCACAGCCGTTGATGGAGCTCACCGCCAAGCTGAACAGCTCGAAGTCCGTCTTGTTCGTGGACACGTTGACCAGCCGCTGCATGCGCAGGTTGGCGCGCATGGAGTCGTAGCTGCTCTCCGGGCCCATGAAGTGGCGGAAGCGATAGTAGATGTTGTTCATCCCCATCAGCACCGCCGCGGCCTTGGCGTCCTCGAACACCGCGTCCGAGACGTCAGCCGCCTTGGCGTCCGCCACCACCGCATCCCGGAGCTCCGGGTTCCGGGTGGCATATGCACAGGCGAGCGCCACGCCCCAGCGCTGGTCCGGGGTGAGGTTCTGGCTGTCCATCACGTTCTGCAGGTTGAGCCGGATGTCACGGGCGGCGTCGGGAAGCTTCTCCCTGATCGTCTCGAGCGCGCTCATGGTCAGCCCGCCTTCGCCATCTGCTGGGTCAGGGTCTCCTGGCCGCGCTCCCAGTTGCAGGGGCAGAGCTCGTCGGTCTGCAGCGCGTCGAGGGTGCGGACGACCTCGTTCACGTTCCGGCCCGCGTTCAAGCCGTTCACGCTCACCCACTGGATGGTGTTGTCGGGGTCGACGATGAAGGTCGCGCGCAGGGGCACGCCCTCGTTCTTGTCCAGGATGCCCAGCTCGGTGGAGAGCTCGCGCTTGAGGTCCGAGAGCATCGGGTAGGGCAGGTCCTTCAGGTCCTTGTGATCGTTGCGCCACGCCAGGTGCACGAACTCGTTGTCGACGGAGACGCCGAGAACCTGGGCGTCGCGCTCAGCGAAGTCCTTGTTCTTGCGGCCGAACTCCGCGATCTCGGTCGGACACACGAAGGTGAAGTCCTTGGGCCAGAAGAAGATGACCTTCCACTTCCCCTTGTAGGTGTCGAGGGTGATGTCCGAGAACTCCTTGCCCTTCTCCAGGCTGGTCACGGCCTTGAGGTTGAACGCGGGGAACTTGTCGCCAATGGTCAGCATGCTGTTGTCACTCCTTGAGGGTTGAAACTGCTCGGGGTGCTTCGGGAACTCGAAGTCGGCTGGGGATCTAAGCCGGATGTCCGGAGCGCGCCACCGAATTTTCGGTGTCACACCCAATTGTCGTTGCGGTTCGACACCGAAATTTCGGTGCAGGACGCCCGGCGTCGCATTAGACTCGGCCGATGCGGCAGCGGCGCCGACCTCCAACCGGCGTCGTCCATGGACGGAACGAAGGCCCGACCGGGCGGATTGAGTGATGGCCGAACGCGCAGAGATGGTCAGCGATGTCGAGGGCTTGGCGGCCCTGGCCCGGAGTGTGGATGAGGGTCAGGAGGGGCTGCTGCGCCGGGGGCTCGACTGGCTGTCCCGCCTGGTCCGCTACGATCTGGCCGCCGTCTTCGAGCTTCAGCAAGGCTCGCTTCGCCTGCGGATGGCACGCGGTCCCCTGGCCGACAATCGGGTGCGCCAGCTGCACCTGAAGCTGGAGGATTTCCCCACCATCCGCAGCGCGCTCGAGACCCGCCGGGCTCGCGCCTACACCGAAACCGACCACGCCCACGGCGACGGCGATCCCTTCGACGGGGTGCTGGATCTGCCTCCGGGCCACGCCTGCATGGTGGTGCCGCTCGCCGCCGGTGAGCGGGTGTTCGGTGTGCTGACCCTGGATCGCCAGGAGTGCGAGATCTACCCGCCGGCCCTGGTGGAGCTGGTGGAGGTCTACGGGCAGGTCCTGGGGCTGGCGCTGCTGAGCGCCGAGCAGCGCGCCCGGCTGGAGGTCCTGCACCGGCAGAACGCAGGCTACGTGAAGCTGCTCGAGACCCAGGTGGCAGGGCAGCTCCCGGCCGGGCTGGTGGACAGCGAGGTCCCGAGGGTGAAGGCCCTGGTGGCCCGGGCCCGGCAGGTCGCCACCACCGATGCGCACCTGCTGCTCACCGGAGCCCCCGACAGCGGGCAGCTCCAGCTCGCCCTGGCGATGCACGGTTGGAGTGAGCGCGCGGCGCGCCCCTTCGTCACCCTGGACTGCCGCGACGGAGACCTCGAGCGCCTGCAGGCCGCGCTCTTCGGCGGCACCGACGCCCAGGGACGTCCCTCGGTGGGGCACCTCTTCCTGGCCGAAGGCGGGACCCTCTTCCTCGATGGGGTGGAGCACCTGCCGGCCCCCCTCCAGGCGGCCCTCGGTGGGGGGAGTCTGGGCGAGCCGGGAGAAGAGGGGGCCGGGGACGTGCGGCTCATGGCCAGCACCTATGGCGGCCTGGAAGATGCGGTGGCCAAGGGACGCTTCGACGAATCCCTCTACTTCCGCCTTTCCGCGGTGCAGCTCGCGCTTCCTCCGCTCAAGGAGCGGCAGGCGGATCTGACGGGGCTGGTGGAGGCGATGCTCGCTCCCCATGGCGTGCGGACCGCGCGTCCGTCCCTGAGGGTCAGCGCCGCGGCGATGCACCGGTTGCGCGCGCATCCATGGCCGGGAAACCTGCGCGAGCTGGCCAACGTCCTGGAGCGGGCAGCCATGAGCACCCGCGCCGAGGTCCTCCATCCCGGCCACCTCACCCTGGATGCCGGGAACGGCGGGGACGAGGCCTCGCGGCCGGCGGCGGCACCGGCACCCGAGCGGGGGGACGCGCGGCTCCTCTCCATGGAGGAGATGGAACGCCAGCACATCGCGCGGGTCCTCGGTCATTGCGAGGGCCGCATCTATGGAGAAGGCGGGGCCGCAGAGGTCCTGGGCCTCAAGCCGAGCACCCTGCAGAGCCGGATGAAGAAGCTCGGGCTCACCCGGCTCGGACGTTGAGCCGGAAGAAGAAGCTCGGGCTCACCCGACTCGGACGTTGAG
>DATGQN010000051.1:0-10148 GCA_035304185.1 Myxococcaceae bacterium
CATCGCCCGGGCCCTCATGAGCCGTCCCCGGCTCCTGCTGCTCGACGAGCCCAGCCTGGGGCTCGCGCCCCAGATCACCGAGCTCATCTTCCGCACGCTGCGGGAGGTGAACGCGGAGGGGGTCTCCATCCTGCTGGAGGAGCAGAACGCCCACATGGCGCTGGCGTTGGCCCACTTCACCTACGTGCTGGAGACCGGCTCCATCGTGCTGCAGGGGCAGGGCCGGGCGCTGCTGGAGAGCCCCGCCATCCGCAAGGCCTACCTCGGCGAGGAATGAGGCAGGTCTGCTCGGCCGCTCTGGTGGCGGGCAGGCGTGGTGGCTGGGTGGCGCGCCGGCGTGCCGATACGTCGAGGGACCTGTCGCGAATGGAGCCTTCAGCGGTAACCTCCCGCGCCATGCACGCCTTGAAGTCGTCTCTCCTCCTGCTCGCCTCATTGGCGATCGTCGGTTGTCCCTCCACCCCGGTCACGCCCGAGCCTGAGCCGGAGCCCGAGCCCGAGCAGCCGGAACCGGAGGTGCGCGGCCCGTGTGACACCGACGGCGACGCGCTCCGGGATGGCTCGCGGGTGATCCGCTGGGCGCGTTCCGGTCCGCAGGAGTCGGTGCTCTCCCCGGACGCGGAGGGCCGGGTGGGCGCGGTGGTGCTCTTCGAGGCGGGACAGGATCGGACCCGGGCGCTGCGTGAGCGCGGCTACGTGGTGACCGGCGAGCTCCCGCTGGTGAACGGGGCCACGGTCCGGGGCACCGACGCCGAGCTGGAGGCCCTGGCCCGCGAGCCTCACGTCCGCCACGTGCAGAAGGATTACCTCTTCCGCTCGGCGACCCTCTACCGCGCGCCGGTGTCCGCCTCGGCGCTCCTGGCGCAGGCCGGTCCCGAGGCCCCCTCCGAGATCCCGCCCGGCCTGCTGTCGGTGCAGGCGCCTGACGTGTGGGATCCCACCGGCTCCGGCGTCGTCAGCCCCGATGCGCCCGCGGGCCAGGGGATCAAGGTCTGCGTGCTGGACAGCGGCGTGGATCGCGCCCACGCCGAGGTCATGGGCTTCTACGGAACCGGCTGGGACTTCGTCGACCGGGACGACAACCCGGATGACTCCACGCCGCTGGTGAGGAACTCGGAGGAGCTCACCACGGGCGGCGGCCACGGGACCCACGTGGCCGGGACCATCGGCGCCCGGTATGGCAACGGCGGCCAGGTCTACGAGTGGATGCACGAGGGCGGCGTGGTCGGCGTCGCGCCCCGGGCAGAGCTCCTCATCGGCCGCGTCCTCGGCACCGACGGCAACGGCTCGCTGGGGGGCATCGTGAGCGGGATCAACTGGTGCGTCGAGCAGGGCAGCCACATCATCAACATGTCCCTGGGAAGCGCGTACGATGATCCCTCCCAGCGCACGGCGGTGGCCGCCGCGGTGGCTCAGGGCGTCCTGCTGATCGCCGCTGCCGGAAACGACGAGGAGGTGACGCCGCGTGAGCTGAGCTACCCCGCGGCCCTCCCCGGCGTGATGGCGGTGGCCTCGGTGGACAAGGACTTCAAGCACAGCACCTTCTCGCAGACCGGTAGCCACATCAGCGTCGCGGCCCCCGGGGAGGACGTGCTCTCCTCCACCATCCGCGGCACCGGCTATTACACGCGCTTCTACGGCGATGCGCGCGAGCCGGACCACAACATCGTCAGCGGCAGCGGCGCCGGTGAGTACGAGGGGGCCGTGGTCGACTGCGGCCTGGCCGACTCCTACGAGAGCTGCAGCGAGGCGGCGACCTGTGGCGGGTTCGTGGCGCTCGTCCGTCGCGGTGAGATCTCCTTCGGCCAGAAGGCGGAGTACGTCCGCGGCCAGGGCGCCAAGATGGTCATCATCTACGACCCGGATCCGGCGGCGGAGGACGCGCCCGGGTACTTCACCCTGGGCGATGACGCCAACTTCGACATCCCGGTGTTCGCGGTCAGCCGCTCCTATGGCGAGCACCTGCTCGCCAACGTGGGCACCACGGTCAAGGCCGGGGTCTACCTGACCGACTACGCGGAGTTCACCGGCACCTCCATGGCCACCCCCCACGTCTCCGGCGTCGCGGCGGTGGTGTGGAGCGCGCAGCCCGACCTCACCGCCAACCAGGTCCGTCAGGTCATCGAGTGCAGCGCCATCTGGCTGGGCACCAATCCGCCGCCGGCCTCCGGCAAGAGCCGGCTTACCGGACGCGGCCTGGTCCAGACGCAGGGCGCCCTGGACCTGCTGGCGAGCTGGAACGCCAACGGGTGGCCGGCAGCCGACGCCTGCGAGTGAGCTGCAGAGGGGACGGGGGACGGGTGGCTCCGGAGCCTCCCTTCCCCTCCGCCCGGGAAGGGGCGGTGGCGCCTGAGAGGGCCCATCGCCCCTGCGTCTTCGTTGCCCATCGGCGCATCCGCCGCGCCCTTCCCGGGGCGCTCCTGGCGGCGGTCCGCGAGGGTGTGCTCGGCTCGCCGCTGATCGGCAGCTCCACCCTCGCCGGCAGCTTTCAGGGCTCGCGCGGCTTCGGGGTGACCTTCACCGGGGAGGGCATCCCGCAGCTGCTGGAGCGCTTCGGCTTCCTGAAGCCCTATTGGGAGCGCGTCCGGGCCGGTCCCCCGGAGCGGATGCTGCAGTCGCTGCGCAGCCGCCTCTCACGCCCGGCGCCCCCACCCCCCAACGCCTTCTTCCTCAACCTGCTCATGCTGGGGCCCGGGGCCTCGGTGGGGCGCCACGTGGACGCCACCCTGGCCAAGCCCAGTGGGGTGCTGGACGCCACGCCCCGGTTGGTGAGCGTGCTCTATCTCCGCGTGCCCAGAGGGGCCCGGGGAGGGGAGCTGGTGCTCGACGATGGGGCGCGCATCCGCTCGGTGGTCCGGCCCCGGGAGGGCCACCTGATCCACTTCGATGGTCGGTTGACCCACCGGGTCGAGCCGTTCCGCGAGGGGCCCCCCGAGCAGGCGCGGGCCTCCCTGGTGCTCGAGCAGTACCACTTCGCCCCCGAGGCCCTGGCGCGGCTGCCTGCCTTCCAGGTTCATTCCCGGGCGGGGTTCGCCGCCCACCTGGCGGACCATCGCCAGCGCCTCCAAGCGGCCGCACCGGCCCGACGCGATCCCCGCGGCTGATCGGGACCGACGCGCGCAGGCGTCTCTTTCGATCCCGAGACACTTGCAAATCTGTGGCAAGAGGGGCCAGTGTTGCCCTTCCGATGGAAGCCGAGAAACACGAAGGATGGGACCGGGTGGGCCAGGGGCTCTCGTTGCTGTGCCTGGTGCACTGCCTCGCGACCCCGGTGGTGTTGGGCCTGCTCCCCTCGCTCGGGTTCCTGCTGCACAACGAGCTGGTGCACCTGGTACTGGCGGTGGTGGTGGTCGGGGTGAGCCTGGTGGCCTTCGGTAACGGGTTCCGCCGGCATCGCCGGGCGATGGTCCCGCTTCTCGGGGCGCTGGGGGTGCTCGGCCTGCTCTTCGCCACCCTGGTGCTCGAGCCGCGCAGTGAGCTCATGGGCACCCTGGGCACCGTGGTGGCCAGCATCGTCCTGGTGGTGGCACACACCATGAACCGCGGCGGGCTGCGCGTCACGCCGCACGCCGCCTGAGCAGCTCCCCGGACGTCCCGCCCACCCACCGGATCAGGCGAGCTCCAGCGGCCCGTGATCGTCGCAGTGGCCGTCGTGCACGTGGTGCAGGTGGCCGGCCACCACGTAGTCGAAGTGGTCCCCATGCGCGATGCGGGCGTGCCCGCACTCCGGGCCGTGCGCGTGCGTCAGCTCATGGGCCACGCAGGGGTGGCCGTCCGTGCAGTTGTCCGGGTTCTGGGCGTCCGCGGACAGCCGGCAGGTCCGCATCCGGTCCCCGTCCATGCGGTGGAGCTCGCCGTCGTGGAGGTAGTCCACGTGTCCGTCGTGGCGGATGGCCAGATGTCCGCAGTCCTCGCCGTGGACATGCCCATGCCCGGATGCCTCGTTCGCCATGGTCGTCTCCCCTCCTGCTGCGGCGCCACGTGGGATCGGGCGCGCGGTGGTCCTGCTGGAAGGTGGGAGCCGGAACCGGCTGCGACCAGTGGGAGCAGGGGAGGGGGCGTGCGCCCGCTTCAGTCGCAGCTCTCGCAGACGCCGCGCACCTGCACCTCGACCCCCTTGCGGCTCAGGCCCTGGGGCAGGCCGGTGAGGGGGACGGCGTCTTCGGGGAGGCACTCCACGGTCCCGCAGTCGGTGCAGGTGAAGTGCGCGTGGGGATCGTCCGGGTGCCCATCCACCGCGCGCAGCAGCTCGAAGCGCCACACGTGATCACCGAGATCCGCGCGGCGCGCGAGGCCCGCCTCGGTGAGGTCGGTGAGGTTGCGGTAGATGGTGGTGCGGTCGAAGCCCTCGTCCCGGAGCAGCTCTGCGAGATCGGAGTGGCTCACCGGACGGGTGATGCGATGCAGCTCGCGCAGGACAGCGAGTCGCGCGGCGGTGCTGCGGAGTCCCGCTTCGCGCAGCATGCGCTGAAAGTCGGAGGGCGACTTTGGCTTCTGGGCACCCATACCGCGCACCATAACCGGCCCGGCGCCGCGCTGCACGCCCCGGCCCTCGTCGCGCGAAGCGCGCCTGTGGTAGGGGCGGGGTGAGTTCCGCCATCGCGCCTCGTGGAGTTGAGTCTTCTGCGGCGGACCCATCCGAGGTCCCATGTTGCGCACGTCGCCCGCGCTCTGCCTGCTCGTTCTGCTGCCCCTGGTCGCCGGCTGTCCCAGCAGGGAGCCCGACGCGACCCGGGGGCCCTCCATCGTCACTGAAGTCCTCCCCTCGGCCCGGGTGGGGGTCCCGTACGCCACCACCATCGAAGCCGAGGGCGGGAGCCCGTCCCTGGACTTCTCGGTCCGTGCCCTCCCGTCGGGCTTCTCCTTCTACCTGGGCTCGGGTCGGCTGGAGGGGGTGCCCCGGCAGCCGGGGATCTACGCCCTCACCTTCACCGTGCGCGACGCATGGGGACGGGAGGCGGAGCGGACCCTCCCGCTGGAGGTGGCGCCGGCGGATCCGGTCGGTGAGGACGACGCCTTCCTCGACATCGTCAACTGGAACATCGAGTGGTTCGGTGCCCCCGAGCGGGGACCCCATGACGAGGAGGCCCAGCTCCGGGGGGTGGCGCAGGTGATCGGCGAGGAGGGGGCCGACATCTGGGCGCTGCTGGAGGTCGTGGATCCCGGCCACTTCGATGCGCTGCTCGATCGCCTCAATGCCACCTCCGGAAGTGAGTGGGAGGGGCTGCTGGGCGGGGATCCCATCGTCGCCGGCGGCCCGGAGGTCTACGGACCGGATTGGCTGAAGCCCGCGCTGATCTGGCGGCGCGGCGCGCTGAAGGTGCGTTCCGCCGAGATCATCCTCCGGGGCTCCCGGTACGCCTTCGGCTCCCGTCCTCCGCTCCGCGTCGACGCGGACGTCACCGCCGGTGGCGTGACCACCCCCATCACCTTCGTGGTGATCCACCTCGCACCGTTCGCCGAGCCGGACGCACACGCGAGCCGCGCCGCTGCGGGTCGCGCCCTCCAGAGCTGGTTGGACGCGCAGCCCGAAGACGCCGAGATCATCGTGCTCGGCGACTGGAACGATGATCTGGACGCCTCGATCCTGATCCCCTGGGAGAGCCCCTTTGCCGAGCTCGTCGCGCACCCGCGCCACGTCTTCCTCACCGAGGTGCTGAGCTTCAACAAGGTGAGCACCACGGTGAACTACGCCGAACCCATCGATCACCAGCTCGCCACCGCGTGTCTCGCCAAGCGGGCACTGGCCGATGGCACCGTGTCCACGCGGCCGACGCTCCCCTCGTATGGGACGCACGTCTCGGACCACTATCCGGTGCGCTCGCGCTTCCGCTTCAGCCCCACCTGGCACCCCTGTCCCTGACGCATGAAGGCTGTCCCGGTCCGGTGTCCCTTGACGGGGACGGACTTGTCCGGGATTCCGCGCCTGAACTACGCGAGTGGACCCGGCGCGCACGCTCCTACGAAGCGGCGATCGCTCCGGCCATCCTTGCGAGGACCCATGCCGCGTGCCGCATCGCCGTTGATTGTCTGCTTCCTGCTCACCTCACTCCTGTCGGGGTGTCCTCTTGGTGGCGAGCGCACGCCGGACCCGGACGCGCCGCACTTCATCACCCGCTCGCTTCCCGCGGGGACGGTGGGGGTGCCCTACCACGTGGCCCTGGCGGCGCAGGGTGGGACCGAGCCGCGGCGCTTCGAGGTCCCGGCGGTTCCCCCGGGCTTCTCCTTCTATCCGGCCACGGGCATCCTCGAGGGCACCCCGCGTGAGGCGGGCCTGTTCCCGCTCACCATCACCGTCACCGATGCTGCCGGTCGGCAGGGCCGCAGCACCTTCGAGCTCCTCATCCACGGCCGCGAGGGCCCGGACGGGGGCGACGACACCCCGGACGGCGGCGGCGGGGGACCGGACGGAGGGACCGGGAACCCGGATGGCGGCACCGGAGGTCCGGATGCGGGCGACGGTGATCCGCCGGCCGAGGACGTCTTCATCGAGGTGGCCAACTGGAACGTGGAGTGGTTCGGCCACATCTACGAGGGGCCCTGGGATGAGGACAACCAGCTGGAGGGCGTGGCGGAGGTGATCCGCGACAACGGCGCGGCGATCTGGGCGCTGGTCGAGGTGGTGGACGGGGCCCACTTCCACGCGCTGCTCTCCCGGCTCACGTCGCTGACCGGCGCATCCTGGCAGGGCGTGGTCGCGGACGATGCATCGGTGACCGGAGGCTCCTGGAGCTACGACACGTATGAGCAGAAGCCCGCGCTGCTCTGGAAGACGGGCACCCTCAGCCAGGTGCAGGCGGACGTGATCCTGAGTGACCACGACTACAGCTTCGCCGGCCGTCCCCCGCTGCGGATCCGCGCAACGATCCACGCGGGTGATGACGCCTCCCCCATCTCCTTCGTGGTGGTGCACCTGAAGGCCAACGCCCAGTACGACTCCCAGGAGCGCAGGCGGCAGTCCGCCATTGCCCTCCGGGATTGGTTGCTGGCGCAACCGGCTGACGCGGAGATCCTCGTGTTGGGTGACTGGAATGACGACCTGGACGAATCCATCGCCGTTCCGTTGGACACGCCCTTCCGCCCGCTCCTCGACAGGCCGGAGCTGATGTTCCTGACGGAGCGGCTCACCCAGTACAACGTCAGCACGACGACGTACACCGGCGGCGAGCCCATCGATCATCAGCTCGCGACCGACTGCCTCGCCGCGCGCTACGTCACCAACAGCGTGTGGGTGGAGAAGACCTGGCCGACCGGCTACGACTTCCCGAGCGAAATCTCCGACCACTACCCGGTGCGCACCCGCTTCCGCTTCAACGCGGATTGGCAGCCCTGCCCGTGAAGCCTCCGGCGCCGCCTCTCACGGCACCGGATTTCAGTCGGAGACGCGCAGGGTGAGCGCGCCCAGACCCTGGAGCCGGTGCACGCCGGCCTTGGGCTGGAGCGCCTGACGCAGGGTCTCGACCAGCGGGGGCGTGAGGCGGATCTCCAGCAGGCCCCCGGTGTCCTCCACCCCCGGGGTCGCCGCGGTGACGAAGCGCACCTGCTCGTCAGCGTCCTGGTCGGGCGCGGCGAGGCTCAGGGGCCTTCCGTGGAGCAACCTGCCGGCGATGAGGCGCTTGAAGTCCTCGATGATCGCCGACGGGAGATCGAGCGTGAAGGCGGCCCCCAGCATCCCCTCCCAACGCAGCCCGGGGACCAGCAGCGCGGCCATCGTCGAACCCTGCGCTGCGGCGCCCGCCTCGATCCGCTGCGCCATCTGCGGATCGGTGAGCAGACTCTCGCGATCGAGATCGGTGACCAGCAGGGGATCCCGCTCACCCAGCAGCCCCAGCAACCCGTCGGTGCTCCACGCCTTGGCCGCCGCGCGCTCATCCTCGGTGAGCCCGACGAGCTGCAGGAAGGCCACCCGACCATTGCGCGAGGAGGTGGCTTTCACGCTGCGATCCGGGGTGAAGACCAGCCCGGTGAGCCCGGTGGGCGCCACATCGGTGATGGGGCCCTGCAGGTTGAAGGTGTGACCGGCGGAGAAGGGGTGACCGGTCTGGAGCACGTAGCCGGCGAGGCTCTGCAACAGACCCACCGGCCACACCGGCGGATGCTCCGCGTCGTCGGAGGCCACCCGCAGGGTCAGCTCGAAGCCGTAGCCGCTGCGATCCGCATCCTCACTGACCTTGTCGAAGAGTTCGCTGAGCCCGAAGGTCACGAAGTGCCAGTGGGGACGCGCGCCCCCTTCCTGGCGGTAGGCGGAGATGCCGCGCAGGGCAATCTCGCCTCCGAAACGCCAATCTCCGGCGCTGGCCCAGTGGGTGGGCTCCTGCGTGCCGTAGATGGCGGTGAAGGCCTTTTCGATGGCGGACCATCCGGGGCTCTCGGCGTCGACGTCCATGGTGTCCTCCGGAGGAGCGGTTCAGCGGCGAGGCACTCCGTCGCGGGGGCCAGCCGGTGGCGCGGATGATGCCACAACGCCGGCGTCAGTCCGCGCGCATCGCCTCCACCGGATCCAGACTCGCGGCACGGGAGGCGGGATAGATCCCGAAGGAGAGGCCCACCAGGAGGCTCATCCCCAGGGACACCCAGGCGGCCCACGCCGGGACCCTGGTGGGCAGCTCGAGGATCCACCCGCCGAGGTCGGAGATCCCGGCACCGAGCAGGACGCCCGCCACACCGCCCAGGAACGAGAGGAACATCGCCTCGGTGGCGAACTGGGCGAGGATCCTCAGCTTGCGCGCCCCCAGCGCCTTGCGCACGCCGATCTCCCGCGTCCGCTCGGTCACGCTCACCAGCATGATGTTGAGGATGCCGATCCCACCCACGAGCAGGGAGAGCATGCAGATGGCGAAGGAGCCCGCGGTCAGGCCGGTGGAGAGCTGACGGACCATGCGGGTGGAGCTCTCGTTGCTGACGATGGCGAAGTCGTCCGGGTCCTGGGGCTGGAGGTTGTGGCGGCGTCGCATCAGCAACCGCGCCTCCTCCTGCGCGCGCTCCATGGCGTCGGTGTCCACGGCGTTCATGCTGATGTTGAGCGAGCGCCGGTTGCCGAAGACGTCTTCGAATGCGGAGAGGGGAATGAGCACCATGGTGTCGCGGCTGCCTCCCATGAGGCCGGCGCCCTGCCGCTTGAGGAGCCCCACCACCTCGAAGGGGCGGCCCTGGATGCGCACCGACTGTCCCAGGGCGCCGCCCGAGGGGAAGAGCACCTCGGCGACATCGGCCCCGAGCGCCACCACCTGTCGGCGGTCCTCCTCGTCCGCGTCCCCGAAGAAGCGACCCTGATCGAGCTCCAGCGCGTTGGTCAGCAGGGCGGTGGGGGTGGCACCCCAGATCAGCACGTTGGGCTGGGTCGACTGCTCGGTGGTCTGGAGCCTCTCCCCACCCTGAAAGGCCTCGCCGGTCGCCGCGGCGATGCTCGGCAGCTGCGCCAGGGCATCCCGGTCGGCGCGGGTGAGCACCGGACGCTTGGCGAGCTCCGCCCAATTCCACTGTCCCTCGCCGTGGCGCTGGATCTGGAAGGCGGTGCTCCCGAGCCCGGACATGTCGTCGACCATCTTGGTCCGCAGCCCCTCGAGGAGGCCCATCATGGCCACCACGGTGGTCGCACCGATGATGATGCCCAGCAGCGTGAGCGCAGTGCGCATGGGATGCGCCACGAAGGTGCCGAGCGCCAGGCGGAAGTTGTCGAGGATCGCGTTCATCGTCCGGGTCCACCGTTACTCATGCCGCAGGGATTCCACCGGATCGAGCGCTGCCGCCCGTGACGCCGGCCAGCCACCGAAGATGAGCCCCACCGCTGCCGAGAAGCCCACACCCAGCAGGACCACCGGGAGCTCCACCGACGCGGCCACCGGCGTGACCTGGGAGGCGATCCACGCGATGAGCACGCCGGCCAGCGTCCCCAGGGCCCCGCCCAGCGCCGAGACGCTGGCGGCCTCCATCAGGAACTGCAGCACGATGGTGCGGCGACGGGCCCCGAGTGCCCGGCGGACGCCGATCTCCCGGGTCCGCTCGCGCACGCTCACCAACATGATGTTCATGATGCCGATGCCTCCCACCAGCAGGGTGATCCCGCTCACCCCGATGGCGACCGCGTAGAGGGCCCCGGTCAGCTCGTTGTAGAGGTTGGCGAACTGGTCGGCGCGGTTGATGGAGAA
>DATGQN010000052.1:0-25311 GCA_035304185.1 Myxococcaceae bacterium
GGGGGGGGGGGGGGGGACATGACGTTCCGTCGTGAAATGACGCGTTCAGGCGACGCTAGCATTTCTGGTCCTTGCCGACCCGGGGCCTGTCAGGTTCATTGACAACCCTGGGGCGCAACTTCTGGCCGCCCCACACCGATAAGAGGGCACCAGGTCCTACATTGTAGGACTCGGACCTTCACGCACTGGAAATGGGGACCCAGTCATGATCATCCTCCGCAACGGCCCGACGAAGCACCTGGTGGACATCGCGCCTCCCACGGTCGACGCGCACGAGGTTCCGCGCTCGCAGATCGGCACGCCGGATGTCGCGCTCATCGCGCCCTCGACGGAGCGTCTCGCACCGACCGACGCGTTTCAGGCGACCGCGCGTCGCAGCGCCCCGGAGACCTCGGACATCTCGCCCTTCGACACCCAGGCGTACTACCTGATGCTGGGTGGCAGCCTGACCCTCTCCTTCGGGGATCGCGGTCCCGAGGTGGAGGTGCTGCAGCGGGCCCTGAACCTCGTCGCCGAGAAGACCGGCAACCAGGCCATCGCGCTCACCGGCACCGGCCACGACGGCGTGTACGGGGTGGCGGTGGAGAACGCGGTTCGGGCGTTGCAGGCCGACGCGGGCCTCGCGCAGACCGGCATCTTCGGGGCGGCTGAGGCGGCGCGCCTGCTCGTCCTTCTCGAGAACGCCGGAACCGGAGACGTCAGCCCGCGCGCGCTGGGTGGACTTCCGGCCCTCGAGGCGCAGTTCAAGCTGGGCGAGCTGCTCGAGGTCGACCGCGACCTGCAGGGCAACCGCAGCGTGCACATCTACGAGTACGGCACCGTGGAGCTCGATCTGGTCACCGGGTTGCCGGCGGTGATCGAGTTCGACGGCATCAAGGTTCCCGGGGCGGTCATCCTGCGGGCCATGGAGAACGGGCTGGGCGCGTTCCGCAACGTGAACAGCGACGGCTTCGCGCAGCTCCACTTCGGCTTCGAGGGGGGCACGATCACCTCTGCCGGTGGGCAGGTGCTCCACGCAGCGCGCAACAGCGCGGCCTGCACCGAAATCGCGGAGCAGCTCGGCCTCGGTCGCCGGGTCGGCCGCAGCGTGGGTGAGGCGCCGGAGCTCGGTGCGGAGCTGACCTACCAGCACGGCAAGCTGGTCTACGACCAGGGTCAGGTCCTCTCCCACGTCCTGTTCCAGGAGGGGGAGGATGATCCCCGGGGCAGCGTGATACTCCCCCGCGAGGTCCTCGAGATCGCGCTCTTCCGTGAGCTGGGCGAGTTCAAGGGTGCGGCCCTGACCTCCATGGAAGATGGCTCGGCGGTGACCCGCTTCCGCTTCGCCCGCGGCTTCGTGCTCCTCGATGCCGACCGCGAGGTCCGCATGGTGCAGTCGGAGCGCCTGCGCGCCTGAGCCGCATCAACCCGTGATGTGCCGCGGCAGTGACGTTGAAGGCGCTCCCACCGGTTCCGTGGTGGGGCGCCTTCTTCTTTTCTGGGCGAGCGGGTGGAACACCTGCACTCAGGCCCACCTCCCCGTGCTCAGCCCACCTCGAAGACCAGGGGCAGGGTGACCTGGGAGGGCGCACGCTGCCGGTTGAAGGTGAACCCCCGAAGCGTCTTCTGGACGTCTCTCAGCAGCGCGCGCCGCAGGGGCTCCTCGGGCGGAGCACAGCGGGTGGTGTCGCAGAGCACCCGGACCCGTGAAGTCTTCCCGTCCACCCCGACGTCGAAGCCGAAGGAGATCATCCCCGCCAGCGGCAGTCCCGCTTCGAGGTGCCGGCCGACCACTCCGTCGAGATCCCCGATGCGCTTCTGCAGCGCGCGGGTGGTGAGCGGGCCTTCGATGAACGGGCGCGGCTGGACGAACCAACCGTGGATGACCAACCGACCCTCCCGTGGGTCCATGCTGCCGGCGACGCGGCGGACGCCGTGCGGGATGCGCGGATCGAAGACCGTGAGGCGGTTGAATCGGGGCGGCACCACGCGCAGCAGCTCCGCGGACTCGACGCCGCGTTGGCTCTCGAAGCCCGACCAGTAGTCGAGCACGTCGTCCTTGAGCAGGAGGGTCTCGCCGCCCCGGAAGGTGCGCTGTTGCCAGCGGGTGAGGCTGAAGACCCAGGCCCACTGTCCATGCGGCAGGTCGCCGTGGAGCTGCTGTTCGCAGCCGTTGATGTAGCAGCTGAGCCACGGCGGGGAGATGTCGTGGCAGCCCAGGATCCGCCGTCCCCACCACACCAGGCGCTCGTGAAAGGACTCGTAGAGGGGGGCGGGGAAGTAGTGCCACGCCGGCGTCCGCAGGAGGGTGTACTGATCCGGGACGTTCCAGAAGTCCCAGACGAAGCGGTCGCCGCGGGCCTGGCGCGGGTCGGCGAAACGCTCGTCGAAGTGGTCTCGCAAGGCCTTCGCTTCGGGAGCGAAGGTGTCCACGGTCATCACGGTTCGGCGCATGGGGCGCGCACCATAGGCCGCAATGGGCGAAGGGGCCCATCCTCCGTGGAGGGACGACGCTCAGGAACGCCGGAAACGCTCCGCAGGGAGCGCCTCCCGCTCAGCCGTCTGCGGATCGGTTGCTGGCGAGCTCGATCAGGTGCTCAATGAGCTCGGTGGCCCGGCGGAGCTTCTCACCACCGTTGTCGGCGTAGATGCGATCGATGGTGTCGGTGGGCAGGTGGTAGTCGGGGTTCAGGCTGCCCCCGCCCTCGGGGCGTGACAGCCCTTCGAAGAGCATCAGCACGTCTTCGCCCTTGTTGGTGAAGACCGCCCCATCCTGCCGGCCGGCGAAGGCCCCGATGTCGCGGTTGAGGCGATCGAAGGGGTTGTCCATCCGCGAGTTGGCCTCCTCGACCAGCTCCGACCAGTAGTTGTTCCGGCCGCCGGTGGTGTGGAGCACCGAGAGGCGCTCGTCATCCCAGCGACCCAACATGTCCATGTTGATGACGCCGTCGATCTCCTCGAGCGAGGTGCCGGGCAGCGGGTGATCGCGCAGGTAACTCGCCCCCACCAGGCCCTCCTCCTCGGCCGCGGTCCACACCAGCACGATGCTGCGGTCGAGTTTGCCTTCGGCCTGAAGCTGCTGCAGCCGGGGGAGCAGCGAGAGCATCACCGAACTGCCCGACGCGTTGTCGTCCGCTCCGGGGTGCACGTTGCCTCGCCAGTCGACGCCCACGTGATCGAGGTGCGCCATCAGGACGATCGTCTGGTCCTTGTTGGGGCCGGTGCCCTCGATCCGCCCGACCACGTTCTGAACGGTGCCGACGGCGCGCGAGGCCTCCAGAAGCTCCTCGGCGGTCAGATCCCCGTTGGGACCCGAGCCCGAGCGCGGACGGATGCCCTGCTCCCACTGCTGCTCACGGAGCTGCGCGTTGATCTGGGCGAGCGTCTCGGCGGGCATGTCCGGGGTGACGTAGAACCCGTGCTCGAACTGCTCGCTGCTGAAGTCCTCCGGCCGCCCCGAATGGCCGATCCCGTGATCATGGGGCTCGCCTCCGAGGCCCAGTGGCCAACCCGAGCGGAACTCGAAGCTCTGGAAATAGGGCGCCTCGGTGTTGTCCGGGTTGCCGGGCAGGGCGCCCCATGCCTCGAGCTTCTCGGCGACGTAGAGGCTCGCGAGGTCATAGCCGTCGGAAGGGCTTCCACGCCCTTCGAGATCCGGCGAGGCCAGATAGGCCAGGTGGGTGAGGGGATCGGCGTCGGGGTGCCGCGGCGCGGGCTCGGCAGGCTCCGTCGGTTCGGTGGGCTCGGTCGGCTCGGTCGGAGCCGGCGCGGAAGCGGTCTGCAGGGACAGGCCCCACGAGCGGAGGGTGCCCACGTCACCGCCGGCAAGATCCTCGACGGTCAGCTCCCAGCGTCCGCCGGCGTCCGCGCCCCGGAAGGCCTCGCTGACGTCGAAGGTGCCCCGCACGTCGTCCGCGGAGCCTCCGTCACGGCTGAGCACCGTCGTGTGCGCTCCGTCGGGACCGGTGAGGGTGACGCGCAGGTCGCCGCGCCAGGTGTGCGCAATGTCCAGCTCGAGCGAGAGGGACGACACCTTGGTGCCGGCCGGGAGTTCGAGGCTGCGGGTGATGCTGCCGCGATCGGGAATGGCGAGCTCGGGAGCCTCACGCACCACGATCGGAGCGGGCGTCTCCGTGGCGGACGGCGTGAACACGTCCACGGGCTGGGAGATCGTCGCCCCGGTGGCAGCGGAGGTGGGGACCGCTCCCCGCGCGCGCAGGAGCTCCGCCGCGGTCGCATCCCGCGCCAGGAGGCGGGGAAGCTTCAGGTCGAGGGCGGCGGGGGGCAGGCGCATGTTGGCGATCTCCGTTGAGGCTGCGCCGACGATTGTCGGTGAGCAGCTCCATCGTGTCGCCTTGGCGGCCTTCCACTGTCGCGCTGGGGTGCCGGATCACGCAGGAGGACGACTCCGCGGCGTCGGCGGAACCCGGGAAGACATCGCCCCCGGGTGCGCCCTGCCACAAGCGCCGGGAGCCTCAGTGCGTGGGCTCGAAACGCAACATCACCGACGCGACGGGACGCAACCTTCCCTCGCCCACGCCATCGATGCGGACCGTGGCGCCGGGACGGAGCATCCCCACCATGGTGCCACCGAGGAACAACGGCAGCTCCACCTCCACCTCGGCCTCCAGCTCATGGAGCCATGCCGGAAGGTCCTGCGCACGAAGTCCGAGCCAGGTGCTCTGGGCGACCCCGGTGATCCGCAAGGCGGTCGGCGCGCGATCGGAGAGTCCCAGCCGCGTCCGCCACAGCAGCCTGGGCCCCACGCCGCCGGCACTGGTGGCACCCTCGCGTCGGTCGTCGACGCCCGCATCCCCGGAGAGGGGCGGGCCCCACAGTCCTCCCACGGCCACCCCGAGCCCCACCGCGGAGAAGCGATGCCACGCGGTCTCGGCGCCCATGGGGAGCCACGCCTCGCCGGAGGCCTGAAGGCGCTGTGGGAGGTGCCGATCCGGTTGCCGCCCGAGCTCCAGCGCGACCCCGAAGCCCAGGTGGTCCAGGACGCCATGCCGGAGGTGCGGCGCCTTGCGCGCGAGCGTCCGCAGTCCCAGCAGCGTGAGATCGCTGGAGAGGATGCGGGGCCATCCCTGGCCGCTCCAGGTGAGGTCCATGTGGCCATCGAGGATGCTCACCTCGCTCGACGGGTGCAGACCGTGCAGCCGCTGATCCCCCAGCCGCTCACCCAGTGCGGCGGTCTCCAGGCGCAGGAACGGGGTGGCTCCCCCGCGTAGTCCGAAGCCCAGTCCCCGTCTCCAGGCACCGGAGCGCGCCTGTGCCCGCGCCGCCCATTCGGCGTCCTCGGCTTGTGCTGCGGCGGCGTCTTCGGCGAGGAGGCGCGCACCGGAGTGGGCGTGCAGCCGCTGCACATTGAGGTCCGCCTGTAGCGCGGTCACCTGGGTGAAGAGGGCCAGGGTCGCCTCCGCTTCCCGGCGGCGCGCGGCTTCTCCTTCGGTGTCCGGTCGATGCGGCAGCGAGGCGAGATGGAGCCGCTCGACCTCGGTGCGATCGATGAGCAGCGCCTGCTGGGCGAGGGCTTCGGGATCCTCGAAGAGGGCCTGACGGACCGCCACGCGATCCCCCATCGCGGCACCCTGCGCATCCGGATCCTTCACGGTGCTGCGTGCGAGCTCGAGCAGCACGTGACGGGCTCGCTCCACGCGATCCCGCTCGACCCGTACCGCGTGCGCCCACCAGGCGTGGAGGGCCGCGTCCGCGGAGGGGGGGAGCTCCCGGCTGAGCCGTGCGAGGGACGCGTACCCCTGCCCGCGCTGCTCAGCAGTGGGCGCGCGGACATCCTGAAGGGCCCGACTCCATGCCGCCTGCGCGACCTCGGGAAGCGGAGCGAACAGCGCCGGCTCGATATCCCGCCGCTTGGCCTCTGCACGCTCCGCCTGCTCTCCGGTCGCCTCCAGATCCCCGGGCACGTAGCTCAACAGCGACTGCGGACCGTCGTCCGTGAGGAGGCGCACGTCCGCGAGTGCATCCAGCGTGGAGCCGGGGGAGATGAGCCACAGCCCGCGGAACCGGACCCCGGTGGTCGGCGGCAGGGCCGGCTCCAGCAGGAACGCCAGCAGGAACGCGCAGTTTCCGCTGAGGAAGGTGTAGCGGAAGTAGCCGCGACGCTCGGCCTCCCAGGCCCGCTCGAGCACCCGGCGGGAGGCATCCGGTTGCAGGTTCAACCGGTAGCGGCGGATGGTCCGCTGCTGATCATGCAGGGCCTCCTCGACCAGATCGGCGTGGGTGAGGGTGAACGCCGTCATGAGGTAGCCGCCGGTGAGCCCCCGCCACACCCGGCGCAGACCCGCCCGCCGCGGTTCGGCGAGGGCCGCGAGCTGGATCACCGGCGCGAGTCCGGGACCGGTCCGGACGTCCCGGTCGCGATGGACCGGCCGGAGCAGCAGGTGGCCGAAGAGGGACTCTGCCTGTCGGCCTGACGGAGCCACCAGCAGCACCTCCAGATGCTCCAACGCCTCGGGTCGGGCCCACGCCTCGAACGGTGCGCAGGAGGGAGGCGGGGGGGGACGCTCGAGCAGTCCCCGTTCGAAGAGCAGCGCATCGAGTGCCCGGATGCGGGTCGGCTCCTCGCAGCCCAGCGTGGCGGCCGGGTGCAGTCGACCCGGCGCGAGCGCCTCCACCGGAACGAAGCGCACCTCGGCGAAGGTGATGAGGTCGAACGCCGCATCCACCTTGCCCAGGGGCCGCAACCAGGCGCCCTCGTAGACGTTGCGCGGGATCTCCCTGAGGTGCAGGCCCTGCTCCAGGGGGCGACGCCAACCCATGATGCGTCGCCACAGGTGCTGCGCGCTGAAGGCCTCGGCGTCTTCCCAGCGCTGCATGACCGCGTGCACCAGCGCGCGCTGGCGCCACAGACGCGCGTGCGCCCGGGGGCTCAGGACCTGCGTGTGGCGGGCGGGGGAGTCGTCCGCGGGCGCGACGCCGTAGAGGTGGAAGCGGGTCCGGCCTCCGCTCCAGACGGGTGCGTCTCCGGGCGCATCAGGTGCGCCCATCCCGTAGGGGCGGACGGAGGGGTGCAGCTGCACCTCGAGGGGGCCGCCGGGAGGGCGGCGCATCGCCGGCGGCAGACGCGAGAGGCCCTCGGCGAGATCCACGTAGAGCGCGGCTTCGAGCGTGGCGCCCGGGGCCGTGGTCAGCGTCACCCCGTGCTCGGCGAGGAAGGCGCGCGCGGCATCCGCATCGGAGGTGGGGGCTCCGTTCGCCGGAAGGGTCCCGTCCGCCGGGGCAGCGGACAGCAGCGCGGTGAGCAGGAAGGCGTGGAGCATGCGGCGGGAGGGACGTCACGGGGCAGAGGGGCGTCATCGGCCACCCTGCGCGCGGATCACGTCAGCCGGCCTCCATCCACCTCAACGTCCGGCTGGCCTCGGCGCGCAGGAGGGGATCGGCCCAGGTCAGCTCACCAATCCGCTCGAGGAAGCCCAGCGCCCGCTCGGGGGTCAGCGTCTCCCGCCGGGCGAGGTCGAGCAGCTCGCTGCGGTGACGCTGCAGCAGACGACCGAAGCGGCCGCGCTGCTCCGGCGGCAGACCGGCGGCGGCGCCGAGATCGTCGAGCACCGGCCCGGCGCCGAGTGCCAAATCCTGTTCGAGCTGATGGGCCTGCGCTCCCAGGTAGAGGGCGGCGGAACGGGCATCCGGACGCACCCGCTGATGGTCGACGGCGGCCACCGTTCCGTAGATGGCAAAGCCGATCCCGGCCACGGTGCTCAGCAGCAGCGCGCTGCCCACCACCACCGCGCTCACCTCACCGCTGGCAGCCGAAGGCGCCGCGGGGTCACCGCTGCCCTGGCTTCCTCCCGAGGACCCGCCGCTGGTGCCCTCGGTGCTGTTGTTGCTGCTCTGGTTGGAGCTCGCCGACCCCTCGGAGCTTGCCGAGGAATTGGCTGTGCTGTCCGAGGACGCCTGGCTGCTGGCGCTCGAGCCCTCGGAGCTCGCCGATGAATCCTGACTGCTGCCGCTCGAGCCCTCGCTGCTCTGCGCGCTGGCGTCGCTCGACTCGCTGTGGCCGCTGGAGGTGTTGCTGCTCGCGTCGCTGGAGTTGCCCGAGTCGCTGGAGGCCCCGGAGTCACTCGACGCGCCCGAATCACTCGAGGCCCCGGAGTCGCTGGCGGTGACCGCATGGTGGGCGCAGGCGCTCAACCACAGCGCACAGAGCAGCGACAACGCCGGCAGCGGAAAAGACAACGCACGATGGGGGAGAGGTCGAGGAGCGCGCATCGGTCCATTCGACCATGGCGGGTTGTCCAAAAACAGACACCAACCGGTCAGGAACTCAGGACAGACGCTCTCAGCGCCTCAGCAGCAGCCCTTCACCGAAGAGCGCGAGTGCCGCGATCACCAGCAGCCACGTCCACACGGGGACCTCGCGCGCCGGGGTGTCGAGGCCGGAGGTGGTGACCTTCTCCTCGCCGAACCAACGCTGCAGATCCTCGAGGGGGACCCGCCGCAGGTCGCTCTCCTCCGACCCGAGGAAGGCCGAGAAGGAGAGGGCGGGGAGTGCCTGCCCGTCACCATCCTTCACCCCGTAGAGCCCGGGAACGGTGAGGGGACCGACCTCGACCCGGGCCTCTTCGGTCGCGCGCACCGGCACGTCCGCCATGGGGCCTTCGACCGTGCCGACCCGCTGACCTTCGGGCACCGCCAGCGTCAGACGCTCACCCACCTGAACCGAGGGCGCCTCCCGGGTGTCCAGATCTCCACCGAGGTAGGCGCTCAACCGCTGGACCAGGGGCAGGAAGGCGGTGCTCAGCGCCAGGTCGGCCCAGTCGCGATCCACGGTGCTCGCGTAGAGGGCGACGCGCCCCTCTCCCCGGCGTCCGACCACCAACGCCGGCGCACCATCCTGGAAGGCGGCCAGCACGCGGCTTCCCTCGACGCCACCTTCGAAGAGCATGTAGCGGTAGAAGCGTGCGGTCTCGAGGCCTTCGGCGGCGCGGCCCACGAACGGGCGCAGCAGGGGATGCTCACGGTCGAGCTGCGTCAGCCGGCCGGCCCGCGCCTCGGCATCCTGATCCCCCCGCTCCGCCGCGGTGCGCACATCCCGCAGGTTCCGGGGCAGCAGCGAGCCGAAGGCTGCGTTGTAAGCCTCCGGGTCCACCTGATCGCCCATGGTGATCCACAGCCCACCTCCGCCCTCGACGAACGTCCGCAGCGTCTCCACGGTTCCGGCGTCCGGCGCGGCCACGTTGGCGAGCACCACCACGTCCACCTCGCCGAGCTGCTCGGACAGGCCGGCGAAGCTGTCGCGGAACGTCGCCCGGACCGGTCCTCCCTGGGTGGTGAGTGCCGGCTCCAGGAAGAAGAGCTCGTCCGCGAATCGCTGGGCCGCGGGTGCCCCGTTGATGACCAGCACGCGCACCGGCTCGGGCACCCGCAGGACGAAGGGGTGGGCATCATCCTCGGGGAGGGCGTCTGCACTCAGGGCCAGCGCCCCGCTCACCACCCCGGTCTGCTCGAAGCGGTGCACCAGGGCCTTGTTGACCGTCCCCCCCGCGGGCACGTCGAGGAAGGCCTTGGCCACCACGTGTCCGTCGATCTGCAGCGAGAGCTCCGTGTCGCTCAGGGCCTCGGGCGAGGCGTTGCGCACGGTGGCCGTCAGCTCGAAGGTCCCCGGCCCGGCCTGGGTCGCCGGCGCCACCTGCACCCGGGTGACCGCGGCGTTGCCGGGCGCCGGGTCGGACCCCACCGGCCGCAGGACCACCTCCGGCTGGATGTGGCCGCCTTCCCCATCGGAGACCACGGGAGGAGGGGCCTCCAGCCGAAGCCCATGCGCGGCGAAGTCCGAGATCACCACCAGGCGTCGCCCCGGCAGCGGGCTCTCTTCCAGGGCCCGCGCGGCGGCGTCGAGGCAACGGTTCAGATCCGCGTGCAGATACCCCGCCTCTTCGAGGCCATCCAGGCGCGTGCGCATCCCGGCGCGATCGAAGTCGGGTGGGCCGGGCAGGGCCTCCTGGCCGCCGCAGGTCACCAGGGTCGCCGGCTCTTCCGGGCGCAGGTCGGCCAGCGCGCGCCGTGCCTCCTCGATGGCGGCCTCGAAGATGGGGGTGCCATCCGCGCGGGTGCGCATGGAGAGGGAGGTGTCCAGGACGATGGCGGTCGCGGCGGGCCCCCGCGTCTGGGCCGCGGCTGCGGATTCGGGCGTGCAGCTCGGGCGGGCGAGCGCCAGGGGCACGCAGAGGAAGACCAGGGTGCGCAGGGTGTAGAGCAGGATCCGCTTGAGGCGCAGCCGGCTCGCCGTGCGTCGCTGGCTCTGCAGCACGAAGGTGATCGCCGCGAAGGGCAGGGGCCGTGCGCGTCGGCGATCGAAGAGGTGGATGAGGATGGGCAGGAGGGCGGCGAGGCATCCCCACAGCGCCCAGGAATTGGCGAAGCTCACCCGCGCCTCCGCTGGCGCCGCGCGAGAAAGCGCAGCAGCACCTGATCGAGGGGCTCGTCGGTCCGCACCCGCTCGTAGTCCGCGCCGGCTTCGGCACAGGACCGGCGGGTGCTCTCCAGAAACGCGTGGAAGGACTCGAGGTAGCTCTCGCGGAGCTCACGCGGATTGGCCTCGATGAAGCGGGTGTCCTCCATGGAGAGGAAGCGGGTGGGATCGTCGAAGGGGAAGTCGAGCTCCGTTGGGTCGACGATCTGGAAGACGGCGACGTCGTTGCGTCGGTGGCGCAGCGAGAGGATCCGCTCCAGGGCGCCCTCCCGGGTGTCGAAGAGGTCGCTGAACACGCAGACCAGCGCGCGTCCCCGTAGCGATTCGGCCACGCGATCCGCGGCGACCAGGAGGTCCGCGGTGCCGCCGGGCTTCACCTGCTCGAGCGCATCGAGCACCACGTTGAGGTGTCCGGCGGAAGCACGTGCGGGGATCTCGCGGGCGCCACCGTCGGCGAGCAGCGTCACCCCCACCGCATCCTGCTGGCGCACGAGCAGGTAGGCCAGCGCGCCGGCGAGGGTGCTCGCCACCTCCAGCTTGGAGAGGGCGCCGGAGCGGTAGTCCATGGAGGCGCTGGCATCGACCACCAGGGCCGCGCGCAGGTTGGTCTCGTGCTCGAAGCGTTTGACGTAGTAGCGGTCGAACTTGCCGTACGCCTTCCAGTCCATGTGGCGCAGCTCGTCGCCCGGCGCGTACTCCTTGTGCTCGGCGAACTCCACGCTCTGGCCCTGGTGGGGACTCTTGTGCTGGCCGGAGAGGACGCCCTCCATCACCGCGCGGGCGCGCAGGCGGACCCCGGCGAGCCGTGCGAGTGTCTGGGCATCGAGCAGCGCCATGGTCTTGCTCAGGCGCTCACTTCGGCGACGAGCCGGTCGATGAGCTGCACGCTGGTGACGCCCTCGCTCTCGGCGGTGAAGCTGGGCAGGACGCGGTGACGCAGGACCGGGCGGGCCAGCGCCTGCACATCCTCGATGCTCGCGGCGAAGCGCCCGTTGAGGATCGCCCGCGCCTTGGCACCGAGCACCAGGTACTGGCTCGCGCGGGGACCGGCCCCCCAGGTGACCTGCTCCTGCACGAACTCCGGGACACCGGGCTCCTTGGGCCGGGTCGCCCGGACCAGCGCGACGGCGTAGCGGATGACGTGCTCGGGAACCGGGACCCGTCTCACCAGCGCCTGCAGGGAGAGAATCCGCTCCGCGCTCAGCACCCGGGTGAGCGGCGCCGGATCGCCCCCGGTGGTGTTGCGCACGATGTCGAACTCCTCATCGGCCGACGGATAGCCCACGTCCACCAGGAACATGAAGCGGTCCAGCTGGGCCTCAGGGAGGGGATAGGTCCCCTCCTGTTCGATGGGGTTCTGCGTTGCGAACACCAGGAAGGGGGGCGCGAGCGGGTGGGTGCGGCCACCGGCGGTGACCATCCCCTCCTGCATGGCCTGCAGCAGCGCGGCCTGGGTCTTGGGGGGCGTGCGGTTCACCTCGTCCGCCAGGACGATGTTGGCGAACAGGGGGCCTTGAAGGAAGCGGAACGCCCTTCGTCCACTGACCCGGTCCTCTTCGAGGATGTCTGTCCCCGTGATGTCACTTGGCATCAGGTCGGGTGTGAACTGGATGCGGTTGAACGACAGGTTCAGGACGTCAGCGAGGGTGCTGATGAGCAGCGTCTTGGCCAGCCCCGGAACGCCGACGAACAGGCAGTGACCGCGGGCGAAGAGCGCAGTCAGGAGGTGCTCGATGACGTCCCGCTGGCCGACGACCCGTTTCTCAATCTCCCGGACGATCTGCGACTTGGCCGCGGCGAGCTCCTCCACCGCGGCGAGGTCCTCGGAGCTGGGCGTGGGGAGCGGGCTCTCATCTGGCGTCGACATGGGGCGGTCTTGTAGTCGCGGCCCACACCCGCTGGCCACCCCTTCGCGTCGTCGTTGGCGCCGGTCCGCACCGAAAGCGGACGTTGCGGACACCGCAGCGCGCCATCGGCACGCCGCCTGGAGGGCAGCCGGGCACCGGGAGGGGGAGTTCAAGTGGACCGATGCCCCGTGCGAACATCGGCCGGTGAACCGTCTCGTTTTCCCGGTCGTGCTGCTGTGCGGCCTCCTGGCCTTCGCACTCGGCTGCGCGCACGCCCCCAGCGGCCACTGGGAGGAGGTCGAACACGCTCAGGTCTCCGGCTCGGGGACCTTCCGCGTCCTCTCGCTGAACATCGCCCACGGGGTCCGTCAGCCGATGCTGGGCTTCATGGCGACCCGCGAAGACGTGGAGCGCAACCTCTCCTCCATCGGGCGCGCCCTGGCCCGGGAGAACGCCGACGTGGTGGGGCTGCAGGAGGTCCACGTCCACGGCCTGCCCGATGAGGACGTGCTCGATCACCTGCAGCATCTGGCGGACGGCGCCGGCTACGGGAATCGTTTCTACGGCAACCATTACGTCCCGAACCGCAAGGACCTCCAGAAGGGGGCCGCGCTGCTCTCCCACCTCGCACTGGAGGACGTGCGGTCCACGGCGTTCGCCGCTGCAGACGGGGACGACCACGGCTGGGTGGTGGCCACCATCCGCCCTGAGGGCCTGGGTGGCGCCGCGATCGACGTGGTCAACCTGCACCTGGATCCCTTCAGCCCCAGCCGCCGGGTCGCGCAGATGGAGGACCTGGTGGAGGTCTTCCGCAATCGCTCCCGCCCGCTGGTGGTGATGGGGGACTTCAACAGCGACTGGGGCGGCCGCGACGGCGTCCGCCACCTGGCCGAGGCGCTGGGGCTCACCGCCTACCGTCCCCAGGACGGCCCCCGGACCTATCCCACCGCCCTGCCCGTGCAGCGGCTGGATTGGATCCTGGTGTCCGGCGAGCTGCGCATCCTGCGGTACCGGACCTTCCGTGAGCCGGCCACCGATCACCGCGGGGTGGTGGCGGAGGTGGGCTTCAGCCCCCAGGCCTGGGCGCAGCGTCAGGGGGCGCGTGCGCGGCTGCAGCTCGCGGCCCGCCTGCAGGAGGTCCGTGGTGCCCTGATGGCCGAGGCCGGCGGGGGCGGGGCGGCCTCACCGCCCATGGGGGGGGCCGGTCGACCGGTGGCGCCGATCATCGAGGGTCCCCCCACCGCCGCGCCCGGTCGCCTCCTGGTCGCCGAGACCGCCGCGGAGGGTCCCCGCGACCGGGCCCTCAGGGGACTTGCGCGCGCGCCGTCCGCGGCGTCGGCACAGGAGGCCACCCTCGCCGAGGCCGCTGAGGAGGGCCGGGAGCAGGGGGCGCCGCTCGGGCTCGCCAAGCCGGGCGCGAGCCGTCCGATCCCCATGTCGGTCGCCGGGACGTCTTCCCCCGATCCTCTCGCCGCCTTCCTCGAGTGGCTGGGAGATGCCAGCGGGCCTCCCGGGCAGTCCTTCTGGCAGGTGCTGCAGGGGCCCGGAGAGCGTCGTCCCGTCGACGTCAGCTGGTGAGCTGGGCCCCGGGTCGCACGGACGCTCCGGTTGCGCTGCGGGGCCTGATGCCCGGCAGCTCAACGCTTCCGGTCAAGGGGGATGGATCCCCGGTCGGGTCCCGCTGGTGGCCGGCGCCCCAAAGTGCCTCCCCCGGGTGGCAGAAGCTGCCCGCCTCGGCCAAGCTCACCCTGCTCGGGGGGACGCGGTGCGCCTCGCGAAGAAAGGCCGGGGGCATGGGGGAGGAGGAGGCCGAGATGGGGGATGCGCACGGGACGGACGCCCGTCTCCCGCTCTCTTCGCTGGTGCTCCAGAACCTCGCCGATGGCGTCCTGGTGGTCCGGGCGGACGACCTGACGATTCTCCAGGTCAACCCGGCCTTCGCCCGGATCGTCGGCCACCCTCCCGAGGCGCTCCACGACCAACCCCTGGAGGTCATCTCGGTCGATCCCGGGGCGCTGCACCGGCTCATGGAGCAGGTCCGGGCGAGGGCCACCGGCCAGACGCCGTGGACCCAGCAGATCAAGCTGCGGCGCAGCGACGGCGAGGCGGTCTGGGTCCGCAGCCGCACCACCCGCTATGAGGACCCCGAACACGGCGCGGTCTGGGTGTCCCTTCACCAGGAGTTGACCGGTGAGCGGCGGATGATCGCCCGGCTCGAGGAGCAGGAACAGCTGCTCGGGCACGTGTGGCAGCAGTTCCCCATCGCGATGGTGCAGTACGACCGGGAGGGGACCATCCGCCGCTCCAACGCTGCGGCCGTTGCGCTCTGGCCCTGGGCGGCGCCCGCATTCAGGCAGGGCACCTATCAGCTGCAGATCTGGTGGCCGGACGGCACACCCATCCCGCTCGCAGAGTTGCCGCTGACCCGAGCGCTTCAGGGCGAGATCGTTCGCGCGCAACCGGTCCGCTTCCAGACCCCGGAACATGACATCCGCTCCATCCGGGTCACGGCCATCCCGTTGTTCGATCCGGCAGAGAACCCGGACGGCGCCCTGCTGTTCGCCGAGGATCTCACCGCGCAGGAGCATGAGCTCGAGCTGCAGCGGGAGCTGCTCGCGCGCACCGGAGAGGCGATCCTGGTGCTGGATGCCAGCCGGGGCATCCGCTACGCCAATGAGACCGCCCAGAGCCTGTTGCTCGGGGCCGCGATCCCGCTCGACCTGCCCGTCGGGACGTTCGTGACCGGAGAGTCGCTGGAGATCTTCGTCAACGCGCACGAGGCAGCGTTGGGCGACGGGGGGAAGAACCAGGTCCACCGGCTGGAGCTGACCGCCGCCTCGGGACGCAGCTTCCTGGCGGAGGTGCGGTTCGTCCGCATCCAGACCCTCACCGGCGCCCAGCCGCTGGTCGGCGTCCTGGCCCGCGACATCGACCTGACCGAGGCGCACCTCCTGGATCAGCGCCTGTTGGCTGAGGCGGGAGAACTGCTCTCCACGTCGCTGGATCCCGAGGAGACGCTGGATCATCTGGTGCAGCTGCTCTTCGCCGTCGGCGCCGATTGCTTCTGCGTGGACCTGCTGGAGGACGGAGGGAAGGCCCGGCGCAGGCGGGTGGGCGCGGTGCAGCGGCATCTCGAGCCACTGTTGGCGACCCTGGGCAAGCCCTTGAGCCAGGAGTCCTCCCCGCTGACCCGCCAAGCTTTGGAGGAGGAGACGCTGCTCTCCTCGGCGACCCACCCCTCCCCGGCCCTGGACCTGCTCTACCCGGAGCCGACGGATCGCCAGGTGGCGACGACCATGGGCATCCAGGGCTGGATCCTGGTGCCGCTCGTCGCGCGCGGGCGCCGGCTGGGGCTCATCACCGTCCTCCTCTGGGAGGCGCAGGAGGATCGGACGCGCCAGGAGTACCTGCTGCGCAACCTCGCCTCCCGCGCTGCGGTGGCCATGGAGAACGCGCGCCTCTTCTCGGAGGCGCAAGCGGCAACCGTGGCCCGCGAGCATCTGCTGCGGGTGGTGGCCCATGACCTGCGCACGCCCCTGCAGTCGGTCCGGCTCGCCTCGGAGCTGACCCTGCGCAAGCTCAACGCGGGACAGGTCCCCGCCGCCGGTCCCGTCGAGGCCATCGGTCGGGCGGCGCTGCGGATGGACCGCCTCATCGGAGATCTCGTCGACTGGGCCCGGATCGGCACCGGCTCCCTGTCCGTCGAGCTCGCGCCCATCGACGTCCCCCCCTTGCTGGACGAGGTCATGGAGACAGTCCGGCCCAGCGTCCTGCAACATCAGCTCGAGCGCCGGGTCCTGCCGCGGATTCCCCAGGTGATGGGGGATCGTGTGCGTCTCATCCAGGTGCTGGTGAATCTGGTCTCCAACGCGCTCAAGTTCACCCCGCTGGGGGGCCGGGTCACCCTGGCGGCGACCGCCACCGGCGAGGGGGTCCTCTTCTCCGTGGACGACGAGGGGCCCGGCCTGGACGCCCAACAGCAGGCGAGGATCTTCGAGCCCTTCACCCAGCTCACCAGCGGTGATCGCCGGGGCTTGGGTTTGGGGCTCACCATCTCCCAGGGGTTGGTGGAGGCCCAGGGCGGTCAGCTCGAGGTCCGCTCCAACCCGGGACAGGGCTCGCGGTTCTTCTTCATCCTCCCGCTCGCTCCGCAGTGAGCCGGACCACGAGCCGCGGGGACGTGCGCTCCGTCCGGCGAGCGGCAGGCGCTCCGTCTCCGCCCGATTGCGGCATGAAGGCGCATCGTCGGCATGCACGGAAGGGCCAGGACGGGGGACGCCTCAGACGCTCCCGCAGGCGCGCGGCAGAGGCCTGTCGGCCCCGCTCAACCTTCCATGGGGCGCCGGGAGGGCGCGATGACCTCAGGACCTCGACGACCCCGGGAGGGCGCGATGACCTCAGGGCGTGGGCGCAGAAGACGGCTGCTCGCCGGCAGCGGTGCCTTGCGCGTCACCGGACGGGGCACCCGCAGCATCCCGGCGTTCCGCCTCGGGGAGCTCGAAGTCGGCGAGCGCGCGATCCTGCTTCCCGAGTTGCGCGGCGGCGGCGACGACCCGTTCGGGCTCGAGGCCGGTGAGCTGCACCACCGCAGCGGTGGCCCGCGCGGTGCGCTTGGCATCCCCCAGCCCGTCGTAAGCCCGGACCAGGGAGAGGTGGACCTCCGGGTCGAAGGGATTGACCGCCAGGGCCTGGAGGAAGGCATCCCGTGCGGCGTTCCAATCCCCCCGGTGCAGATGGATCCGGCCGAGGTGCACGTGTGTCTGGGGCATCCCGGGGTGAAGGGTCAGGCTCTTCTCGAGGACCTCACGTGCTTCGTCCAGGCGGGAGAGCTCGAGCAGCGTCAGGGCGTACTTGTTCGACAGGGCAGCGTGACGATCCCCGACGCGGCGGTAGGCCTTGCCGTACTGCTCGGCGGCCGCCCCCATGCGCCGGCGCTCGCGCAGCAGCTCGCCCAGGTGCGCGTGCTTCTGGGCCTCCTTGTCCCGCAGGTCCCGGAAGGCGCCGTAGGAGATCTGGCGGCCCTTCTTCTCCGGCTCTTCGTCCTTCGCCTCGGCCTTGAGCCGGACCTCCTGCTCCGGCTCGTCGAAGAGCTCGGGGAAGGGCTGGGAGCGGACGTGCTGCAGCCACGCGCGCTCGAACGACGGGAAGCTGCGGCCGGTTGCAGCTGCAACGGCCTGACGGTCCGTGGCCCCCTCGCGGAGCTTCTCCATCACCGTGCGCAGGCCCGCCGGTCCCTTCCGCCCGTGGATCCAATCGATGGCGAAGAAGACCTCGGCGAACGCGGTCGCCGCATCCTCCGCGGTGGGAAGCAGGGCGATCGAGGGGTGCATCTTCTCGAAGGGGATGAGGGTGTCGGCCTTCACCCGCCGCCCCAGCAGCGCGAGGGTCGAGGGGCTCATGGCGCCCCCGGCCTCTCCGCGCCAGCGGGTCTCGAGGTACTTGGCCATCCCCTCGTGCAGCCAGATGGGCACGGTGTTGCGGCTCTTCTGGCTCACCACCAGGTGGATGTACTCGTGGGCGAGCGTGTCCAGCCAGTCGTAGCCCCGCACCACCGCCTTGGGGCTGGTGATGATGAGCTTGTTGAACTTGCAGATGGCGATGGTGCCGGTGGTCTTGATCTGCTCGTAGGTGAGGGTCGAGACCTTGGCGAGATCCCGTGCGTCGTGCACCACCTCCACGCGGACCTTCCCCTCCGGGGCGTGGCCGAGGTCCTCGAGCATGGCCTTGCGGATCGCCTCCAGCGCCTCGAGCGCGTACGGCGCGAGGATGGCGTCCTTGCCCTCGGGGTAGGAGAAGATGAAGTGCTCGCTCTCCACCGAGCGGTGCGCCCCGACGACCTTCGCGGTGTCGCGGAACAGGCGCAGGTAGGTGCCCGGTCGATCGTCATCGGTGACCGAGGAGACCGCCTGGATGGCGCCCTGATAATCGCCCTCCTCGAAGAGAATGCGGCCCTCGAGCTGGCGCACCGGCTCGCTGTCGCGGGGAGCGATCCGGGCGAGCTCTTCCCAGGCCGCGCGCGCACCCGGCACGTCCCAGGCGTCCAGGGCCTTCTCCACCGCGGTGAAGTGCTCCCGCGCGGCGGCGCGTCCCGGCGACTGGGCCCGGGCGTCGATCACGGGCCCGACGAGGAGCCCCAGCATCAGCAGGGGGATGACCCGGGTGCGCATCACCTGACCAGCTCCTCATAGTAGCGCTTGAGCTGCTCCCGGTAGCGGTCCGGGGCGCCCTGCTTCATGGCGTCCAGCAGCTCCTTGCGGAAGGCCTGGGGGGACTCGAAGTCGTCGGGATCCGGCAGCTCGACCTGATCCTGGGAGACGCCCCGGCCGTTGCCTTCCCGGCGACCGTTGGGCGAGCCGCCCGCCATGAGGGGGAGGGGGATGCCCCGGCCGCCCTTGCCCTGTCCCTGCTGCTGCATCTGCTGCTGGAAGCGCTCGAGGCCCTCGAGCGCCCCGCGCTGCTCGCCATGTCCCCGACGCGCATCCTGTCCCTCGAGGTGCTCGCCGGCCTGGCCCATGCGCTGCGCGACCTGACCCATCTGGTTCATGGCCTCCTGGTCGAAGACCGGCGCCATCTGCTGCATGGCCTGCAGCTGCTCGGAGAGCCCCTCTGCCTTCTGCTGCAGCTCCCGCTGCTGCTTGGCCAGCTGCTCCATCCGCTGCTTCTCGGAGGCGGAGAGCTGGCTCCCGGGCTCGGGGAAGAGGGAGGACAGGGCGTCGTGGACCTCGCGCGCGAGCTGGGCGTCACGTTCGAGCCGCTCGGCGAGCTGCCGGGTCTCTTCCTGCGCGTCGGGCGGGTTGAAGAAGATGGCGTCGCGCTCCCGCTGGAGCTGCCCCCAGCGCTGCAGGGCCTCGGCGTTCTCCGCGGCCTGACGGGAGGCTTCCGCCGCCAGATCGTAGTCCTTGGCGTCGAGCGCCTCGCGGGTCGCGCGCAGCGCCTCCTGCGCCCGTTCCAGAGAGGGCAGGGCCTGTCGGTCGAGCCGCTCCCCGGGGAGCTCCTGGTAATCGCGGGTGATGCGCTCGACCTTCTCGAGCAGCGCGTCGCGGGCGGCCGCGCCTTTCTGGGCGATGCGCGAGCGATCCTGCGCCGAGGCCTGGTCCTGCAGGGCCCGGGTCTGCTTGGCGAGCTGCTCCTGGGTGGCCACGGTCTCCTGCAGCTCCTCCTGGAAGCGCATGAAGGCCTCGGTCAGCTCGGGGAACTGCTCGGCGCCCAGGTTCTCTTCGGCGCGCTCGAAGTCCTGGAGCATCTCCTCCATCTGCATGCCCAGCTCCTGGAGCTTGGCCAGGGCCTCGTCCATCTTGCCGTCGCGCAGGAGCTGCTCGACCTCGTCGAGCATGGACCCCATGTCACCCTCGCTCATGAGCTCCTGCAGCGCCTCGGCGTTGAGGTGCTCGTCGCGGATGCCCTTGGCCAGCTCCGACATGCGATGCATGAGCTCCTGGATGCGCCGCCGCAGGGCCTGGACCTCCTGGAGGGCGGCCTCACGTCCCGCCTCGTCCGGCGCGTTGCGCAGCTCCTCGATGCGGGAGGCCAGTGAGCGGCGCTCCTGGAGGAGCTGTTCGCCCATGGCGCGCAGCTCCTCCATCTTCCGGCGATCGATGAGGGCCTCGAGGTAGAGGATGTCGTTCTCCTCGGTGGCGATCTCTTCGGAGACCAGCTCACCCAGCCGGCGACGCAGATCACGGTTGAGGCCGCTCCCCCGATCCACCACCCGCTCGAGCACGCTGCGGAAGTCGGAGGTGGCGCGCACCCTGGAGCCGGTGGAATCGGCCACGTTGTTGAGGGCGGCGGCCAGCTCGGGCGGCACGTCCCGGGCGTCGGCGAGTTCGGAGGCGACCTCCCGGAGGGTGGTGACCAGGAGCGTTCCGCGTCCGTCCACCCGCCTCCCGGCGAGGATCGCCGACGACTCGGCGTTGTGATCGCGATCGGCGGACTCCATGCGGTCGGCGAGCAGCTCCAACAGCTCGCCCCACAGCTGCTCCACCCGGGCCAGGGCCTCCCGCCGCTTGCGGGAGGCGTCGTAGCGCTCGAGAACCTGGGTGCGGCTCACCCCGGTCTTGGGGCCGCGCACCGCGTCATTGTCGGTGGCCTCGATGTAGTAGGTGACCCGATCTCCGGGGGCGAGGAGGAGCTTGGCGGTGTCCCAGCTGTAGCGGCCCTCCATCCGGCGGCCGTCTTCGAGCGGAAGCTTGACCCGGGTCTCCTCGGAACGTCCGGGCAGCCGGTAGACCAGCTGCAGCGCGCTCAGCCCGAAGTCGTCGCGCGCCTCGAAGCGCAGCTCCACCACGTCCTCGGGGTCGACCTCGAGCTCCTCCTCCGGCGCCCGCAAGGTGACCTCCGGCGCGCCGTCGGCCTCGACGGAGATGGTGAGGTCGGGACCGCGGGCCACCTCCTTCCCCGACGCATCCTGGAAGACGAAGGCGTAGGAGCCGGCCCGTTCGACGACGAAGCTCCCCGAGAGGCTGCGGCCGTCCTCGACCCGGAGCGGGACGAAGGCCTCTCCGATGCTGAGCCCGGCCCGCTCCACCGGGCGATCGGAGCGGGAGCTGAGCTCCACCACCGTGCCGGCGGGAGCCTGGATGTCGCCGCGGGTGCCGCTCACGGTGCGCGGGACCCACCCGGTGTGATCCGGGTAGCGGTAGGTGAGCTCCACGTCCCCGGTGATGGGCTCGCGGCGGATGGGCTCCCCAGCGGGCGTCTCGGAGCTGGCCAGGGCCACCCGCCATCCGGTCACCAGCCGCTCGCGCGAGACCGCCAGCAGCACCAGCGAGAGGACCAGCATCCCAGCCAGCGCCTGAACCGCGCGCTTGAGCGGGGCTCCATCCACGATGGTTGCCGGGTCGACCCGGGCCGCGCGCGCACCGGTGTCCCGGAGGAAGGCGCGGGCGAGCTCCGGAGAGAAGCCGCCCGGGCCGGGTGCGGCCAGGGCGTGTTCGAGCTCGATCGCCGAGAGAACGTCCAGACCGAGCTTGGGGGCGCGCCGGGCGATGAGCCGGGCGGTGCGCTCGGGGGTGCCGACCTGACGCCGTCCGAGCCACAGGCCGAAGGCGAGCAGCACCGCCAGGAAGACCGCGGGCGCAAGCCAGAGGAGCACCGGGCCGAGCCCGGGTCGCAGTTCCGCCAACAATCCGGCGAGCAGCAGGACCGCCCATGCGCCGAGGGCGCCCCAGAGCGCACCGCGGAGCCACAGCTGCTGGCGCTGCCGGGACCGGACGGCCTCGATCAGCGCGCGGAATCCTCCCTGTTCGTCAGCCACCGGGTTGGGAGGGGGCACGTGCGGTGGAAGGGTGCTGTCGGGGGGCAAAAGGTCGTCCGTCGCCTGCGTCTGTAGCCCAACCCGTCATCACCGGGCGGCCTTCCCGACATATAGGTCAGACAGACCTCCCGGCCCATCCCCCAAGTCACGGGAGGGTCCGGGAGCGTCGCGGGATGTCCGCTTCAATCCCGATGGTGTCAGCGGTGGCGCTCGTGGCGCTTCTTCATCGCCTTGCGGTGGGCCTTCTCCCGGCGCTTCATCTCCTTGTGGTGCGCCTTCTCCGCGCGGCGCATCTCCTTGGCGTGCGCGCGGCGGACGTGGGGAGGCGGCCCATGGTGGCCCCGTCGCCAGCGCCGGTGCTCGCCGGGGCGGAAGCCCACCAGCGACCGCGGCACGTGGCGGTGGTGGATGCGCTTCCAGTGGCCCCGATGATCGTGGGCGCGGTACCAGTGGCGCCCCCGCCGCGTGTAGTAGCGACCGTCGACGATGTAGAGGTCGTCGTCGTAGTCCTCGATCACGTGGACGCCCGGCTGAAGGACGACCAGGGGAGGAGGGCGCTCGAAGCGGATGGAGGGCAGGGTGACCGTGACCGTCTGGGCCACGGCCAGCCCGGGAAGCAGCAGCAGGAGGCTCAAGAGAAGTCTCATGCCCACCATCCCAACCCGGAAGACGAGGGGGGACACAAGGCGCACCCTCCCTACCTTTCCAGCGAGCGTGGAGTGTTCCGCCGAGGCCCTCTGATTGCTCGCAACGAGGGCCAAGAATCGACCCTCCACGATGGCCTTGAACCCCGGAAAGGACTCAGGCTCCGGGTTCAGCCGCCGCTTGCGGATCCGGTGGTTCCGCCTCGGATCGGGGCAGCCCGGTCCACACCGGCCGCAAGGTGGAGGGGCCCTCGACCGACACGTAGGGACGCACCCGCTGGTAGCGCCGCGCGCCGAACCCCTTCACCCGGACCAGCTCCTCGGGACGCCGGAAGGGCCTTCGCTCCCGGCGCGCGATGATGCGCTCCGCGCTGGCCATCCCCACCCCGGGCAGCATGTTGAGAAGCTGGGCGTCCGCGGTGTTGAGGTTCACCTTGCCGTCCAGCACCACCCGGACCCGCGGCCGTCGCTTCGGCGGCGCACAGGGCTCGAGCCCCTCCTGCGCTGACGCGTCGACCGGTGCGCTGACCGCGTCCCGGAGCGTGCGTTCCCCAGCCGGAGTCGCTGGAGGCGCCGCCCGGACCTCGAAGCCGGTCCCCAGCAGCAGGACCGCGATCGCCAGCCTCCACCCGGGTCGCATCACTGGGCTCCCGCGGCGAGCGCACCCGCCTCGCCCTCGCCATCGGTCCAGCGGGTGGTCGGAACCACCGCGCCATCCTTGCGCTCGGCGGCCTCGCGGACGTGGAGCTTGCCGTCGATGGGCAGCACGTCGAGGAGCACGTTGAGGGAGCCATCCTTGTTCACGAAGGCGCTCCCCGCCCGCACCCAGATGCTCCCGCCACGCCCCTCACGGATGCTGAACACCGCCAGTCGCTTGCCTGCAGTCAACATGTCCGACCCCTTCCCCTGAAGGCGACCCGCCCATTCGGGCCGCCGTCGGCTTGCGCCTGAGAGCGCCAGCGCCGACGTGGGCGGGTGTGTGCAGTGCTCATGCCCGGACCTACAGGACCCCGCGTCCCTCTGGCCGTCGCTGGAAGTGCTTGGGAGGTCCGTCCGCAGCCGGGAGGGATCGGTCCGGAAGGGTGGATGCTGCGCGCGCGAGCGCCTTTTCGCTGTCGCGGAGCCGTGCGCCGAAGACTGCAGGAGCTGCCGGGTTCGGGAACCACGTCGCGGGAAGGGCTCTCGCACCTCGCGGCACCGGGTCCGGCTCCCGTGAAACCACGCCGCCGGATGTGCCCAGCCTCGAAGGACCGGTGGTGGAGGTCCGAAGCCTCGGCGGCGGGCGACGGTCTCCCGGAGCGTGGCGCCGCCGCTTGACCGGCCTTGACGCCCCGCGTGGGCGGCCCTAGAAGCGGCCCCGCCTTCGGGTGCCCCACCACTGGACGGGGCGTTCAAAGAGGGAAGCCGGTGAGAATCCGGCGCGGTCCCGCCACTGTGATCGGGTGGTCCCCACCGAGTTGAGGGGACAGGTGTTCTCCGGATTGTCGCCACTTCGAGCTGCCCACGGGCGCCTCGGGGGAAGGTGGGAGGCACCGACCGGGGCGCGCATCGAGCGCGTCCGTCGGACCCGGAAGTCAGGAGACCTGCCCGAGGGTGCGTGGCCCACCAGCCGGTGGGTGCACGCCCACGATGCCTTCTCTCTTCGACGGAGAGAGCGGAAGGCGGCACATGGTGAGCAGGTCCCCCTCCGGGGTGGCGGCGCTGTTGCTGCTGCTCTGGGGCACATCGAGCATCGCGGGTGGCGCTCCGGAGCAGCCACCGTCCGAGGACGCGCCCGAGGCGCCCCTGCCGGCGTACGAGCTGCCGGAGGTGCGGGTCGAGGTCACCGGCGAGCGTCCCTCTCCCGAGCAGATCCGCGCCCGCGAACCGACCGGAGCGATCAGCGTGGTGGAGGTGGAGGACCGCGCCGGCCGCGCCCCGGACACCGCGGCCCTGCTGACCACCATCCCCGGCGTGCACCTCCAACAGCTGGGAGGCTTCGGGCAGGCCCAGAGCCTCTCCCTGCGCGGTGCTTCGAGTTCGGGAGTGCTGGTCATGCTCGACGGCATCCCGCTCAACGGCGCCGGCGGGCTGACCGATCTCTCGCGCCTGCCCACCGCCTGGCTCTCGCGCATCGAGGTCCTCCGGGGCGGAGGCGGTGCGGCCTACGGTAGTGGCGCCCTGGGAGGCGCGGTGAACCTCGTGACCCGCGGGCTCTCGGACACGCCCTCGGCGGAGGTCGAACTCGGCGCGGGGAGCTTCGGCGCCTTCCACGGGCTCGCGAACTTCGCGGGGCCGGTGCTCGGAGGCGAAGCGCTCCTGCTGCTGCACGGCTCGACCAGCCGCGGCGACTTCCCCTACCTGCACGACGACACCCCCGGCCACGAGGACCCACTCGTCGAGCGGCGGCGGATGAACAATGACGCGCACCTCGCCGGTGGACTGCTGCGCTTCCGCCGATCGCTGGGACACGATCTCGAGGTGTCGGCCCTGGCCGAGCTCGGCTTCGACGAGCGCGGCGTCGCGGGCCCGGCCCTCAACGTCACGCCCAACCGCCGCGACGCCCATCGTCGGCTCACGGCGGCCGCGCGCCTGGATCACGCACCCGCCGAGGGGCCCACGCTCAGCGCCCGCGCCTGGGTGCGCTCGGACGACGCGATGATCACCGGGTTCGGCGCCTCGAGCGGTGCGCAGAGCTACCAGACCGGGGCGGTGGAGCTCTCGGCCGCGCACGCGCTGCATCCAGCCCACCGGGTGATGCTGGAGCTGGGGTTCGGAGGGGAGCGCTACCACGCGGACTTCAGCCCCAGTGCGCCCAACCGGTTGCGCGCGCATCTATCTCTGAAGGACACCTGGATCCCCCTCGACGGGCTGTTGGTGGTGCCGGCACTGCGGCTCGAGCAGGTGGGGGAGCAGACGCTCCTGGCACCCAAGGTGGGAGCGGAGCTGCGGTTGTCCCGGCATTGGTTCCTCCGCGCCAATGTGGGCCAGTCCCACCGAGCGCCGAGCTTCCTCGAGCTCTACGTGGTGCAGCCCGGGCTCGCGCCCAATCCGGCACTCCTCCCCGAACGCGCGGTGAGCGGCGACCTGGGCGTGGCATGGGAGACCCGGGTCATCGAGGCCAGCGTCACCGCCTACTACGGCCTCTACGAGAACCTGATCACCTACGAGTTCTTC
>DATGQN010000053.1:0-51446 GCA_035304185.1 Myxococcaceae bacterium
CGCCCGTCGTCGGGTGCTGGAGATAGGTGCGGTCGCAACGACCGGTGGGACCAGCGCGCGCTTCCTGCTCACCCGTGGCGCGCGCCTCGTATTGGCCGCAGATGAGGATGCCGCGGCGATCGCCGAAGCGCAGCGGGTGCACCAGGCGCCGGGGCTGCGCTTTCGCGCCTGCGTGTTCGATGACCTCGAGCCGGGCAGCTTCGACGCGGTCCTCATCGCGGATCTCGCGCCCTATGTCGCGGCGCCGGCCCTCTTCGCGGAGCTCGCGCGTCTGGTGGCGCCACAGGGCGTGCTGTTGGGCGGGTTGCGCAATCCCGGGGGCCTCGCGCTCGCGCAGCTCATGGAGGCGGAGCAGGACGCCCCGCCGACCTACGGACAGCTTCTCGACGTCGCGTCCCAGCACTTCCCCTCGGTGGAGGTCGCCACCCAGAGCCCGGTGCTCGGATACCAGCTCGCCTTCGACACCAGCGACGGGCTCCAGGTCGACGGAACCCTGGCGGACGCCGGGGAGTCTGCGTACTTCGTCGTCTTCTGCGGACAGCAGCCCCTGCGCCAACTGGATCCCACCTGGGTCCAGCTTCCCCCCGAACCGTTGGCCTTCACCCGCGGCAAGCTGGAGGAGGTCGCCCGTCGCGGCAAGGGGTGGGAAGAGCGCGCCGGCACCCTGAAGCAGGCCTTGGGCAAGGTGGGCAGTGAGCTCGAGCAGCACGCCCAGACCGAAGCCTTCCTGCGCCGGGAACTGGAGGAGGCCCGGGAGGCGGTCGCGGTGCTCACCGCCCAGCTCGATGCGGCCCGCGAGTCTCCGGGACGGGCGCGGGAGCGCGATGAGCTGACCCAGCGACTGCAACGCGCCGAGGCCGAGCTGCAGGTGGCGCGGGAGCTGGTGGCGGATACCGAGGCGCGACTGTCGCAGCTTCGCGCAGCCGCCGAGGCCGATCGCAACCGACGTCAGGAGCAGGAACTCGAGACCCTCGCCGCCCGGGAGGCCGCGCGGTTGGAGCGTGCGCGGCGGGAGGAGACGGCTGCGCAGCTGGAGGATGCCCGTGAGCGGCTGGCCTCTGCATACGAGTCCGCGCGCCAGTTCCAGGACGAGCTGGCCTCGGCCAAGGTGGAGCTCGAGCGCGGACGCCTGGAGGTTCTGAGGGCGCAGGATGAGCGGGAGCTCCGCGCCCGGGAGCTGACCCAGGCCCGGGAACGTGAGCTGCGTCTGGCGGAGCAGCTCTCCACGGCGAAGGCGGCCGTCGAACATCTGGAGGAGGAGCAGCGGAGCCTCGTCGCGCGGGCGAACGGACTCGAGCAGTCCCTGGTCATGCGCGACGCCGCCGCGGCGAAGATGCAGCGGGAACTGCAGGCCCTCTCCACCCAGAGCGGGGAATCCCAGCGCGAGGCGCTGGAGGCCCAGCGTGCGTGGGAGTCCGAGCGGCAGTCGCTGACCGATCGCCTGCACGCGGCCGAGACCGAGCTGGCGGCTTCCCGTGGTGACGTGACCCGGCTCACGGAGGAGGGAGCCGGACTCGTCGGCTCGCTGCGGAAGAGCGATCTGCGGATCCAGGAGCTCGAAGCCGAGCTGCAGGCCTCTGAACGCGCGCGCCAGGAAGCCGGGTCGGCCGCAGCAGCGGAGCGGGAGAAGCTCACCGCAGAGGTCGCGCGGCTCACCGAGACCCTGGGTTCCCAACAGGCGGCGCTGGCGTCGGACGAGGAGAACCTCCAGGTCCACGCGCAGGCGATCGATGGACTCGAGCGGGAACTCGCCGAGCGTCATGAGCGGTCGGAGCGGGCCGCGGCCGAGGAGCGCGAGCGGCTGGTGGCGGAGCGGGACGCGCTGCAGCGACGCCTGGAGGCGGTGGAGCAGGACGCGGCGGGTCAATCCGAGGCGCTGAGGCGTGCTGCCGAGGCGATCACTGCACTGGAGGCGGAGCGGACGGCTCAGCAGGCCGCGCTCGACGACCTGGAGCGGCAGCGCTCCGAGCAGCAGGCCGCGTTGTCAGCGCTGGAGCAGCAGCGCTCCGAGCAGCAGGCCGCCATCGAGGCCCTGGAGCAGCAGCGGGCAGAGGATCGTTCCGGCTTCGAAGCGCAGCTGCAGACCCTCTCCGAGCGGGCCGCCGCGGCGGAGGCGCGGGAGCAAGAAGCACTGGAGGAGAGCGCCTCGCTGCGTACCCAGCTCGAAGGGCTCGAGACGTCACTGGACGGCCTGGACACGGCCCGGACCCGGCTTCTGGCCGACCTGGAAGCGATCGGCGCCCGACTGCAGGAGCGGGAGGCGGCGCTGCAGGACGCGCAGACCTCGCTCGCCGCAGCCAGGGAGCAGGCCGATGCACTGCGTGGGGAGGTTGCCGCCGGTGCAGCGGCGCTCGCAGAACAGCGGGACGCCCAGGCGGCGCTGGAAGCTCAGCTCGAGCAGGTCTCCGCGGCGCGGCACACGCTGGAAGAGGCGCTTCATCAGGCGCGTGCGCAGGAGGGCTCGGAAGGGGAGCGCGCGGCGCGTCTCGAGGCGGAGCTGCAGTCCCTGCGCGAGGCACACGCGCACACCGAGGCCGAGGCTGCATCGCGCCTGCAGGCGTTCGAAGAGGTGCAGCGGGGGCTGGAGGCGGAGCTGGCCCGCGCCCGCGAGGCCCTGGAGTCCGAAGCCGGCCACACCCGCGAGGCGCGAGAGACGATCTCCACTCTCGAAGAGGCGCGCGCACGCAGCGAGCAGCGGGTCCGTCAACTCGAGGAGGCCGGCGCATCCCTGGAGGCCGAGCTCCACGCCCAGCGTGAGCAGGGCAGGGTGGCCGAGGAGCGGGCAGAGGCAGCGGGTGGGGAACTCTCGGCGCTCCGCAGAGAGCTCGAGGCTGCGAACGGGCGGGTCGAATCCCTCGAGGCGGAGTTGGCAGGACTCCGGGCCAGCCTGGAGGACACCACGTCGCGTGGGTCGGCCGAACTCGAGGCGCTGCGAACCGAACGGGATGCCCTCCAAGCGGAACTCAAGTCGGCGCGTGACGAGGTGACGGGGACCCGCAGCGAGCTCGCGTCGTTGGAGGCGCGGCATCGCGACCTGCTCGAGGAGCGGGACCGCGCGCTGCATGACCTCGCGGCGCTGGAGGAGGCCTCCCGCGAGCGCGAGGCGACGCACGCCCGCGCGCTCGAGGAAGCGCTGGAGGCGCGGCACCAGGCTGAGAGTTCGTTGCAGGCGCAACTGAGTGCGCAGGCAGAGCAGCTCGAGGCGGCGAGGCAGGCCCTCGAGGAGCTGAGCGCTCGGGCGGAGGCGGAGGCCAGCTCGCTGCGCGCGCGGTTGGTGACCGCGGAGGCGGAACTCGAGGCGTCCCGCGCGACCCGTTCCCGCCTCGAGGAGGAGGCAGCGGAACGCGTGTCGCGGCTCCAGGCGCTCGAGACCCAGGGGCAGGAGGCCGAAGCCGAGCTGCAGCGCTTGCGTCATGCGCTCGAGGCAGAGGGGCGCTCCGCAGAGCAGGAGGTCGCCGGTCGGGAGGCCCGGATCCGCGAGCTGGAGGCTGCGGGCGAGGAACTCGAGGCCGAGCGGGCACGGCTGGAAGCGTCTCACCGGGCACAGGCCGACGAGCTCGCGCGCCTCTCGGCGCAGCATGCCGAGGAACAGCGCACCCTGCGCGAGCGCATCGAACAGCTCGAAGGGGCCCAGGGCTCCGCCGCAGAGGCCCTCGCCGAGGCACGGGCGCACATCGGGACCCTGGAGACGGCGTCCTCCGAAGCCCTCAGTGAGCTGCAGGCACTCAGGGAGCGGGCCCAGGCGGCCGAGGCTCAGGCTGCGGACCGGGAGGCGGCGCTCGTGGAGGCGCGGGCGGACGTCGAGCAGCGCGTTCAGACCCTCGAAGCGGAACTCGTCCAGGCGCGTGAGGCGCTGGCGTCGTCGCAGGTCGCGCTCGAATCCACCCGTGGCGAGCTGGAGGCGCAGCTCGAGGTCCGCACCCATGCGTTGGAAGTGGCGAATGGACGCCTCCGCGACCTCGCGCAGGTGGAGCAGGAACTCATGGGGCGGCTGGAACAGGCGCAGGACGCGGCCACCGCCTCCCGCTCGCAGGCCGATACGGCTGCGGCGCGCATCTCCGAGCTCGAAGAGGAGCTCGCCGGTTCCCGCAAGGCCATCGATGGGCTCGAGGCACGGGTGATGGAACTGCTGCCGTTCCGCGGTCGTCTGGAGGCGGAGACCCGTGCGCTTGAAGCCGCTCGGGCCGAAGTCTCCCGGCTCCAGGCGGCGCAGAAGGCGGCGGGCGCGATGGAGGGACAGCTCGCCCGTGCCACGGCAGAGTCCGCCGGAATCCGCGGGCGGCTGGCGGATCTCGAGGCCGCTCATGAGCGGCTTCAGCAGGAGCGCAACAGCCTGCTGGATGAGGTGGAGGCCCTCGCCGAGAAGCTGCAGAGCGAGCAGGAGCAGACCCTGGCCTTCAGCTCCCAGATGCGTGAGCGCGACCAGCGGCTGGAGCAGTTGCAGCGCCGGTTGACGGCCCAGGAGACCGAGCTGGCGGCGCTGCGCCGGATGAGCAAGCGCCCCACCCGGACCGAGCTTCCGTCGTTGGGGGCGGCCACCCGGCCCGGCTTCTCACCCGTTCCACCCGTGGCCCCCATGGCCCCCGTCACGCCCGTTCCCGTCGCGCCCGATCCCTCACCGGCAGAGGCCGATGAGCCCGCCGAGCTGCTCGACGTGGAGCTCGAGGAGATCGGTTCCTGATGCAACGACCTGAGCAACACCCGGGCGGGCGCGCGCCGGAGCGTCTCTTCAAGTACCACGGCCTGGGAAACGACTTCTTCGTGCTCGACCTGCGCGACGGGAGGCCGGATCTGGACGCCCGGACGGTGCGCTGGATCTGCGATCGCAAGCGGGGCCTGGGCGCGGACGGGGTGCTGAGCCTGCTGCCCTCGACGACGGCGCGGGCCCAGATGGTGGTTCACAACGCCGATGGCAGCATCGCCGAGATGTGCGGCAACGGCCTGCGGTGCGCGGTCCGCTACCTCCTCGATCACGGGGAGCGCTCGCGGCGCTTCGTGGTGGAGACCGGCGCGGGTCCCCTGACCTGCGAGCTGACCGAGGTGGACGGCATCGAGGAGATCGCCATCGACATGGGGCCCGCCCGCCTGGTGGACCCCGCGGTCCTGCCCGCGCACGCGCCGCTCATCGAAGGGCCCCTCTCCGGTTTCCCCGAAGTCCGGGGCACCGCGCTGAGCATGGGCAACCCGCACCTGGTGCTCCTGGACACCCCTCTCTCGGATGCGGGTCGACTCGGGCCTCAACTCGAGGTGCATCCGGATTTCCCCACCCGGACGAACGTCTCCTTCGTCGCGCGCACCGACGAGGGGCTGGACGTCGTGGTGTGGGAGCGGGGCTGCGGCCTTACCGATGCGTGTGGCACCGGCGCCTGCGCGAGCGTGGCCACGCTGGTGCATCTCGGCCGACTGGCACCCGATACCTGGCATCGGGTCCGGCTTCCCGGAGGACCGCTTTCGATCCGTGTCCGCGCCGATCTGGGAGAGGTCCGACTCAAAGGCCCGGCGACCTTCGTCTTCGAGGCCGTTGTGGCCCTCCCCCCTGCTCACTAGGATCACCGCCGGGCATCAGGCCCCGGATCGAAACGGAACGTGGTCGGACACCTCCTTCTCGTAGACAGCGACGCCACCTCGTGTGGTCGGACCGCTGAGCTCCTCTCCCGCCAGGGCCACGCGGTGACCGCCGTGGACAACGGCATCCAGGCGCTCTCCCGGACGGAGCAGACCGGTTTCGATGCGGTCCTCGTGGCGGCGACCCTTCCGGAGATGGAGGGGCTGGAGCTGCTCGCCGGGCTTCAGGAGCGCCTCGCGGATCCCGGCTTCCTGGTGATGGGCGGTGACACCCCGGCCGACGCGCGCCTGGCGCTCCAGCGTGCTGCGTTGGAGGCGGGGGTGCTGCTCGAACACGTCCCCAGTCCCACGTCGGAGGCGGAGCTGCTCCTGGCCGTGGAGCGCATCCTCGAGCGGACGGCGCTGCGGCGGGAGCGCGCGCGCCTGAGCGAAGAGAACCTGGCGTTCATGCAGGCGGAGGGCGTGCGCCAACGCTGTCTCGAGCTGCTCTCCAGCACCGACCTGGAATGGGTGCAGGAGCGCATCCTGTGGGATCTCTCCGCCCTCGCCGGCGCGCAGAGCGCGGCACTCTGGGTGGTGGACGAGCGCGACCTGCTGGTGCTGCGCGCCTGGCGGGGACTCATCGACCGGCAGCAGCTTCCCGAGCGGATCCGGCAGGAGGCGCCCGAGCTCGCGCCCATGGGGGAAGGGCGGCTGTGGCGCGCGGGCAGCGACGAGGCGCCGGTGCTCTGCGTGCCCCTGACGGTGGATGGGACCCTCATGGGGCTGGTGCAGCTGACCGACCCGCTCGGGCTGCAGTTCGATGTCCAGCAGGCACACCCGGTTCAGCTTCTCGCCGACTTCTCGGGCGTTGCCATCCGCAATGCGCGGCGCTTCCTCGCCCTGCAGCGGCAGGGGCTTCGCGACCGGGAGACCGCGGCCTACAACCTCAGCTACTTCAGCGATTACGCGTCCAAGGAGATCTACAAGGCCCGCCGCTATGCGAGGACCTTCTCGCTGGTGACCTTCTCCCTCGATCACCTGGAAGAGGTGCGCCAGCGGCTCGGTCCTGCGGAAGCGAAGCGCGCCCACCGGGGCGTCATCCGCGCGATCTCCCGCATCACCCGCGACTCCGACGTGCTCGCCAAGGCCAGCGAGCACGAGTTCTACCTCCTGCTCCCCGAGACGGATTTCTTCGGCGCGCTCATGTTCCTGCGCCGGGCCTACGCCTCGGTGCGCGAGGAGCTGGACGTGATGCAGGTGGAGACCCAGGTGCCGCTGGGCCTGACCAGTGGCGCGGCCACCTTCCCGAAGGATGGGGAGGACTTCGACGAGCTGGTGCACTGCAGCCGCAGCCGCATGGACGAGCGTCGGGGTTCGTTGCAGAACCTGATGGCCACCTCGTTGCTCCCGTTCTGGGAGCAGGTGGAGCTCTTCCTCGGCATGCCGGGATCGCCGCCCCTCCCCGAGGATCCGCGCGCCGATCCCTCCCGCCGTGGACCGGTGGCCTCGGGGCTCTTTGAAGAGGTGCAGACGGAGATCGCCCGGGAGCTGCTCCGGGATCCCCAGGCGCGGGGCGTCCTGTACGTGGGGGGACCCGAGGTTCGACAGAGCCTGCCCATCGTCGCCGGCCTGGAGCGGGCGCCCACCGATCTCGGCGCACGGGTGTACCTGCTCGGCCGGCGCGCGGATCTGGCGTCCCATCCGGCGCTGACGCCGGTCTTTCTGGAGGGTGACGAGCGGATTGCACGCCACGCCTTCATTCTCTGGCTGACCGAGACGTCCGCCTATGCCCTGCTGCAACGACAGGGGCACGCCGCCACCTGGGCCTTCCACTCCTCCGATCCGGTGATCGTCGATGGGCTCATCGCGCGGCTCCAGGCGACCTACGACCTCCAACCCTTCTGACCGACGTCCAGGATCCCCCTGACCCGTGGCCACCACCCGCAAGATTCTCATCGCCGACCCCGACCCCGAGCCGGTCCGCGCCCTCACGCGCGTGCTGCGTGAGCGGGGGTATTCGGTGCACTACGCACCGGACGGGAGCCGCGCGCTCGAGATCGCGGTGTTGCGCCATCCGGATCTCATCCTGTTCGACGAGCACTGCCGCCTGATCGAAGCGCGGACCTTCGTGCAGATCCTCCGGACCAATCCCCGGACCGAGGACATCCCGGTGGTGCTCACCGCGCGCGGCATCGACGCCGATGCCCTGCGTGGGTTCCGCGAGGGTTGGCTGAGGAAGCCGTTCAACGTCGACGAGGTCCTCGGCCGCATCGAGCACGTGTTCCGGCGCAGCGATGCCGCTCAGAATCTGCGGGGCGGGTCCCAGGAGATCGAAGGATCGCTCGGGCAGCTCGGCAGCGCGGATCTGCTCCAGGTTCTGGCGATGAACCGGCGGACCGGGAAGCTCGCGCTCTTCCGTGGGGATGAGCGGGGGGAGCTCTGGTTGGGAGAGGGCCGTCCCACCGCCGCACGCAGCGGACGCACCGAAGGCGAGAAGTCCCTCTTCCGGCTGCTGGCGTGGACCGAGGGCACCTTCCGCTTCTCCCCGGACGTGACGCCGCCTCAGGGCCTGACCGCCATCTCCCGCAGCATGGACGACGCCCTGCTCGAGGGCATGCGGCAGACCGATGAACGCGCGCGACTGCTGCCGTCCCTGCCTCCGGCCACCGCGCGACTGGTGATCGCCGAGGACAGCCGACTCGGAGACGATCAGCATCCGGTGACCGCCCGCGTGGCCCACCTGCTCCGCACGCCGCGTCCCCTCCAGGACGTGGTGGATCTCACCCCCGCGCACGATCTCGACGTGCTCAGTGCCATCGCCACGCTCCTCAACAAGGGGGTGGCACGCGTGCTGGAGGAGGAGCCCGAGGAGATCGCTCCGGCCCTCGGTCCCGCCGAAACCCACGCCCTGCGCACCCTCGCGTTGCGGCGGCGTGGGTCGAATCCGCGACTGGCCGTGGCCAAGGTGCTCGTCTGCGGAGGTGTCCGCGCCGCGCGATCCTTTCTGGAGGAGGTCCTCGCCGCCGGTGAGCCGAACCTCGAGCTCTTCCCGGTGCGCAGTGGCTTCGGGACGGTGGGGACCCTGACGCTGAGTGCGGCGCTGCGCCTGGACCTCATGGTCATGCCCGCCGTGGATGCCGCGCGCCCGCTGTGGAAGCCGTTCAGCATCGGGGTGGTCGGAGGCCTGCTGGTGGATCCCTCGCCCGCGTCGCTGGACCTCGCGCAGTCCCTGCTGGGAGCGCACCTCCCGGTGGTCACGGCAGGATTCGCTCCCCCCCCTCCACTGGCGCACCCACGCTGCTTCGAGGCCCCGGCAGAGGCGGCCCTTCGCGAGCTCCTCCTCTTCGCCGTTCAGCGGGGACAGGGTGGCCAGCTTCCGCTCCAGGGAACCGGCTGACGTCCGGTCCGGAGGGTCGCGGAGGCTGCGAACTCCGGTTGAGACCTCAACCGTCGGAGAGGGCCTCGGTGACGCCGGGGAGTTGCAGCAGGAGCTCCCATTCCGCCTCGGGGAGCAGCGTCGTCCGGCGGGCATGCAGGCGCGTGAGGCTCAGCTCCATCCTCCGCGAGCCATCGCGTTCCTCGAGGACCCTGGCCTGCGCCTGTCCGCCATCCCGCACGCAGCGCAGCAGATCGGTCTGCAGGCTCTTCAACCGCCGCTGGATGCGCAGTGCGGCGCGGCCCTCGGGCGTGTCGAAGGTGTGGAAGTGCCGATTGCGCGACAGGGGACGCGAGGGATGAGAGAGGCGCTCCACCAGGCGCCGGACGAAGGGGTCCATCGCGCTGGAACCTAACATCCGCTACCCTTGGGGGCTCCATGTCCCGCCTTTCTGCCTGGTTGCTCCTCCCCGCCCTGCTGCTGCTGGGCGCCTGCAAGAACCCCGAAGAAGCAGCCGCCGAACGCACCGCGAAGCAGCTCGCCGCGCAGTTGGCGCGGGGGCAATCCGCGATGGAGCAGGGGGACTATCGCGCCGCGGTCGACGCATATCGCGCCGCAAGCCACCTCACCCCCGAGCCCGAACCCATGCTGCTGCTGGCCGACGTGTACCGCCAGCAGGGCAACCGTTCCGCGGCGGTGGTGACCCTCCAGGAGCTGGAGCGCAGGGGGCGCAGCACCCCGGAGGTGCGGCGGCAGATCATCGACCTGTACCTCGAGGTCAACGCCAAGGACCTCGCCTTCAAGGGGCTGGAGAGCCTGCGGGACGCGCGGCTGCTCACCGAACCCGAGCTGATCGCCTTCGCGCGGATGCTCGCCAAGAGCGGCCGCATCCCCGACGCGTTCACCACCATCGAGCCGATTCTCGACATCAACCCCGATGATCCCGAGGCCAAGACGCTGGAGGCGGAGATCCTCCTGCTCCAGGGGGAGGAGCTGCTGGCGACGAAGCTTCTCGATCGGCTCCTCAAGGAGCACCCGAACCTCGCCGCGGCCCGCCTGCTCCGTGCCCGCTACTTCTTCAACAACGGCTACCCGCAGTACGCCGAGGCCGATCTCGCGAACCTCCCCAAGGACGCGGCACTGGGCCTCGACACGGTCAAGCTGCACGCGCGGGTGCTCAATGCGCTGGGAAGGGAAGAGGAGACGGAGGCCTTGCTGAACAAGGCCATGGCCGCCGAAGGACGGACGCCCGAGCTGCTGGCGATGCTGGCGGAGACCAAGTTGCAGCTCGACCTCTCCATTGACGCGCAGTCACTGGTGGATGAGGCGCTGCAGCGGAATCCAGAGGATCCCCAGGCGCACTACATGCGTGGGCTCATTCTGGAGCGCGAAGCCCAGCCGCAACAGGCCCGCGCGGCCTTCGAGCGGGCGCTGTCGAGCACCGCAGACTTCCAGCCGGCCCTCAGCCGGCTCTGGCGCCTTCAGGAGGATGCCGGGCAGAAGCGGGCTGCCGTCGACACCCTGGAGCGCCTCTACTTCCTGGGGGAGGCGACCACCGCGGAGAAGGCAGCGCTGGCCGGTCTCTACGTGGAGCTGGGACTGCACGCGAAGCGCGCGAAGACCCTCATCGAGGAGGCGCTGCGCCGCGAACCGGACAACGCCTCCTGGAAGGCGATCCGCACCACGCTGGCCCGCGAGGAGGCCCGGAAGCGTCAGCGTCGCCTGCCGATGATCATCCGCTGAAGGGAGCCGGGAGCGTCGGTGTCCCACCTGCCGGGCATCGTCCCCCGGCGGCGCGGAAGGCATATCGGGGCAGACTGCCGGAGCGCCTTGGCATCGCCGGGGTCAGCGGGGAGCGAGTCCGCGTGCCGCGGCGACGGCCTTCTCGAGATCCTTCACCCCGCGCTTCGGACCCACCGCCACCACGTGCAGGTTGTCGCCGGTGAGGTGACGTGCGGCGACCTCGATGAGCTGCTGGTGGGTCACCTCGTCCATCTGGCGCGTGCGCTCCTCGAAGGTCTCAGGTGGGCGGTAGAGCTCGGTGCTGCCGAACCACGCCGCCAGTTCTCCCGGAGCGTCCTGGGCGAAGTCGTGGAAGATCCGGTGGCGCCTCTTCGCCCGGACCAGCTCGGCGTCCGTGGGACCCTCCGCGGCCAGCCGCCCCAGGACCTCAAGCGACACCGACACGACCTCCGCGGTGCGCTCCGGCGCACAGGCGCCTTCGATCTCGAAGAGTCCCACGTCGTGGTACGCCTCGAGCGAGGCCTGCACGCTGTAGGCGAGCCCGCGCTTCTCCACGACCTCATGTGGCAGCCGGCTGGACAGTCCGTCGTCCAGCACCCGCCGGAGCAGTTGGAGCGCCGGGAAGTCGGGATGCTGTTCCGGCACGCCGGGGAAGGTGATGCGGAACGCGGTCTGTGACTCGTCGTGCTCGGTGAAGGAGAAGCGGGGACCCGTCCGGACGAAGGTGGGCGCAACCTCGGTGTTGGTGGGACCTTCGGGGAGGGCCGAGAAGGCATCGGCGACCAGGGCCAGGACCTCATCCCGCTTCACGCGGCCGGCGGCGCACACCACGAGGTTGCCGCTCACGTAATGGCGGCGGAGGTGCTCGCGGATCTGCGCGTCGGTGAACGCGCGCACCGTCTCCGGCGTCCCCGCGATCTTCATTCCCATGGGGTGATCGCCGAAGAGCGCCATCTTGGAGAGGTTGTCGAGGTCGATGTCCCGGCCGTCCTCGTCCACCTCATCCAGCAGCTCCTCGAGGATGATGGAGCGCTCCACGTCCAGGTGGCTCAGGCGGGGCCGCGTGAGCATGTCCCCCAGGATCCGCAGCCCGATCCCCACCCCTTCCGGAGCGACCGCGGTCTCGTAGAACCCATGGTCACGCATGGTGACGCCGTTGAGGTTGCCGCCCACCTCCTCGATGGCCGCATTCATGGCGACCGGATCCGGGAAGTGCTCGCTGCCGCGGAAGAACAGGTGCTCGAGCATGTGCCCGATCCCGTTCGTCTGCGGCGTCTCGTGCCGGCTGCCGGCGCGGACGAAGACGGTCAACAGCGCGCTGTGCAGGTGGGGCGTGGCGACGGTGACCACGCGCAGGCCGGAAGGGAGAACGTCACGGGTATGGGAGAAGCTCACGGGCCGGGCCATAACACCGGGGGACTCGGAAAGCAGCCGGCGGTCACGCGGGACACCCCGTCATGTGCGTCGTCCCCCGGCGCCGTCCTGCCGGGGAGGTGGAGCGCGGGCCGTGCAGGATTCTCAGGATGCGACCGGAAGCGAGCCGCGGCTGGAGAGGAGGGGGAGGGTGACCACGAAGGTTGTCCCGCCCCCTGTGCGCGTCTCGGCGCGGATGCTTCCCCGGTGGGCGAGGAGGATCTGACGGCTCACCGCGAGGCCCAAACCGGTGCCCCCGCGCTTGGTGGTGACGAAGGGTTCGAAGAGCTCGTCCTGCGTGGAGGGATGGAGACCCACCCCGGTGTCGGAGACGCGCAGCTCGAGATGGTCCGGTCCCGAGGTGGTGCTGAGGATCAACCGCCCGCCTTCGGGCATGGCCTCGCGCGCGTTTCGAAGGAGGTTGAGGAAGACCTGACGCAGCTGACCCTCGTCGGCGAGGATCGCGCTGTGGGGGGCCTCCAGGGAGAGCTCCACCTCGACCCCATCGCGATCGAGCTCTCCCCGCACGAACTCGAGGACGCCGCCCAGCAGCGCGTGGAGGTCCTCCGGTGCGAGCTCCGGCTCGGGGATGCGTGACATGCCCAGATAGCGCTCCGTGACCCCGGTGAGGCGATCCACCTCCCGCGTCACCGCTGCCAGCAGCTCGCGGGCCTCCTTGGCGGTCTCGGGGTCCGGGAAGTCCGCCTGTCCCACCGCCTCATCGAGCAGCTCCACGTTGAGGTTGATGGAGGAGAGGGGATTGCGGACCTCGTGCGCGACCTGGGCGCTCAGGCGTCCGATGGCGGCGAGCTGCTCGGCGCGACGCAGCGCCTCGCCTTGCGCCTTGAGCTCGGCCTCACGTTCCTGGAGGGACGTGGCCATGGCGTCGAAGGCGCGGGCGAGGGTGGCGATCTCATCCTCGCCCTTCACCCCCAACCGCGCGGGGTACTCGCCCCGGGCGATCCGCGTGGCTCCGGCGATGAGGGCCTGCACCGGCCGCAGGTTCCGTGCGGAGACCCAGGTCGCGAACAGGCCCAGGCAGATGGAGAGGATCGACAGGCCGATGATGGCGATGCCGGAGCGTCGTTCGCGGACCTGCGCGAGCTGAACCCGCTGTCGCAGACGCGACTCGAGCAGGGCGCGCAGGGAGCGGATCTCCCGGCCGATGGAGCCTTCCAGCGACTTGAGGGACTCCATCTGCTGCTGCACCTCGGGGCCGTCCGGAGATTGGACCTCGAGCGCACGGAAAACGGTCTCTGCCTCCGCGGTGTAGCGGTTCGAGCGTTGGGCCAGCGCTTCGAGCCGGGTCTCGAGCGCGCCGATCACCTCGGCTTCTCCACCGGGATCCATGGCGTGGATGGCGTCGGTGCGGGCGCGGGCTTCGGCGATCCGCTGCGCCATGAGCGGGGGGAAGTAGAGCCGCGAGAGGCGGATGAGCGCGCGGCGCGTCTCCAGGCTCTGCTCCCCGGCCAGGCGTTCGGTGTCCCGCGCCTGATTGGTGTGGAAGGTCTCGATGGCGGCGATCTGCTGGGACAGCTGCAGGTAGCCCTGGCTGACCAGCCGCATCTCCTGCTGGCTGCGACGGAGCTCGGCCACGCTGAAGATGGCGACCGCGCCGAAGGCCACCAGGACCACGGCCTGACCGAGAAACATGCGCGTGGCGAGAGAGAGCTTCATGCGGGGCGATGGGGCGCTGGCGCGTTGACCCCTCCGGGCTGGGCCCATAGGCTTTTGAGCCTGACCGGCGCCGCGAGGATACCCGATGCGCCGACATCCGGAGGGAGCACCAAGACATGCCAAGACGCCGCCGGCTGGTGGGAGTGGTCGGGCTGGCCCTATGCGGGCTGAGCATCCCGGCGCTGGCTCTGCCGCCCATGCCCCAAGCGGGCTGGGTCCTTCAGCAGCTCCCCGGAGAGCCCACCGATGCACGGGGTGTGCTGGCGGAGGGGCGCCGCCTGTTGGACCGCTATGAGTTCGACCGCGCCGCGCAGCTGCTCCACCGGGGTGTGGAGATGCTGATCTCGTCGCCGACGCCGGTGGACGATGAGCAGCTGGGGCTCGCCTTCGTGGACCTGTCCGTGGCCTACATGCGCAGCGGGCAGACCGATCGCGCCCGGGAGTCCCTCAAGGAGCTGGGGCGCCTGGTCCCGAACTACATCCTTGATGGGAACCTCTACCCGCAGGTCTTCCTCCGCGAGGTCGAGGAGGCCCGCCTCTCGGTCGAGAGGGGTCCGCGGGCGACGCTGGCGCTGCGGGGGCCGGATGGGGCAACGGTGCGGGTGGACGGCCGCGACATCGGAACCGTTCCCACCGAGGTCGTCCTCCCGGTGGGACGCCATCGCGTGGTTGTCGGCGAGACCCAGCGCCTGGTGAAGCTCGGCGAGCGGGGAGGCCTGTTGGACCTCTCGAGCACCCCCACCACCCGTCAGGTCGAGCCGCCCCAGCCCGAGGCGGTCGCCAGCAACGAACTCGACTGGGCGCGCGACGACGGTGGGGGCGAGGGCGCGACCAGCACGCGCGGGACCCGCCAGCTCCCCGGGCTCGAGCCGGAGGTCCTCGAGAACCGTGCCGCCCGCCTCGATGCGGCGATCACGCCGTCGAAGGCGCCCTGGTGGGTGTGGGCTGCGATCGGCACCGGCGTCGCGGTGGCTGCCGGAAGCGCGGTCCTCGCGGTGCAGGGATCGATGAACCAGGTGCCCGCGTCCGCGCCGCCTCCGAGCACGCTGCCCACCCGGTGACGGGCGGTGTGGCGCCGCGCCTCCACGCCTGCACCGCGCGCCTCATGATTGCCAGTGACTGAGGCCAACGTTTCCCTCCCCTCGCGGGCTTTCTGACCGCAGCAAGAAGGCCGGGCTGCCACTGCGTCCCGCTCGACGCGCGTGAACCCGGTGCTGCGCCACACGTGGGGGACCTCCCCGTTGGCGCTCGGGGCGAGGCGATGGTGGCGCGTCAAGCTCCGCGGATGCCGCCTCTCCGGTGACTCGCGCGCCTGCTCCAATGCAAACGCCCTGTCCCTCCGAGGAGAGGACAGGGCGTCGTTGCATGCGACATCGCGGCTCAGACCCGGAGGATGACCCTCAGGCCTTCTGCTCAGCGGCCTCTTCCGTGGCCGCCGGAGGCGTCGTCGCGGCGGCGCCGGACTCGGCCGACTCCGGGGACCCGGAGACGTCCGCCTGCGGTGCGCTTGGCGAAGGGGCGGCCCCGGGCGCCTCTGAAGCGGCCTCGGTGTCCGTCGTGTCAGCGGCCTCCGCCCGCTCTGCCTCGCTGGCCTGCGCCCTCGCCAGCGCCTCACGCTCCGCCTCGGCCTGCGCGTTGGAGCGCTCTTCCACCGCACGATCCGAGGAGGCGATCTCGTCAGGGGTCAGCTCGGTGCGATCCGCCAGCACGCCGGCCTTCTTCTCCAGGTCGCGGATGGCGCGGACGAGCAGATCCTTCTCGAGAAGGGTGCGGTTCAGGCGCTTCTCGAGGGCCTTGAACTTGTCCTTGAGCAGCTCGGCGTCTGCCTTGCTGGCATTGACCACGCGCGCCTGCGCCTCGGTGCGGCTCTTGATGCGCTTGAGCTCCTTCTCCGCCTTCTCGGCGCGCTGACGGGCCCGATCACGCTCGGCCTCGATCCTGGCGATCCGCGCCTTGTCCGCGTCGTTCAGCTCGCGATGACGCGGCTCGGAGACCGCAGGGGCGACCACCGCAGCCGCGGCCACGGCGGCGTCGGGCGCAGGAGGGGCTTCGGTGGATGGGGCCTCCGCGACCGGTGCCGGCGCGCTCTCGGCCTTCGGCGCCTCCGGAGCTGCGGCGGGAGCATGGCGGCCCCGCGAGGTGGTGGTCAGTGCGCGAAGCCGCTCGGCCTCGGCGAGTGCCTCCGCCAGCTCGATGCGGTTCTGCTCGAGCTGCGCGGCGAGCTCTCGCTCAGACTCGGTGCGGGCCCGGAGTCGCTCGCGCTCTGCCTTCTCCGCTTCGCGCTGCTCGAAGAGCTTGCGCTTGTTCACCTTGAGCTCGCCCTTGAGCTCCTGCACCTGCTTGCGCTGGGCGTCGAGCTCCTTGCTGCGACGGTCCAGCTCGCCCTGGAGGGTCCGCACCCGCTCTTCCGGCTCGGACCTGGACGACCGCTGCGGCGCGGAGGCACCGGCAGGCGCCTGGGGGCCGCGGTTGCCGAAGAACAGCATGCCCAGCGTGATGGCAAAGGCGATCGAAACGACGATGAGAAGAATTTCCGTCAGGTTCACGGGGACACGACCTCCGAAAGGCGGCGCAGGGTGCTTGCCGACGCGCCTCCCGTCAAGCCACATGGGCGAGGGGGAGGCACACGGCGCGCGGTCGGGCCTTCCGCAGCCCTGAGGGAAAGGGGCGCGCGCCATCCATACGGAGGCGTCAGGCGCGCGCCCTCAGCCCCGCGTCAGACCGGGCGTCCCGCCAGGGCGTGCAGCCGGCGGACGCGCTCCTCGGTCGGGGGATGCGTGCTGAAGAGCTTCATCAACGCCTTGCCCGAGAGGGGATTGACGATGAAGAGGTGCGCGGTCGCCGGAGAGTGATCCATCGGCATCCGCTGCGCACCGCGCTCGAGCTTGGACAGGGCGCTGGCCAGCGCGTCCGGATCGCCGCACAGCTCCGCTCCCGTTGCATCCGCACCGAACTCGCGCGAGCGGCTGACCGCCAGCTGCAGCAGGGTCGCGGTAAGGGGCGCGACGATCATCAGGCCCACCAGTGAGAGCGCGCCGCCCAGGCCGCCCTCCTCGTCGTCACCGCGTCCCAGAAGGCTCCCGGCGAACCAGAAGGCCATCTGGGCGGTGTAGCTGATGACGCCGGCAAGCGTCGCGGCCACGGTGCTGATGAGGGTGTCCCGGTTCTTCACGTGTCCGAGCTCGTGGGCCACCACGCCTTCGAGCTCGCGCCGATCGAGGATCTGCATGAGGCCGGTGGTGACGGCGACCGCGGCGTGTTGGGGGCTGCGTCCCGTGGCGAAGGCGTTCGCCATGGGAACCTCCATGATGTACACGCGCGGCTTGGGCATCCCCGCCCGCGCTGAGAGCCGCTCGACCATCTCGTGCAGCCAGGGCAGCTCGTCCACGCCGAGCTCCCGCGCGCCGTTCATCCTGAGCGCGAGGGTGTCGCTGAACCAGTACGAGCCGAAGTTCATCGCCAGCACGAGGACGCCGGCGATGAGCAGTCCCTGGGGACCGCCGATCATCTGCCCCACCCACAGCAGCAGCGCAGACATGGCGGCCAGAAGCAGGCCGGTCTTGAAGATGTTGCTGAGACGGCTCCAACCGGCACCCTTCACGGGTCGGCGGTTTCCATCCCACAGGTGTTGGGTCTGGGTCGTCACGGGAAGGCTCCGTTGTCGGTCGGGGTGTCTGGGCGGCAGCAGCGCCACCCGTTCTCGAGCGATCAAACAAACCTAAGAGCCTCGGCTTCCGACGCAAACGCGTGCAGGCGCGCCACCCTCCCGGCGGAGATGGCGGCTGCGCCGGAAATGCCTGGAGAAGAAGGCCTCCGGCGGCTTCGTTTCAGAGTGTGAAGGTCCCTCAGAGGGTGAAGCGATCGGTGAGCCCCGCGGTGCGCTGCAGGATGGCGCTCCAGCCCAGCCACAGGTCGATGTGGGGCGCCTCCGGCGCCTCGGGCTCGCGTCCCAGGATGGCCAGGGATCCGGTGCAACCGATGCGGGTGCAGCGCCCCGACTCCACCAGGTGCGCCAGCAGGGTCCGCAGCGTCGGAAGGTTGCGGGCCTCGAAGCGGTCGGCGACGTCTTCGTGCGCAGCGCCGAGGTCCGGAACATCCAGCCGGTCATCGAGCAGGCGATCGAGCGCCCACCAGACGAAGACCAGCTCGACCGGCCGTTCCATGGCCACCGCCGCCGCCGCGATGGAGAGGCCGTGGTGGATCCGATCGTAGTCGCCGCTGTGGAAGATGACGAGGAGGGGAGGGGCTGCCATGGGGGCTCCTGAAAAAGCGGAACGGTGCGGAGAAGGGCACTCATAACCCGCTGGCAGTGTCGGCTTTTCGCAAAGTCCTGCCGCACCGCGCATCGACCGGCACTCCGCCTTGCCGCCAGGGGGGCTGCTTGGTAGGAACCGCCTCGGCTTCCCCCGCCTGAACCGCCCATCATGACCGACGACCCCACATCCCGACGGAAGGACGCGCACCTCGATCTGTGCGCCACCGGGGAAGTGGAGCCCGCGACCAACTCGACGCTCTTCGAGTGCGTGCGGCTGGTCCACTGCGCCATGCCGGAGCTGTCCCTGGACGAGGTGGATCTCTCGGTCCCCTTTCTGGGGCGCACGCTGAAGGCGCCGCTGTTGATGACCGGAATGACCGGAGGCTCGGAGCGCGCCGGGGTGGTGAACCGGGAGCTCGCTGCGGTGGCCGAAGCCCATGGGCTCGCGTTCGGGGTGGGCAGCCAGCGGGCGATGAGCGAGCGCCCCGAGCACGCCGCGTCCTTCCAGGTGCGCGACGTGGCGCCCAACGTGGCGCTCTTGGGGAACATCGGCCTGCAGCAGGCGACGGCGCTGGGCGTGGATGGCGTCCGCCGGCTGATGGATGCCATCGGGGCGGACGGCATGGCCGTGCACCTGAACGCCGCCCAGGAGCTGACCCAGCCCGAGGGGGACCGGGACTTCCGCGGCGGCTATGCGCTGCTCGAGCAGCTCGCATCCGCGCTCGGAGATCGGCTGCTGGTCAAGGAGACCGGCTGCGGCATCTCCTCCCACGTGGCGCGCCAGCTCGTGGCCGTGGGCGTGCGCGCGCTGGACGTCTCCGGGTTGGGAGGCACCTCGTGGGTCCGCGTGGAGCAGCTGCGGCGCGAGGGCATGGCCGCCCGGGTCGCCGAGGAGTTCTCCGATTGGGGCATCCCCACCGCCGCGGCCATCGCGGCCGTGCGACGCCGCCTGGGACCCGAGCCGGTGATCGTCGCGTCCGGGGGACTGCGCACCGGCAGCGAGATCGCCAAGGCGCTCGCGCTCGGCGCGGATCTCGCCGGGATGGCGCTGCCCTTCTTCCGGGCCCAGCAGTCCGGAGGCCCCCGCGCCGTCGAAGACGTCCTCGGCGGGGTGCTGCGCGCGCTGCGGCAGGCCATGGTGCTCACCGGGAGCCGCAACGTGGCCGAGCTGCGGACGCGCCCCCGGGTCATGACCGGAGCGCTGAAGGATTGGCTGGAAGCAGCCTGAGCAGGTTCTGAGGTAGGAGAAGCAATGTCCGAGAAGGTGACGTCGCGCATGTCCGGGTTCCACAAGCTCTCCGTCGAGGAGCGGCTGGAGCGGGTGGGCCGGATGTTCAATCTGGAGGCCGAGGAGCTCGGCGCGCTTCAGGGCAGCCAGCAGGTGGACGTCGAGCTGGCCAATCAGATGATTGAGAACGCGGTCGGCACCTTCAGCCTGCCGATGGGGTTGGGCCTCAACCTGCAGGTCAACGGGCGCGACTACCTGGTCCCCATGGTGGTCGAGGAGCCCAGCGTCGTGGCCGCGGTGAGCTTCGCCTCGAAGATCGTCCGTGAGGCCGGCGGGTTCACCGCGGAAGCCGACGCGCCGATCATGATCGGGCAGGTGCAGATCACCCGTTATGGGGATCCCACCGAGGCCATCCGCAGGATCGAGGCGAACAAGGAGGCCCTGCTCGCCCTCGCCAACAGCATGCACCCCTCGCTGCTGCGGCGCGGTGGCGGTGCCCGGGACATCGAGATCCGGCTGCTCCCGCCGCCCGAGGGATCGCGCGGGGAGCCCATCCTCGTGGTCCACATCCTCATCGACTGCCGCGAGGCGATGGGGGCCAACCTCATCAACACTGTCGCCGAAGGGGTCGCGCCGCTGCTCGAGCAGATCACCGGCGGTCGGGTCTACCTGCGCATCCTGAGCAACCTGGCCGATCGCCGCCTGGCGCGCGCAATGTGCCGCATCCCCGTCGCGGCGCTGGCCGACTTCGACCTTCCCGGCGAGGACATTGCCGAGGGCATCTCGCAGGCGAGCCGCTTCGCCGTCGCCGATCCCTACCGCGCGGCCACGCACAACAAGGGCGTGATGAACGGCATCGACGCGGTGGCCATCGCGACCGGTCAGGACTGGCGGGCCATCGAGGCGGGCGCCCACGCCTTTGCCGCACGCGACGGCCAGTACCGTCCCCTCTCCACCTGGGAACTCGAGGAAGGGCACCTGGTGGGACGCATCGAGCTGCCGCTGGCGCTCGGAACCGTGGGCGGCCCCATCAAGGTGCACCCCGGCGTCCAGCTCGCCCATCGCCTGATGCGGGTGGAGTCGGCACGGGAGCTGGCCATGGTGTTCGCGGCCGTGGGGCTCGCGCAGAACTTCGCGGCCGTCCGGGCGCTGGGCAGCGTCGGCATCCAGAAGGGTCACATGGCGCTTCACGCCCGCTGCGTGGCGGTCACCGCCGGTGCGCGCGGCGAGTGGGTGGAGAAGGTCGCCAACCTGATGGTCGAGGCCGGCGCCCACCAGGTGAAGGTGGAGCGGGCGCGGGAGATCCTGGCCAGCCTTCCCCCTGAAGAGATGGCCCGGGCAACCGGGACCGCCGCGTGACCTCGGCCTTCGGTCCGGGCAAGGTCATCCTGCTGGGCGAGCATGCGGTGGTGTACGGCGCGCAGGCCATTGCCGGCGCGCTGGAGCGGGGGGTGACCGCGGAGGCCGTCCCGGCGCCCCGCTGTCGCCTTCAGGTGCCCCAGGGGATCTCGGCCCTCGTTCGCAAGCAGCTCCGCTGTGCCTTCGATGCCGCCGCCGAGGCGACCGGACGGCCACCGGTGGAGGTGCGTCTGACCAGTGACCTGCCCATCTCCATGGGGTTGGGGTCGTCCGCCGCCCTCAGCGTGGCGGTGAGCCGCGTACTCGCGGAGGCTTCCGGCGAGCGGCCCTCACGCCGGCGGCTCGGAGACATCGCCCACGCCATGGAGCGTTGCTTTCACGGCACCCCCTCGGGACTGGATCACGCCTGCAGTCTTTCCGCAGGACTCATCAGTTACCGGAAGGCCCCGGGACGGGAGCACGGCTCGGCGACGCTGCTGAGCCCCTCGGTTCCCCTGGAGCTCGCCATCCTCCTGGTGGGCGCACGTCGCCCGGCCCGCACCACCATCGCGGAGCTGCGCGTGCGCAAGGAGCGCTGGCCCGAACGCTACGCGCGGATCTTCCGGGAGATCGGTCGCATCTCCGCCGAAGGCCGCGAGGCGATAGAGGAAGGCATGCTCGAGGGACTCGGGGATGCGATGAACGTGAACCACGGCCTGCTGAGCGCCCTGGGTCTCTCCTCGAGCGCGCTCGATGCGGCGGTCCACGGCCTGCGTCAGGCGGGTGCTCTGGGCGCCAAGCTGACCGGCGCCGGAGGCGATGGGGGCGCGGTGGTCGGCCTCTTCAGCAGTCGGAAGCAGGCGGAGCGGGCGGTGGTCCGCTCGGGCCTGCCCGGATTCACCAGCACGCTGACCGGCCGCGAAGCGGCGCGGCGCTAAGGAGATGGAGTCATGAAGGCGACCGCCCGGGCGCACCCCAACATCGCCCTGGTCAAGTACTGGGGGAAGCGCGACGAGGCGCGGATCCTCCCGCACCAGTCGAGCCTCTCGCTGACCCTGGCGCCCATCCACGTGAAGACGACGGTCGCCTGGGAGACCGGGCTCGATCGCGATCAGGTGGAGATCAACGGGCGGGAGGCCACCGGCACCGCACGGGATCGCGTGGTGCAGTTGCTCGATGCGGTGCGGGCCGAGTCCGGGATGCACCGGCATGCGCGGATGGTGAGCCGGGGGGACTTTCCGGAGGCGGCGGGGCTGGCCAGCAGTGCCGCGGCCTTTGCGGCGCTGGCGGTCGCGGCGCGCTCCTCGGCGGGGCTGGTCTCCGACACGCGGAAGGCCTCGATCCTCGCCCGGACCGGGAGCGGCTCGGCGTGTCGGAGCATCCAGGGCGGCGTGTGCGTCTGGCACCGCGGCGAGGCCGTGGATGGGAGTGACAGCTTCGCCACGCAACTGCATCCGGCCGAGGACTGGCCGGAGCTGCGGATGGTGGTCGCGGTGGTCAGCCGTGGGGAGAAGGACGTGAAGTCGCGAGACGGGATGCGCAACACGGTCGCGACGTCCCCCTATTACCCGGCATGGATCGAGGACGCGGAGCAGGAGATTGCCCGTGCAGGGGCGGCGATTGCCTCCCGGGATCTCCCGGCCCTGGGGGCACTCGCCGAGCGCAACGCCTGGCGCATGCACGCCACCAGCCTCGCCGCGGATCCGCCGCTCTGCTACCTGCTGCCCGAAACCCTGGCGGTGATCCTCGCGGCCAAGCGGGCGCGGGAGGAGGGGCTGCCGGTGTGGTTCACCCTCGACGCGGGGCCGAACCCGGTGCTGCTCACCGACGCCGCCCACGAAGAGGCGGTCGAAGCGCTCGCCAGGAACGCCGGAGCCATCTCCACCGTCCGCTGCCACCCCGGTGGGGATGCCACGCTCGTGGAGGAGCACCTGTTCTGAGGGGGCCCATGCCTCCGTTCCCTTCCTCCGGATCCAGGAGCCTGCCGTGAGCCGTCTGCTGCGCCGCACCCTGCGTGCCCCCGGAAAGCTCTTCCTCGCGGGGGAGTACGCGGTCCTCTGGGGCGGGGCGTGCCGGGTGATGGCGGTGGCGCCCCACACCCACGCCGCCGTCGTCCGCCGCGAGGACCGCGAGGTCCACCTGTTGCTCGAGGAGGGGCGTCTGATGGGGACGGCCTCGACCAGCGGGGTGCGGTGGAAGGGGCCGGTCACCCCTCCGTTCGCCTTCGTGGCGCGGACGGTGGACCTGGCGCTGCGTGCCGCCGGGCAGGAGTCGCTCGGCTTCGCCCTGGCCCTCTCGCCATCGCCCCGCGCTGAGGACGGGCAGAAGCTGGGCATGGGGAGCAGCGCACGCGCGGTGGTGCTCGCCGCCGAGGCCACCCGCTACGTCCTCGACGCGCGCTTCGATGCGCTCCGGCTCGCACTCGCCGCCCACGCCCACGCCCAGGGGGGGAAGGGGAGTGGAGGCGACGTGGTGGCCAGCGGCGCGGGGGGACTGCTGCGCTATCGACGTTACGAGGTGAAGCCGCTGCTCGAGGCGGCGCAGACCTCCCGCCTGGGCGCCGCGCTTTCCGAAGCACCCCCGATCGATCTGGTCCGGCTCCCGCAGCCGAAGGTGGAGCTCATCTGGGCCTACGGAGGGGAGGCGGCTTCGACCACCGGGCTCATCGGACGTGCCGAAGCGCGTCTCTCCGACGCGGCACGGGAGGATTTCGTCCGCCGCTCGGACGCACTGGGAGAGGTGCTCGAGGATGGGCTCACCCGCGCGGGCGCCTTCGATCGCCTCCGCGAGGCCTGTGAGGGCTCACGGGCGCTTCTCGGCGAACTCGGCCCGCTGGAGACGCCGATCATGCAGCAGATCCTCGCGCTCGCCGGCAGCTATGGATGCACGGGAAAGCAGAGCGGGGCCGGTGGGGGCGATGGCTGCATCCTGTTCGCTCCCGATCCTGAAAGTCGTCACGCGCTCATCGAGGCGCTCACGCTCCGTGGCATCCGCGCTCAGCCCGTGGCTCCGGCCCAGGGACTCGGCGGGAGTTCCGAGGAGGATCCCCAGCTCAATTCCTGGCTCTCGGCCGGGTGAGGAGAGACGACATGGCAGAAGGCGCAGGCCCCATCGAAATCCGCGAGATCAGCGCGCGGGACACCCACCCCCTGCGCCAGCGGGTGTTGCGTCCGAATCAGCCACCCGAGGCCATGTTCTACCCGGGAGATGAGACGCCTGGCGCCGTGCATCTGGGCGCCTTCAATGCAGCCGGGCAGCTGATCGGGATCGCCAGCCTGAGCATCGAGCCGCCGCCGACCGGTGGGGCGGAGCGCACGTTCCGGCTGCGCGGCATGGCGGTCGATCCCGACCTGCAGGGCTCGGGGATCGGCTCACGCCTGGTGGAGATCGGTGTCGCGCGCGCTGCTGCGGCGGGGCTCACCGGTATCTGGTGCAACGCCCGCATCTCCGCCGAGCCCTTTTACCGGCGCCTCGGCTTTTCGGTGGTCGGCGAACGTTTCGATATCGAGGGCATCGGCCCTCATGTCGTCATGCGGCGGGACCTCGCCTAAAGAGTCCGGTCCATGGCGACCCTCCAGTTTCTCGGTGCAGCAGGAACCGTGACCGGCTCCTGCTATCTGCTCGAACACCGCGGACAGCGTGTGCTCATCGACTGCGGGCTCTTTCAGGGACCCAAGGCGCTGCGCTCGAGAAACCGGGAGGCGCTCCCGGTCGACCCCCGCGGGCTCGCTGCAGTGGTCCTGACCCATGCGCACATCGATCACACCGGCGGGCTGCCACGCCTCTTCCGCCAGGGGTACCGCGGCCCGGTCTACTGCACTCCCGCCACCCGGGACCTCTGCGGTCTCCTGCTCCCCGACTCGGCCTACCTCCACGAGGAGGAGGCGCGGGACGCGAACGAGCGGGGCTACAGCAAACACAGCCCGGCCCTTCCGCTCTACACCGTCAGGGATGCCCGCCTTGCCCTCGAAGGCTTCGAGAGCTTCGGATACGAGCGCACGCGCCGGATCGCTCCCGGCATCCGCCTGACGTTCTACCGCTCGGGACACATCCTGGGCGCGGCGGTGTGCGTGATCGACCTGGAGCCCACCGGGGAGCGCATCATCTTCAGCGGCGACCTGGGCCGCTACGGCGCTCCCATCCTCCGCGATCCGCAGCCGGTCCCCGGTGGGACCACGGTCCTCATCGAGTGCACCTACGGCGACCGTGAGCATGAGGAGCGTGCGCGTCGCGACACCCTGGAGACGGCGCTCAACGAGGCCTTTGAGCGGAAGGGCGTGGTGGTGATCCCCTCGTTCGCCATCGGCCGCGCGCAGGAGCTGCTCTATCACCTCGACCGTCTGGAGGAGACCGGGCGCATCCCCGAGGTGGATGTCTTCGTGGACTCCCCCATGGCGGTGGACGCGACGCCCATCTTCCTCGCCCACCCCGAAGAGCATGACCTCGTGATGCGCAGCCTGGTGGAACAGAACCGGTCACCGCTCTCCACCCGCCGCACCCGCTTCATCAGCTCGGTGGCGGAGAGTCGGCGCCTCAACGCGCACGAAGGGCCGGCGGTGATCATCTCCGCCTCGGGCATGGCCACCGGAGGTCGGGTCCTCCACCACCTGGCCCACCGGCTTCCCGATCCCCGCAACACGGTGCTCTTCGTCGGCTATCAGGCGGCAGGGACCCGGGGCAGGCGCCTGGTGGATGGGGAGAAGGAGATCCGGATCCATGGCCGCATGGTTCCGGTGAGGGCGACGGTGAAGACGCTCGCGGGTTTCTCCGCCCACGCTGACGCGACCGAGGCCATGCGATGGTTGGACGGGCACGACACGCCGCCGCAGCAGATCTTCTGCGTTCACGGTGAGGAGCGCGCGCTGCAGGCGATGCAGCGGCGTCTCATCGGCAGGGGGCTGCGCGCGTACATCCCCTCGCACCTGGAGACCGTGGCGCTCGCCACCCCTCCGCAAGCCCCGGGGCAGGCTTCAGGCTGAGGCGCGCAGAACCCCGCTCGAGCGTGCCGGAGCGGACATCCTCAGCGCGTGGAAACCCTGCGCCGCACCCGCTGCTGCGCTTTTTCAGAACATGTGGCTGAGGGTCACGTAGAGCCCGGGCCGGAAGGTCTGCAGGTCGAAGCCGGCGTCGACCCGGGCGACGGCCGCGCGCCGGGTGAAGCGGATGCCCACGCCGGCGCCGGGATGCCACAGATGCCAGGGACCATCGTCCGCGTCCTTCGACCAGGTCCGGCCCACGTCGAAGAACACCAGCCCACCGGCGGTGATCAGGTTGCCCAGCACGGTGAAGTCGAGGGGGTTCCAGCGCAGCTCGGTGTTCGAGAACACCTTGACCTCTCCCACATAGCGGTTGCGCGGAACGCCCCGGACGCTGCTCATGCCGCCGATTCCCTCGGCGCCCTGGAGACCGCCCACGTTGGAGAGTTCGAAGAAGGGCACGTCTCCGAAGAGCCAGTCCAGCACCACCCGTTGGGCGAGCACCAGCCGTTTGCTTCCGAGTTGCCAGAAGCGCCGCTCCACCAGGGTGACCCCGACGTAGCCATAGTCTCCGAAGGTCAGGCGTCCGGCGGCACGGAGCGCGATCTCCTCGGAGCCACCCCGCGTGGTGGCGTGCTGATCGTCCCGGGTGTCCCAGCTCATCCCGATGGAGAGCTGACCGTCACGGCCCCCTTCGATGCCCCGGGGTTGGTCCTGCTCCAGGACGCTGCCGGCGATGGGCGCGACATCGAAGAGGTTGAAGCCGTAGGAGATCCAGGGCTCGAAGGGATGCTTCAGCCCGAAGGGGCGGTAGCGGGCGCGGACCCATCCTCCCGGGAAGGTCCGGGCGTAGTTCACCCGGGGGTCGGCGAGGTTGCCGCTGAAACCGGGAGCGGAGGCGTTGCCCAAGCCGAAGTATGGGGAGAGCAGCTCCCGCCGGTACTCCCCGCGCGCCTCGATGCGGGCGTCGCCGATCAGTTGGGGCGCGTCCAGGCGGATGTAGTGGTTCTGGATGCTGCGCGTCGTCCAGTAGGCCTGCGCAGAGAGAGCCCAGCGGAAGGGGTAGTAGTCCGGGTGGTAGACGTACATCCCCCCGGTGCCGCCATAGCCCACGCCGAAATCGGTGCTGTAGGAGATGAGGGGGACGGCCAGACCCTCGATGCGGTGCCGCTTGGGCTCCGCGTCCGGATCCGGCAGGTAGGGCGCCTCGTCCTCGGACGCCTCCTCGCTGTCTCCCTCGACGTCCTGGTGCGTCCCGGTCGGAGAATCCAGCAGAGCGACCTGGCGGACGGGCGCATGCTCCGGAAAGCCGGCAACGGGCTGGGCACCCCCGGTCAGGGGGAGCAACAACGTCAGGGCCAGCACGCCGGCGACAACGCGGGCGCGCGGACGCTCTGGGAGATGAGGGTCCAAGCCGGCCCGAGGTACCCCCCGGTCGGCTGCTTGTCCAGCGATTGGAGCGACGAGCCCCGGCCTGCTGAACGCCGGCCGACCACCGCGTGTGCACCCTGACCAGGTCAGCCGTCGGCGCCCGGGGCGCCACCGGTGGGGAGGGACGTCGCGCATGCAACTGGGACAGGGTGAGGTGTCGGTGGGGGTCGGCGGTTGGGCGGCCTCGGAGTTCGCGCGGCTGGAACGGGAGCGCCCCCGCGAAGCCATCGCGGGCCGGTCGCGTCCCCGGCGTCTCCTCCTCATCCATCTGGACGGGATCCCGCGGACGGTGCTGGAGCAGGCCTTCCAGGACGGCTCGATGCCCTTTATGGGACGCCTGCTGCGAAGTGGGCGCTACCGGCTGGATGGCGCCTTCTGGGGCTCACCTGCGTCCACCCCGGCGTTCCAGGCGGGGCTGCTGTACGGGCTGCGCCATCCCGATCTTCCCGCCTACCACTGGTACGACCGTGAGCTCGGGCGGACCGTCCACATGAGCACGCCGAGCGACGCGCTCGCCATCGAGCAGCGGCTGGATCGACGCGAGGACCAGAGCCTGCTGCGCGGAGGAGGCGTCGCCTACCTCTCCCTCTTCCGGGCCCACGCGGAGAATCAGGCGGCGATGACGGCACTGGCCGATCTGAAGGGACTGCTCCGCGACGTGCGCGCCGAGCTGGGACGGAGGCGGGGGGTGGCCTCCCGGGGGCTGCTGGCGTCGGTGGGGCACGCGGTCGCCGATACGACCCGGGCGATGCGGGACGCGTGGGCCTGGGGGCGATCGCTGGGCGGGGACTACCGGCACGAGCGCGAGTACCTCAAGAACCGCTTCCTGATGATGCAGCTGGCCTGGCCCCTGGCCCACGCGCGGGCGCTCGTCGACATGGTGCGGGGCGTGCCGATGATCTACCTGGTGTTCGGCAACTTCGATGAGGTCGCGCACCGCCGCGGGCCCTTCAGCCCCCAGGCGAAGGCCGAGCTGGTCCGGGTGGACCGGGGACTGGAGGAGCTCTACGCCTTCGCCCGGCTCGCGCAGCCCTCCTACGACGTGGTCTTCGTCACCGATCACGGCCACGTGGAGAGCGTGCCCTTCGAGCAGCGTCAGCGCCGCTCCATCGCCGACGCCCTCATGGGCTCCGGCGAACCGGCAGCCCTTCCCGCGGCCCTCGAGGCTGCCCTGCGAACCGGAGGCGCTTCCTCCGCGATGCCGACCGGGGAGGCGCGTCGTCCCGAGCTGGTGGAGGCCGGCAACTTCGCCCACCTCTATGTCTCACCACGGGAGACCCCCCTGGATGCGGATGAGCTGCTGGAGGGACCCCATCGCGACATCCTCGCGCGGGCGGCCCTGCACCCGGAGCTGGGCGTGGTCACGGTGCGACGGGGCGCAGGCGCGGTGGCCCTGATCGGCGGCCGGGCCTTCGGTCCGGATGCGCTGGAGCGCGCGCCCCTGTCGCCCCAGTTCAACGTGGAGGCCGTGCGCGATCTCCTCCTCGAGCTTCCGCACATGCCCACCGCGGGCGATCTGGTGCTCTTCGGTGAGTCCACCGGTCCGGCGCGGACCGTGGGCTTCGCGTGGGAGTTCGGGAGCCACGGCGGCCTCACCCATGCCGAGACCGACAGCCTCATCGTCTGGCCCACCGACGCCCCCTTCCGGGGGAGCGGCCTCACGCACATCACCGACCTGCACGCGCGGCTGGCGGAGGCGTATCCACAGTCCCGGATCCGCCCCCACACCGCGGTGCAGAGCGGGGTGGGGTGAACCCCGGGGCGCGCCCGCCGGCCATGCCATGCGACGCCTGCGGGTCGCGGTCGCCTCGGCTAAGAGAGGGGCATGCAAGATCCCAAGACGCCCCTGGTGCTGTCCTACGACGGCTGTGGCACCTGCAAGAAGGCCCTCCGGTGGATGAAGGAGCGCGGCCTGGACGCCGAGGTCCGCCCCATCGTCACCTCACCCCCGACCCGCGCCGAGCTCGACCGCTGGATTCCCCTCAGCGGGCTGCCCATCCGCAAATGGCTCAACACCAGCGGGCGCTCCTACCGGGAGCTGGGCAAGGAGGCGGTGACCGGCGCGGACGAGGCGACCCTCAAGGACTGGCTCGCCGCCGACGGCAAGCTGGTCAAGCGGCCGGTCCTGGTTCACGGCGATCGCGTGCTGGTGGGCTTCCGCGAAGCCGAGTGGGAGGCGCTCTTCGGCTGAAGTCTCCCGCGGCGGCCACGACCAAAAAAGAAAGGCCCGGTTCCGCTTGGGAACCGGGCCCTTCTGATGCCCAGGAGAGGACTCGAACCTCCACGCCCGTGAAGGCGCCAGACCCTGAATCTGGTGTGTCTACCAATTCCACCACCTGGGCGGCGGTGCTGACTGCGAGGGCGGCCTTATAAAGACGGACCCGCCCCCAGTCAAGAACCGGTGCGCTTCACCGGCCATTTTCCCTCAGCTTCGAGGGCGCGGCGCAACTGCGGGTTCTCGTCCATGAAGGCGCTCAGCGACTCCTGGGTGATCTCCACCAGCAGATCCTCGTTGCCGATCTCCGACTGGCAGGCCAGGCGGGAGAAGGGGCGCACGTCGAACGCCTGGTCCAGGCGATCCATCTCCGGATCATCCTGCTCGCTCAGGGAGTCCAGGCCGGTCCGCACCCAGACGTGACAGGTCGAGCAGCCGCACACGCCGCCGCAGGTGTGACCCACCTGCGCGCCCACCTCCTGGGCGGCCTCGAGGATGGTGGAGCCCGGGGAGACCTCGATGGTGAGATCCTCCAGCGGGCTGACGAAACGGACCTTGGGCACGGCGTCAGTACTCCTCGACCGAGTGACCGGTGAGCGCCGAGGACACCGCCTCGTTCATCACGCGCTCCACCAGGGGTTGGCTTGCATGTTCGAGCGCCTGGAGGGCGTCCTTGATGGCGTGGCCGTCATTGCCGTCGGCCATCCGGCGGACCCGGTCAGCGGCCTGCAGCACCGCGCCGTTCTCCTCCTTGGAGAGGAGCTGACCGAAGTTCGCCAGCTGCTTCTCGAGGTCCACCAGGACCCGGGTGGCCTCCACGCGCTGCTCGGCAAGCACGCGCGCGGCCATGTCGTCCTCGGCGTGATCGATGGAGTCCAGCAGCATCTGCTCGATCTCCTCGTCGGTCAGGCCGTGGCTCGGGCGGACGGTGATCTCCTGCCGCACGCCGGTGCTCTGCTCCTGCGCGGCGACGGAGAGGATGCCGTCGGCGTCGACACTGAAGGTCACCTCGACCCGCGCGGCACCCGGCGGCAGCTGCGGAATCCCCGAGAGGCGGAAGCGCGCGAGCGAGCGGCAGTCCTTCACCAGCTCGCGCTCCCCCTGCACCACGTGGAGGTCCATGGCGTTCTGGCCCTCCTGGAAGGTGGTGAAGACCTGCGCCGCGGCGATGGGCAGGGTGCTGTTGCGCGGGATGACCTTCTCGGCCACGCCGCCCATGGTCTCCAGTCCCAGGGAGAGGGGGATGACGTCGAGCAGGAGGACCTCGTCCTCGCGCTCGGCGTTGGTCAACAGGTCGGCCTGCACCGCCGCCCCCAGGGCCACCACCCGATCCGGGTCGATATCGCCCAGCGGCTCCCGGCCGAAGAGCTCGGCCACGTAGTCGCGGACCGCGGGGGTCCGCGTCGAGCCACCCACCAGGATCACGCCGTCCAGCTGATCCGCGGAGAGCTCCGCATCCCGCAGGGCCCGCCGGCACACCCGGCCGGTGCGCTCCACCAGGGGACGGATCCACGCCGCGAGGTCCTCGCGGGTGAAGGTCTGCTGATGGCCCTCGACCTCGAGGGTCGTGGTGTCGGCCGTGCTCAGTGCCTCCTTGGCCCGCCGCGCGGCGCGGAGCACCTCGGCGATGCGGGCGGGGGAGGGCGCGCTCTCGCCGGTGGCCTCGAAGACCTTGGCCGCGATGGCGCGATCGAAGTCATCGCCACCCAGGGCGGAGTCACCGCCGGTGGACTTCACCTGGAACACCCCGTCGACCAGCTCGAGGATGGAGATGTCGAAGGTGCCGCCGCCCAGGTCGTAGACCGCGAAGTGTCCCTGGCTTCCCTTGTCGAGGCCGTAGGCCAGGGCCGCGGCGGTCGGCTCGTTGATGAGGCGCAGGACCTCCATGCCGGCGAGGCGGCCCGCGTCCTTGGTGGCCTGCCGCTGGGCGTCGTCGAAGTAGGCCGGGACGGTGATGACCGCCTGCTCCACGCGGCTGCCGAAGTGGGCCTCGGCACGACGCTTGAGGGCGCGGAGGATCTCCCCACTCACCTCGATCGGCGTGACCGGCTGCCCCCCCGCGACGTCGAAGCGCACCACCTTCTCGCCGGGGGCGAAGCGGTAGCTGCCCATCCGCTGCACCGAGGGATCCTCGGGGCTGCGGCCCATGAAGCTCTTCACCGAGACGATGGTGTCGGTCGGGGCCTCGGGCGCCATGGCGCGGGCGCGCTCGCCGACCAGCACCGAGCCGTTGGCGGCGTAGTGGACCACGCTGGGCAGCAGGAAGCGCCCCTCTTCATCCGGCAGGCAGGAGGGCTTCCCCTGGATCACCGCGGCGACCAGGCTGTGGGTGGTACCGAGATCGATCCCGATCGCCTGCCCCTTGGGCTTGAGCGGATCGTGAATCTGCAGGAGCCCGGAGCTCAAGACATCGCCTCCTCTTCCATGTCCGCCACCTCTTCGAGGAAGCGGAGGTAGTAGCGCACCCGGGCCAGCGAGCGCGCCGCACGCTGCAGCGCCTCCCCATCGTCCGGGTTCTTCATCCGCTGCCCCAGGGCCGCCCGTGCGTCGGCGAGGGCCGCGTCCTGCTGGGTCTTCACCCGCGAGGCGAGGGACTGCGCGGCGTCCAGATCCCCCTGCTCACGCAGGTCGGAGAGCGCCTCCCGCAGCTCCATGATCTCCTCGAGGAAGGTCGGATCCACCGCCTGGCGGTTGCCGCCCTCCTCCTTCTCGAGATCGATGCCCTGCAGCTTCAGCAGATAGAACACCTGGCGCACCGGATCCCGGAGGACCCGGTAGGCCTCGTTGAGCGCGGTGGCCTGTTCGGCGGAGAGCCGTCGCTCGAGCCCCTCCGCACCCGCGAGGCGATCCGGATGCAGCAGCAACGATCGCTCGCGATAGGCCTTCTCCACCTCGGCCCGCGCGGGCTCCAGGGAGACCGGCAGGCCCAGGGTGTCGAAGTGGGTCTGGGTGATCTGGCGGACCGCGACCTTGCCGCAACCCTCACAGAAGGGGCCCGGGGTCGACGGCGCGCCGCAGTTCCAACAGCTCAAGCGATCTGCCTCACACGGTGAAGCTGTCGCCGCAGCCGCAGGCGGACTTCACGTTCGGATTGTCCAGCCGGAAGCCGCTCGCCATCAGGGAGGACTCGTAGCTGAGGGTGGTGCCCATCAGGTACAGGTAGCTCTTGGCGTCGACGAAGAGGCGGACCCCCTCGCGCTCGAACACCTTGTCCTTGGGACGGGGCCCGTCGGCCCACTCGATGACGTAGGTCAGCCCCGAGCAGCCTCCGCCACGGACCGCCACGCGCAGGCCCGCGTCCGGGGTCCCGCGCTCCACCAGCAGCTGGCCGAGCTTCTTCACCGCGGAATCCGCGATACCGATTCCCCGTGCCGAGGGCTTTCCCGTCATCGGCGCACCCGCTCCGGCGGTGGCGGTGGGGGTGCTCTGGGTCGTGGTGGCGTCGCTCATGGGAGGGGCTCCGGGAAGGGGCTCGGGAGGATGCTTCAGGCGCTCTGGCTGGCCTTCTTGGCCTCGCGCTTGGCCTTGAAGTCGGCGATGGCCGCCTTGATGGCGTCCTCGGCGAGGACCGAGCAGTGGATCTTCACCGGGGGAAGGGCCAGCTCGCGGGCCACGTCCTTGTTGGAGATCTTGAGCGCGTCATCGACCGAGAGGCCCTTGACCCACTCGGTGACCAGCGACGACGAGGCGATGGCCGAGCCGCAACCGAAGGTCTTGAAGCGGGCGTCCTCGATGATGCCGTCGTCGCCGATCTTCAGCTGCAGGCGCATCACGTCACCGCAGGCCGGCGCGCCGACCAGACCGGTCCCCACGTTGGGGTCGTCCTTGTCGAGCGTCCCGATGTTGAGCGGGCGCTCGTTCAGCTCCACCACCTTGTCGCTGTAGGCCATGATTCGCTTCCTTCTGTTCCTGGTGCTGCGGCGCCGGCTTCAAGCCTGCCTCCACAGACACGGTGTCATTCACTACCTAAACCCGTTGAAGCCGGCTCGCCGGATGGGCCGCCAACCACGCGGCCCGGCCAGAGAGCCCTCGATGCGCCGGCTGGTCCTCAGTGCGCCGTCCACTGGATCGACTTGAGGTCGATGCCTTCCTGCACCATCTCGTACAGCGGGCTCATCTCGCGCAGCTTCTTCACCTTGTCCACCACGAGGTTGACCACGAAGTCGACCTCCTCCTCGGTGGTGAAGCGGCCGAGGCCGAAGCGGATGGAGCTGTGCGCCATCTCCTCGTCGACCCCCAGCGCGCGCAGCACGTAGCTGGGCTCGAGCGAGGCGGAGGTGCAGGCGCTGCCCGAGCTCACCGCGACGTCCTTGATGGCCATCATCAGGGCCTCGCCCTCCACGAACGCGAAGGAGATGTTGAGGTTGCCGGCCACGCGGTGCTCCAGGCTGCCGTTCACGTGAAGGTGATCCAGCTGCTTCTGGAAGCCCTCCAGCATCCGCTGGCGCAGCGCGCGGAGGCGCTCGTTCTCGGCGGCCATCTCCTCGCGGGCAAGCTCGGCCGCCTTGCCGAAGCCCACGATGCCCGCGACGTTGAGCGTGCCGCTGCGCATCCCGCGCTCATGACCACCGCCATCCACCAGCGGGGCCACGCGCACGCGGGGCTTGCGCCGCACGTAGAGCGCGCCCACGCCCTTGGGGCCGTACATCTTGTGGGCGCTGATGGAGGCGAGGTCCACGTTCATGGCGTTGACGTCGAACTCCACCCGGCCCATGCCCTGCACCGCGTCGGTGTGGAAGAGCACGCCCTTCTCACGGCACAGCTTGCCGATCTCGGCCACCGGCTGGACGACGCCGATCTCGTTGTTCGCGAGCATGATGCTGACCAGCACCGTCTTGTCGGTGATGGCCGCGGCGAGCTCCTCGAGATCCACCAGGCCGTCGGGGCGGGGCTTGAGGTAGGTGACCCGGGCGCCGCCGGTGGGCAGCTCCTTCCACGCCTGCCAGGTCGCGTCCTCCTCGAGCTTGAAGCGCTCGGCCAGGAGCCCCGCGTTGTCGGGGGTGACCGGCTCGCCGGCCAGCTGCTCCAGCCGCAGCGTGCGCAGCTGATCCAGTCGGTCCTGGCGGATGCGCTCGAGGCGCTTGCAGGTGTCCAGCACGGCCTTGTGCTCGGTGGCCATGGTGATCACGTGATCACCCTTGTGCTGGTAGAACTCGACCACGCCCTTGATGGCGAGGTTGTCGGACTCGGTGGCCCCGGAGGTGAAGACGATCTCCTTGGGCGAGGCGCCGATCAGCTTGGCGATCTGCTCGCGGGCGAGGTCCACGGCGGCCTCTGCCTTCCAGCCGAAGACGTGGTTGCGGCTGGCCGCGTTACCGAAGGCGTCCTGCATGTAGGGCAACATGGCCTCCAACACGCGCGGATCGAGCGGCGTGGTGGCGTGGTTGTCCATGTAGATGGGCAGCTGAACCGACATAGGCTTGGCCTTGAACTCCCGGAGCCACGCGGCGTGCTCGGCACCCCGAAGGGGCGTGAGCGGGGCGGGCGATGGCTCCATCACGGTGAATGTGGACTGGATTGGTCCAATATAAAGCCTGGGTCCCTGGGTCAACCAGGAGTCCAGGGGAGGTCACCCGGCGGGAGGCGACGGTCATCCCCTTCCGGGTCGGTGGATCAGGCCAGGGGGCTGCCGCTCCTATCAGCTTTCCGCGGCGCGGGGGGAGAGATGCCGTGACGGGGCGACCCGCTGATGCGACGCTCCCCAGCGCCAAGACCGGAGAGGCACCCGCGCCGCCTCCGGGGCTCTCCGGGGCTCTCCGGGGCTCTCCGGGGCTGGCCCACGAGGTCGGATGACCTCCTTCTCCGTGTGGGAGCACCCGGTGAGCCATCTGAGAGAGCTGTTCGACGACAACCGCCGGTCCTGGGACGCCCGGGTGCCGGCCCATGTGGACTCGGCGTTCTACGGCGTCCGGGCCTTCCTCGAGGGTGCGAACACCCTCACCCCCCTGGATCGCGAGCTGGTGGGGGAGGTCGAAGGACAGCGGCTGCTCCACCTGATGTGCCACTTCGGATTGGACACCCTCTCCTGGCAGCGGCTCGGTGCGCAGGCGACGGGCGTCGACTTCTCGGGCGCCGCACTGGCCAAGGCACGGGAGCTCAATGCGCAGCTGGGCCTCTCGGCGCGCTTCGTCGAATGCAACGTGCTCGAGACGCGGCAGCAGGTGGAGGGGACCTTCGACGTGGTCTTCACCTCCTGGGGCGTGATCGGCTGGTTGCCGGACCTCACGCCGTGGGGCGAGACCATCGCCGCGTGCCTCGCGCCCGGCGGCCGCTTCGTCATCGCCGAGTTCCACCCCTACGTCTGGATGAGCCAGACCGGCCCCGACCTCGCGATCCGCTTTCCGTACTTCAACCGCGGCCCCATCACCGAGGAGACCGAGGGGACCTACGCGGACCGCGATGCGCCCCTCAAGGCGCGGGAACACGGGTGGAACCACTCGCTGGCCGACGTGGTGAACGCGCTGCTCCGGGCCGGGCTCCAGCTCGAGCGGCTGGAGGAGGTGGACCGGGTCTGGCACGACACCTTCCCGAACCTGCGGCGCCTGGAGGACGGGGCCTTCCAGTTCGACGAAGCACCGGGGCTGGTGCCGATGGCGTTCGGAATCGTCGCGCGCAGGCCTGCGTGACCGGCGGCGTTCCGGCGTGCGGGCTCAGGCCCCGCCGGGGGAGGCGTGGAGACGGGGGACGACCAGCCCCTCGTGCACGCCGTGGAGCAGGGCGACGGCGTTGTGGCCCAGCTCCTGGACCTGGTAGCCGCCCTCCTGGACCACCACGGTGGGCACGCCCAGCCGTCCGATCCGCACCCCCACCGCGTGGAGATCGAGCTGGGAGAGGGTGAAGCCCCCCATGGGGTCCCCCTCGAAGGTGTCCAGGCCCGCGGAGAGCACCAGCGCGTCGGGCTGGAACTCACGGATGGCCCGTAGCGCCCGGTCCTCGAGGACCTCCAGGTAGGCCTGACCATCGGCCCCGCGGGGGAGGGGGAGGTTGAGGTTGAAGCCGGTGCCCGCGCCGATGCCGCGCTCGGCGGCGTGGCCCCAGTAGAAGGGGAAGAAGTCCTGGGGATCGCCGTGGATGGAGACGAAGAGCACCCGGTCATCCGCGTAGAAGATGTCCTGTGTGCCGTTCCCGTGGTGGAAGTCGATGTCCAGGATGGCGACGCGCCCCGGCAGCTGGAGCGCGGCGACGGCGGCGTTGTTGAAGTAGCAGTAGCCCCCGAAGGCCGCGGGGGCTGCGTGGTGGCCGGGGGGACGGCTGAGCGCGTAGCTCATGGGTGCACCGGTGTGCAGGTGACGTGCGGCCTCCTGCGCACACGCGGCGCTCCACAGCGCGGCGTTGAGCGTATTGCGCGCGATGGGCGTCCCGGAATCGAAGCAGTAGTAGCCGGCGTGGCGCACGTCATCCGGGTTGAGGTGGGGCACCGGGCCGCGGGGAAAGACCGACGGGTGCATCGTGGTGTCCTCGGCCAACTGGGTGGCCCCTGCCGTCAGCAGCCGCAGCAGCACCGGATCATGGATGCGCTCGAGCGCCTCGCGGGGGGACGATTCAGGTTGTTGCACCTGAAACAACTTCGGCTCCCGGAGCACCGCCTCGATGATCTTCTCCGCCCGGACCGAGGTCTCCGGATGGTCGAGCTTGTCGCCGAAGGCCCACTCGTAGAGGGGCCGGTGGCTGAGCTGCTCGGGGTGGAAGAACACCGGAATGGACATGCGCGAGGACCCCGAGGCGTTGGCGCCGGTGAAGTCCAGGCGCGGGGTCATCCTGTCGCGTCCGCGAAGAGGTTTCCAAGGGTCCCTTCCGCGACCAGACGCCCGCCCGCCAGCTTTGCTCCGCGTGGACAACATCCTTCGAGGAACGTCCGGTCGTGGCTGACGATCACCACCTGGATCCGGGCCGCCAGTTCGGAGAGCAACGAGGCGAGCTCGAGGCCGGTCTTCTCGTCGAGCGCCGCGCTGGGCTCGTCGAAGAAGAGCACCCGGGGCTCGAGCGCGAGGCTGCGGGCGATGGCCACCCGCTGTTTCTGCCCACCGCTCAGCGCCTGGATGCCCCGGTGGGTGAGCTCCCCGAGCCCGAGCTCCCGGAGCAGCGAGAGGCCGCGGTCGCGGGCAGCGGGATCCTGCTGGAGACGGGGGGCGAGGGTGACGTTCTCGGCGACCGTGAGGTGGGGGAAGAGGTGGTACTCCTGGAACACGAGCCCCAGGAGCCGGGCGCGCTCGGTGCGATCCACCGCATAGACGTCCCGGCCGGCGACGCGCGCGGTGCCGCGGGTCGGGCGCAGGAGGCCGGCGGCGGCCATGAGCAGCGAGGTCTTCCCGGCGCCGCTCTCCCCGACGATGGCGAAGGGCGCACCGGGCGTCACCGTCAGGCTCACGTCGCGCACCACGTGCTGGCCGCCACGGTGCACGTCGATGTGCGAGAGCTCGAGGATGGGCGCGTCAGGCGGATTCATGGGGCGACGTTGACCAGCCCCTGCTTGCCGTGTCGGCGCTCGATGGCGCGGCCCCAGAGCAGCAGCGGCACGGTGATGCAGGCATAGAGGAGGGCGGTGACCGCGTAGATCTCGAGCGGCTGGAAGGTGGCGCCGATGACCTTCTGCGCCTCCAGGGTGAGCTCGGGCACGCTGATCACCGAGGCGATGGCCGAGTCCTTCACCATGGCCACGGTCGTGTTCAGCACCGGCGCGGTGAGGGCGGGGATCATCTGGGGGAGGATCACGTGCCGCAACGACTGCATGCGCGAGAGCCCGAGCGTGGACGCGGCCTGATGCTGGCCCCGCGGAATGCCCTGGTAGGCGCCCTTGAGCAGCTCGGCGAGGTAGGCCGAGCTGTGCAGCCCGATGGCGAGGACTGCTGCGTTCATCGCGCTCAACTGCACGCCCACCGCCGGGAGGCCGAAGTAGAGGGCGAAGAGCTGCACCATGAACGGGGTGGCGCGCACCAGATCCACCGCGGCCGCGAAGGCGGTCCGCAGCGGCGAGGGGAAGCCCAGGAGCGCGAAGGCGAGGACGAAGGAGAGCGCCGCGCCGAGCAGCAGCCCGAGCCCCGAGACCTTCACCGTCATCCACAGCCCACGCGCGAGCAGCGGCAGGGCCTTGCCCCACTCCAGGCCGGTGGAGAGCTCGGCACCACCCGCGGTTCCGAAGTAGCGGGCGAAGAGCTCCTCATAGAAGGGGCTCGCGCGCAGCCGCCCCACCGCGGCGTCGAGCTCGGCGTGGAGCGCATCGTTGCCCGGTGCGGTGGGGATGCCGATCGCCTCGACGAAGAGGGGCGGCCCATGTGGGGCCATGGGCGCGTCCAGCTGGCCCAGCATCCACTGACCCACCAGGCGATCGGTCACCATCCCGTCCAGCCGTCCCACCTGGACGTCCTGCACGATCTCCACCTCACCCTTGTAGGTGACGATCTCGGCCTGCGGCAGGGCCTCGCGCAGGTGGTGCTCGTAGGTGGTCCCCAGGGTCACGCCCACCCGGAAGCCCGGTCGCTGCGGATCGGACCGACCTTCCCGGACGAAGAGCTGCGCCCCCGACTCGTAATAGGGACGGGTGAAGGTCACCGCGCGCGAGCGCTCCTCGGTGATGCCCATGCTGCCGATGATGACGTCGATGTTCCCGGCGAGCAGCGCGGCGAGGATCCCATCCCAGGGCAGGATGCGGAACGCGCAGGGGCGCCCCAGCTCGGCGCACACCGCCTCGGCGAACTCGACGTCGAAGCCCACCAGGGCCCCGGCCGGGTCCACGGTGTTGAAGGGCGGGTACTTGCCGGAGAGGCCCACCACCAGGGGTGCCGCGCCTTCGGGAGGCGCCGCGGAGGGGTCGGGCGCCTGCTCCTGCGCGCGCGCCGACAGCGACGCGAGCAGGAGGCTCAGGAGGGCAAACGCCCGTGTCGCGCGGCTCACGAGGACGGCTTGGCGATCTCGGGAGGCAGCTCCAGCCGCTTCACCCAGATGTTCATGTCCTCGAAGGCGCCATAGATGTCGCAGTTGTTCACGAGGCGGCCGCTGAACTCGTAGCCCAGGCGGTGGAAGACGTTGTTCATCCCGAAGGAGCGCGCCCGCGCCATGGTGTAGGCGCAGAGGTAGCGCCGGCGTACCAGCTCCTCCTCGAGGTAGGTGAGGATGTGGCTCATCAGGCCCTTCCCGCGGGCCTCCGGGGTCGTCGCGCAGTCGGTGAGCTCCGCCGCCCGGTGGGGCATCGCGAGCTCGGCGCTGGCCGCCGCCACGATGCGGTCGCCGTGGGCGCACACCGCGAAGAGGGTCTCCTTCTGGAAGACCGACTCCAGGTAGCCCTCGTAGACCAGCGGGGAGGGGTAGGACTCGAAGATGCGCGCGTACAGCGCGAGCAGCGCCGGGACGTCCGACTTGCGCGCCAGCCGCACCGAGTGACCGGCGGGAAGCGGCTGGATGGGCGCCGAGACGTCGTTCTCCATCACGCGCTCGATGAGCTGCGTCTCCTCCATGAGCGGCACCGACGTCAGCCGCTCCTGGGAGCCGAACTTGCTCATCACGAACGCGTCCTCACCCTGCAGGTAGTAGGAGAGCACCGCCTCGAGGACGTACCCGAAGCGCAGGAAGCGCTGCCAGTCCTTGCGCGGCGCCATGACGATGATCTTGTCGAAGCTGTTCGCCTCGGCCAGCTGCTTCACGTGCTGGACCAGGCCTTCGATGTCGTCGCCCTCGTAGGAGAGGATCTTCACCCGCTGGTTGTAGTGATCCAGCATCAGGCGGGCCTGGTAACCCTCGCCGGAGATGTCGTGCTCCAGCCCGTAGACCACCCCCACGAGGCGGACGGTCTGCTCCTCGCTGATGCTGATGTCCACGATTCCCTGCGGCGCGCGCTGCTTGGTGGGAACCGGCTTGATGTCTTCAACCCACACCGGCTGCGGCGCAGTCACCATCTTGAGCTCGCTCGTCGAGTGCATCCGGGCAACCTAACAAAGGATGCTTCGCGAAACCCAGCGCAAACTGGCCCTTTTTGAGCGCTCTGATGTTCGTTGGAACTCAAAACAATCCTCAAGATCGTGGAAATACCCTGTGAAACAAGGGGTTTGTGGAAGTCGAGCGCCGGCCGCAGGGAAGGAGGGCCCCCACGCTCGCACGCTTGATGTGCATCGCATCGGCCCCAGGCATGAGCGGTCGGCCGAGAATGCTTGGAGCTCAACGTTCTTGCGGAACGTGTCGATGATGTGGCGCGTGCACTGAACGGAAAGGGGCCCGGACCGATGCGCTTTGCGGCCGGGCGCCACCGGGTGCCGGCGGACCTCCGGAAACGAGAACGGCCCCGGCGCGCTGCGTGCGCGCCTGGGGCCGTCATCACCGGGTGCCCACGTGGGGCGGCGTTCAGAAGAGCCGGAAGCCGATGCCGAAGCGGGCGTGGATCGTCGGTCGCCACGCGAGCTGCTCGGTGACCGGATGTCGGTAGCCCTCGGCGCCGCCCTGCACCATCAGCATCAGGGAGATGTCGTTGCCCACGTAGAGCTCGCCTCCCACGCCCGCAAGCAGCTTGTAGCGCTGGTGATCCCCGCGGAACCCGAAGTCCATGGGGACGTCGAAGGCGAAGAGGAGATCGAAGAGGTCGAAGACCGACGCGGTGGCGAGCAGGCCGGGGTGCACCCGCAGCGAGAAGGCCGAGACGTTGTCCGCATCGTAGTAGGTCGCGCCGGTGTCGCCGGTCACCCCCACCGCGACGTTGGGGACCAGCTTGAGCCAGCGCTCCTCGAGCGCCAGGAGGCGGGCGTTGATCTCGGCGGTGAGGCCGACGCGCAGGTAGTCGGCCCGCGCCGTTGCACCGAGCTCGAGCAGGCCGAAGCCCTGACGGAAGCCCACCGCCAGCTCCGGCGCGCCGACGCTGACCCACATGGCCGAGCCCCCGCCCGGGAGGACGGCGGGGCTCACCACCGCCCCGATCTGCTCCCGCGGGTTGGGGGACGTCCGGGGGCCGCTGGACACTGCCTCCACCGGGGCCGGGTCGGCGGGGCGGGGCTCCTGAGTCGTGGCCGCGGGCTCCCGCGGCCGGTCCGGTTGCGGCGAGAAGGCGCTGGGGTCGTCCTCTTCGGAGAGCTGTCCGTAGGACTCGACGGGGGCGGACTGCGCCTCCTGGTGGGAGTCGTCACGCTCCGGATCGCGCTGGACGTCGCTGAGCAACGTCTGCGCCATGGCGAGAGGGGAGAGGAGCAGCAGGGAGAGAAGGAGGGTGGGGTGTCTCATGTCAGCGGCACCTTATGGGGAGGCGGAGAGGTGGCCAGAAAAGCGGTGTGGTAAGGGGGCCCCACGCTCGGCTCCGGTTGAGCAGGTGGACATCTCTTCGGCCCTTGAAGGCCCCGCTGGACCCCGAAAACGACGCCGCGGCACCTCCGGGTGGCGGCTTCAGGAGGCAGCATGACCCGGTTGCGCGCATCCTTCACCGCCTCGGCCGTCCTGGCCAGGAGCTTCCCCCTGCGACGTGGGGGGAGCGCCGGTGCGGTGGCGACGGCACGCGACCAGGGCCCCCGGGAAGCAGGACTGCGGCCCATTCTCCTGGTCGAGCCGGATCCTGCCCGTCGGGCGCGTCTTCGGGAGGCATTGACCCTGGCCGGATTCCCGGTCGAAGCCGTGCGCAACGACGCGTTGGCCCGCCAGGCTCTCGCGCCCCACCGGCCGGTCCCCGCGCTGGTGATCGCGGCCACCGGGACGCGGGACACCGATGGCCACGCCCTCTGCGAGGCGCTGCGCTGCGATCTCCGCACCGCCGAGGTTCCGGTGCTGCTGACGGCCGAGGAGCCCGGCGAGGAAGAGGTGCGTCTCTCGCGGGTGGTCGGCGCCGACGATCTGCTCCCCTCCGCTCTCCCCCCCGAAGCCTGGGTCGCCCTGGTCCAGCTGGAGACCGGGGAACGTCATGCCGATGGCCGCCGGGTGTCGCGCGCCGGAGGGATCGCATTGCCCATGTTGCTGCGCGGACTGCTGGCCGGTCACCGCGCGGGACGCCTGAGCCTGCTCCATCCCGATGGGCACCTCGCGTTCAGTGGGCAGCGGGTGATCGAGGCGCGCCTGGGGGCCCTGACCGGAGCCGACGCGGCGCGCGCGCTGCTCCGTGCCGATGCCCGGGTGCAGACCGTTCACATCGGCCCGGAGGCCACCTCCACCGGACTTGCGCTGTCGGACACCGCGTTGGGGCTCGCCGCTCCGGCCGCGTCCCGCCCGCGGGCGCACCGGGTCCCGCGCCTCGCCTCTCTCCCCACCGCGAGCATCATCCCCTTCGCCCCATCCACCGGCCTGCGTCCGTAGAGGACCGGTCCCGGTGCGGGGCCCGACAGGCTGACCGGAACGGGCGGAGGGACGGAAGTCCTTCGCCTTCCGGTGCCGACGTGGCACAGACTGCGCTTTCGCAGACCGATGATGTGTCCGAGCGGTCGCTCGAGGATCTGCCAGGGCCGGCGGAGGCGCCGCGCCCGTTGCCGGTGAGAGGGAGAGGGTGATCATGCGGGTGCTCGGCATCGATCCAGGCAGTCGGCTGATGGGCTACGGCGTGGTCGAGCAGCGCGAAGGACGGGACCTGCACGTCTGTCACGGGGTGCTGAAGGTCGATCCCGACGCCACGCTCGAGTCCCGCCTGCACACGCTCTTCGAAGGGCTCGACGCCATCCTCTCCCGTTATCGCCCGGACGCCGTGGCGGTGGAGGGCGTCTTCACCATGAAGAACGCGCGCTCGGCGCTCATCCTGGGGCATGCCCGGGGCGTGGCGCTGCTCGCCGCGTCGCGGGCGGGATTGCCGGTGCATGAGTACGCGCCCTCCAAGGTGAAGCGCGCAGTGGGCGCGGGCGGCGCGGATGGCAAGGACGCGGTGGCCCGGATGGTGGCGCGACTGCTCGCCATGCCCGAGGTGGTGGAGGCCAAGGCCGACGCGACCGATGCGCTGGCGATCGCCATCTGCCACCTCTCGCACGCCAAGGTGGGCGCGCGCCTCAGCGCCACCGCCAGCAGCAGCTCCCCGCCTTCCCGGGGCAAGAGCCGCAGTGCCCGTGCCTTCAGCCACCTCGCGGACCGCCTGGCGCCCGCCTATCAGCGCAACGGAGACACCTGAGCATGATCGCGAGCCTGCGCGGCACCGTCGCGGAGAAGGGGAGCAACGACGCGGTGATCGACGTGAACGGCGTCGGCTACCGGGTGTTTCTCTCCCTCCTCTCGCTGACCCGGATGCCCGAGGTGGGGGAGCCCGCCCAGCTGCGCATCCGCACCGTGGTGCGCGAGGACGCGCTCGACCTCTTCGGCTTCCTCACCGCGGACGAAGAGGCCCTCTTCCTCATGCTCACCAGCGTCAGCCGCGTCGGCCCCCGCCTGGCGATGACCATCCTCTCGGGGCTGGAGGTCGAGGCGCTCCTCTCGGCGATCTCGGGGGGCGAGATTGCGCGGCTCTCGAAGATCCATGGTGTGGGCAAGAAGACCGCCGAGCGCGTCGTCCTCGAGCTGCGGGACAAGGCCCAGGCACTCGCGCGGGGCAGCCAGGCACCGGCCGAAGCGAAGACGCCGACGACCGCCGCCGACAAGGACGTGATCTCGGCACTTCAGAACCTCGGCTACAAGCCGCCGGAGGCCGAGCGCGGTGTCGCGCTCGCGCGGGAGCGGTTGGGTGACGCCGAGGGCTTCGAGCGCCTCTTCCGGGAGGCGCTCCAGGCGCTCCGCAAGGCCACCCACTGACGGTGGTCTCCGTGGGACCTGAAGGCGCGCCCCTCCACCCGACGAAGGGGCGGACCGCGGCCGGGCGCCTGCGCCTGTTGGACACCCTGCTGCGCCTCCATCCTCCTCCCTCCCTCACCCGGCCGCCCGCTCCGGGTCTCCGGCCCGTCGTCGTGGACCTCGGCTTCGGGGAGACCCCGGTGACCTCGCTCGAGCTGTTGGAGACGCTGCGTGCGATGCACCTGGAGACCCCCGGGGTGATCGCCGTGGAGCAGGCCTCCCATCGGGTCGCCGCAGCGCGGGCTTCGACTGCGGAGGACACCCGTCTGGCGTTCCGCGAAGGGGGCTTCGACCTCCCCGTCCACCCCGGCGAGGACGTGCGCTGGGTCCGGGTGATGAACGTGCTTCGGGGCTATCCCCTGGAGGCGGCACGGGAGGCCCATCAACGCCTGGGCCGCTGCCTTCCAGACGAGGCCTGGGTGTGGGAAGGGAGCGCGGATCCCCGGGGCCACCTGCTCACCTGCCATCTGCTCCGGGTGCGTGGGGGCACGCTGGAGCGGGTGGGGCTGCTCTTCGGCACCGACTTCGACCGCGGCTTCGCGCCGTTGCAGTTCCGCGATTGGCTCCCCCGGGATCTGCGTCGCAGCGTGCGACCGGGGCATCCCCTGCATGCGTTCTTCGCGCACTGGACCGCCGCTTTCGAGGCCGCCCGGGGGGCAGGCGTACAGACGTCCAGGGAGCGCTTCCGGGTGTCCATCCGTCGCCTGGGTCAGGACGTGCCCGGTGTGGACGGGGAGCCCGAGCTGCTCCACGCCGGACTGCTGCGCTGGACCCCACCGGGGGGCATCCCGGACTGAAGGCCCACGGCTTTCCCCCGGCGCCTGCTACCCTGCGCGGCGCCATGTCGCGATTGGACCAGACACTCGAAGGAGACCTGCAACCGGATGAGAGGCGCGTGGAGCAGAGCCTGCGCCCCAGGGGGTTCGGTGACTACGTCGGTCAGTCGCCGGTCATCGAGAAGCTGAAGGTCTATGTGGCCGCGGCACGCGGACGCGACGATGCCCTGGACCACTGCCTCTTCAGCGGCCCCCCGGGACTGGGCAAGACCTCGCTGGCCCACATCATCGGCGCCGAACTCGGCGTCGGCGTCCACGTCACCTCGGGTCCCGCGCTGGAGCGGAAGGGGGATCTGGCCGGGCTGCTCACCAACCTCCAGCCCCGCGACGTCCTCTTCATCGATGAGATCCACCGCCTCAACGCAGCCGTGGAGGAGTACCTCTATCCGGCGATGGAGGACTTCCGGCTGGACATCACCATCGACACCGGCCCCGCGGCGCGGGCGATGAAGATCGATCTGCCGCGCTTCACGCTGGTGGGCGCGACGACCCGCACCGGCCTGCTCACCTCGCCGCTGCGGGACCGGTTCCAGATCCAGGAGCGGCTCGAGTACTACCGCGTCGAGGACCTGGAGAAGATCCTGCTGCGCTCCGCCGGCATCCTCGGGGTGCCGCTGGACGCTTCGGGCGCCCAGGAGGTCGCGCGCCGCAGCCGCGGGACCCCCCGCATCGCCAACCGGCTGCTCCGCCGCCTGCGGGACTTCGCCGAAGTGGAAGGGGACGGCCGCATCACCGCCGAGCTCGCGGATCGCGCGCTGCTGCGCCTGGAGATTGATGGCCGCGGCCTCGATCCCATGGATCGCAAGCTGCTGCTGACCATCATCGACAAGTTCGGCGGCGGGCCGGTCGGCGTGGACACCCTGGCCGCCAGCGTGGGCGAACAGCGGGAGACCATCGAGGACGTCTATGAGCCCTACCTGCTGCAGGAGGGGATGTTGATGCGCACGCCCCGAGGACGCATGGCCACCGGCCTCGCCTACGAGCTCTTCGGGCGCAAGGCACCGCTCCTTCCGCCGAACCAGGGGAGCCTGCTGTGAGCACGGCGTCAGAGTCCGGAGCGCTGGAGCCCGAGGAGGGCACCCTCCCGGAGCCCGACGCGAACGGGCTGACCGCGCTCATGCGCGAGTCCCAGGCCCCCCGTCAGGAGCTGCTCGCCGAACGCGGACGCTGGCTGCGTCGCCTGGGGGTGGAAGGGCGCGAGGAGCTGCTCTTCGAGTTCGAGGTCCTGTTGCGCGGGGTGGAGCGCTGCTTCTCACGGCAGGCGGTGGAACGCGCCGGAGGCGGCCCCGGTCAGGGGGACCTGCGGCCGATGCTGCTGGACGTGCGCGAAGCGCTCGAGGGCGCGTTGGGGCTGAGCCGCCGCCTGCTCGATCCCGACAGCGACCAGAAGTTCGTCTTCCGGCGCTTCGTGGAGAGCCAGCTCACCGATGATCGTCAGCGGCGCCTGCTGCTCGAGGAGGAGCTGGCCCAGGAGACGCCGGAGGAGAGCCTGGGCGTGCTGCGCCAGAGCTTCACTGCCCTCCGGGTGGTGGCCTCCCATCTGCTCGAGCTGCCCACCATCCCCACCGCCCTCTACGTGGAGGTGGGGACCCTGGCGACCCGGGAGGTGCTGCTCAACCGCTACTTCCGCCCCTTCCGTCCGCTGGAGTTCCGCCTCGAGTACGACCGGATCCCTTCGGTGACGCTGCTCGAGCACCTCAAGCGTCTCGAGCGTCCCGCGCGGTGGGCGCTGGCCACCGCATGGCTCGCGCTCTTCCGGATCTGGCGCTGCCTGGAGTCGATTCCTCCGGGGCAGCCCCGCCGGGCGCGGGTGGTGTTCGCGGTGATCCGCGGTGAGGTGGACAGCCTCGCCGGGTGGCTCACCGGCTCCTACCTCCAGGGCGTCACCGACAAACGCCAGAAGACCGCCGGGGTGCGGATGGCGAGGCGTCTGCGCGAGGGGATGGACAGCGCCCTGGCCAAGCGCGACGCGGAACCCGAACAGCTCGTCGAGCAGCTGCGCACCCTCGTCGAGGAGCAGGTGCTCGCGCTGGCCACCGCCTGTGGCGTCGACACCAGCGAGGGCTTCGAGGCACTGACCTCCGAGGTCGAACGCGCCGAGCGCCTGCGCCGGGATCTCTGGGTCATCGCCACCCTCAGTCGGCACGTGGCCGCCACCCTCCGGGGGGAGGATCTGCCCGCGGGGGATCGCGCGTTGGAAGGCCTGCGCCGCTGTCTGGACGAGTTCGAGAGCGTGGGCTTTCTGCTGCTGCGCTTCGGCGACATGGCCGCGGTGGAGAAGGGGGCGGCCCTGGTGCACGAGCCGCTGCTGCCCCCGGATGGGCGCGCGCGCCGCGAGCGGATGGCCCAGGACTGCGAGGCCCTCTCCCAGGTGGCCGAGGCCACCTTCACCTCGGTGAGCCGCAGGGCCCAGTTGCGCGCCGCGACATTCGACCGCCCCGCTGCGGAGGCCCTCCGCGACACCTACCTCATCCACTGACCCCGACATCCGTGTCGCAGTGCGACAGGGAAACTGTCACCCACCTCACGTCTTGCTGGCACGAGGGTGGGGGCGGTCCGAGGAAACGCCTGTGTTTCCAGGGGGTTGGCGATGGGGCGGGGCGGCTGACGGCCCGGAGAGGGTGTCACCCGGATGGCACCGGGCTTGCTTTGGTAGTCCGCTTTTGGCAACGCATTGGCGTCGTCTCCGGTCTGCGGCGGGGTGTCCGCGGCTTCGGGCGAGGCGCGTGGGGAAGCGACGGGAATGTCCAAGGGTCTGTGGAATCAGCGCACGTTGGCGACGCCGGTGGGCTGCGAGGGAGTGGGGCTGCATACCGGTCAGCCGGTTCGGCTTCGCGTGCTTCCGGCGCCGGTGGACACCGGCATCATCTTCGTGCGGACCGACCACAGCCCGGCGGTGACCGTGCCGGCCAAGTCGGAATACGTGGTGGACACCGCGCTGGCCACCAGCCTCGGCCGGGATGGTGCCCGCGTGGGCACCGTGGAGCATCTGCTCTCGGCCCTGGCGGGCCTGGGCATCGACAACGCCCGGGTGGAGCTGGACGCCCCCGAGGTCCCCATCCTCGATGGCAGCGCCGCCCCCTTCGTCACCATGCTGACCGAGGGCGGGGTGCGCCTGCAGGACGCCGCGCGCCAGATGCTGGTCATTCAGCGCGCGGTCACCGTGCGTGACGGCGACAAGGTCGCGACCCTGGCGCCGTCGGATCGGCTGCGCATCCGCGCAACCATCGACTTCCAGCACCCGCTCATCAGCGACCAGTGCATCGACATCGCGCTCGATGACGGCGCCTACCTGAGCGACATCTCCCGCGCCCGCACCTTCGGCTTCCTGCGGGACGTGGAGCGTCTGAAGGCCGCGGGCCTCGCGCGCGGCGGCTCGCTGGAGAACGCGATCGTCGTCGACGACTTCTCCATCCTCAACCCGGATGGCCTGCGCTTCCCGGACGAGTTCGTGCGCCACAAGGTGCTGGACGCGATCGGCGATCTCGCGCTGTTGGGCTACCCGGTGGTGGGGCGCCTGGAAGCCCACAAGACCGGACACGCCCTGCATCACCGCCTTGTGCAGGAGGTCCTCTCGGATCCGGCGAACTACCAGGTGGTCCGCGCCCGCTCCTGCGAGGGCCTGGGGCTGCGCCTCCCGTCGCTCGCGCCCTCCCGGCAGCCCGTCGCGGCCTGATCGCAGCACTCAGGCCAATCCGGGGCGTGGAGGCCATGCCCCGAAGACGTTCGCGCGATCCGGCGGTTCCCTGCGGATTCCCTGATGAAAGCGCCATCGGCTTCCGGTCCGGTGGCGCTTTTCTTCCGTCAGCAGCCTGCGCACAACCGCCGGGGCAAGCGCGCTTCGCCGGGTGGTGAAAGCCCCCGGTTGCCCCTCCTGGGTTGTGCTTGCAAAGAGGCTCGGTTGAAGCGTTAAGTCCGCGGCCTATGAGCCATTCTGCCCTGCGTTTGACCGTCGTCGCCCTGTGCGCGGCGTCCCTGCTGGCCGCCTGCAAGAACGGTCAGTCGAACACCACCACGCCCGCTCCGAAGGCGACGTCCACGGCCACGCAGGCCGGTGCCGGCGAACCTTCTCCCGACACCGTCGTCGCGACGATCGGCGACGAGAAGATCACCCTCGGCCAGGTCGAGGAGAAGATCGCCCCGCAGCTCAAGCAGCTCCAGGAGCAGGTCGAGAAGCAGAAGTTCGAGATGCGTCGCAACGCGACCGAGAACTTCGTCCTCGAGAAGGTGCTCACCGACGAGGCGCAGAAGCGGGGCCTCGCGGGGCCCGAGGCGCTCCTCCAGGCGGAGGTCGACGGCAAGATCACCGAGCCCACCGACGAGGAGATCCAGGCGACCTATGACGAGGCCGCCGAGAACCTCCCCCCCGGCGCGACCATCGACACCTACCGCCCGCAGATCGTCGAGTTCCTCAAGTCCCGGCAGCGGCAGCAGATTGCCACCCAGTTCGTCGAGCAGATCAAGGCGGAGAAGGGCGTCAACATCCTCCTCGAGGCGCCGCGCGTCGAGGTCGAGGCGACCGGCCCCTCCATGGGACCCGAGGACGCGAAGGTCACCATCGTCGAGTTCAGCGACTTCGAGTGCCCCTACTGCGCACGCGGACGGACGGTCGTCGAAGAGGTCATGAAGGCCTACCCCGAGCAGGTGCGCGTGGTCTTCCGCCACTTCCCGCTCGACTTCCACCCGAACGCGCAGAAGGCCGGCGAGGCCGCGATGTGTGCGCATGACCAGAACAAGTTCTGGGAGATGCACGACAAGCTCTTCGACAACCAGAAGGCGCTGGGGGTGGACGCGCTCAAGGGCTACGCGCAGGAGCTGGAGCTCGACACGCAGGCGTTCAACACCTGCCTCGAGTCGGGCAAGCACGCGCAGGTGGTCCGCAACGACATGGCCGCGGGTGCGGCGGCCGGCGTGACCGGAACCCCGGCCTTCTTCGTGAACGGAATCCCCCTCAACGGCGCGGTCCCGTTCTCGCAGTTCAAGTCCATCATCGACGAGGAGCTCCGCCGCACCGGCGGCTGAGCCTCCCGCCGAAAGCCAAGCCCATCGGACGTCTGGCAGCGTTGACGCCCGGAGGGTTCTGGACAGTCTGCAGTCACGAGGCGCCTCGCATGTCCCTGACGCTTCAGGTGCATCGCGGGGCGCACTTGTTCCGGCCGCCGAGCCCGGTCGTGCCTGCGAGGGTGCCGACCCGGAGACGTTCGTGAGAGAGCCCCCCATGCGCACGCCTTCCCGCTCATCCCTGGCGCTGGCGGCGGATCTGCCGCTGCCTGAGGCCCTCGAACTCTATCGCCGGGTGGAGCCCTGGATGGGCTGGGCGAAGGTGGGCCTGAGCCTCTTCGTGGAGCACGGACCGGCCGCGGTGGAGGCGTTCCGCGCACAAGGCGCCCAGGTCTTCCTGGACCTCAAACTCCACGACATCCCGAACACGGTGCGGCTCGCGGCGGCGCGCGCAGGTGCGCTGGGCGTGGGGCTCTTGACGGTCCACGCCTCAGGAGGCCGGGACATGGTGGCGGCGGCCGTGGAGGGCGCAGAAGAGGGCGCCGCCGCCGCGGGACATGCCGCTCCGGGGATCCTCGCGGTCACCGTGCTGACCTCCACCACGCCGGCGACGCTGGCCGGGTTGGGGGTCACCGAAACGCTCGAAGCCCAGGTGCAGAGGCTGGCGGAGATGGCCCTGGCGGCGGGTGCGCGGGGGCTGGTCTGCGCCCCCCACGAGGCGGGGCTGCTGCGCGCGGCGCTGGGACCTCACGCGCTGTTGTGTACGCCCGGAATCCGCCCGTCGGGCGCGGACCGGGGGGACCAGGCGCGGGCACGGACTCCCGCCGAGGCCTGGGCGGCCGGAGCGGACCTCCTGGTGGTGGGGCGCCCCGTCTACCGTGCCGAGGATCCGGTCACCGTCGCGCGCTCGCTCCTGGAGGCGCTGAACGGCTCGGCCTGAGGCGCGAGCCTCCAGGCACGGAGCTTCAACGCGGGGGAGTTTTTCTCCATCGCTGCGTCCGATGCTGCCCGCTTCGCCTCTCCGCACCTGCCGAGCCCGTCTGCCAGCCGACAGGGCCCATGCCCCTCCGCTGGTCGCTGCCTGCTCACATTCCCAGCCTGCGAGCGAAGGGGGAGGTGGCGATGGGCGGTTGGGGGCGGGGTGGGGGCGTGTGGAGCGGTTTGGCGCTCGGGGCGGTGGTGGTGTGCGGATGCTCGGGCGTCCGGGGCGCGGCGGAGGCCACCGGGGGCAGCGGGCCGGTGATCCCCGAAGTCGCCGCGGTGGAGCGCGGTCCCGACGTCGCGCACTACGTGAACGATCAGCTGCGCTTCGAGCTCAGCCACCCGAGCGGTGAGTGGGAGCTGACCGAGAACCGGTCGCGCAGCGTGGACGGGCTCATGGTCCCGGTGACGCTTCAGCATGTGAGCGGCGCCACCATCGTGCTGCAGATCGCGCCGGCGCAGGCCTCCTCGCTCGAGTACGCCGAGCGCCTCACCCTGGGCATGCAGCGGGAGCTGGGGGCGGAGACCTTCGGCCTGGAGCCACTGGGCCTGGCGCCCGATGCGGTGGGGTTCCGCTTTCAGATGGAGGTCGGCGTGAAGGGGCGGGTGGCGGTGCGCACCGGCGCCGAGCGTCAGGTCTACATGCTGCTGGCGACGTGGCCGAACACCGCCGACGCGCAGGTGTCCTCGCAGGTGGATGCCATCTTCGAGAGCCTGCAGCCCCTC
>DATGQN010000054.1:0-4626 GCA_035304185.1 Myxococcaceae bacterium
AGGCGATCCATCCCCGGATAGAAGGTCAGCTCCTTCCGTCCGGTGAACGGGTTCGGCCGCTGTGCGCCATCCGTGCGTTCGGCGAAGCGATCGTCCAGGGGAAAGACGTTGTACCGCGCGGCCTCGATGAGGAACCGGTCGCGCAGCTCACGGACCTTCTCGGGGTACGCTTCGGCCAGGTCCTCCGACTGACTGAAGTCATGCTCCACGCGGTAGAGCTCCCAGCGGTCGTCGGCGAAGTCCGCGCTGCCCGCGGTCTCCCAGGGCAGGCGTCCATGGCGGCAGCTCGCGATCCACCCGTCCTTGTAGAGCGCGCGGTTCCCCAGCATTTCGAAGTACTGAACGGTGCGGCGGCTGGGTGCATCGGCGTTTGCCCGGTCGAAGGTGTAGGCCATGCTGATGCCTTCGATCGGCAACTGTTGGGCGCCGTAGACGGATGCCGGCTCGTCCAGCCCCAGGACCTCGAGCAGCGTGGGGACGATGTCGATGACGTGATGGAACTGGAAGCGCCGTGCCCCCCGGTCGGCGATCCAGTTCGGCCAGCTCACCACCATCCCGTTGCGGGTGCCGCCGAAGTGCGAGGCGATCTGCTTGGTCCACTGGAACGGCGTGTCACCGGCCCAGGCCCACGCGGCCGAGAAATGGGGCCAGGTGCCAGGCAGGCCCCACACCTCCTTGAAGCGACCGCTCACCTCCAACGAGGGGGTGAGGCCCTGCATCGTGGTGCCCTCGCTGATGGTGCCCAGCACGCTTCCCTCGGCGCTCGAGCCGTTGTCGCCCAGGATGTAGATGAAGAGCGTGTTCTCGTACTCGCCCAGCTCCTCGAGGGTCGCGACGAGCCGCCCGACCTCATGGTCGCAGTGCTCCAGGTAGTCGGCGAAGACCTCGGCCTGCAGCGAAAGCAGCTCCTGCGCCTCTTTGCTGAAGCTGTCCCAGGCAGGGAGCTCCTTCGGGCGCGGGGTCAGCTTGGTGCCCTCCGGGATCACCCCCAGCTCGAGCTGCCGCTGGAAGATCTCCTCGCGCATGCGGTCCCAGCCCATGTCGAAGCGCCCCTTGTTCCGGCCGCGCCACGCCAGGGGCGGCTGGTGGGGGCCGTGTGCCGCCGCGGGAGCGAAGTGCGCGAAGAAGGGACGATCCGGCGCGAGTGACTTCTGGGTCCGCATCCACCTGATGCAGTCATCCGCAATGTCGGTCGTGAGCTGATAGCCCTCCTCCGGCGTCCGCGACGGCTCCACCGGGACGGTCTGCCGGTACATCGCCGGGTAGAACTGGTCTGTTTCACCTGAAACGAACCCATAGAAGTAGTCGAACCCCCGTCGCACCGGCCAGCAGTCGAAGGGGCCGATGGCGCTCGTCTGGTTCTCCGGGACGTTGTGGTTCTTCCCGAACCACGCGGTCGCATAGCCGTTCGGGGAGAGCAGCTCGCCGATGGTGGCGGTGCTGCGCGGGATGATGCCGGTGTAGCCCGGGTAGCCGGTGGCCATCTCCTGCACCACCCCGGTGGAGACGGTGTGGTGATTGCGTCCGGTGAGCAGGGCCGCGCGGGTGGGGGCGCACAGGGCGGTGGTGTGGAACTGGCAGTAGGTCAGCCCCTCACGGCTCAGGCGATCCGCGGTCGGCATCCGCACCGGTCCCCCATAGGTGCTGGGCCAGCCGTAACCGACGTCATCGAGCAGCACCAGGACGATGTTCGGCGCGCCCTGCGGGGCCTTGGGAAGAGGTGGTGGATAGTCCGGGCGGGAGTCCTCGTAGGTCATCCCGATCTTCGCCTTGCTGAAGCGGTGTTCCGGGCGCGGGTAGTGCGGAGGGTTCTTCCTCGTGGCCATCTGCTGACGCTCCCTGGGGAAGGTGAAAGCTGAGACCAGGATGGTGGGAACCGCGTCGCGGCCGCAAAGACAGGGGAGCCGGCCGGCAGAGCTCTCGGGTGGCTCGGCGCCGGGATGGCGGATTCAGTCAGCTCATCCCGGCTCCGTGCCGCAGCGAATCTGGCAGGTGAGCGGCCAGCAGCCCGAGCGCTCGGCCACACTTGATTCCCGATGGGTGCGTTCGTGCCCCCTACCGGAGGCGGCGTTCAGTGCTGGGCCGGAGGCGGGCGATGCGCGTCGTAGACCTCATCCCGCCACGCGAGAAGATCCGCGAACTCATCGGCGAGCTCCGGGTGCGTCCAGACCTCGCGCGTGGCGGTGCCGAGCGGCATGTACCCATCCCCCACCGGGAGGAGGAACTGCAGGGAGGTGGCCACCGTGATGTCGGCGAAGGAGAACCTCCCGTCCGGGAGCAAGCGCCGGCGCCCATCCGCAAGCGCCTCCCGCACCGCTTGAAGCGCAGACCGGATCCGGGAGGCGTGGTGCGCATCCGCCTCGGGCTGGATGCCGTATTTTTTCGGACCAGGAAGCGGGTGCCCTGCGCGGCCAGGGGCTGCAACATCGGGCGGAATCCCTTGGGAACGAAGGGCGGCAGCTGCTCACGCGCTTCGGGGTGGCGCAACATCCGCCCCAAGAGCAGCGCGCGCCCCGAGGTCATGACGATCTCACTCCAGAGGTTCCACTGCGCGAGCGCCTGGGCCTCTCCTTCCGGGAACAGGGTCTGCGGCCCCTTCTCCGGCGGCCCTCCCAGCCCCTCCGCAGCCCTCGCGATGGCCACCGAGTCCATGAGAACGCCGGACCCGGTGACCAGCAGCGGGACGGTGACGACCCCGCGCAGCTTGCGTGCGGCGAGCCGCAGCCGGAGCTCGCCCACCATGGGAACGTGCTCGGTGTAGCGGTACGCCACGCGGTGGTGATCGAGGGCCCACCGCGCCTTCTCACACCACGGCGCAAAGCTCTCGGCGTAGAGCTGGATCATCTGCGCATCCTGCCCGAGCGCCTGGGTTCCGACCAAGACCACCGGGGTTGCCTGCCGTGGCGGACCGACACCCGGACTGCCAGACTCCCGCGCCATCGTGACAATCCAGAACGCCATCGAGCTGCTGAAGGGACGCCGGGTGGTGGCCCTCTCCGGAGCCGGGGTGAGCACGGAGTCGGGCATCCCCGACTACCGCAGCCCCGAGTCCCTCGCGAAGGGACCCCGCCGGCCGATCCAGGGACCGGAGTTCGTGCGCTCGGAGCTGCTGCGGCGACGCTATTGGGCGCGCGCCATGGCGGGATGGGAGACCTTCCGGCGGGCGCGCCCCGGTCCCGCGCATCGGGCGCTCGCTGTCCTGGAACAGGTGGGGTCGGTCGAAGCGCTCATCACCCAGAACGTGGACCGCCTGCATCATGCGGCGGGGAGCCGGCGGGTCACCGAGCTTCACGGGGCGCTGGCCGACGTCATCTGTCTCGACTGCCCGGCGGAAGAGGATCGCGACTCGGTCCAGGCGCGGATGCGCGCCCTCAACCCCGGGTGGCTCGACGGCCCCAGCCCGATGGCCCCCGACGGTGACGCCGATCTCCCGGATGCTCTCATCGAGCGCTTCATCCCGCCCACGTGTCTGAGCTGTGGAGGCCCCCTCAAGCCCAAGGTCGTCTTCTTCGGCGATCACGTCGCCCGGCCCATCGTCGAGGCGGCGTACGCGCAGATCGACCGGGCTGACGCCTTGCTGGTGACCGGCACCTCCCTCCAGGTCTTCTCGGGCTATCGCTTCCTGCTTCGCGCCTGCGAGCGGAAGCTCCCCATCGTCATCGTCAACCGGGGCCCGGTGCGGGGAGAGGAACGCGCGGCCCTCAAGATTGAAGCGGCTGCCGGGCAGACGCTGTCCGCCATCGCCGAGGTGCTGGCGGCGCAGACACCTGCGGGTGGAGAGGCTTCCTGTCACCCACGACCGGCTGCCAGCTGAACCCGCTGGCGCCCGGAGGGGTCAGGCCCCACCCGGCACGACCATGCCCAGCGAGCGATTCGCAGGGACCGCCACGTCGATGCGCTTCGGCATCCCGAGCTCGAGCCCGTTCATCAACTCGATGAAGGCGGCGCGGTCCTTCCCGGCGAGCCGCGGATTGTGACGCCGCTCCTCACCGATGGTGCTCATGGTGCGGCCCCGGTAGTCGTGCGCCGGGTAGACGCGGGTGTCGTCGGGAAGCGCGAACAGCACATGGGTGATGGAGTCATAGAGCTGGCTGGGATCACCGTTCTGGAAGTCGGTGCGCCCGGTCCCCCGGACGAGCAGCGCATCCCCGGTGAAGACGCGGTCGCCGACGAGATAGCTCAGGCTGTCGTCGGTATGTCCGGGCGTCGCGAGCACGTGGACCAGCAGTCCGCCCACCCGGAGTTCGTCGCCGTGTCGAACGTGTCGATCGGCGCCCTCCGCTCCCAGCTCTCCGACGACCACCGTGCAGCCGGTCCGCTGCCGGAGCATCCCCGCCCCGGTCACGTGATCGGCGTGGAGGTGGGTCTCGAGGACATGGCTGAGGGACAGCCCCAGTTCGTGAACGAGCTGGAGATCCCGATCCACCTGCTCGAGGACGGGATCGATCAGGGCCGCCTTCCGCGAGGAGGCATCGCCGATGAGGTAGCTGAAGGTCGAGGACTCGGCGTCGAAGAGTTGGCGGAAGATCACGGGTCGCCTCCGCGGCCCGCCCGCAGGACGAACCGGTCGGAAAGTTCAGCTCCGGGCCTCAACCTGTGACGCGTGACCAGCAGCCGCCATCAGCC
>DATGQN010000055.1:0-11367 GCA_035304185.1 Myxococcaceae bacterium
GGGTGCTGGTGGACCTCAAGAACGGCCACGGCAACATCGACGACATCGACCACCTGGGCAACCGCCGCGTCCGGGCGGTGGGCGAGCTGCTCGAGAACCAGTACCGGATCGGCCTGGTGCGCATGGAGCGCGCGATCAAGGAGCGCATGTCGCTCCAGGAGATCGAGACGCTCATGCCCCACGACCTGATCAACGCCAAGCCGGTCACGGCGGTGATCAAGGAGTTCTTCGGCTCCTCGCAGCTTTCGCAGTTCATGGACCAGACCAACCCGCTCTCCGAGGTGACGCACAAGCGCCGCCTCTCGGCCCTCGGGCCCGGCGGTCTGACCCGCGAGCGCGCCGGCTTCGAGGTGCGCGACGTGCACCCCACGCACTACGGCCGCATCTGCCCCATCGAGACGCCGGAAGGTCCGAACATCGGCCTCATCGCCTCGCTCTCCACCTTCGCCCGCGTGAACGAGTACGGCTTCGTCGAGACGCCGTACCGCAAGGTCGAAGAGGGTCACGTCACCGGCGACGTGGAGTTCTACTCCGCCCTCCAGGAGGAGAAGCACACCATCGCCCAGGCGAACTCCGAGCTGAACGACAACAACGACCTGGTCGGCGACCTCATCGCGACCCGGAAGGAGGGGGAGAACATCCAGTCGCGTCCCACGGACGTGGACCTGATGGACGTGTCCCCCAACCAGCTCGTCTCCGTGGCCGCCTCGCTGATCCCGTTCCTCGAGAACGACGACGCGAACCGCGCGCTCATGGGCAGCAACATGCAGCGTCAGGCGGTCCCCCTGCTGCGCACCAACGCGCCGCTGGTGGGCACCGGCCTCGAGGGCACCGTGGCCCGCGACTCCGGCGTCTGCGTGGTCGCCAAGCGCGACGGCGTGATCGAGCGCGTGGATGCCAGCCGCATCGTGGTGAAGGCGGACGTCTCCGAGAACGAGACCGCCACGAGCGAGGTCGACATCTACAACCTCCTCAAGTACCAGCGCTCGAACCAGAACTCGTGCCTCAACCAGAAGCCCATCGTGGCCAAGGGCGCGCGGGTGAAGAAGGGCGACGTGCTGGCCGACGGTCCTGCATGTGAGTCCGGTGAGCTGGCGCTGGGCGCGAACGTGGTCGTCGCGTTCATGCCGTGGCAGGGCTACAACTTCGAGGACTCCATCCTCCTCTCCGAGCGCGTGGTGAAGGAGGACGTCTTCACCTCCGTGCACATCGAGGAGTTCGAGTGCATCGCCCGCGACACGAAGCTCGGCAAGGAGGAGATCACCCGCGACATCCCGAACGTGGGTGAAGAGGCCCTCAAGGACCTGGACGAGAGCGGCATCATCCGCATCGGCGCCGAGGTGAAGCCCGGCGACGTGATGGTCGGCAAGATCACCCCGAAGGGCGAGACCCAGCTCTCCCCCGAGGAGAAGCTGCTGCGCGCCATCTTCGGTGAGAAGGCCGGCGACGTGCGTGACAGCTCCCTGCGCGTCCCCCCGGGCGTCGTGGGCACCATCATCAACGCCAAGGTCTTCAGCCGGAAGGGCGTCGAGAAGGACGAGCGCGCCAAGCAGATCGAGTCCATGGAGGAGGCCAAGCTCCTCAAGGACCAGAACGACGAGATCAAGGTCATCCAGGACTCGGCCTTCGCCCGGGCCCGCCGCCTGCTGGTGAAGCAGACGGTCGCCAGCAAGCTGGTGGACGACCGCGGTCAGGTGCTGCTCGAGAAGGGCCAGGTGCTCGACGAGTCCGGCCTCGCCAAGGTCCCGTACCGCTACTGGACCGAGATCGACGTCAACGCCGAGATCAACGAGAAGGTCGCCGGGATCATCGGCAACCTCGAGGGTCAGGTCGAGGCCATCAAGCTGGCCTTCGGCGAGAAGATCGCCCGCATCAAGAAGGGCGATGAGCTCCCGCCGGGCGTCATCAAGATGGTGAAGGTCTACGTCGCCATCAAGCGCAAGCTGATGGTCGGCGACAAGATGGCCGGCCGTCACGGCAACAAGGGTGTGGTCAGCCGCATCCTCCCCGAGGAGGACATGCCCTACCTCGAGGACGGCCGTCCGGTGGACATTGTGCTCAACCCCCTCGGCGTTCCGAGCCGCATGAACATCGGCCAGATCCTCGAGACCCACATGGGCTGGGCCGCCCGCGGCGTCGGTGAGCGCCTCCAGAAGTACATGGAGGAGAACTGGAGCCCGGATGCCCTGCGCAAGAAGCTCAAGGAGATCTACACGACGCCCGAGTTCGCGAAGTTCGTGGACGGCTGCTCGGACGACGAGGTCAAGACGATCATCTCCAAGGTGAAGAAGGGCATCCACGTGGCCAGCCCGGTGTTCGACGGGGCCCGCGAGGAAGAGCTCGAGGCGCTGTTCGACGAGGCCGGCTACTCCCGCTCGGGGCAGAGCGTCCTCTTCGACGGCCGCACCGGCGAGCCGTTCGACCGGGATGTCACCGTGGGCATCATGTACATGCTCAAGCTGCACCACCTGGTGGACGAGAAGATCCACGCCCGCTCCATCGGGCCCTACTCGCTCGTCACCCAGCAGCCGCTCGGCGGCAAGGCGCAGTTCGGTGGTCAGCGCCTCGGTGAGATGGAGGTGTGGGCCATGGAGGCCTACGGCGCCGCCTACTCGCTGCAGGAGTTCCTCACGGTGAAGTCCGACGACGTCGTCGGCCGGACCCGGATGTACGAGGCCATCGTCAAGGGCGACAACGTGCTCGAGTCCGGCCTGCCGGAGTCGTTCAACGTCCTCCTCAAGGAGCTCCAGTCCCTGGCGCTCGACGTGGAGCTGCTCGAGGAGCCGCCGCCTGAGCGCTCGCGCAGCTTCGGGGGCGGGTCGACGGAGGGTTCAGACACCCCCCTGACCGGCACGGACGCCTGACCGCTGACACGACAGACTTTCTCTCAAAGAACTCACATCACAATCCGGGTGGGGCCCGGGCAGCAGGGCGGCGTCGAGGTCTGACGCGCCGGAGTGGGCCCCACCGATTCAAGCTGGAGCGGTCATGAAGGACATCTTCAATTTCTTCGAGAAGCCGAAGGACCCGCTTTCGTTCTCCGCCATCCGGGTCGCGCTCGCGAGCCCGGAGAAGATCCGCCAGTGGAGCCACGGCGAGGTCAAGAAGCCGGAGACGATCAACTACCGGACCTTCAAGCCCGAGCGTGACGGCCTGTTCTGCGCGCGCATCTTCGGGCCGGTGAAGGACTACGAGTGCAACTGCGGCAAGTACAAGCGCATGAAGCACCGCGGCGTGGTCTGCGAGAAGTGCGGCGTCGAGGTGATCCAGTCCAAGGTGCGCCGTGAGCGCCTGGGCCACATCACCCTGGCGACCCCCGTCGCCCACATCTGGTTCCTCAAGAGCCTCCCGAGCCGCATCGGGAACATGCTCGACATCACCCTCAAGGAGCTGGAGAAGGTCCTCTACTGCGAGAGCTACATCGTCATCGATCCGAAGACGACGCCGCTGCAGCAGGGCGAGCTGATCTCCGAGGACAAGCTCTACAAGCTGCAGACCGAGTTCGGTGAGGACGGCTTCACCGCGGGCATGGGCGGCGAGGCGGTGCGTGAGCTCCTCAAGAGCCTGGACATCCCGAAGCTGGCCGAGACCCTCCGCGCGGACATGCGCGAGACCACCAGCGAGGCCAAGCGGAAGAAGTACGCCAAGCGCCTCAAGGTCGTGGAGGCCTTCCGCACCTCGGGCAACCTCCCCGAGTGGATGATGCTCGACGTGATCCCGGTCATCCCGCCGGATCTGCGTCCGCTGGTGCCCCTGGACGGTGGCCGCTTCGCGACCTCCGACCTCAACGACCTCTACCGCCGGGTCATCAACCGCAACAACCGCCTCAAGCGCCTGCAGGAGCTCAACGCTCCGGACATCATCATCCGCAACGAGAAGCGGATGCTGCAGGAGGCGGTGGACGCGCTGTTCGACAACGGCCGCCGCGGCAAGACCATCACCGGCCCCAACAAGCGCCCGCTCAAGAGCCTCTCGGACATGCTCAAGGGCAAGCAGGGCCGCTTCCGCCAGAACCTGCTCGGCAAGCGCGTCGACTACTCCGGCCGCTCGGTCATCGTGGTGGGCCCGGAGCTGCGCCTGCACCAGTGCGGCCTGCCCAAGGTCATGGCCCTCGAGCTCTTCAAGCCGTTCATCTACAACAAGCTCGAAGAGAAGGGCTACGTCACCACCATCAAGAGCGCGAAGAAGATGGTGGAGAAGGAGCGTCCCGAGGTCTGGGACATCCTCGAGGACGTGATCCGTGAGCACCCGGTGATCCTCAACCGCGCGCCCACGCTGCACCGCCTGGGCATGCAGGCCTTCGAGCCGGTCCTCATCGAGGGCAAGGCCATCCAGCTCCACCCGCTGGTGTGCGCCGCCTTCAACGCGGACTTCGACGGCGACCAGATGGCCGTGCACGTGCCGCTCTCCATCGAGGCACAGATGGAGGCCCGCGTGCTCATGATGAGCACCAACAACATCCTGAGCCCGGCGAACGGCAAGCCCATCATCGTCCCGACCCAGGACATGGTGCTCGGCATCTACTACATGACCCGCCCCCGCGAGTTCGCGCCGGGTGAGGGCCGCATCTTCTCGAGCCCCGTGGAGGTCCGCGCCGCGTACGACCACGGCGAGGTGCACCTGCAGGCGAAGATCACCTGCCGCATCGACGGCCGCCGGGTCGACACCACCGTGGGCCGCGTCCTGCTGTGGGAGATCGTCCCCGACGTGGTGGGCTTCGACGCCATCAACAAGGTGCTGGGCAAGAAGGAGCTCGGTGCGCTGATCGACGTCACCTACCGCCTCACCGGCGAGAAGGAGACGGTGCTCCTGGCCGACCGCGTGCGGACGCTCGGGTACAACAACGCGACCCGCGCCGGCATCTCCATCGCCCTGCGCGACATGATCATCCCGGAGAAGAAGGCCGAGTTCCTCAACGAGGCCAAGGCCGAGGTCGCCGAGATCGAGAACCAGTACCTCGAGGGTCTGATCACCGACGGAGAGCGCTACAACAAGGTCATCGACATCTGGGCGGAGACCACCGAGAAGGTCGCCGCGGAGATGATGACCCAGATCTCCCAGGAGCAGACCACCGGCGTGAACGCCAAGGGTGAGGTGGAGACCCGCGAGCAGCCGAGCTTCAACGCCGTGTACATCATGGCCGACTCGGGTGCGCGTGGTTCCGCCCAGCAGATCCGTCAGCTCGCCGGTATGCGCGGTCTGATGGCCAAGCCCTCCGGTGAGATCATCGAGACCCCCATCACGGCGAACTTCCGTGAGGGTCTCTCGGTGCAGCAGTACTTCATCTCCACCCACGGCGCCCGTAAGGGTCTGGCGGACACCGCGCTCAAGACCGCGAACTCCGGTTACCTCACCCGCCGTCTCGTCGACGTGGCGCAGGACGCCATCATCAACGAGTACGACTGCGGCACCATGGACGGCCTGGACATCGGCGCGCTCATCGAGGGCGGTGAGGTCATCGAGGCGCTCGGCGAGCGCATCCTGGGCCGCGTGGCGCTCGACGACATCCACGACCCGGTTTCGGGCGAGGTGCTCGTCCGGGCGAACGAGGAGATCGACGAGGCCAAGGTCAGCAAGATCGAGAACAGCGGTCTGGACAAGGTCCGCATCCGCTCGGTGCTCACCTGTGCCGCCCGCCGCGGCATCTGCGTGGAGTGCTACGGACGTGACCTCGCCCGCGGCCGCAAGGTCTCCATCGGTGAGGCGGTCGGCGTCATCGCCGCCCAGTCCATCGGTGAGCCGGGCACCCAGCTCACGATGCGGACCTTCCACATCGGTGGTGCGGCCCAGCGTCGCGCCGAGCAGTCCAGCCTCGAGAACCGCACCGCGGGAACCGTGCGCTTCCAGTCGCTCAACACCATTGAGCGCAAGGACGGGAAGCTCGTGGTCATGAACCGCAACGGTGAGCTCTTCATCGTCGATGACTCGGGCCGCGAGCGTGAGCGCTACCAGCTCACCTACGGCGCCAAGCTCGAGGTGGTGGAGGGCCAGCGGGTGGAGGCCGGTCAGCTCATCGCTGAGTGGGATCCGTTCGCCATGCCGCAGCTCACCGAGGTCTCCGGCTTCGTGCGCTTCGAGGACGTCATCGACGGCGTGACCATGAGCGAGTCGCTGGACGAGGTCACCGGCCTCTCCCGCAAGACGATCATCGAGTCGCGTGACCCCGACGCCCGCCCGCGGATCAGCATCCGTGACGCGGACGGCGAGCCGGTCCTCCTGCGCAACGGTCAGCCCGCCAGCTACTTCCTGGGGCAGGGCGCGACCATCACCGTCAACGACGGTGACCAGGTGTTCGCCGGCGACGCGCTCTCGAAGATCAGCCGCGAGACCACGAAGAACAAGGACATCACCGGTGGTCTGCCGCGTGTGGCCGAGCTCTTCGAGGCCCGCAAGCCCAAGGATCACGCGCTCGTCGCCGACATCGACGGCGTCATCTCCTTCGGCAAGGACACCAAGGGCAAGCGCAAGATCATCATCACCCCGGAGGTGAACGATGAGCTCCGCTCCGACCTGGCCAAGGAGTACCTGGTCAGCAAGTCCAAGAACATCACCGTTCACGCGGGGGATCGCGTGAAGGCCGGTGAGGCGCTCATGGACGGTCCGGCCAACCCGCACGACATCCTCCGGGTGCTCGGCGAGAAGGAGCTCGCGGCCTACCTGGTGGACGAGGTGCTCGAGGTCTACCGACTGCAGGGCGTGAAGATCAACGACAAGCACATCGAGACGATCGTGCGGCAGATGCTGCGCCGCGTGAACGTGACCGACGTGGGCGACACCAGCTTCCTCGTCGACGAGCGCGTCGAGAAGTGGGTGTTCGAGGAGGAGAACGAGCGGGTCATGGCCGAGGGCAAGCGCCCCGCGGTCGGCGAGCCGCTCCTGCTGGGCATCACCAAGGCCTCGCTCTCCACCGAGTCGTTCATCTCGGCGTCGTCCTTCCAGGAGACCACCAAGGTGCTCACCGAGGCGGCCATCCAGGGCAAGGTCGACTACCTCCGTGGCCTCAAGGAGAACGTCATCATGGGTCGTCTCATCCCTGCCGGGACGGGCCTGCCCAACTACAAGCACCTCGACGTCCAGGTGGAGAGCCCGGCCGACGAGGTCGACGAGATGGAGGCCGCGCTGGCCGCGACCCACGGCAGCGGCGACCTGCTCGGCGATTCGCTCGGGCTGGGCGAGCGCCCGACCGGGCTCGGCTGAGGCTCCAGGTGACATCGGGGCGGGGATCCGGGAGGCGGTTGCCCTCCGGATCCGGCGCCCCCGGCACGTCCTTCCGGTGACGGAGGGGCGTGTCAGGTGAGGCCGCTTCGGCGCGTCGTTCTTCCCGGCAGGGGAAGGGCACGCCGGGCGGCCTCGCTGCGTTTTCCGACCCTCGCGTTCCACCGCGGCCGATCCGGGGCCTGTCCGGTAAGCGGGCAGGGGGCCTGGGATCCGGGTTCTGATCCCCGCATTCCCCGCCGCGTGAACGCTGGCAGCGGATTCTGATCGTGCGGGTGACACCCGGACACCTGTCAGATGATCCAATGGCTCGGGCTCCTGCTATGAGCGCCGGTGCTGAAGGCCGATCAGCTTGCAGTCAGGAGGCACCATGTCCGACACCGCAGAGCCCTCGCGCGAGAACCCGCAAGGCCCCGAGCGTCCGTCGAATCGGGCGATCGACGAGGGGGTCACGCGCACCCTGCGCGCGCTTCGCCTTCCCCGTCGCGATCAGCTTCTGGAAGCGGCGGCCCGGATCGAGCAGCTCGAGGCGCGCATCGCCGCCCTTGAAGAGGAGGCGAAACGGTGAAGGCAGCCGCGCTCCTGGGCCGCCTCCACGGCTGGGTCCACGCGTGTGGCGCCCTGCCGCTGATCGGGGTGGTGGGGCTCGGTGGCCTGGGCTGGGCCGCTCCCCGGATCGAGGCGGCGAGTGCGCCGCCGGCGCCCCTGCGGGTGGATGAGGTGCTCGATCCCGACGCGCAGATCATCGACGCGGTGCTCGCCCGACGCGCGCCGGAGCTGGGGCTCACGCTGCGCCGCCAGCTGGGCGTGGTGATCGCGGCGGAGTCCCGGAGGGCCGGCTACGACCCGTTGCTGATCCTGGCGCTGATCGACGTGGAGTCCGACTTCGATGAAGGGGCGGTGTCCAACAAGGGCGCGCGTGGCCTGATGCAGGTCAAGCCCAGCACCCTCCACTACGTGGCAGGGCGCGAGGGGCTGCGTCTGACCCGCAAGGAGGTGGCCGAGGATCCGACGGTGTCGGTGCGCCTGGGCATCCGCTATCTGCGCGACCTGCAGGATCAGTTCGGTGGGGATCTGGATCTGGCCCTCATGGCCTACAACGCCGGTCCCACCCGGATCCGCAAGGCGCTGAAGCAGAAGAAGGATCAGCGCTTCCGCCGCTACCCCGCGCTGGTGCGCCGCGACTTCCGCAAGTTCCGGGAAGGGGAGGGGCTCGGCGGAGACTGGGCGCTCGCGCTGCGGACCCTCGACGCCCCGGAGGACGGGGAGGACGTCGCGGTGGCCACGCCCTGAGTGGCTGAAGGTGGGCCCCGACCGCGGGAATATGGAAGGCTATGGGGCCGTCTGCCATGACCATGCGCTCCATGACCCTGTTCCGCTCGACCCTGATCCTGCTGTCCCTGGCCCTGGGCCTCTCCGCCCCGTCCTTCGCCAAGGGCAGCGTCTTCCTCAACGGCGTCAACATCGATGGGACGCCGGTGGAGATCGAACGCGCCAAGGTGCGGATCGACGCCGAGGGCAACGTCCACCTCACCGCCCCCGGCTACCAGGTCCACCGCCAGGATGCGCGGGCCGCCGAAGGCTTTCAGCCCCAGCCGGGCACCCGGGTGATCAGCGGCCCCCAACGTCCTCAGGCCCGCTACTGGCTCGCCACCGAGTTTTCGCTGGGCGCGCGCGCCGGCTACGACGTGGACGTCTTCGTGAACGGAGAGCTGGCGGTCCGCATCCGCGAGGGGGACGGGCAGGTCAGTGAGGAGCTCACCGGGCGCCTCCGATCCGGCAGGAACACCCTGCGCTTCGTGGCCCGCAAGGTCGGGCGCACCGGCCGCAACGAGGGCTCCCAGACGCCCTTCCTCCGCGTCCACATCGGTGAGGGCACCGAGCAGGCGGATCGCATCGTCCTGCAGCGCCCGGAGATCACCTTCTCGGTCCGGGCCGATCAGCGGGAGGATCAGCAGCGCGAGTTCACCCTGGAGGCGCGCTGAGGCAGGCGCATCGTCGGCGGCGCGTGAGACGGGCCGCCGGCAGCCGGATGTTGCGGAGTCTGACCGCGCGGGCGACTTCGTTGACGGGAGGGGGCGCATCGGGAATCGTTCCCGCTCGGGTGGGCGCGCAGACCGTGCGCCCCTTCGGAAGGTGGCCCGTTCGGGGCCGCCCGATTCCAGGCGGGGGAAGACGAGCGCACCATGTTCACCTTTGACGAGCGCATCCGCGGACTGCCGGCCTCGAAAGAGCACGTGGCGAGCCTGCACGTGTCGCTCAATACGCCGCACCTGGCGGTCCCGGGAAAGGCGGCCGGCTCGGCTCAGGCCTACATCGTGGGGCTGCGCGGGTCCCAGGGTTTCGGCGTCTTCATCTACCTCTACCTCCCCGAGGCGCAGGACTGCGCGGTCTACGTGAACCAGCGCCGCAACGTCTCCGCCGAGGAGTTCCAGTCCCAGGAATCCGACGCGGTGGGCTTCGTGGAGTCCATGGGCTTCATCATGGACAACCTGAACTTCCGCGCGCGCAGCCCGGAGGAGCAGGAGTCGCTGGTGCGGACCGCCCCCGTATTTCAGCGCGATCCACGTCTTGCAGTGCCCCGGCAAAACACCCCGGCGCCGGATGCCGCGCTGGCCAACGATGCGGTCGGCGCGCTCGGGCGCCTGCTCTCGTCCTTCTAGACATTCTGCGCAGCTTCGTGTTTGCCATCCCCTCTCATGAACCGACTTCGCGCCCTCGTCCTCCTGCCGGCCCTCTTCGGACCCGCCTGCGCGCACACGCCTTCCGAGCGTGAGCAGACCAACGCCCGCATCCACTACGATCTGGCGCTGGAGCGGCAGCGGGCGGGTGACGCCACCGAGGCGTACCGCGAGATCGAGAAGGCCCTGGCGCTCGACCCGACCTTCGCGCCGGCCCACAATGCCAAAGGGCTCATGCTGCACCTGAGCTTCGACCGCGGCGAGGAGGCCCTCAAGTCGTACAAGCGCGCCCTCGAGCTCGATCCCCGCTACAGCGAGGTGCACACCAACCTCGGCAACGTGCACCTCTCCGCCGGGCGCTACGACGAGGCCATCAAGCACTACGAGCTCGCCCTCTCCGACATGCTCTACGTCACCCCGTGGTTCGCGCAGGGCAACCTCGGTTGGGCGCACTACAAGGCCGGTCGCACCGAGGAGGGCATCAAGGCCATCCGCCGCGCGATCGATCTCAACGCCGGCTTCTGCCAGGGGCACCGCAACCTGGGCATCATCTTCGAGGAGCAGGGGGACCCGGTGCAGGCGCAGAGCTCCTACGAGGCGTACGTGGAGGCCTGCCCCGACATCCCGGAAGCGCACCTGCGGCTGGGGAAGATCCTCGCGGCCCAGGGAGACGCGGACGAGGCGCGCAACGCCTTCGCGCTCTGTGAGGCCAAGTCCACCGACCGCAACGAGAAGGACGCCTGCCGGCGCCTCTCCGAGCGGCTCGAGTCCCCCTGAACGCAGCCGCACCTCACGACCGAGGAGGGATGACGGTGGGCTTCGAAGAGTTCGGCAGGTACCTGGGACAGCAGCGGGAGCTGCGCGGCCTCACCCGTGAGGACATGTCCCGGTCCACGAAGATTCCCCCCAGCCTGTTGGAGGCGCTGGAGCTCGGACAGGTGGAGCGCCTGCCGGAGCGGGTGTTCGTGGTCAATTTCGTGCGCTCCTACGCCAACGTGCTCGGGCTCGAGGAGGAGGAGACGCTCCTGCGCTTCCAGGAGGTCGAGCGCAACGCGGAGGAGGGGCTCACCCACGGCCGCACCCTCAAGCCCCCCAAGCTCTCGCGCCAGGGAACGGTCTGGGCGATCGTGCTGATGGTCCTCCTGCTGGGGGGGCTCACCGGCTGGCTCGTGTGGAATGCCCGCCAGGGGCCCCAGGTTGCCGCGCCCGTGCGTTCCGTCAGCCCCTGAGCGGCGGGACGGCGATCGTCCGGAGGGCACCTGATGGAACGGCAGCGCGATGAGGCCCTGCTGCTCTCTGCCGTGGATCACGGGGAGAGCGACCGGGTGGTCACCTTCCTCACGCGGCGGCACGGGAGGCTCTCGGCCTTCGCCGCCGGGGCCCGCCGCAGCAAGCGCCGCTTCGGGGGAACGCTCGAACCCTTCATGCACCTGAACATCCTGTGGGTGCAGGGCAGGGGAGAGCTGGTGCG
>DATGQN010000056.1:0-27995 GCA_035304185.1 Myxococcaceae bacterium
TTGCACCCGCAACGAAGAAGGGGCGCCTCCACTCAGGGAGACGCCCCTCATCCGGGACTGCTCGAACTCAGCGCAGCTTACTCAGCCGGCGCGGGAGCCGGAGCCGCAGGAGCAGCAGCGGGCGTCTCGGGGAGCTCGGTCACCATGCCCAGCGTCTCGGCACCGGCGGCGCGGGCACCATCGAGGGCCGCGACCAGGGTCCCGTAGTTTGCCTGATCACTGGGCATGAAGAACACCAGCTTCTCGCCGCGGGGCTTCGCCGCGAGCATGCGCTTGAGGCGCGCCTGGTACTCCTCGAGGGGGATGACCTCGGTGTTGATGCTGAGCTTGCCGGCGGCGTCCACGGACACCACGAGCTGGCCCTCGGGCACCTCGGTGACCTCCTCGGCGGTCTCCGACGGCGGCACCTTGACCTCGATGTCCTTCTCGAGGAGCGGGGTCACCACCATGAAGATGATGAGGAGCACCAGCACCACGTCGACGAGCGGCGTGACGTTGATGTCCGTGTTCGGCTCGCCCTGCGGGACGACGGTCTTCTTCCTGGCCATATCTCAGACGTCCTCAGTTCTCGACCTGGACACCCAGGGCCACGCCCTTGGCACCAGCATCGCGGGCAACCTTCAGCACCTGACGGACGTCACCGAACGCCAGGCTCTTGTCGCCCTTGAGCAGCAGTCGCTTGCCGGGGTTCGTCGCCAGCTCCGACTGGAGCCGGGTCTGCAGACCCGTGGGATCCACCGCGTCCGACTCGACGTAGACCTCCCGCTCGGCGGTGATGGAGAGGATGAGCGGATCGGCCTTGCCTTCGCCCTCCTCCTCCGTCTTCGCCGCTTGGGGAAGCTCCACGTCCTTGCCGCGCTGGAGCATCGGCGTGACGACCATGAAAATGATGAGCAGGACGAGCACCACGTCCACCAACGGCGTCACGTTGATGTCGTTCTTGATCCCGCCCTTTTTCCCTGTGGCAACAGCCATGGGTCAGCTCCTTCGAGGCCCGGGGACGGAGTGGGGGCATCCGAAGACGCCCAACCACCCGAGTCCCGAAGTCGGACCGTTTGAGATGAGATCGGGCGAACCCGAAGGACTCAGCCCTGCGCCTGCAGGTGGCGGGCGACCATGTCCAGGAACTCGTTGCTGGACTCGGAGATGTCCACCGCGCGGGCATCCACCCACGCCTGGCAGTAGTTGTAGGCCATCACCGCGGGGATGGCGACGAGCAGACCGAAGGCGGTCGCGACGAGCGCCTCGGAGATACCGGCCGACACCGTGCCCAGACCACCGGAGCCGCTGGCGGACATGAGCTGGAACGCGGTCACGATACCCATCACGGTGCCGAGCAGGCCGATGAAGGGCGAGGTGGACGCGATGGTGCCGAGGATGCCCAGGCCGCGCTTGAGGGTCTGAACCTCACGCTGCGCCTGACGCTCGAGGCCGCGAGCCACGCTCTCGACCGCGTTCTCCTTGGAGCTGCCCACCTGGCTCACGCGGTAAGCGGTGAGGCCCGCGCCGATGGTCCGGCCGAGGTAGCCCACGTCCTTGCCCACGTTCGCGTTCGCCGCCGCGTTCAGGTCACCCTTCTGGAGGAGCGCCGCCATCTTCTCGGCGAACTGACGCGACTGGTTGCGGGACTTCCGGAAGAGGATCAGCCGCTCAGCCAGCACAATCATCGTGGTCACCGACATGATGGCCATGAAGATGTTGATGACGCGGGCGAACAGGCCCATGTGATCCCACAGTTCGACAATTGAGAATGTCATGGTTTGTGACGACCGCGCCTCCTCGCGCGTGTGGGACAGGTCTGTCCCCCGGTGCTACCGACCGTCACTTCAGGACGGCCGAGGTTGAAAGATTGAAAGAAGACAACCAGGGGGCGCCGATCGTTCCCGACGCCCGCGCGATTTACCGCAGCTTCATCTGGATGTTGAAGACATAGTCGACCGCCTGGGGACGTCCCTGGAACGTCACCGGGGTCACCTTGCACGCCTCGCTCGGGAGGAGCTTGAGCGCCTGCTCAGTCACGTAGGGGAGCGGCTTGATGGCGTTGCAGTTCGTCAGGCGGCCGGTGACCTCGACGCGGCACTTGATGATCATGGTGCCCTGGACGTTCGCGAGGCGGGCTTCCTTCGTGTAGAACGCGCCCTTGCATCCGCCCTCGTTGTTGAAGGTCGGGCGGGTCATGCCCTGGCCGAAGGGCAGCACGTCCGTGGTCGTGCCGGTGCCGCCGAGCGTTCCGCCGATGACGCCACCGATGACGCCGCCGACCACGCCACCCACGACGCCGCCTTCCACACCGCCCTCGACGCCACCTTCGACGCCGACCACGTCGTCGTCACCACCACCCTCGACCGGATCGGCCTCTTCGGGCTTCTCCTGAGGGATCTCCTTGGGCTGCACGATAGCGTCCGGCTTGCGCACGGGGCGGGGCTTCTTGGGCTCCACCTTCGCCTTCTGCGCCCCACCACCCGCGGGAGGCGGCGGCGGCGGCGGGGGAGGCGGCGGCGGCGCACCGACGAACACGATCTCCTGCTCCTCTTCCTTCGGAGCGTCAGGGAGGCTCGACAGGTAGATGACCAGGCCGAACACGCCGACGTGGAGGATGATCGAGATGACCGTGCCGAGCCCGAAACGGGGCTTGGGCGTGTTGCCCTTGTCGAGGACGGAGTCGAACATGAGGACCTCTGTTCTTTGAGGGGTGAACCCCTGAAACGTCGGCCGGCCCCAATCGGGTCTACCGGCGAAAGCGCCGATGTGTCGCAGAAAACGGACGGTTGACGCAAGCGAATCAGGCCAACTGTCTCGACCCCGTGACTGGCTGATTGGTCAGTGAGCAGGCTCCAAATGGACTGGGGAGGCGCTGTAGCCCAGGATCAGGCCGCTGTCTTCCAGGAAAATCACGCGGCCCCCGATCGGGCCGCTGCATGAGAGGGAAAACCGTCCAGGGTCGGGTCAACATTCCGGACCGTCTCTCCGCCGCTCCGATCAGCGCGGAGCGGAACGTCGCGTCGCTCAGCCCCCGGCTTGACGGGAAGTTGGACCTCAGAAGACCTCGCGAAGGCCTGAGAATCCAGGCTACGGGGGAGGAGGGCGTGTGAGGGACGAACTCGGCGTTGGGTGGGTGGAGGCGGGGAGCGTGCTCCAGGATGGCGTGTGGCGCGTCCTGCTCGTCATGGCGTTGGTGGGGATCAACGCGGCCACGGTGGGCCTGTACGCGCTCGATAAGCGCGCTGCGAAGCGGCGTGGTGCACGCCGGATCCCGGAGCGCACGCTGCACACCCTCGAACTCCTCGGCGGGTGGCCGGGAGCGTGGTTCGCGCAACGTTGGCTGCGCCACAAAACTCTGAAGCCCAGCTACCGCCGGACCTTCCACGGCATCGTGGCGCTGCACGTGCTGGTCGCCGCGGCGGTCGGCGCGGGCTGGCTGATGACCCGGGCGCAGGGGTGATCGCCAAGGCCGGCGCAACCGGAATCCAATGGCGCCGCGGCTCGAGAGGAGAGGGGGCTTGGGACGGGAGGCGCCTCGCCGCCGGATTCAGCGCCCCCGCGGTGAACGGCTTCGGAGCGCGTCGGCCTCGGTCGTTGCGGCGTCGGAGGCGGAGCCGCCGCTCCATGGCGCAGTCGCGGTGGCAACGGGCGGTCGGTGTCTGCGGGGTGCTGGAGCTCCCCGAATCGCCGAGGTGCTTCGCGAACGCCGAAGAATTGTCTTGGCCCGGGCCCCCCGGAAGGTGTAGGCCGCGCCGCCCGGTCCAGCCTCCGGGCACCCGGACGGGCCGGCTCGGCGTCGACGCAGCTTCGCTTCGCACCGCCGCGCGCTCCGGGTCGCTCCACGCGCCCCTATATACACGCGCCCCTATATAGAGGATGCGGGGCGGGCCCGCGCGAGAGCGGTTCGAGGTCGGCCGCGCGTCGACACCGCGTTGGCACCCGTAAAGCCGGGCTCCCGTCGTTTCCGGGCTATCGGACGCCCATTCAGGCGCGCTGCGTCACCCCGGGGTTGCACCCTCATCCGCGGCCGGCGGCTCCTTCAGCGGATGCAATCGGGGCGGGGGAGCCGCGTTGAGCGTCGGCGGGCCGGGCACGCCCCGGGCGGGGCACGCTGTCGGTTCGAAGCTTCTGGTGGCCGTGGAATTCTGCCGCCAAGCCGCGTCCCGTCGGGGTGCCCGCGGGGGCCTCGCGCAGCCCGCGGGGCGACCGGGGCGGGCGATGGGCGTCGTTGCCGCCGACCCGGTGACGAACCGGCTCCGACGGGTAGCGATGACCCGGCCGGCTTCAAACCCCTTGCTCCGTAGGGTTTGCGCCGTCCCGGGCCGGCGTGGAAGCCACCGGGGCGTCCCCCATCCCCGGCCCCCGTCATGCGCAGCCGGCCGTCAAGTGGTTTTCGGAGCGGGTGACCGGGGGCTGGTTCACGCCCGCCGGATCCACGGATCAGTTCCGCCGTCCACTGGCCCTCCCGATCTCCGGCTCTGCAGGGGTTTTCCCTCCCCTGGGCCTCATTTTTCGTCGGGAAAGCGACACTCCTCCGGGGCCCTGGCCATCCCCTGATCCTGCGTCAACGGTCAGGGAAGGTCGCTCAGGGCGGAAGTTGACAGTGGGGCGCGGGGGGGTCTATGTCGCCGAGCGGCTATAAGCCTGCCTGTAGTACGACCTGAGGGGAAGACCTTATGTCCAACGTGAACGGACTCCGGAAGGCCGGAGTCGTCTTGGCGGTTGCCTTGCTGGCATCTGCCCCCGCCTGGGCCCAGACGGGTCTGGGAACCATCGTCGGTACCGTGACGGACGCATCCACCAAGCAGCCGGTGGCGGATGTTGTCGTGACGGCCACGGCCCCCACGCTTCCCGGTGAGCAGATTGTTGTCACCGGCGCGGACGGCCAATTCCGTATCCCCCAGCTGCCCGCGGGAACCTATTCCCTGCGGTTTGACAAGGAGAGCTATCGTCCTTTCGTGCGTGGCGGCGTCCCGCTGCGTATCGACACCACGGTCCGCGTGAACGTGGAGCTGCTCCCCGAGACGGCCGGTGAGACCACCATCGTCGTCGAGGATCGTGCGCCGACCATCGACGTCGGTTCGGCCACCACGGGCGTCAACGTGAGCGCCGACATGGTCCGCAACCTCGCCGTGCTCCGCCCGGGCGGCAAGTCGGGCGCGACCCGTTCGTTCGAGGGTCTGCTCTCCATGGCCCCCGGCGCGAACAACGACGCGTACGGCGTCTCCATCGCGGGCACCACCTCGCCGGAGAACAGCTACACCATCGACGGCCTCTCCGTGAACGACCCTGCCTACGGCATCAACGGCTCGCAGATGAGCGTTGAGTTCGTGCAGGACGTCAACGTGGCCACCGGTGGTTTCATGCCGGAGTACGGTCGCTCCACCGGTGGCGTTGCCTCCGTCGTGACCAAGAGCGGCTCCAACGAGTTCCACGGAAGCGTCTTCGCGACCTGGGTTCCGGGTGTCTTCCAGGCCGAGAGCCGCAGCGCCAGCCCGTCGGTCTCCTCCATCCGGACCACCACCAAGGTGCACAACGTCGGCGACTTCGGCGCGACCCTCGGTGGCCCGATCGTCAAGGACAAGCTGTGGTTCTTCGTCGGCTTCAACCCCGGCTTCCAGCGCCACGCGGTCAACGTGTCGTACTGGAACAAGGTGGACGCGAACAACTACGCCGACGAGGCGTACAGCTCCTACCGCCGCTTCGCCGACAACCGCACCTTCCAGTACTTCGGCAAGCTGACCTACACCCTGAACCAGGATCACTCCTTCACGGCGTCCGTCTTCGGCGCGCCCTGGAGCGCGGGTGGTGGGGACTCGTTCGGTTACGACCCCCAGACCAACGACATCCTCGGGCGCACCGCCGGTGACTTCATCGCCGGTACCCCGGTCACCAACTCGAACTCGCTGGACGTCATCCTGAAGGCGAACAACGCGTTCCTCGACAAGCGCGTCCTCCTCGAGACCACCCTCGGCTGGCACCACCAGTCGAACTCGCGGACGGCTCTCGACGGCTCCGGCGTGCGTGACACGGCGGACCACTCCACCCTGGCGGGTCAGCCGGCCTTCCAGTTCGTGACCGCGGGCATCTTCGACATGTCGGACTTCGCCATGCCGGGCCTCCGCAACTACGAGGACGTCCTCGCCAACTGCCAGATCACCGGCAGCTTCCTCCCCTGCCCGGTGAACAGCTGGGTGCTGGGTGGCCTGGGCTACATGAACGACACGACGATGAACCGCTACAGCGGCAAGAGCGTCGCCACGTTCATCTTCGACGCGCTGGGAACCCACGCGGCGAAGATCGGTATCGACGCCGAGCACACCGCTTACAACCACCTCAAGGGCTACGCCGGTACGGCGTACTTCCAGGAGACCAGCGGCTACGCGCTCGCGTTCGAGGCGCGTAACTACGCCACCCTCACGGGCCCGGGTAACGACCTCAGCGTCCTCAACCGTCTGAACTACGTCGACACCACCCCGAGCTCCACGAACATCGGCGCCTTCATCCAGGACAGCTGGAACGTTGCCGACCTGTTCACCATCAACGCGGGTATCCGGTACGACAACCAGACCCTGACGGGCGCGGACGGTCGCATCGGTCTGGCCCTCCCGAGCCAGATCTCCCCGCGCGTGGGCCTCATCTTCGACCCGACGCAGGACGGTCGCTCGAAGATCTTCGCCAACTACGCCCGCTTCTTCGAGACGGTTCCGCTGAACATCGGTGACCGTGCCTTCGGTGGCGAGTCGCAGGTGGTGCTGGTGCACTGGCTCGGACCCGATTGTGACCCCCTGGGTAACAACGGCGACACGGCGCACTGCCTCCAGAACAACGACTTCTACCCGTACGCCGGTGATCCGAACCAGAGCCTGTCCTACGCCTTCCTCCCGGTTGGCACGGGCCGCGCGACGGTCGATCCGGACCTGAAGCCGCAGTCGACGGACGAGATCCTCGTCGGTGGTGAGTACCAGATCATCGACAACGGCCGCTTGGGTGCGCAGTACACCCGCCGCAGCATGAACCGGATCATCGAGGACATGAGCCGCGACGAGGCGACCAGCTACTTCATCGGTAACCCCGGTGAGGGCATCGCCTCCGACTTCCCGAAGCCGCGCCGCGACTACGATGCGGTCAACGTGTACTTCACCAAGGACTTCGCCGACCTGTGGCTCGCCCAGGTCAGCTACACCTGGTCGTACAACCGCGGTAACTGGGCCGGCCTCTTCCGTCCCGAGACCGAGCAGCTCGACCCGAACCTGAACTCCGACTACGACCTCACGTCGCTGCTCGTGAACCGCGATGGACCGCTGCCGGTCGACCGCACCCACGTGTTCAAGCTGTTCGCGGCCAAGGAGTTCGTGTTCGCCGGCGCCATGGGCATCAACCTCGGCGTGACCTACCAGTACCAGAGCGGTGCGCCCCTCTCGGCGTACGGCCGTCACTCGGTCTACGGTCTCGACGAGATCTTCATCCTCCCCCGTGGTGCGCTCGGTCGCAGCTCGGGCCTCCACTCGCTGGATGGAACCATCGCCTTCAACGTGAAGCTGTCGGAGTCGAACACCCTCTCCCTGGGCATGGACGTCTTCAACCTCTTCAACTGGGCGCAGCCGACCGGCTGGAGCCAGCGCTACACCGCTGAGCGCGTGCTCCCCATCCAGGGCCCGGACACCCCGACCGAGATCGATCCGAGCAACCCGGACGACCTCGACCGGATTGACAGCCTGCTCCGTTACGAGGACGGCAGCGCGTTCGATTCGGCTGACCGCAACCCGAACTTCGGACAGGTGACCGGCTACCAGGCGCCTCGGCAGGTCCGGTTCAGCGCTCGGTTCACGTTCTGAGCCATCACCTCCAGATCAGACAGGAACCAAAATCATGAAGAGCAAGATCATTGGAGCCTTGGTGGCGGCCGCTGCGCTGACCACCGGGTGCGCAACGGAACAGGCTCAGCCTCAGTGCCTCGTCGGGCATGGCGATTTCATCGTCAAGTACTACCCGAAGGACGCGGCGGCCGAGAGCTGTGGTTTCCCGAGCACGCGGGGCGAGATCCTCTCGCTCGACCGCTACGTGGCCACGGATACGGAGCCTGCGCGGCTCGGTGTCCGTCTCCCCGCCTACCTGGGTGACCTGGGAACGCAGGGCATCGATTTCAACTTCGAGCCCCCTGCTGACCTCGATCCGCGGTTCGAGGATGCGTGGTTCTCCGGCCTGGAGCGCACCACGGACCTCAACAGCAACCCTGCCGTTGGCGTCGCGCAGTTTGACGAGTCCGATGCTCCGGACGCGGACAACTTCTGCCGGGTGTCCGACTTCGGGTTCACGGCCACCGCCAGCGCGGCGACGGCTCCGTCCTCGGATCCGTCCAACTACGAAGAGGTTCCGGTGGACGAGGACGATCCCTCGGCCGGAACTGAGTGGGTGCTGGTCGCCGACTACGTGGAGGAGGAGCTCCAGGGCGCCCAGACCGCGGAGTACGCGTTCAAGAACGTGGAGTTCTACGTCACCACGCGTTCCCCGGGTGTCACCTTCCGTGGCGACCTGACCTTCACCCAGACCACCGGCGGCGCCTCGTGCACCGGTGAGTTCACGGTGGTGGGCCTCGCCCCGGCCTTCGGCGGGGCCAACACCTGCGCCACGGACGCGGACTGTGACCCCTGCGGTTACGCCCCGGACGGCAGCTACGTTGGCGGAACGGGCATCATCCCCGACCTCGACGTGGTCTGTGACCAGGACCTCTACGGTGGCTTCTGCTTCCTCCGTGAGACCACCGATGGTCAGCCGCCTGAGCTCCCCTCGTTCGTTGACGACGCGACCCTCGCGGCGTTCACCGAGCGCTGCCAGGCGAACCAGCGCGGTGAGGGCGAGGGCTGATTTCCCTCCCCGTGCCTGAAGCCTGAGGAAGGGTCACCGAACCCTTCCCGGGCGTCAGGCGGATGAAGGCCCTGAGGCGCGTCCGGTCCCATCCGGCGAACCTCGGGGCCTTCTTGTATGCGGGCTCCGGCGGTCCGCCTCCTGGGCCGGTGGACCCTGCTGCACGCTCCTGCTTGGCGACGGGGGGCTGGACGGAGTAGAGGTCGGCGCCATGAGCGAGCGCGTCGACAAGAAGTGGATGGAGAAGGGCCTTGGGGCCTACTCCACCGAGGCCATCCTGGGGACCCTCTCCCACTACGGGGTTCAGGTCGACGAGGCCGGATTCAAGGCGCTGGCGGACGCCGAGGCACCCTCACCCGTGGCCATGGCACAGCGCTGGAGTCAGGGGTGGAATGCGACCGGGCCCTTCGGCCGGTTCCCGCTTCCGGCTGCGGAAGCGCTCTGGGAGCGGTGGTTGCCCGAACGTCCCACGCCCTTTCAGCTCGCGCGCGAGCTTGCGGAACTGCTCAACGCGCTCGGCCGCCACGCGCGTGAAGGTGGCCCGATTGAGGCAGTGGGCGAGGCATTGGGCAGGGTCGAGGCCCTGGCCACCCGCGCACCGGGGAAGGACGGGGTGGAGGAGGCTTTTGTGGACGAGGCCTTCGGACGCCTCCCCCGCGAGGCCGGCTGGGCCTTCGATGGCGCCACGATGGATCTGGTGCGGCGCGAGCAGCTCGATCTCGCCAGTCGCTGGGCCGCCCTCGAGGAGCGCCTGTACCCGGACCGCAAGGGCCTGGCGAGTGCGCCGGTCGACGCGAGGCGTGGGGATCGCGCGGAGGTGCTCGGGCGCCTCGTGGCAGCGGGAGGCTCGGATCAGAGCGACATGCGGCGGATGTTGGCGCTCGACACCCTCGCTCAGATGGAGGCCTGGAACGAGGTGCGGATGATCGGCATGCCGCTGCTCGACAAGGCCGAGGCGGCGGACGACTTCCACCTGGCGCTCGCCATCTGTGAGCGGCTCGGGTCGGCCCTCCAGGAACTCGGGGATCAGGAAGGCCTGAAGGCGCTCGAGGTGCGCCGCGCGAAGATCGACGCCGATCACGCGCGGGCGCACCCCGGACACCATCACCATCACCACTGAGACGGTTGCCGGACATCCTCACCATCACCCCCGAGCTTCCGCGGAGCGCCTCCGCGGAAGTCGATCAGCGTGATGGTCCCGGGAGTGAGGGACGGGGACGCACCCCCGGTCGGGTGAGCACGCCTCGTGTGTTTCGGCGGATCAGCACCGCCGGGGCCGGACGAGAAATGCTTCTCAGAGGGGATCAATCGGGGGCGGAGGGCCGTTGCCCACGCAGATGTTCTGAATGCAGCGGTCCGGCGCGGTGCAGTAGCCGCAGTGGAGCGTTCCGCCACACCCGTCACTCACCGGGCCGCACATCTTCACCATGTCTCGCCCCGGACCCCAGGCTTCGCACGTATAGGGGACGCACTGGGTCGCCTCCATGAGGCTCGACAGGCCGGGGGAGGTCGGGGACGCAAAAACGGCGGGAGGCGCTTCTGCGACCGGACGCTCTGAGACCCCGATGGCCTCGCCGGAGGAGAAGATCGGGCCATCCGCTGCCGACGCCCAGGTGGTGAACGTGAAGACGGCGAGGGCCGACGCTAGAGCCAGGATGAGAAGACGCAACGAGAACCTCCTGAAACGGGGGAAGCCTCGATTGTCCTGAAGACCCGGAGTCCCTGTGTGTTGTTTCCCAGGAAAATGGGGAAGACGTACAGGGCTGGACCTTGAGTCTGTCCGACAGGTCAATTGCAAGCTGCGTCGGAAGCGGGGTCAGCCCGGCGCGCTCGGCAGCCCTGTTGCGCGCCGTCGCCGGACCTTCAACGCCGGGAGCAACACGGTGCTCCCGTCCGGCTCAATCCCGAAACGCTGGAGGCCCACTTCGGCCTCACTCAGCTCCGCGACCGGCACCACCGCTCCCACGGTGGTGTACTGGAGAGCGCCGGTGCGGGTGCGCGTGTGCTTGAGGGGATAGCGCGCGGCGTGCTCGAGGAACCAGGCGCGCGCGGCCGGCAGCGGGATCAGATGCAGCTCCCGCTTGGACAGGAAGACGTAGGCGAGCCAATCCGCGCGGCTGTAGAGAAAGCAGCCGGGGGTGTCCTTCTCGAGGTTGGACACCAGCTCGAGGAAGTAGGTCGCCTGCCGCGGTTGACGATCCCCTTTCACCTCCACCCCCACCACCTGACCGTCGGGATGCTCCCAGAGCAGGTCGACGCCCCGGTGCTGGAAGCGCGGATCCAGTGAGACGTCGTGGAGGCGCGAGCCCGGAACCTCGCTGAGGAGGTGCGTTCGCACGTGGTGGACCGCGCGATCCGCCGCGGCCTGCACCCCGCGCATGCTGTAGCTGCGGGTCATCGCGGGCCGGTGACTAGCGGCGGAGCTCCACACCGCTGGCCAGCAGCTGGACCTCGCGGGGCTTGCCGTCCTTGCCGCGGGGGACGATGGCGCCCTCATCCTGGAGGTGCTTGGCGTGGCTCTCGGAGAGGTCGGCGACCTTCACCACGCCCTCCACGCGCGCCAGGGAGCCGGCGCTGTCGAGGGGAACGAAGAAGGCGTAGTCCTTGAAGGTCACGCGCACGCCCGCGCCCTTCGCGTCGGTGGCCAGCTCCATCCAGCAGCCCTTCTTCTCGCAGGCCTTGCGGACCTGCCCCTCCACCAGGACCGTCTTGCCTGCATAAGCGGACGGATTCTTGAGGAGCGAGGCCAGGGGGACCGCGCGGGAGCTTCCGAGCGGGCTGCCCCGGGTGAGGACCCACCCCTGATTCGCGGCCTTGGGGAGCTGCTCGGCCTTGACCGGCGGATGCGCGCAGCCGTCGCTGTGCGCATGCCCCTTTGAAGCCTTCGCGCTGGGCGGATCGGCAAGGGCAGGCAGCGAGAGCAGGGCGGCGGCGAGAAGGAGCGGTCGCAGCATGGGGAGGTCTCCGGTCACGGGGGATGACGGTGCGATTAGCGCACGCAGCGCCACACGGGCAAGGCAGGGCATCCGGGATGCTCTAAGGTACGCTCCGCGAACGCAGCCGTACCCGGCACGCGCACTCCCACGACCACGCTCTCAGGAAAGCAGGAAGTCATGCAGGTCCGTTGTCCGCACTGCACCCAGGTCTTCTCCACCCAGACGCCGGGAGACCAGCCGTGTCCCTCGTGTGGTGCCTCGATTCACGTTCCGGATCCGGCCGCGAGCCAGACCGGTGGTCAGGCGTTCGGAGGCGGCGGCGTGGGTGGCGGATTCGGGGGACCTGCGCCGGAGCGTGTTCCGACGCCCTGGGAGCGGCGCGAGGAGCTGGGGCTGGTGCAGGGGTGGTTGCAGACGCTCGTGGGCAGCGCGTTCAAGCCGCAGGAGTTCTGGCCGGGCGTCGAGCCCCGCACGCGCTTCTTCCCGGCGTTGCTCTGGGCGTGGATCACCAGCGGCTTCGCACTGCTCCTGGCGGTCCCCATGCAGTTTCTGCAGTGGGGACAGGTGCAGCAGGCGCTGCTCGAGGCGCAGGCGTCGACGGGAGGCAACGCCGAGATCTTCTCGAGGCTCCTGGGCGGAGGTCCGCTGCCGTTCATCTTCGGAACGTTCTTCGTGTCGTTGCTGCTCTATCCGGTGGGCAGCCTGATCGTGATCGCCCTGGTGCACGTGAGCGCGAAGCTCGTGGGCGCTGCCAACGAGGGGTTCGATGCCACCGCCCGTGCGTTCTATTACGCGCAGGGTCCACAGCTCGTGTCGTTCATCCCGCTGGCCGGCATGTTGGGCACGATCTACAGCTACGTGCTCTTCGGTTGGGGCATCAAGGAGCTGCACCGCACGACTCCGGGACGGGCGACGATGGCGCTCCTCCTCCCGCTCCTCATCTTCTGCCTGTGCTGCTGTGGCGTCGTCTTCGCGGGGGCGGGTGCCGTCGCCGCGGCGATGCAGGGCGCACAGGTCTGAGCCTCCAAGGTCTCAGGAGTCCGACAACGTGAAGCTCTCCTGGCCAGCTCCCAATCGACGCTTCGGCGTGATCGACGGGTTGGGCCTCGCAGGGATCGTGGGGTTGGCGGTCGCGCGCTGGGTCCCCATTGCGAGGCTTCCCTTCTGGGGGTGCTCCATCCGCGAGAACACCGGGTGGCCCTGTCTGGGCTGTGGGCTGACGCGCGCCGCGGATCACTTCAGCCATGGCAACGTGATGGCGGCGCTGCAGGCCAACCCACTGGGGGCGGTGGCCGCGGCGATGTTCGCGGTGCTCGCGGTCGCGACCGTTCTGCACCTGGTCTTCGCGGTGCCGCTCCCGCGGCTCCATCTCAGCCGGCGCGAGGCGAACGTGTTGAGGGGCGTCTTCGCGCTGCTGGTCGTCGTCAACTGGGTGTTCGTGGCGATCTCGATGCGGGCGCCGCACCTGCTCTCCTGAATGTCCCTCTGGCTCCTCGCCCTCCTGGGCTACCTCTCAGGCTCCATCCCCTTCGGTCTGCTCCTCGCCCGTTGGGCCCGGGGGGTGGATGTCCGTGAGGTGGGCAGCGGCAACATCGGCGCGACGAACGTGGTGCGCGCGGCAGGGAAGGGGCTGGGCCTGCTGGTCCTCGTGCTCGATGCGCTCAAGGGGGCGCTCCCGGTGTCGCTCACGCTGCGGCTGATACCCGGGGAGCCCATCGCGGCCTGCGTGGTGGGGGCCTGCGCGGTGTTGGGCCACGTCTTCCCGGTGTGGCTCAGGCTGCGTGGTGGCAAGGGCGTGGCGACCGCCGCGGGCGTGCTCGGAGTGCTCGCTCCATGGGCCCTGCTCGCCGGCGCCGGGGTCTGGCTCGTCACCTTCGGCGCCTTCCGGATGGGGTCGCTGGCGAGCCTGCTGGGGGCCCTGGCCGCGGTGGTGGTGGCCTTCAGCGTCGCGACACATTCCGAGGTCGCGTGGCTGACCGGCTTCGTGTGCAGCCTCATCGTCTGGCGGCATCGCGGGAACCTCCGCCGGCTGTGGCGTCGGACCGAACACCGCTTCTGAAGCCGGGCGGCTCTCTGCCTGGGTGTCCCGGGGCTGCTGGCGCTCCGCGTCCCGTCCGCCCCGCGGGTGGGGGGGCCGACGGGTCAGCCCGGGCGCGGCCGGCCCCTGGTGAGACGACGACGGCCACGTTCCACCGCCGCGCCCAGCATCCGCAAGGTGGCGTCACGGGCGCTGCGTCCCAGCGGGCTGCTCGCATGGAGCAGGCGTCCATTCCACTCGCCGCGGGTGACGGCGGTGACGCCCCGTGGATGCGCCGCGGTCGCGTAGCGGCGGAAGCGCACACCGAGCGTGGTGATGCTCGCGGACGCCAGCGCCTCCCCGAGCTCCACCGCGTCGGCAATCGTTGCGTCGGTCGGAGGAACGAGGAAGGGGCCACACCCATGCGCAGCGCTGCCGATGAGGACCACCGCGTCCCGGAAGAGCGGATCGGGAGGCGAGCGCCCCATGAGCGGGAGGCTGCGCAGGGTCTCGTCGGGCGTTGCGGCCAGCACGGCCTGCAGCGGCGCGTGCCAGTCGCCGATCTCCCGCTCCACCACCGCCCGCAGTGACTCCGGACCATGCGAGAGGAGGGCATCCCGGCGACCGTTCCGGCTGAAGGTCCAGGTCAGCCCGGTGCCGTCCGCGCTCCGCCGGAGCCAGAAGGAGGTCCCGCGTCCCAGGGTCAGCGTCTGGCCCTCGAAGGGGAGGGGCGAGCCGCCCCAATGTGGGACCCGACCTTCGATGAGCAGCAGGCCCAGATAGCGCAGCGGATCGGACCAGGCGAGCTGGCGGAGCGTGGAGCGCACACCGTCGGCACCGACCACGGCATCGGCGACGACTTCGCGTCCATCGGCGAAGGAGAGGGTCGCTGCGCCGCCGCGTTGGGTGAGGCCGGTGAGCTCGGCCCCGAACACGATGGCACCGTCCGGAAGCTCCGACGCCAGTTGCACGAGCAACGGATCGCGCGGCGTCATGAACGCGGCGTAGGGAGAAGAGGCATCCGTGGGCAGGTGGACCAGGCGTCGGCCTCCCGGATGCAGCACCAGCAGGGGATCGGCCTGGACGAAGGCGTCCTCCATCTTCGGAGGGAGGAAATGCCGTAACAGGGCCTTGCCGGTGGGACCGAAGAAGAGCCGCTCGGCATCCCCCGGCCGCCGCAGCTCCAGCGCCTGAGGCTCGGTGAGCGAGGCCCGACGCTCGTAGACGGTGGCGCGGATCCCGCGGGCGAGGAGGGTGCGCGCCAGAAGGAGGCCCCCGAGACCCGCGCCGATGATCGCGATGTCGGGGGCCTGTCTCACCGGGTGCCGTCCTGTCCGTCAGGTTCCACCGGCGGTTCCGATGGCGCATGGGCAGCGTAGCTCAGGAGCGTGCACTCGATGGGGCCGTTCCAGAGGGTTCGTCGGGCAGCCGGCCGTCGGTGGAAGGCGCTCTCGAAGGCGGGGTTCCCGCTGAGCACCGACATCCGCCAGGACGTCAGGGGGCGCAGCGCCTCTCCGAGCTTGAAGTAGAAGCTCTTCATGCCCTTCTGCCCACGTCCCCCCTCCAGACGATCCCCATAGGGCGGGTTGGTGACCAGCAGGCCGGCCTCGGCCGGAGGAGGCGCCGGCTCCAACACGTCGTGGACCTCGATCCGGATCTCATCCGAGAGCCGGGCCGCGCGGACGTTGCGGTGGACGGCCTCCAGCGCCTCTTCGTCCCGGTCGCGGGCCACCAGGGGGACGGTGACCTTGCGCTCGCCGGCGCGTGCCTGCTGCTTGAGCTCGGCGAGGACCTTGCGGGCCTTCTCGCCCACAGCCGGCCAGCGCTCGATGCCATAGCTGCGATGGAGCCCCGGCGCGCGGTTCCGGGCAATCAGCGCGGCCTCGATGACCAGGGTCCCCGAGCCGCACATGGGGTCGAGGACGGCCTCGGTCCCGGTGTAGCCCTCGGCGCGCAGGATGGCGGCCGCGAGGTTCTCCTTCACCGGTGCGACGGTGGGCTGGACCCGGTAGCCGCGCCGGTTGAGCGGCTGGCCACAGAGGTCCAGCGACAGGCTCACCCGGTCCCGCGCGAGGTGGGCGACAATGGAGACGTCCGGGTTCCTGGGATTGACGTCGGGACGCCAACCGTGGCGTTCGCGGAGCCGGTCCACCAGAGCATCCTTCACCCGGAGGGCCGCATAGCGGGAGTGGGTGACCTCCGAGTCCCGCACCGAGGCCTCCACCGCAAACGTGGAGCTGCGGCTGAGGTGATCCTCCCAGGGAATCTTCGAGGCGGCCTCGTAGAGCCCGTCCGCGCCCCGGGCCTCGTCCTCTCCCAACGGGAGCAGGATCCGCATGGCGATGCGGGACCAGAGACTCAGGTAGAGGGCCTCGTCGACGTTGGCGAGCAGCCGGACGCCGCCGCGATCCTGACGGACCTTCCTCGCTCCCAGCTCGGTGAGCTCGTCGGCGAGGAGGGACTCGGTGCCTCGGGCACAGGTGGCGTACAGCTGCAGGCGTTCAGCCATTTCGGGGACGTCTCACATGGCAGCGGCACCGGGCATCTCGCCGACGGGCCGGAGCAGGACCTCTCGGGGTTTGGCCCCGTCCGCGGGACCCACCACCCCATCGCGCTCCATCCGCTCGATCATGCGCGCCGCCCGGTTGTACCCGATGCGCATCTTCCGCTGAAGCATGGAGATGCTCACCTGCTTCATCTCGCTGACCGTCGCGAGTGCCTGGTCGTAGAGCTCGTCGGAGAGCTCGTCCTCCACCTGACCGCCCTCGGCGTCTTCGTCCCGCGGCTTGAGGATGGAGTCGTCGTAGACCGGCTTGCCCTGCGCCTTGAGGTGCTCGACCGCCCGCTGGATCTCCACCTCGCTCACGTAGGCGCCGTGGACGCGCTGCAGGTGGGCGCTGGTGGGCGGCATGATGAGCATGTCACCCATGCCCAGGAGCGCCTCGGCACCCACGGTCCCCAGAATGGTCATGGAGTCCGGCTTGCTGCGGAGCATGAAGCTGATGCGCGTGGGGAAGTTGGCCTTGATGATGCCGGTCACGACGTCCGTCGACGGGCGCTGGGTGGCGACCATCAGGTGGATGCCGGCGGCGCGCGCCATCTGCGCCAGGCGGGCCACGTAGGTTTCCACGTCCCGGCTGGCCACCATCATGAGGTCGGCCAGCTCGTCGATGATGACCACGATGTAGGGGAGCTTCTTGGGCGCCTCCTCCTCGACCGCTGCCTCCCCGCTCTCCTCGGCGGCCACCATGGGCTCGGGCGCCGCCGTCTCATCCGCGTCCTCCGAGGCGTCGTCGTTCTCGGCGCCGAGCACCGGGACCTGGACGGTCTCGTCCCCCTCCAACGGCGCGCGCACGTCGTCGTCGTCATCGCGGGGGGCGGGGACACCGATCCCATCGAGGGGCGAGGGCGCGGCCTTCTGCCCGCCGAGGTCGACGACCAGGACCTCTCCGGAGTCCTCGTCCTTCTTGCTCGCAGCAGGCTTCTTCGCGGCCGGCTTGGGCTTGATGGTCTTGGCGACCTTGGGCGCGTTGTCGATGAGCTTGTTGTAGCCGGCGATGTTGCGCACGCCCGCTGCCGAGAGCAGGGCATAGCGCCGCTCCATCTCCTCGACCGCCCAGCGCAAAGCGAGCGCCGCCTTCTTGGGATCGGTCACCACCGGCAGGAGGAGGTGGGGGATGCCCTCGTAGACGCTCAGCTCGAGCATCTTGGGGTCCACCATGATGAAGCGGACCTCCTCGGGGGTCGACTTGAGCAGCATGCTCATGATCATCGCGTTGACCGCGACGGACTTACCCGAGCCGGTGGTTCCGGCGATGAGCAGGTGGGGCGCCTTGGCGAGGTCCAGGACGTAGGGCATGCCCTCGATGTCCTTGCCCATGCACATGGTGAGCTTGGACGAGGACTTGGTGAAGGCGTCCTGCTCGGCGATCTCCTTGAGGTAGACCGTCTCGCGATCCTTGTTCGGCACCTCGATGCCCACCACACCCTTTCCGGGGATGGGCGCGACGATGCGGACCCGCAGCGCTTCCATGGCCATGGCCAGGTCATCGGAGAGCGCGGCGATCTTGCTCACCTTGATGCCGGGGCCGGGCAGGAACTCGTACATGGTGACGACGGGCCCGGGACGGATCTCCACCACCTCTCCGGAGATGCCGAAGTCGGCGAGCTTCGCGCGCAGCTTCTCGGCGGTGGAGAGGAAGGCGTCCTTGTCGAGCGCGTTCTGGGCCTTGGCGCCGGTCTCCAGCACTTCCAGGGGCGGCAGGCTGAAGGAGGTGCGGTCCCCCACGAACTGGAACTCGGGCTTCGCCGTCGGCGCGGGCGGACCCTTGGGCGCGACGATGAGGGGCGTGCGCGCATTCGCGGCGGCAGGCGCGGGCTCCGAGGCTGCCGCACGGGACGGTGCCACCGGTGCCTCGGTGGGTTCCGGGGTGACAGGGGCGACCACCGCCGGCGCGCGACGGGAGCGGGTGGAGCTGACCTCCTCGGGCTGCTCCTCGGAGCCGCGACCACCCAGTGCCTCCAGCGAGCTGACCCAGGCGGGCTCGCCGTTGCGATCCTCGTGGGGCTCGTCGACCACTTCGGCGGCATCGACGATCTCGCGGCCGGGGGGCAGCGCGACGCGGGGCTTGCGGGATTCCTTGCGGCTCAGGAGCCGGCGACGCGACGCAGGCGCCTCCTCCTCCTCCCGCTCCGAGGCACGCTGGGCAGCGAGCCGCTCACGCTCCTCGATCAGGCGGGCCTCCCGCGCAGCTTCCTCGGCAGCAGCCTCGGCCTCGAGGAGCTCACGCTCGGCGTCATCCAGCTCCTCCTCATCGGCTTCGAGCTGGGAGAGGAACGCCGCCTCTTCCAGGCGCTCCTGTTCGCGGCGCTCGCGCCGGCGCTCCCACGCTGCCTGCTGACGGTCGATGAAGGTGTTGAGCGAGGCCTCGACCCGCACGCGCATGAGCTGCACCCAGCTCCAGGCGACGCCGCACAGGCGGAGGAAGGCGTACTCGGTGCCCACGATCAGCGCGGCGATGGCGAGCGCCGAGACGAGGACGACGGTGCCGACGGTGGAGAAGAGCCCCGACAGGAGCCCGCCGAGATCACGGCCGAGCATGCCGCCCGGATCGTGGGCCCAGCCGGGAGCGCCCTGGAAGGTCAGCTGCGCGAGGACCGAGCCGGAGACCACCAGCAGGCAGAGGGAGAGGAACTGCGCACCGCGGCGGCGGTCGCGATCGCCGGCGATGAGGATGTAGACGGTGTAGAGGCCCGCGAGCGGCAGCACGTAGGCGCAGATGCCCAGAAGCCCGCGCAGGGTCTCGGCGATGAGGTGACCCACGGGGCCGACGGCGTTCTCGAAGCCGGGACCCACGCGATCCTGGGGGTCGAAGGTCGCGACCGACAGGAGCATGAGGACCGAGACGGCCAGCAGGAAGGTGATGAAGAGCGCACGCCTGCCACCGCCGCCCCGGGCAGCCTTGGTGGGGGCACCGGTGCGACGCTTCTTCTGGAGGGCCCGGCGCTTCTGGGCAATGTCCTGCCGCGACAACACCGTCTTCTCTGCTCGAGACTTCCTCGGCGCCATGTCCCTCCGCTCCCATCTGCGTAGCAGGCTGTAGCGCCCGCCATGAGCGCGGAGGATAGGGGGGGAGGACGCGGGGTCAACTTTCCGCCAGCCGCCCCTTCGGGATTCGGGTATGCATGGGCGCTGAATCGACGTTGCTTGGCGCCCTGAAGCCCAGCCCGGGCGCGCCTGGAGGCCGACTTGAACGACCAGACCGTTGACCCCGAGGACCAGTACTTCGCCGCCGAGGACGTGGAGAAGCTGCGCCGCCTGGCCCGCGAGCAGAAGCAGAAGCTCGAGCAGGAAGAGCGGGAGCGGCTGCGCGCGCTGCACCACATGAAGTGCCCGAAGTGCGGCCTGGATCTGGAAACCCTGCACATGAAGGACGGGAACGTGGATGTCGACGTGTGCGTGGGCTGCCATGGCGTGTGGCTGGACGCCGGTGAGCTCGAGCAGCTCCAGAAGCAGCCGCGGGATCCGCACCGGACCTTCATGGGCGCGGTGCTCAACATCTTCCGCGGTAAGTAGCAGGCCGTGTCGCGGCTGACCCTGGACACGGTCCGGCACGTCGCCCGGCTCTCCCGTCTCGCGTTGACCGAGGCGGAGGAGGAGGCGACGCGCAAGGAGCTCGAGGCCGTCCTCGCGGCGATGGACGCCATCGCGCAGGTGCCGACCGAGCAGGTCGAGCCGACCTCCCACGCCCTGCTCATCGGCGCGCTGTGGCGGGCGGACACCGTCCGTCCGGGCCTGACCAACGAGGAGGCGCTGGCCAACGCGCCTCAGGCCCGTGACGGCAGCTTCGCGGTGCCCCGCGTGATCGAGTGAGCGCCAGGTCGGGTCGCGCCCTCCGGATGCTCCCGGCGGCTGCGCGCCCGATCCCCCGGCGCTGGAGATGTCATGTCCACCGAGCTGACCGACCTGTCCCTGCTGGAGCTGTCGAACCGCCTGTCTGAGGGGACGGTGACGTCCCGGGACGCGACCGAGGCCTGTCTGCGCCGCATCGGGGAGGTCGACGGGACCGTCCGGGCCTTTCTACGCATCGATGCGGAGGGAGCACTGGCGCGAGCGGACGCGGCCGACGCCCGGGCGCGGGAAGGCGCGCGGTTGGGGCCCCTGGATGGCGTGCCCCTGGCCCTCAAGGACAACTTCCTGCAGGAGGGGCGGATCGTCAGCGCTGCCTCGAAGATGCTCGAGCACTTCGTCGCGCCCTATGACGCCACCGTGGTGCAGCGTCTGGAGGGCGCAGGTGCCGTGCTTCTGGGGCACGTGAACCAGGACGCCTTCGCCATGGGGTCCTCCACCGAGACCTCGGCATTTGGTTGCACCGGCAATCCCTATGACGTCACCCGCACACCGGGTGGGAGCTCGGGCGGCAGCGCGGCGGCGGTCGCGGCCCGGGAGATCTACGGCGCGATGGGGACCGACACCGGCGGCTCGATCCGCCAGCCGGCCGCCCTCACCAACACGGTGGGCCTCAAGCCGACCTATGGGCGGGTGAGCCGCTATGGGGTCATCTCGTACGCTTCGTCGCTCGACCAGCCGGGGCCCTTGACGCGCACCGTGGCGGACGCCGCCGCGATGCTGCAGGTCATCGCGGGGGTGGACGAGAAGGACGCGACCAGCGCGCCGCACGCGGTGCCCGACTTCTCCGCCCACCTGGATCGCGGGGTGGAGGGGTTGCGCATCGGCTTCGTCCGCGAGCACCTCGGAGACGGCGTGGATCCCGAGGTCCGCGACGCGCTCCTTGCGGCGGCGGAGGCCTACGAAGCCATGGGCGCGACCCTGGTGGACGTGGAGCTGCCCTACTCACGCCAGGCGCTTGCGACCTACTACCTCATCGCCACGGCGGAGGCTTCGAGCAACCTCGCCCGCTACGACGGCGTCCGCTATGGCCACCGCGCCGCCTCTCCGGAGGACCTGAACGCGCTCTATGCCAGGAGCCGTTCCGAGGGGTTCGGACCCGAGGTGAAGCGGCGGATCCTGCTGGGCACCTACGCGCTCTCGGCCGGCTTCTATGACGCCTACTACGTGAAGGCGCAGAAGGTCCGCACGCTCATCCGCGGGGATTTCGACCAGGCGTTCCAGAAGGTCGACGTGCTGATGGGGCCGACCTCGCCGGTGCCCGCCTTCAAGCTGGGAGAGAAGCTGGAGGACCCGCTGGCGATGTACCTGATGGACGTCTTCACGCTCCCGTGCAACCTCGCCGGCCTCCCGGGGATCTCCGTGCCCTGCGGCTTCACCGGAGGGGGACTTCCCATCGGTCTTCAGCTCATCGGTCGTCCGTGGGACGAGGCCGGACTGCTGCGGGTCGCCGCGGCCTACGAGCGCCACGCGCCGCACCACCGCCGCGCGCCGACCCTCTAGGGGACGAGCGGGTCCAAGGAGCCACGACGCATCATGCCCATCGCCGACTTCCAGCCCGTCATCGGTCTCGAGGTGCACGCCCAGCTCCTCACCGACACGAAGCTCTTCTGTGGCTGCCCCACCTCGTTCGGTGCCGCGCCCAACACCCAGGTGTGCCCCGTCTGTCTGGGAATGCCGGGCGTGCTCCCCTCGCTCAATGCTCAGGCCGTGCGCTTCGCCGTGCGGACCGGACTCGCGCTGGGCTGCCGGGTGCGTGAGCAGAGCGCGTGGAGCCGGAAGAACTACTTCTATCCGGACCTGCCGAAGGGCTATCAGATCACCCAGTTCGAACGGCCCATCTGCGAAGGCGGGGCGCTCGTGGTGGATGCACCCTCCGGCGAGATCCGGGTGCGCCTGCACCACATCCACATCGAAGAGGATGCTGGAAAGAGCGTGCACGACGCGGAGGGCGGCGCCTCACTGGTGGACCTCAACCGCGCCGGCGTGCCCCTGCTCGAGATCGTGGGGGAGCCGGATCTGCGCTCGTCTGAAGAGGCCGCCGAGTACCTCAAGGCGCTGCGCGACGTGCTCATGTACCTGGGTGTGAACGACGGCAACCTCGAGGAGGGGAGCTTCCGCTGCGACGCGAACGTCTCGGTGATGCCGAAGGGGAGCAAGACCCTCGGGCAGCGCGTCGAGCTCAAGAACATCAACTCCTTCCGCTTCGTGCGTCAGGCCATCGATTACGAGATCGCGCGTCAGGTGGACGTGATCGAATCCGGCGGGACGATCCTCCAGGAGACGCGGCTGTGGGACACGGTGCGGGGTGAGACGCGGGCGATGCGCTCCAAGGAGGACGCGCATGACTACCGCTACTTCCCCGAGCCGGACCTGCCGCCACTCCGGATCTCCCCCGAGCTCATCGAGTCCGAGCGTGCGCAGCTGCCCGAACTCCCCCGTGCGCTCCGTCAGCGGTTGATGAGCCAGTACGGGCTCGCTGCCGACGTGGCAGGGGTGCTGACCTCGGACCGGGCGTTGGTGACGTGGTTCGAGGAGACCGCGGCACTCACCCCGGATGCGCGCCGGGTGGCGAACTGGTGTCAGGGTGAGCTGCTGAGGGTCCTCAAGGAGACGGGCACCTCGCTGCAGGCGCTGAAGATGACCCCGGCGATGTTCGCGCGGCTGCTCCAGTTGGTCGAGAACGGCACCCTGAGCCAGAATGCGGCGAAGGACGTACTCGACGAGATGGTGCGCAGTGGTCGGGAGGCGCAGGTCATCGTCGAGGAGAAGGGGCTGGGACAGATCAACGACGAGGGCGCCGTCGCGGCGGTCGTCGACGAGGTCCTGGGCGCACATGCCGCCGAGGTCGAGAAGTACCGGGGCGGTCAGCAGAAGCTGTTCGGCTTCCTGATGGGGCAGGTGATGAAGGCGCTGCGGGGCAAGGGCAATCCGCAGCTCGTCAACCGGCTCCTCAGAGACCGGCTCGAGGGCTGAGGCCCGTTTCCCATCATCTTCTGGGCGCCTCCGTAGGGGGGGCGAAGGACACGCACATGCATCCGGAACCGATCGTCGACGCCGTCAGCTCCACGGGGACGCCCTGTCCGCTTCACCCGGGATCGCCGTCCATCACGAGCTGTGGACGTTGTGGGACGTTCATGTGCGGGACCTGCGTCGGAGCGGAGGGCGCCACGCTCTGTCCGCCCTGCGCGGCGCAGTCGTTCACCTTTCCCATCACGCGCTCGGAGTGGAGCGTCTCGTGGCTCTTCTCCGTGTGCCTGGACGCCTTCAAGCCGCAGTGGCTGATGCTGTCGGTGGCCTTCGTGGTCTTCATCGTCAGTTACTACGTTCTCGCCATTCTCGCGGGCGGGGTCGGGGCGCTCATCGGCGCGGGGATCGGGCAGGCCCTGGGCGAGGGCGGTGAGGTCTTGTCGGCTGCCTTCGTGGTGCTCCTGATGACGAGCGTCGCGTTGATCATCTCTGCCGTCCTGGCGCTCGGCTTCAACCGCATCTGCCTCGACGTGCTGCAGGGCAAGGCGGTCTCGATCGGTACGCTCTTCAGCCAGGTGGGGAACCTGCACCTGGTGGTCAAGGCATGGGGGGCGCTGATGCTGCTCTACGGACTCGCGGGCGGCGCCATCGCGGCACTCACCGCGCTGGTCGGAGAGTCGGGTGTCGCCATCGGGAGCCTGTTGTTCATCCCCTTCGGCATCGCGCTCGGGATCGTGATGCCGCTGTTGATGGCGGGGTTCGTCGTGCACCCCGAGCTGGGTTTCATCGCCCACGTCCGTCGCACCGCCGCGATGGTGCGGGGCCAGATCCTGAAGTGCATCGGGACGCTGCTCATGGGGGGCCTGGCCATCATGCTCGGGGCCCTGCTGTGCGGCATCGGGACGGTCCCCGCCTACGGTCTGACCATGCTGCTCGTGGTCGGCCTGTACCTGACGCTCGAGAACGATCCGGCTTTCAACACCTCCCACACCCCGGGCATCACGGGCCTCGACACCATCCGCTGAGCCGGATAGCCGGCCTCCCAGGCAACCTGTGACGGCATTCCCGCCGCTGCAGGACGGGGCGTCTTCGCGACGCCAAGGGGGGCCTCCATGTCAGCGGTACCTGTTCCCAATCCGGATCCATCGTCCGCGTTCTGCGCGCTCCACATCGAAGTGGCCGCAGCCGACAGCTGCGCGCGCTGTGGCCATTTCATGTGCGCCGGATGCCTTGCCTCGGGTCCGGATCACACCTGCCCGGCCTGTCAGCGCAGGGCACCCGTCTTCCCCATCCGGCGCGGAGAGGTGCGCTTCGGTCCGGTCTGGAAGGTGGCGACCCAGGCATTCTCGCGCGCCTGGGTCCCCCTGTCGGCGGCGACCCTGATCACCATTGTGGTGAGTGCGGGGCTCAACCTGCTGCAGAGCGCGGCGCTCGGCGGCCTCACCCGGGGCCTGGGACAGGGAGCGCCTGCGCTGCCGACGATGCTCTTCTCGCTGCTGAACGGCGCGCTCTCCCTGGGGCTGGGCATGGGCCTCGTGCGCATGGGGGTGCAGGCCTACCGGGGGCAGGAGGTGTCACTTGGGCTGCTCTTCACCCAGTTCCGCCAGTACGACAAGCTCCTCGGGCTCGCCGGCATGAACCTGCTGGTCGTCATGATCCTCACGGTGTTCGCGGGAATGAGCGTCGGGCCCCTGGGCCTCTTCATGCTCCCCGCCCTGCTCGGCGTGGCGCTGGTCTACGGCATTCACTTCAGCTTCATCATGATGAGCGTCGTGGTCGCGCCGCACCTGCGCTTCGGACAGCACGTCTCCTTCGCGCGGGGGCTGCTCTCCGGCAACACGCTCACCGTGGGAGGCCTCTATCTGGTGGGGGGCGTGCTGGTCTGCGCCGCGGCGCTTCTCCTGGTGCTCCCGGCCCTCGCGGCCATCGCCTTCATGAACCTGCTCGGGCTTGGTGCGTTCCTGGCCCTCGCCAACGACGAAGGGTTCGAGGCCTTCCTCCAGCCCGATCGGCAGGACGAGCTCGCGGGCCACTGACCCCGGGTCGGTTGCACCCGCAACGAAGAAGGCCGCCCGCCCGTGTGTTCCGGGTCGTGCGGCCTTCCTCAGTCAGGGGGCCTCCACAGCGGGGTGGAGGGCGCGGGGTTTCAGACGTCAGCTCTTCAGCAGGCCGATCTCACGCAGCCGCTGCTCGAGGAACTGCTGCGCGGTGATCTCCGGCGGCGGCTCCGGGAACCCTTCGCCGGTGAACTTCGGCAGCGGGGCCATGGAGGCCTCGGGGTAGGGGTGGACGAAGAAGGGCATGGAGTAGCGCACCTTGTCGTCCGCCTCGCTGGTCGGGTTCACCACGCGGTGCGTCGTCGCCGGGATGACGCCGTTGGTGACGCGCTGAAGCATGTCGCCGCTGTCCACGACGATCTGGCCGTCGAGGGCACCGACCGGCAGCCAGGTCCCATCCCGGGTCAGCAGCTCGAGTCCGCCCGCGGTGCTCTCGCAGAGCATGGTGATGAGGTTGATGTCCTCGTGCTCGGCCGCGCGCACCCCGCCCGGGATCAGGCGCTCCTTGAGCGGGGGATAGTGGATGGCGCGGAGGATGGAGTTGCCGTCCACCGCCATGTCGCTGAAGGTGTTCTCCGGAAGCTCGAAGTAATGCGCGAGCGCCTGCAGCAGGGTCCGTCCGAGCTGGTCCATCTGCCGGTAGAGCTCGATCGCGTCCTCCTTGAAGCCGGGCACCTCGGAGGGCCAGACGTTCGGGGGGTAGACCGAGGCGTAGCGGCTGCCCGGCTCGACCTCGCGGCCCACGTGCCAGAACTCCTTCAGATCGCCGACCTTGCGGTTCTTCGCGTGCTCCTTGCCGTACCCGGTGTAGCCGCGCTGGCCGCCACCGTCCGGGACGTCATAGGACTGCTTCACCTCTTCAGGCAGTTTGTAGAACGCCTCCAGGTGCGCGTAGGTCCGCCGGATCAGGGCGTCATCCACGCTGTGGTTGTTGACGGTGACAAAGCCGAACTCCCGGAGGCCATCTCCGTAGACCTGGATGAAGCGCGCGCGCTCCGACGGGGTCCCGGAGAGATAGTCCTCGAGATTCACGACAGGGATGCGATGGGTCATGGCGGCGCGGAGTGTAGGCCATCTGACGGGAGAGAAGCGAGGATCGGGGAGCCCCTTGCCGGACGCCGACCAGGCAGCCTCAAGGGACCGGTCCGGATCAGGTTCTGATCGGCGAAGGCTTGACGGGGGCCCGCGCATCCCATATGTCCGCGTGCCCTCTCTGGGGACGCGCTCCCTTGGCCCGGCACCACGCCCAAGGCCTCCAGATCGCGCGACGACAATTCCAGACTGAGGTTCGGTTTCCTCGAGCGGCCACGATGCCGGCTCGACGCGACAGGGGTCAGACGATGTACGCAGTGATTCGCACGGGCGGCAAGCAGTACCGGGTGGCAGAGGGCGACGTCCTCCGCGTGGAGAAGCTCGCCGGCGCGCCGGGCTCCGACATCACCTTCTCCGAGGTGCTGATGGTCGGTGGGACGGACGCGCCCAAGGTGGGCCAGCCGGTCCTCGATGGCGCCAAGGTGCAGGCCAAGGTCCTCCGCCAGGATCGCCACCGCAAGGTCCTCCACTTCCGTAAGGAGAAGGAGGGTTGGACCCGCCGCCGCGGTCACCGTCAGCCTTTCACCGAGGTGCAGGTCACCTCGATCTCCGGCTGATCGCCCTCTCAAAACCTCTTTTGGAGATTCGCATCCATGGCTCATAAAAAAGGACAGGGCTCTTCGCGCAACGGGCGTGACTCGAACGCGCAGCGCCGCGGCGTGAAGGTCTTCGGCGGGCAGGACGTTCCCGCGGGCAGCATCCTGGTGCGCCAGCTCGGCACCAAGATCCACCCGGGCAACAACGTCGGCCTCGGTCGTGACTACACCCTCTTCGCGCTGGTGGACGGCATCGTCACCTACGAGCGCTACGGCCGCGACAAGAAGAAGGTCTCGGTCTACCCCAAGCAGGAGCAGCAGGCGCAGGCCTGAGGCTTCTGACACCTTCCCGGTGATCGGAACTCCCCTCGCTCCCTGTCGAGCGCAGGGGAGTTCGTCGTTTTCAGGCCCGCTCCACAGGGGAGCCGGGTCCCGCGTGGATCCCGCGAAGGTCCCAACGCCACCGCCCGACGGTGGTTCCCAGAGGCAGGACGCCCCATGAAGTTCGTCGACGAGGTCCGGATCTACGTCAAGGCCGGAGATGGCGGGAACGGCTCGGTCGCCTTCCGGCGCGAGAAGTTCATCGAGAAGGGGGGGCCCTCCGGAGGTGATGGAGGCGATGGCGGGTCGATCTGGTTCACCGCCGATCCCCAGCTCACCACCCTCCTGGACTACCGCTATCAGCAGCACCACCGCGCCCGCGGCGGCGAGCACGGCATGGGCAGCGATTGCAACGGACGGGGCGGCGAGGACCTGGAACTCAAGGTTCCGGTGGGCACCCTGATCCGGAACGAGGACACCGGGGATCTGCTCTACGATCTCTCGGAGCCGGGGCAGCGGGTCCTGGTGGCCAAGGGCGGCCGTGGTGGCCTCGGGAACATGAACTTCGCCACCTCCACGCGGCAGACGCCCCGCTTTGCGCAGGACGGGACGCCGGGTGAGGAGCTGACCCTGCGGCTGGAGCTTCGGCTGCTGGCCGACGTGGGGCTCATCGGCTACCCGAACGCGGGCAAGTCCACCCTGATCTCGGTGGTCAGCCGCGCGAAGCCGAAGATTGCGGACTACCCCTTCACCACCCTGGTCCCGAACCTGGGGATGGTGCAGTACCGCGACGCCCACTCCTTCGTG
>DATGQN010000057.1:0-77874 GCA_035304185.1 Myxococcaceae bacterium
TCGCGGACAACAGGGCCTGGCCAGCCTCATGCCCTCGAGCGCGGTCATGGATCGCATCACCGGCGCCGCTGCCTCGGACGTGCGCGACGAGAACATCGAGCAGGGAGAGGGCACGCTCCTCAACACCCGGCAGTGGAAGTACGCGAGCTTCTTCAACCGCGTGAAGCAGAGCGTGGGCTTCGCCTGGGAGCCCATGCACCAGCTGATGCGCCGGGATCCCACCGGCAGCGTCTACGGCGGGCGCGATCGCGTCACCGTGCTCCACGTGAAGCTGGACACCAGCGGGAGCCTGCAGGCCGTGGAGATCGAGCGCAGCTCGGGGCTCGACTTCCTCGACGTGGAGGCGGTGCGCGCCTTCGAGAAGGCACAGCCCTTCCCGCGTCCACCTCCGGGAATGGTGAAGGATGGCGTGATCGCCTTCAACTTCACCTTCTACATGGACATGGGTGGCGCCCCCCGCTTCCGCTTCTCCAACCCTCGCTGACGCACCGACGGGTCTGAGGAGGGCACGGACGGGCGATGCCTCGGTCCGCGCGTGGCACCCAGCGACTCACCGGACCCAAAGCGCGCACGTTCAGCTGCGGGAGAGGACCTCGGACAACAGGCCCCTCCCGGGCCATCCGCTCACTGGTAGTCTTCGATCGGAGGGCAGGAGCAGATGAGCTTGCGGTCTCCCAGCACGCTGTTGAGGCGGGAGACGCTGGGCCAGAACTTGTGCTCGCGCACCCACGGCCGCGGGAAGGCGGCCCGCTCGCGCGAGTAGGGCCGCTCCCAGGTGTCGGCGGTGACCGTGGCCGCGGTGTGAGGCGCGCGCTTGAGCACGTTGTCCTCGCGGGCGGCCCTGCCCTCCTCAATCTCGCGGATCTCCTCGCGGATGGAGATGAGGGCGTCACAGAAGCGGTCCAGCTCGTCCAGCGACTCGCTCTCGGTGGGCTCCACCATGAGCGTCCCGGCGACGGGGAACGAGACCGTGGGGGCGTGGAAGCCGTAGTCCATCAGGCGCTTGGCCACGTCCTCGACCTCGATCCCCGCGGACTTCTTGAGGTCGCGCAGATCCAGAATGCACTCGTGCGCCACGCGGCCCTTCTCGCCCCGGTAGAGCACCGGGTAGTGCTTCGAGAGACGCTCGGCCAGGTAGTTCGCGTTCAGGATCGCGGTCTCGGTCGCCTCCCGCAGGCCCCGCGCCCCCATCATCGTCACGTACATCCAGGAGATGACCAGGATGCTCGCGCTGCCCCACGCAGCCGCAGAGACCGCCTCGGGGCCGTCCTTGCCGCCGGTCGGGGTGAGCGGATGCCCGGGCAGGTGCGGCGCCAGGTGAGGGGCCACGCAGATGGGGCCCATCCCCGGTCCACCACCGCCGTGGGGGATGCAGAAGGTCTTGTGCAGGTTGATGTGGCAGACGTCCGCGCCCAGCTCGGCGACGCGCACCAGGCCCACCATCGCGTTGAGGTTGGCCCCGTCCAGATAGACCTGCCCGCCGTGCGTGTGGACGATCCGGCAGATGTCCTTGATGGCCACCTCGAAGACGCCGTGCGTGGAGGGATAGGTGACCATCAGCGCAGCGAGGTTGTCCGCGTGCGCCTTGGCCTTCTCCTCCAGGTCGGCGACGTCCACGTTGCCCTGCGCGTCGCAGCGGACCACCACGACCTTGAGGCCGGCGAGGACCGCGGAGGCGGGGTTGGTCCCGTGCGCGCTGGCCGGGATGAGGCACACGTTGCGGTGCGCCTCCCCGCGGGCGTGGTGGTAGGCGCGGATGGCCAGCAGCCCCGCGAACTCTCCCTGGCTCCCGGCGTTGGGCTGCAGCGAGCAGGCCGAGAAGCCGGTGATCTCGCAGAGCATCCCCTCGAGCTGGCGGAAGATCTCCCGATAGCCCTCCGCCTGATCCGCGGGAACGAAGGGGTGGAGCCTGGAGAGGGACGGCCAGGTGATGGGGATCATCTCGCTGGTTGCGTTGAGCTTCATGGTGCAGCTGCCCAACGGAATCATCGAGTGCGCCAGCGAGAGATCGCGGCTCTCCAGGCGGCGCATGTAGCGCAGCATCTGGGTCTCGGAGTGGTGGCTGTTGAAGACCGGGTGGCTCAGGAACTCCGAGGTGCGCGCGAGCCCTTCAGGAAAGTCCGGGTCCCCGACCGCCAGGCTCTCGAGCGCCGGGACCTCGCGGCCTTCGGCGAAGAAGGACAGCAGCGTCCGCACGTCTTCTGGCCGGGTGGTCTCATCGAGCGCCACCCCCAGGGCTCCCTCCCCGATCCGCCGCAGGTTCATGCCCGCGGCCCCGGCGGCGTCGAAGATGGCCTGCGCACGCTCCGGCGACAGCTCCACCGTGACCGTGTCGAAGATGCTGGTGTGCCGCAGGGGATGCCCGAATCCTTCCAACCCCTTGGCGAACATCCGCGCCAGCGCATGGGTCCGCCGGGCGATCGCCGTCAGGCCCTTGGGCCCGTGGTAGACCGCGTACATCCCGCTCATGATGGCCAGCAGGACCTGCGCGGTGCAGATGTTGCTCGTCGCCTTCTCGCGGCGGATGTGCTGCTCGCGGGTCTGGAGCGCCATGCGCAGCGCCATGTGACCGTCGGCATCCTCCGACACGCCGATGAGGCGGCCGGGCATGGTGCGCGCGTCCGCCTTGCGGCAGGCCAGATACGCCGCGTGAGGGCCGCCGTAGCCCAGGGGCACGCCGAAGCGCTGGGTGTTGCCGACCGCGATGTCCGCGCCCAGCTCCCCCGGAGGCGTGATCAGGGTGAGGGCCAGCAGATCGGCGGCCATCACCACGCCGGCCCCCGCCGCATGCGCGGCCGCGATCACCGGACGATGGTCGTGCACCCCGCCATCGGTCCCCGGGTACTGCAGCAGGACGCCGAAGAGACCTTCGGTCCTGGCCAGGTCCACGTCCAGCCCCGGGCCCACCACGACCCGGATGTCGAGCGGCTCGGCGCGGGTGCGCACCACGGCCAGCGTCTGGGGGTGGGTGTCATCGGCGACGAAGAAGGTCCGGCGCTCCCCTCCTCCACGCATGGCAAAGAGCATCGCCATGGCCTCGGCGGCCGCGGTGCCTTCATCGAGCATGGAGGCGTTGGCGATCTCCATGCCGGTGAGATCGGACACCATGGTCTGGAAGTTGAGCAGCGCCTCCAGCCGTCCCTGGGAGATCTCCGCCTGGTACGGCGTGTACTGGGTGTACCAGCCCGGGTTCTCCAGGATGTTGCGCTGGATCACCGCGGGCGTGAACGTGTCCGAGTACCCCGCACCGATGAAGGAGCGGGTGACCCGGTTCTTCCCGGCCAGCGCCGCGAGCACCTCGAGCGCCTCCTGCTCGGTCCGTCGGGGCCCCAACTCCAGCGGACGCCCGGTGCGGATCACCTCCGGCACCGCCTGCGCGATGAGCGCCTCCATGGAGTCGAGCCCCAGCGCCTCGAGCATGCGCTGCTGCTCGGAGCGATCAGGTCCCAGGTGGCGGTTGGAGAAGGCCTCTTCGTATTTCCAGTCGGGCGACGTCATGGTGTGTGCAATCGGGGCGGGAGGTGAAAGGGGGCGTCTAACGTTCCGAACGCCCGGCGTCAGCCGCCGTCGGAGACGTGCTTCTGGTACGCCCCCACGTCGAGCAGGCCGTCGAGCTGGCTGCGATCCGAGGGCTCCACCTCGATCAGCCACCCGGCCTCATAGGGATCGGTGTTCACCACCGACGGGTCATCGGTGAGCGCGTCGTTCACCTTGGTCACCTTGCCGCTCACCGGCGCGAACAGCTCGCTGACCGCCTTGGTGGACTCGATGGTCCCGAACGAGGTGCCGGAGGTGAGCTCCGCCCCCACCTTGGGAAGCTCCACGTAGACCACGTCCCCCAACGACTCCTGGGCGTGATCGGTGACGCCGATGACGAGGTGGCTGTCGCTGACGCGGACCCACTCGTGGTCCTTGGTGTACTTGAGGTCCTGCGGATCCTTGGCCATCTGGAGCTCCTGGGGGTGTCCTTGGGGGTGGATGACGACGTGGCCCTTTCAGGGCGACGACGCCGGAACGACAGCTTGGAAGGGACGATCGCCGCTGCGGTCTCAGCCTGGGGAGCAGCGGGGATTCGGAGGTGCCGCTGTTCCGGCCCGCGCGTTTCCGACGTCCGCGCGCGGCCGGAGAGCGTTCAGCTTCAGGCCGCGGGCCGCCGGTAGAACGGGGTCTTCACGACCCGGGCGGGAATGGCGCGGCCGCGCACGTCGATGTCGAAGGTGCTGCCCTCGGGGTGCAACGCCGGAGGGACGTAGGCCAGGCCGATGGCGCGCTTCACGGACGGGCCCATGGTGCCACTGGTGACCTCACCGACGGGCTGGCCGTCCACCATGACCTTACAGCCCTGGCGGGCGATGCCCGGGCCGAGCAGCTCGAAGCCGACCAGCCGCCGCTCGGGGCCCCTGGCCTTCTGCGCGGCCAGCGCGTCGCGTCCGATGAAGCCGCCCTCCTTGTCGAGCTTCACCGTCCAGCCGAGCCCCGCCTCCAGCGGGGTGTGCTCGCGGTCAATGTCATTTCCGTACAGCAGGAAGCGCATCTCCAGCCGCAGGGTGTCGCGTGCCGCGAGACCGCAGGGGACAAGGCCGTCGGAGCTGCCGGAGTCGAGCAGCCGGCGCCAGAGCGACTCGGCGCGATCGGGAGCGCAGTAGAGCTCGAAGCCGTCCTCGCCGGTGTAGCCGGTGCGCGAGATGATGCACGGGCTGCCCGAGACGTCACCCTCGGTGAAGCGGAACGCGCCGATCTCCGCCAGCGGGACGTCGGTCAGACGCTGGAGGATCTCCTGCGCGCGGGGCCCCTGCAGCGCCAGCTGCGCCCAGTCGTCGCTCACGTCACGGGGCGCGACCCCTTTGGCGTGCGCCTGCATCCAGGCCACGTCGCCCTCGCGGTTCGAGGCGTTGACGCAGACCAGGATCTTCTCCGGGCTGAAGCGGTAGGCCACCACATCGTCGACGAAGGTCCCCGCCTCGGTGAGCAGCCCGGAATAGAGCGCCTGACCGTCGGCAATGCGGGTGAGGTCGTTGCTGATGAGCCGGTTCACCGTCTCCAGCGCGCCGGGGCCCTCGAAGAGCACCTCACCCATGTGGGAGACGTCGAAGAGTCCTGCCGCCTCGCGCACCGCGAGGTGCTCGGCGATGCCGCCCTTGTACTGGACCGGCATGTCCCAGCCGGCGAAATCCACCATCCGGGCACCCAGCTCGCGGTGGACATGATTCAGCGGAGTGGTGAGCGCCATGGGCACGCTCCCTTGGAAGCAGAAGGTGGGAAAAACGCGGCGGACCATAGGGGCCGGATCCGGGCGGATCAAGGCCGGTCTCCGCGCGGCCCCGGAGGGACTAGAGTCCCCTCTGACGCCATGCACATTCCCAGTTTGCTGAACGGCCCCCGGCCCACCTTCTCCTTCGAGTTCTATCCCCCCAAGACGGCGGCCGGAGAGGCCTCCCTGATGTCCACCCTGAACGAGCTCTCGGAGCTCGAGCCGGGCTTCGTTTCGGTCACCTGTGGGGCTGCCGGGACGCCCCAGGGGGACATCACCGAGCTGGTGGCCCGCATCCAACGCGAGCATGGGCTGGTCTCCATGGCCCACCTCACCTGCACCGGGCTGACGGTGGACGCGCTGAGCGACCGGTTGGAGCGGCTCGCCGGGGCCGGGATCCGCAACGTCCTGGCCCTCCGCGGCGACCCTCCGGCGGGGACATCCAGCTTCGAGCCGGTGCAGGGAGGCCTGCGCTACGCGAGCGAGCTGGTGGCCCTGATCCACGAGCGGAAGCACCCCTTCACGGTGGGGGGCGCGGCCTATCCCGAAGGCCACGTGGAGACCGCCTCGAGGGATGAGGACCTGCTCCATCTGAAGGCCAAGGTCGACGCGGGGCTCGACTTCGTGATCACCCAGCTCTTCTTCGACAACGCCTTCTACTTCGACTTCGTGGAGCGTTGCCGGAAGGTGGGCATCACCGTCCCCATCGTTCCGGGGATCATGCCCATCACCAACTACGCCCAGGTCCAGCGCTTCACCCGGATGTGCGGCGCCACCGTGCCCATGCGGCTCGCGCTGCAGCTCGAGAAGATCCGGGACCAGCCCGAGGCGATCATGCAGCTGGGGGTGGCGCACGCCACCGTCCAGTGCCTGGAGCTGCTCGACCGCGGCGTCCCCGGGATCCACTTCTACACGCTCAATCAGAGCCCGGCGACGCGGATGATCGTGAGCGCGCTGCGGGGACGCCGCGGCGCGTGAGGTGAGACCGGCTCAGGCGGGGGGGGCCTCGTGCGCCTCGCCCAGGGCCCGCGCCCGCGCGTAGGCGTGCACCTCGTCGAGTGTGGAGATCTGCCGACGGGCGACATCCGCCAGGCGGGAGAAGACCCCGGCGTCCAGACCCAACGTGCCGGCGTGATCCTGCAGGGTCTGCCAGAGCCCCAGCTTTCCCAGGACCGCTGCACGCATGAGCTCGGCCTCGATGAGCATCGTCAGGGGTGAGCGGCGCACCACCCGGCCATTGCCCTTCAACCGGCCCATGTGCTCACCCGCCCAGGCGATGGCGCGGCGGTAGCGCAGCGGCTTGAGCTCCAGGTCCCGGATGAGCTGGCGCAGGAAGGCCCGTTCGGCCCGCAGCTCGGTGGAGAGGGAGGAGAGCTGCGCGTACATGGGCGTATCGATGTAGGCGTCCGCCATGCGCGCCATCCGGCTGCTACCGGCGGTCGCCCCGGCCAGGTGATCGGCCAGGTAGATGTTGAGCAGCTCCCGGGACTCCTCATCCGGCGCCCCCGCCCGCTCGCGATCGCCCCTCCCCGCGGCCGCGCCCCGGTGCGCCGGCTCGTGCACGCCGGGCACCGTCGCATCCTCGGGGCCGCGCGGCTTCAACGGCGAGGAGGCCCCACCCTCCCCCACCGCCATTCCCTCGAGCAGCTCTCGGAGCGCCTCGGCCGCGGTGTGCCGGGGCTGCCAGTCGAGTTCCCGCTTCGCACGGGCGTTGTCCATCATCGGGACCTGCATGCCCATGTCGAGCCAGCCCTCGTCGGCGGGCACCGCACCGGCCTTGTGCCCGGCCTTGAGGGCGGCGCGAACCACCGGGACCGGCACCTCGGTGAACCGGCCGTGGTCCACCACCTCGGACAGCTCTTGGGGTCCGAGCAGGTCATCCGCGCAGATGTTGAAGGCCCCCCCCACCCTGCGGACCACTGCCGCCACATAGGCGCGGGCCACGTCGTCGGCATGCACCGCCTGCAGCAAAAGGCCCTTGGGCAGCGGAAGAATCGGCAGCTTGCCGGCACGCAATGCCTGGACCGGAGCCGGCAGGCCCAGGAAGTAGCGCTGGATCTCCGAGGCGGCGTCGTCCTGGAAGATCAGCGCCGGTCGCAGGCGGGTCACCTTGATGTCGGGATGCTCGGCGGCGAAGGCATCCAGCGCCCGCTCCTGGGCGACCTTGTCGACGCTGTAGTGGGAGCTCTGGATGCCTCCGGTCGGCCAGCGCTCATCCCGCAGGGGTGGGACGCCTTCCTGTCCGCGCGCCTCGTCCGGCGAATAGGCGCCCACCGAGCAGGCCACCACCAGGTGCGGCACCCCGGCCGCCGCGACCGCCTGGGCCACCCGCCGCGTGCCCTCCACGTTGACCTGCCGCAACATCTCCCGGTCCTCGTTGGGCTGGATGAGCCAGGCCAGGTGGATGACCGCGTCCATCCCACGGAGGAGCTCGACCAGCGCCGCCTGGGTGGCCTCGGGGTTCTCGCTGTCGGCGACGTCCAGCGACTGCCAGTGGCAGCCGGCATAGGGTTCGACGGCGGTGTCGGGGAGCCGCCGCGCCACCCCCACGATCTCCTTCACCTCGGGCGTGTCGTGGAGCACCCGGAGCACTGCCGTGCCCGCGTTCCCCGTGGCTCCGACGACTGCGACTCGCATCTGGCGCTCCTTCAGCCGTGGGGGTTCAGGAAGCTGAACCGGCGGCTGGAATCAGGAGCTTGAGGATCGGAGCGGCGCCGCGAGCGGCAAGGTGGGACGCGCCGGTTCCGGGCGGAGAGTGTCGGCTGTAGGGGGCGCGGAGCTGGGCGGCGACCGGGCTTCAGCGTGGGTCCGGAGCGACCGTCCGCAGCGCGGCCTCGTAGGTGTTCTGCATCAGCATGGCGATGGTCATCGGCCCGACGCCTCCGGGCACCGGGGTGATCCAGCCCGCGCGGGCCTCTGCGGCTTCGAACTCCACATCGCCGACCAGCCGGCCGGCCGCGTCGCGGTTCATCCCCACGTCGATGACCACGGCACCCGGCTTGATCCACTCGCCCCGGATCACCCCGGCCACGCCCACGGCGGCAACGACCACGTCCGCCTGGGGGATCTCCCGCGCGAGGTCACTGCGGCTGTGGCAGATGGTGACCGTGGCGTGCGCGGCGAGCAGCATCAGCGCCATCGGCTTGCCCACGATGTTGCTGCGGCCGACCACGACCGCCCGCTTGCCGCTGAGCTCGAGGCCGGTGTGGGCAATGAGCTTCATCACCCCCGCGGGCGTGCAGGGACGGGGCCCCGGACGTCCGAGGGAGAGCAGCCCGGCGTTCACCACATGGAAACCGTCGGCATCCTTGTGGGGCTCGATGGCGTCCATGAGCGCGTTGGGATCCAGGTGTCGCGGCAGGGGGAGCTGCAGCAACATCCCGTGCACCGACGGGTCCGCGTTCAGACGCCGGACCTCTTCAAGCAGGGTCTCCTGGGTCACGTCGTCCGGGAAGTGCCGCTCCACTCCGTTGAAGCCGATCTCCGCGGCCGCCTTCTTCTTGCCACCCACGTAGACCTTTGAGGCGGGATCCTCGCCGACGCGGACCACGGTGAGGCCGGGGACGATCCCGTGCTGGGCCTTGAGCCGCTCCACCTTCTCCCGGAGGCCTGCCCGGAGGTCCGCTGCGATTGCCTTGCCGTCGATGCGCCGTGCCATGGCGGTCCTTTATACTCACCGCTCTTTCCCGCCCCAGCCCGAACTCCGCCCGAGCGTCCCGAAGTGAGCCCTCCCAAGAAGAAGAAGCCCGCCCCGGGCTTTCACACGCCCTTCAGAGGACTCTCTCTTCCCCCGAAGCCGGCGCCTCCCCGACCGGCGCCAGCTCCCTCTCCCGCCCCCACGAAGCCCCACGCGCCGCAACCGCCCCCTCTGGATCCCGAGGCCCGCCTGTTCCTGGAGGCCATGGGTGAGGTCCGCCCCCTCGAGGATCGGCCGCCCGCACCCGAACCGGTTGCGCCCCTCCCCAGGCGGGTGGACGAGGATGCCGAGGCGCTGCGCGAGTTGAGCGAGCTGGTGGATGGCCGCGCCCCCTTCAACCTCGCCGATACCGACGACTTCATCGAAGGCGCCATCGCCGACCTCGATCCCCGGGTCCGCCGGCGGCTGCGTCAGGGGCGCTTCTCCAACCAGGCCCACGTGGACCTCCACGGCTTCACCCAGGACGAGGCCAAGGCCGAGCTGGAGCGCTTTCTCCTCGAAAGCCACCGCCGCGGCCACCGCTGCGTGCTGGTGGTCCACGGACGGGGGCTCCACTCCAAGGACGGGATCCCGGTCCTCAAGGAGCGGATGAAGGTCTGGCTCACGCAGGGGCGGCTCGCGCGGCGGGTCCTCGGGTTCTGTACCGCCCAGCCCCACGATGGCGGCGCCGGCGCGCTGTACGTCCTGCTGCGCCGCTGAGGGGCACCGGGACCGCGCAGAGACGCGGACGTGCGTGCGCAGGCGGAGACCACCGCGTCGGCCGCTGGCGTCCTGCCCCTGCGGGGATCCGCCGGTCCCGGCCCGTCCCGGGGCCCACGTTGGACTCGACGCGCCGCGGGGGGTGCGGTTAGGGTCCGCCATGGCCCGTCAACTCATCGATCTGCACATTCATGTGGGCGGCGCAGTCGCCCCGCACGTCCTCTGGTCGATCGCGCACCAGCAGGGCTTCAAGCTCCCGGTCAAAGGCTACTTCGAGTTCGTGGAGCTCATCACCTCGCACCCCGACAAGGTCGGGAGCCTCGAGGAGTACCTCAAGATCCTCCACACCTGGACCGAGAAGATCCAGTCGTCGCCTTCGGCGATCGAGCGGAGCGTCTACGAGGTCATCGGCAAGGAGTACCGCGGCAGCAGGGTCTCCACCATCGAGCTGCGCTTCAACCCCATGAAGCGCAACCTCAACAGCGAGCTGGATCTCGACCACATCATCCACGCGGCGCTGCGTGGGATGGATCGCGCGGTGCTCGAGTACGGCGTGAAGGCCGGCCTCATCTTCTGCCTGGCCCGCGAGTTCGACCACAAGCTCAACACCATCCTCGTCGAGAAGGCGATCCGCTACCGGCATCGCGGCGTGGTCGGCATCGACCTGGCCGGCACCGAGGCGCACGCGCTGGAGCTCGATCCCGAGTCGGTGCAGCGCTACGAGGACCTCTTCCGCCGTGCCCGCGAGGGAGGCCTCAAGGCCACGGTGCACACCGGCGAGACCGCCGGCACCGGAGCGGAAGGGGTCATCGCCGTGGTCGAGCGCCTCAAGCCCCAACGCATCGGACATGGCATCCGCGCCTGGCGCGATGAGAGCGCCATGAAGCTGCTCAAGGAGCGCGACGTGCTGCTCGAGATCTGCCCGACCTCCAACCTGCACACCCGGGCGGTGGAGAACCTGGGCGAGCTCAAGGAGATCCTGCAGACGTTCTGGGACCGCGGCGTGAAGTTCAACATCAACACCGACGGCCCCTACCTGCTCGAAACCGACATGAGCCGTGAGCTCAAGCTCCTGGAGGATCACGGGGTCCTCACCCCGGACCAGATCACCCAGACGCTGGCCTGGGCCCATGAGGCCTCGTTCCTCAACGATCGCTGACGGCCGATAAGGACGACTCAACGGTGTACCGGCTCGCCCGCGCCCTGCTCTTCCTGCTTCCCGCTGAGACGGCCCACCGGCTGGTGATGGCCGTCCTGCGGTGGCTGTCGGGATGGACGTGGGCCTGTCGGTTCCTCCGCGGGACGGGACCGGATCCCCGACTGGCCGTGGAGGTCGCGGGGCTGCAGTGGCCGGGGCCCATCGGTCTGGCCGCCGGTCTCGACAAGGACGCCGAGGCGGTTCAAGCGCTCTTCGCCCTGGGATTCGACGCGGTCGAGGTGGGGACGCTGACCCCCAGGCCCCAACCCGGAAACCCGACGCCCCGCCTCTTCCGTCTCCCCGAAGGGGCCGCGCTCATCAACCGGATGGGGTTCAACAACCACGGGGCGGAGGCAGCCGCCCACCGTCTGCTCGCGCAGCGATGGCGTCCGGGCCCCGTGGGCATCAACCTCGGTCGCAACAAGGACACGCCCAATGAGCGGGCGCTGGACGACTACATCGCCGGGGTGGATCAGCTCGCGGCGCTCGGGGACTACGTGGTGGTCAACGCGTCGAGTCCCAACACGCCGAACCTGCGTGAGCTCCAGGAGCCCGAAGCCCTGACCCAGCTGCTCACCGCGGTCGCCGGGAGGATGGCCCAGGTGGTGCCCGGGAAGCCGCTCTTCCTGAAGATCGCCCCTGATCTGGCGCCGGAGGCGGTGGACGCCATCGTGGACGTCGCGCTCGAGGTGGGCATCGCCGGGCTCATCGCCACCAACACCACCATCACCCGCCCCCTCCAGCATCCCCTCGCGTCCGAGACCGGTGGACTGTCGGGTGCGCCGTTGCGGCCCCTCGCGCTCGAGGTCGTTCGTCGCGCGGCCTCCCGGTCCCAGGGGCGCCTGGCGATCATCGGCGTGGGCGGTATCGGCTCGGCAGCGGACGCGTATGCCCTGCTGCGCGCGGGAGCGAGCGCGGTCCAGATGTACTCCGGCTTCATCTATGGCGGCCCGCCCCTCCTGCGCCGACTGCACCGGGAGCTGCTCGACCTGATGGCGCGGGATGGCTTCACCCGCATGGCAGACGTGGTGGCGAGCGCCAGCTCCGCTCCCTTGCAGGCGGATCCATCCACACGCATCTAGAAGGAGGGTGTCCGGGGAAAGCTCCGGATCGCCCACCGTCGGGCGCGGCTCTCCGTCCCCTGCCGTGCGTCGTCCGCCGACAGCGACGGGTCCGGCGCCCACCTTCATGGGCACCAAGCCGCACCGCCGGCCGCGGCTTCCGCTCTCCCGGCCTGTGACCTCGACCGACACACAGAAGGATCAGGCGCTCACCTCCGCGGGCACCGGGCCGCACTGCCGGCCGCGGCTTCCGCTCTCCCGGCCTGTGACCTCGACCGACACACAGAAGGCTCAGGCGCCCACGTCCACCGGTCCGGGAGCCCGCCTCCGTGGCCGAAAGCCCCCGCGGGGCCTCCCGGGAGTTCTCTGCATTGAGCGCGTCAGGGGCGGCCGTTACAGCTCCCTCCCGGGAGGACGGCAGAAGAGGAACGAATTTCGGGACACCTGAGACGTCCAAGCGAGCCGTTCACCCTCTGTGATCGCGTTCGGCGCACGCGCCGCCTTTCGGACACCTCCTTGTCCACTGAGCGGGAGCGACCCGGCACGGTGACTAGCTTCCCCCTCTCCCAGCTGGTGCGACCGGGCTCCGGGCGCCCGAGGAGCCTGTATGACGTCTTCTCCACGCATGGGGCGCAACCCCCTCAAGGCATTTTCCAAAGACCGATCGGTCACCACACACAAGCTCGCGCCGGGCACGCTGCGCCGCATCCTCGGGTTCGCGCGGCCCTACCGTCTGCTGCTGGTCGTCTTCGTCGGCATCATCCTGATCGAGGCGCTCCTGGGCGCCGCTCAACCGCTGCTCTTCAAACACATCCTCGACGTCGGCGTGATGCAGGGGAACACCCAGGTGGTGATCCTCTTCGCGAGCATCGTGGCCATGCTCGCGGTCCTCGGCGCGGGCCTCAGCCTCACCCACCGCTGGATCTCGGCCCGGATCGGTCAGGGACTGGTGCACGATCTGCGGACCCAGGTCTTCGACCACGTGCAGCGCATGCCCCTCGCGTTCTTCAGCCGAGCCCAGACCGGGGCGCTGGTCAGCCGCCTCAACGGGGACGTTCAAGGCGCCCAGCAGGCCTTCACCTCCACGCTCTCCAGCATCGTCGGCAACGTCGCCACCACGGCCACCGTCATCGCCGCGATGCTGTCGCTCTCGTGGCAGATCACCCTGATCGCCCTGGCGCTGGTCCCGCTCTTCGTCCTGCCCGCGCGCTTCGCCGGGCGCCGCCTCGCGGAGATCACCCGTGAGCGCTACACCCTGACCGGCGACATGGGACAGACCATGACCGAGCGCTTCAACGTCTCGGGCGCGCAGCTGGTCAAACTCTTTGGACGACCGGATCAGGAGACCGCGGCCTTCACCGAGCGGGCGGCCCGGGTGCGGGACATCGGCATCCGCTCGGCCGTGTACTCCCGGGTCCTGATGACGCTGCTCGCGCTGCTGGCCGCATTGGCCACGGCCTTCGTCTACGGCTACGGCGGACTGCTCGCCATCGGCGGAACGCTGGGCGTGGGCACCGTGGTGGCCCTGGCCGCCTACCTCACCCGCCTCTACGGTCCCATCACCTCCCTCTCGAACCTGCAGGTGGACGTGATGACCACGCTGGTCAGCTTCGAGCGCGTGCTCGAGGTGCTCGACCTGCAGCCCATGGTGCGGGACGCCTCCGACGCAAAGGCGCTGGAGCCCGGCCCCAAGTCCATCGTCTTCGACGACGTCACCTTCCGCTACCCGAAGGCCTCCGAGGTCTCGTTGGCTTCGCTCGAGTCGGTGGCGCGGCTGACGGACAGCGAGAGCGGTGAGGTCCTCAAGAACCTCTCCTTCCGGGTGGAGCCCGGGCAGATGGTGGCGCTGGTGGGGCCCTCGGGCGCCGGCAAGTCGACGGTGACCCAGCTCGTCACCCGCCTCTACGACGTGACCGGCGGCTCAGTGCGGGTCGGCGGAAAGGACGTGCGCGAGGTGACCCAGGCCTCGCTCCGCGACGCGGTCGGCGTGGTCACCCAGGACGCCCACCTCTTCCACGCCACGCTGCGCGCGAACCTGCTCTACGCACGTCCGGATGCGGACGAGGCGGCGCTGTGGGCAGCGCTCAGGGGGGCGCAGATCGAATCGCTCGTGCGACGTCTCCCCGAGGGGCTCGATACGGTGGTGGGCGATCGTGGCTACCGGCTCTCGGGCGGCGAGCGTCAGCGGCTGGCCATCGCACGCCTCCTGCTCAAGGCGCCTGAGATCGTCATCCTGGATGAGGCCACCGCCCACCTCGACTCCGAGTCCGAGGCGCTGGTGCAGCAGGCCCTGGAGTCCGCGCTCGAGGGACGGACCGCGCTGGTCATCGCGCACCGATTGGCGACCGTGCGGCAGGCGGATGTGATCCTGGTCCTGGAGCACGGCCGCATCGTCGAGCAGGGACGGCACGAGGAGCTGCTCAGGAAGGGCGGCGTCTATGCCGGCCTCTACCGGACCCAGTTCGGGGACACCCCCCAGTGGACACCGGAGCTCGCCCAAGGGGACGCCCCGGTTCCTCTTCGCGCGGGTGCCCCGGGGGCCTGAAGGCCCGGCGCTGCGTCCCTCTCCGCGTGTGAAGTCCGCGCCGCGCCGCTGAGCGCGTCCAACGTTCGTGGCTCCCTGTGCAAGAGCGGATGGATCGCGACGCGCTGAAGACCCGGCGCTCCTTCCCCTCTCCGCGAGAGCAGTCCGCGCCGCGCCGCTGAGCGCGCCCAACGTTCGCGGCTCCCTGGGCAAGGGCGGGTTGATCGCGACGCGGGATGCGCACCGAAGCTCGAGGCGCTCAGGCTCCGGACGTCGCAGCGAGCCAGGCACATGCCACACCGTCGTGGCAGCTGCTCACCCTCCAGAAGAAACCCGACGCCGATCGCGATGGGTCAGAGCCGGTTCGGAGGCGTCCCCGATGCGCCGCACCCACTCGCGTGGCGCGGTGAGGGTGCCCTTCGACCTTCCTCGGGCAGATCCATCTGGGCGAAGCCGCCGTTCCATCGTGGCCTCACGACCCGCGGGGCGCGCGCTCCCCACCTCCGGCGTTCATGCGCGTCCGGAAGCCGGAGGGCCATTTCACCGGAAAGGCGCCGCGAGCAGCGGGACGTTTCGGCCAGCCGCCCCGGTCGGAGCCGCCGCTTCCGCCACGCCTTCTGAACTCACACCCTCACCGGCGCGAGCCGGACCGCCTCCCGCCCACTGCTCCGGCGCAGCGTGCGTCGATACAGCGCATCGTGGCGGGCGATCATCCGCCCCAGGGAGAGCTCGTGCTCCACGAAGCGGCGTGCGGCGCGACCCATACGCCGCCCGGTCTGGGGCTGGGAGAGGATGTCTCCCAAGGCCGCGGCAAGCTGCTCGGGCTGACCCGGCTCCACCACCCGTCCACGGCGTCCATCCTCGATGAGATCCGGATTGCCGCCCACCCGGGTCACCACCATGGGCAGCCGCGCTGCCATCCCCTCCATGACCGCGTTGCTCAGCCCCTCCGCGGCGCTGCACAACACCCCGAGCTGCGCCCGCGCGTAGATCGCCGGGACGTCCTGCCGGTGCCCGAGGAAATGGACCACGTCCGAGAGGCCCAGTGCCCGCGCACGGGCCACGATCCCCGGGCGGCGGGGCCCATCCCCCACCAGGAAGGTGTGCAGGCGCATCCCCTGCTCACGCAGGAGGCTGAGCGCGACCAGCAGGTCCTCCTGCCGCTTCACCGGATGGCTCATGTTCGCCACGTGCACCAGCACCGGCGCGTCGCCCGTCTCCGGGAGCGGCGCGGAGAGCCCTTCCTCGAGCCGCTGGTCGAAGCGCGCGATGTCCAGGCCGTTATGGATGACGCTGATCCGGTGCCCGGGGATGTGCTCCTCCCGGATGAGCATCGAGCGGATGGCATCCGCGTTGGCGATCACGTGATCCGCCGCACGCGTGGCCTGGGCGTAGACCGCCCGGCGCAGCTGCCCATGCCAGTGCGCGAGGTCCAGCCGCCCCACCACCACCTTGCACCCGGCGAGCTTGGCGGCAGGCACCACCATCAGGGTGGAGTAGAAGTCGTGGACGTGGACCAGGTCCGCCCGTTGCGCCTTCAACCACTGCGCGGTCCGCCAGATGGTCCCCGCGGTGCCGACGCGCATGAGCGAGCCGTTGAGCGGGAAGGCGGTGGGCGTGTGCCCCAGCTCCGAGAGCTGCCCCATCAGCGGCCCGGCCGCCTCGAGCACCCCCACCCGGACGTCGTAGGTCGAGGGGAGCCCGCGCAGCAGCTCGAGGACCTGCACCTCGGTCCCACCGATGTGGAAGGAGCGCACGAACTGGACCAGACGCACCGGCCGTTCCGCTCCCTGAGCCTCCGTCATGCCGCACCCCCTTCCGGCAGGCCCACCGTCGGGGCCGAGTAGACGCGCCTGGGAAGCTGCGCCTCGGCCGTCTGAGGCGCCATGGCGATCCGTGCGGCGCAGGCAGCCAGGCCGCACAGCATGTAGAGGTGCGCGGAGAGGATGTAGCCGGAGAAGAGGTCGCAGGTGAGGTACAGGGCGCTGGCCGCCGCGAGCCCCTTGGCGAGCCACCCGATCTCCGGATGCCTGCCGGCCGCGAAGACGCCGCCCACGGCGCTGGCCATGAAGATCATGAACAGCAGCATCCCCACCCAGCCCACTTCGGCGACCACGTCCAGGAAGATGTTGTGGGCCACGAAGGCGGTGGTGGCCTCCGGCGGCGCATAGAGCGGCCAGGCGTAGCGGAAGCCTCCGGCGCCCACGCCCACGACCGGATGATCCCGGCTGATGCCTGCGGCGACCTCCCAGGCGTGCACACGGCCCAGCGCGCTGAGGTCCTGCTCGAAGGTGGTGACCGTCTCGTTGCGCTCCCAGAAGCTCGAGGGGGCGAAGATCAGCAGGCCGATGGCGAAGGCCCCGGCGAACAACAGCGACTTGAGGCGACGGTTCTCGCGCAGGGCCCAGATCACCATGCCCACACACAGTCCGATGAAGCCTCCCCGCGAGTGGCTGAAGACCACCGCGGTGACCGCGAGCGCCGCGGCGATGACGCAGATCGTGCGCAGCCACATCGGGTTCTTGCGACGACCCACGAATGCCACCGCGAGCGGGACGATGAGGCCCACGTCCATGGCCATGTGGTTGGGGTCCGCGTACACGCCGTGCCAGCGCCCGCGATAGCCTTCGACCAGATCCTCTCCGCTCAGGTACCACTGGATGACGCCCACTGACGTCACCATGGAGGCGATCACGATCGCGCCACAGAAGACCATCAGCCGCTTGGGCGTCGTCACCACATTGATGAGGGTGAAGTAGATGGCCGCGAGCTTGATGAGGTCATTGCCCGTGGTCCGGGACACCTCGGGGGCGATGCTCCAGGCCGTGGACGCCGCGCAGAGGGCCACGAACCCGAGGAGCGCCAGACCGCGCCGCCCATCCAGGATGAACGGCTCCGCCTTCCCGATGCGGCGCAGGACCATCAGCCCCGCGGCGAGCGCGGAGGTGAGCAACGCCGGCCGCAACCACGCAAGCCCCTCAATCCAGGCCGAAGGGATGGTGTAGACGACCACCCCGAACGCCACCAGAAAGATGAACGACCAGCGGTCCCGGTGCGCCGCCGGTGAATGGGCGGACGGCAACGCCGCAGCCCCTGTCTGCTCCTCGCCCCATGAAGTCGCCATCAGCGGGCCTCCAAGCAGTCGGCATGCCAGTTGGTCCCCAGGGCAACCGGTTCCAAGCGTGGCGCGCGGGCGGTCAGCGGCCGCGGACGGGCAGGAGAGAGGCATCGCCCTGCCGGACGATGCCCCCCGGGCCTTGAGGAAATCTCCCGCCCACCGATGGGAAGCGGCCTTCCCACCCCGGCCCGGTCGGGGCACCGGAAGGGCGCGCAGCCAACGGATCAGGAGCGGCCGGAGACCCCCTGCCCTGCGGCTGAGCCCGGCAGGGCGGCCGCGGGCGCGTCGGGGTTGATGCCATCCCGTGAAAGATCTTCAGGGATCGCGTGGGTGGCCATGGTGCCCTCGGGAGCCTGGTACCAGCCCGGATCCGCGTAGCCGTTGAGGCGCTCACGGACCTTCAGGATCGTGAACATGCCGCCCATGGTGATGTAGTCATGGGGCCCCTTCGCCCCGACCATGGGGATGCTGTTCGGTGGCATCTCCATGTGGTCGAGGTGCTCGGACATGTCCATGCCGGTGTGCCCCATGGTCATGTAGCCGGGGATGCTCCGCTGGACCTTCGCGTCGAGCCCGGTGGGGTCCACGCCGATCATGTTGCTGAAGTCGTGCCCCATCTGGTTCATCACGTGGTGGGTCATGTGGCAGTGCAGGGCCCAGTCCCCCGGAGCATCGGCCTCGAACTCGACGGTCCGGGTCGCGCCGGTCGGCACGAGCACCGTGGTCTCCGGCCACTGCCCCGCGGTGGGGATGGGACCTCCATCGGTCTCGGTGACGCGGAAGGCGTAGCCGTGCAGGTGGATCGGGTGATGATCCATGGCGCTGAGGTTTCCGAAACGAAGGCGGACCCGTTGCCCCTTCTGCACCACCAGCGGTTCGGTGGCCGGGAAGACCGCCGCGTTCATGGTGAGCACGTTGAAGTCGGTCATCTCGTTCGGGTCCGGCCGTTCGGCGCCGGGGGCGATGGCCCACTCGTGCAGCATGATCGCGAAGTCCCGATCGACCCGGGGGCCTCGTGGACGCCGCGGGTGGATGACGATCATACCCACCATGCCCATGGCCATCTGGGTCATCTCGTCATGGTGCGAGTGGTACATGAACGTCCCCGCCTGCTGGAGGGTGAACTCGTACCGGTAGGTCTCGCCCTTGCGGATGGAGCGCTGATTCAGGCCCCCCACCCCATCCATGCCGCTTGGGAGGAGCAGCCCGTGCCAGTGCACGGTGGTGGGAGCATCCAGGCGGTTGGTGACGTAGACGCGGATGCGATCGCCCTCCACCGCCTCGATCACCGGCCCGTGGACGCGGCCGTTGTAGCCCCAACACCTCGCCTTGAGGCCGTCGGAGAAGGCGTGCTCCACCTCCTCTGCGACCAGGTGGAAGACCTTCACCCCGTCGACGATCCGGTAGGGAAGCTTCGAGCCGTTGGGAACGATCACCGGCGTGTAATGGCGGCCGGGAAGTCCCGGCGTCTGCCAGTCACGTTGGGGACGACGGGGGGCCTGTGCGAGGGCGGTGCGGGTTCCTCCCAGCAGGAGTCCACCGCCGGTGAGCGCGGCGCCCATGGAGAGGACGTCACGCCGCCGGACCCCTTCCTGGCGGGAGGAGCTCTCAGGAGCTTCAGACGGTTCGGGCGCCGAGGGGCGCGGTGCATCACGGCGCATGGGAATCCTCCGAATGGGACGACGAATCAGGGTGCGCGCCGTGGTCGTGAGACTTCACGGCCGGCGCGGCGGATGAGGGAACCTCGGATGGCGCGTTGACAGGGAGCTCCGGCGCATCCGGATGGGAGAGGCGCCCCCCGACGACGCGTTCGAGTTCGGCGGCGGTGCTCCAGAACGTTGCACGTGCATCGATCGCACGCTGCCTCGCGCTCAGCTCCTCGCGCTTGGCCTCCACCAACTCATAGAGACCGAACTGCATCGCGTTGTACTGGAGCAGCGCGTTCTCGCTGACCGCGATCTGGAGCGGCACCACGCGCTCCTCGAGGTGGCGGACGGCCTGGAGCGCGGTCTGCAGCCGCGCCTGGGTCTCGCGCACCTCCGAGCGCGCCTCGACGGACAGCCGCTCCAATCGCCGGGTGGCCTGATCCCGCTGCGCCTCGAGGCGGGCGATGACGGCTTGGCGCTGATCGAAGATCGGCAGCTCGAGCGTGAGATCGGGTCCGATGAGCAGTGGGCCGTTGGCGTCCCGGTGCGTGTGGGCGCCCAGGTCCACGGCACCCACGAAGCGGAACGTCCGCGCCAGACGGGCCCCGGTCTCCAGCTGCGCGATGGCCTTGCGGGCCGCGGCGATGTCCAGGCGCTGAGCGATGGCGCGACGCTCGAGCCCCTCCAGCGCCCCCAGAGCGTCCGGCGCCGAGGGGAGCGCACCCGCGAGGGTCCACTGCGTTCGCGCCCCGTGAAGTCCGAGCAGCCGATTGATGCGCTCGCGGTGGGCGATGACGTCCAGCTCCATGTCGCTCACCTCCAGGCGCAGGGCCTCATAGGCGACCTTCCGCTGGGCGAGCTGCATCGCGTTGATATTGCCGGCCTTGCGTTGCCGTTCGGCGAGATCCGCGGTCGCCTCCTGCAGCGCGAGCGCCTCCCGGGCGATCGCCAGCTTCTCGGTGGCGGCCTGCAGCGCATAGACCTCCTGCTTGGCGAGAGCCGCCGTGGCGAGCGCCTCGTGCGCCACGGTCAGGACCTCGGAGAGGAAGCCCTGGGAGGCGGCCTCCCGCTGCATGGGCAGCATCAGCAGCTCGACGATGGGCTGCACCAGAGAGCCGCCCAGTTCGAAGAGGCCATGGGTGACCGGCACCCCGACGTCGAGCGAGAAGGAAGGATTGCTGATGAGACCGGCCTGCATGAGGTCGGCCTGCGAGATGCCCAGGGAGGCGTAGGTCTCCTGCATGGCAGGGCCGTGGATCAGCGCAATCGAAACCGCACGGTCCGGATCGAGCCCATCCTCGAGCAGCGCATCGACCCGCTCGGCAATCTGCTCGCCGCCCGGTGCGCCCTCCCCCCAACCCGTGGAGCTCCCGAGACGCTCGGTGACCAGCGTGTCCACCTGGTCATGCCCCCGCGAGGCATCGAAGGTCGCGCAGCCCGTGAGCACCAGGGTGAGCGGAACGGACATCCACCCCCCCCTCACGGTTGCGCCTCCTTCTTCACCGGGACGAGCGCCATCCCGCCGCACTTCGAGCACGTCCCCGGCGCATGCGAGGTGACCTCCGGATGATGGGGGCAGACCCACGTCTGCTCCGACCGGGCGTCCGCACCGTTCCCGGTCTTCGGCACCAGCGCCATCCCACCGCACTTCGAACAGGTGCCCGGCGAGTCCGAGGTCACCTCCGGATGGTGGGGGCAGAACCAGGTGGTCCCCGAGGTCGACCCCGAAGCCTCTTGCTTCACGGGAACCAACGCCATCCCACCGCACTTCGAACAGGTGCCCGGCGAGTCCGAGGTCACCTCCGGATGGTGGGGGCAGACGTAGCGGGCCCTGCCGTCACCGTGGTCCGGATGGGCGTGGTGCGCCCGGTCGCCCGCTTCCTTTTCCTGCGGGAGCAGGTCCATGTGGCACTTCGGGCACACGCCGGGCGATTCGGACACCACCTCGGGATGGTGGGGACAGGTGAAGACCACGCCCTCGCGGGGGCCGGTGGGGGGCTGCCAGACGGGCGAATCACCGAGGGCCTTCGAAGCTTGATGCGGAGGTGCCTCGGGCGCATCGACGTCGGCCGCGGAGGGACCGGCCGAACCGGGAGGGGGGGTGGTGGCACAGCCTGCGACGAGCAGGACGCCGGCGCAGAAAACGGGACGCAACATGCAGCGCACTCCTGGAAGTGAGAGGGGAATCCGCGCCGGGCCGACGCCGGTTCGGCACGACTCACGGCACGCGTCGCCGGGCCCGGAGGGCACAGCGCTCGGAAGCTGAGGCCTGCTTCGCGCGCGGACGATCCATGGATCCCGGGCGAAGCGGCGACGTTGACGGGACGCATCGACGGAGCGCACTCCGGAGGTCCCCCGTCAGCTGATCAGATCAACAGATGCCGCAGCTGCAGATAGACCGGTGGCCCTGACGACGTCGGCCGATCAGGCGTCCGGACCCGGTGGTCCCCCACCGCGACCGGTGCCGTCGCCGGGCTTGCGACCACGGGCCATGGCGGCAGCGCCTTCTGAAAGCTCAGGGACGTGGAGCTCGCCGGGGTGACCGGGGCGGGATCTTCGGAGGCGAGCCCGATCCGCTCACAGCATGCGCTGGAGGCGAACCCGTCCTCGTCCGGATGCCCCCCGCCGTCGGTGTGCGGGGCGCTGCAGGGACAGCCGGGCATCGGCGTCCCGGTCGCGTTGCAGATCCACCCTTCGCCGACAGACGCCACGCTCTGCCCGGACACGAGCAGGGAGAGCAGCAGCGCTGTGAGGTGCATCAGCCGCGACATGGAGCCTCTTATTGCTGGAGCACCGGCTGCGGCGCAACCCCTCCGCCCTACTGCAGCACGGCCACCGGCAGCACCACCCCGGCGATGGGCTCCAGCGGACTGCCTTTCGCCCTCGGTGGCCCCAGCTCGTCTGCCCAGCGACCCAGCTCCTGCTCCACCAGGCGTCGAAGCTCGCCGTGGGCAGACTCCGGGATGCGCACGGCGAGGCTGTCGACGGCCGTCTCGCGGGCCTCGGGACGCACCTGCCCCTGGTCGTCGAGCGCACGCGCCACCAGGTCAGCGAGCGCCGAGGGTGAGATCGGGTCCAGCCCGGGCGTGCCGGTCAGCAGCGTCTGCGCCAGCGCGCCCGCCCAGATCGAAGGCGGATCCACCGGCAGGGAGCTCCCCGCACGCGCCTCCAGCCGGGACTTCGCGTCGTCCGGATCCGCCCCGAGGATCGCGGAGAAGATCGCGACCTGGGCTTCGGCCCGGTCGAGCGCCAGGGAGGTCAGGTACACCTCCCGGCGGGAGCGGAACGCGACGGGGTCCGCGCCCTCGACCTCGAGCACCCGGACCGGGCGTCGGCGGCGGAGTCCTGCGACCATGCGGGACTCAGGCGGCATCAGCCAGGTGATTCCGCCCGCACGGGCCAGGGGCTGCTTGAGGAGCCGGTCCGCCCGGAAGCGGAGCTTGAGCCCCAGCGAGAAGCCCACCTGGAAGAGGTGCCGCAGGTGATGGGCACGCAGCGCGGCGACGGCTGCTTCCGGCGCGCCCCCGGTGATGAACTCGAGCCCGAGCTGGAGGGTGTCGCGCACCTGCTCGAGGGTCTGGCGCTGGGCTTCCACGTCGCCCGGATCCGCACCTTCGGCGACCAGGGCCTGGTTCGAGAGCAGTCGGAGCTGTGCCTCCAGGGTGTCGCGCTCCTCCTGATCCAGCTCCCGCAGCCCGGCACTGAGCAGATCAGGGGGCGAGGCGTGGGCGAGCGCCGTCTCGTCCTGCACCGTCCGCTCCGACGCGTAGGGCGCGGGGTCCCGGTAGGCGTAGAGCGAGAGCGCCTCTTCCAGCGGCGGAAAGCCCAGCTCGGAAAGTCGCGCGGTCCGGAACTGCAGCGCGGCCTCCTCCAACTCCGAGGGGACCTCCCAGCGGACCGCCTCCAGCAGGCGCACGGCTTCGAAGGGATCGCGCGAGATCAGGGCATCCACCACCTGGCGGATCGCAGCCTGTTCAATCCCCTCGACGAGGAACTCGATGAGGTAGCGGCCCTCGGGCGTCGACATGGTCACGCCCTCCGGGTTCACGTCCGGATCCTCCTCGAGATCGTGCACGCGGATCATGCGCCGCAGCAGGATCTCGAGCAGCTCGAGGTCCACGCCCACCAGCTTCTCGATGAAGCTGTCCCCATCGGGGTCCCAGGCAGCCCGCAGCCAGAGCAGGAGGGTCTGCTCATCCACCTCGGTCGACTTCCACGCGGCGAGATCGACCATGACCTGGAACTGCTCGGGCGAGGCGAGTTGCACCAGGTCGGTGGCGTCCGCCAGCCCGAGGTCGTGGATGGTGAGGTAGAGGTCGGAGGCGGGGAGTGCCCGGACCAGCGCCCCCGCGTCCTTCGGCTCGAGGAGCGCCTCCAGACGCTTGCGCGCCGGCAACTGCATCAGCTCCCGCCGGAACTCGGCGAGCTGGCGTTCGTCCAGGTCCAACTCAGGGGGATCGCGATCGGTGCTCATGATTCGGAGTCGAAGAGGGTCGAGAGCAGCGCGTCCCAGATCTCCTCGATGCCCAGACGCTCAGTCGAGCTGACGCCGTGGACCGCCTCCCTGGGAAGCGCGAGCTGCTCGGCGATCTGCGCGAGACGCGGCTTGCGGCGGGCCTTCGCCAGGCGATCCAGCTTCGTCGCGGCCACCAGCAGGCGCGCCCCGGTGCGCTCCTGGAGATACCCCAGCACCTGGACGTCCTCCGCGGTGGGTCCGACCTCGGCGTCGATGATGCTCACGATCGCCTGCAGCCCGTTCCGCTTCTCGAGGAAGGTGGTGATCATCCCCTCCCACTCCTCCCGCTCGCTGCGGGAGACCTTCGCGAAGCCGTAGCCGGGGAGGTCCGCCATCCGCACCTCGCGCTTGGCGTCCTGCCACTCGAGGTCGATGTCGAAGAAGTTCAGCGCCCGGGTGCGCCCCGGCGTCCGGGAGACGCGCACCAGCTTCCGGCGACCGGCCAGCGCGTTGATCATCGAGGACTTGCCGACGTTGCTGCGACCGACGAAGGCGATCTCGGGCCGGTTGGCGGGCGGATAGTGCTGTGGCTTGACCGCAGTGGTCAGAAAACGCGCATCGATGAGGTGCAAAGGGAACTCGCTATTCGGCGCCGCGGGTGGCGGTCGCCTCGCGGGAGGTGCCGGAACGCTGCGCCGCATCCTTCGCGCTCGCCTGAGCGGCGCGGATGCGCTCGAGCGCGGCAGGGGACCAGTGGTCGATGGACTCGAGCGCCTTGCGGAAGTCGAAGGGGGTCAGAGACGGCGCGTTGTCGTCGTGGCAGCCGCGGCAGGTCTTCTCGCCCGGATCCTCGAGGCCCACGAGCCGCGCGAGCTCCGGATCCCGCATCACGTGCTCGGGCGAGTAGTGCTCACCGCCACCGTGACAGGTCTCACAGGTCACGTTGGCCACTTCCTGGGTCGTGAGCTCGGGACCGTGGCAGGTCATGCAGCGGGCATTCTGCGTGTCCTCGGTCCGGAGGTGGGCGCTCGCCCGGGCGTGCTTGGACTGCGTCCAGAGCGCGAAGGCCTCGGGGTGGCAGCCCTTGCAGCTCTGGGGCCCCAGGAAATCCGCCGCCATGGACGCCGTCCCGGCCAGGAGCATCAGCAGTCCCGTGAGCATTGCGGTCCGTCGCATCCTCCTCACCTAACAGAGGGGCAGGAAGGCCGGCAAGCATGCGGCAGCGTCCCCGGAGAAACCCGTCCGATGACGGCCCACCACCGCCGGTGTCATGTCAGAGTCCCCCGCCCGAGGTCGCGATCCGGGCGAACCGGTGCCGGCCCCGCTTCTCCAGGCCGGCAGGAGGGTTCAAGCACATGCGCATCTATGGACTGACCGGCGGCATCGCGTCGGGGAAGAGCACGGTGAGCGGAATGCTGCGCGGGCTCGGAGCCCACGTGATCGACGCGGACGTCCTGGCCCGCGAGGTCGTCGCCCCCGGCACCCCCGGCCTCCAGGAGGTGGTCGAACGCTTCGGGGACGTGCTCTCCCCCGACGGGACGTTGGATCGCAAGCGGCTGGGCGCGCGGGTCTTCGCCTCCGAGGGCGAGCGGCGTGCCCTCGAGGCCATCCTCCACCCCCGCATCCAGGCCCGCTTCCTGGAGAAGACCTGGGCCCTGGGCGAGGAAGGGATCCCGGCGGTGATCTACGACGCCGCCCTCCTCTTCGAGCGTGGTCTGGACGCGGCCATGAGCGCCACCATCGTGGTCTGGGTCCCGGCCGCCACGCAGCTTCAACGGCTCATGTCCCGGGATGGCATCACCCGCGAGGAGGCCGAGGCCCGCATCGCCTCGCAGGCGCCTCTGGACGACAAACGGGAGAAGGCGACCCACGTCATCGACAACAGCGGCAGCCGCGAGGAGACCCGGGCCCAGGTCGAGGCGCTGTGGGCGCGCCTGGTGGAGGAGGCGGGCTGAGCGCCCTGACACATCCCGCTGGGCAAAGGTGAAGGAGGGCGCACCGGACCTGCCCGGGGACGGCTAGGATGCGACCGCCATGTCACAACCCTCCGCGCCCTCCGGTCCCGGGACCTACTTCATCACCGGCTTCCCCGGCTTCATCGGCAAGCAGCTCGTCGAGCACATCGTCCGAGAGGAGCCCGACGCCCAGCTCTATCTGCTGGTGCAGGGAAAGTTCCTCAAGGAGGCCCGGGCCCACGCCGCGAAGATCCGCGGGGGCAAGGTGGAGCTCCTGGTGGGAGACGTGGTCGACATGCACCTCGGGCTCTCGGCCGAGGAGTACGAGCGGCTCTGCACCTCCGTGACCGACATCTTCCACCTCGCGGCGATCCAGTACCTGGGCGTCCCCCGCGAGATGGCGATGCGGGTGAACGTGGACGGCACGCGCAACATGATCGAGCTCGCGCGTGACTGCTCGAAGCTGCGGCGCTTCAACCACTTCTCGAGCTGCTACGTCTGCGGCGATCGGATCGGCGTGATCGCGGAGGACGAGCTCGACGCCGGCCAGCACTTCCGCAACGCCTATGAGGAGACCAAGTTCCTCTCCGAGCGCCTCGTCCGGCGGGCCGCGCAGAACATCCCGGTCTCCATCTATCGCCCCTCCACCGTCATCGGAGACTCGCGTACCGGCGCCATCGACCGCTTCGAGGGCCCCTACTACCTGGGCATCCTGCTGGTCACCTCTCCACTCTCGGTTCCCCTTCCCCTCCCCGGCGAAGGCGTCGCGCCGCTCAACGTGGTGCCCGTCGATTACGTGGTGCGGGCGGTCTGGGCGCTGAGCCGCGATCCCCGCGCGGAGGGACGGACGTTCCACCTGGTCGACCCGAACCCCATGAGCACCCGGCGCGTCTACGAGCTCATCGCTGAGCGCGCCAAGAAGCGGCTGCCCCGCTTCAACCTCCCCGCCAGGGCCGCCGACGTCGTCCTCCGCCTCCCCGGTCTCGAGCGCATCGCGCGGCCGCAGCGCGCCGCCATCGGCTACGTGAACCACCTGGCGCTCTTCAACAGCCACAACACCCTCGAACTCCTCGACGGCACGGGCATCCGCTGCCCTCCCCTGTTCACCTATCTCGACAAGCTCGTGAACTACGCACGGGAGACGCTCCGCCAGCGCAGCGCCGAGCGCGGCGAGCACGTCGTCGATCCCTTCGATGCCGGCGACGACGAGGGAGAGGAGTCCACCACCGCCGGACGCGCGCGCGCCCGCTGAGGCCGCTCCGTCACCCCCCACAGGTTCCCCGCCCGCACCGGTCATGTCCAAAGCTGCCGACGCCGGGGATGTGGCTCAGGAGCCGGTGTGCAGCATGGAGCGCAGGGAGCGCGCCAGACGCTGAACGTCCTCCAGGGTCGTCACCACCTGCGCGAGCGGTGGCTCCCCTTCGATGAGCTGTTGTGCCTGTTCGATCATCGCCGCCGCCTGACGAAGGCTCCCGCTCGTCGACAGCCGTCCGGTGAGCGAGCGCACCTGCAGGAGGAGCGCATCGGCTTCCTGCATGGCCCGCTGGAGCTCGCTCCTCCGCAGCTCCAGCTCGCCTTCCCCTCGGACCGGCGAGAGCTGCGCGTGCTTCTGGCGGAGGATGGCCTCCAGTTCCTCCGGGGTCAGTCCTCCGGAGGCCGCCACGGTGATCTCCTGGCTGGCGCCGGTCTCCCGATCCATGGCGGTGACGCTCACGATGCCTTCGCTGTCGATCTCGAAGGTGACGTCGATCTGGACCTCGCCCCGGAGCGCCGGACGCAGAGAGGAGAGTTCAAAGGAGCCGAGCAGTTCGTTGCGCGCCGCCTGCTCCGACTCACCCTGCAACACGACGATGCGGACGGTGGTCTGCCCGTCCCTGGAGGTGGTGAAGGCCTCCGTGGTGGCAGTGGGCACGGTCGTGTTGCGGGGGATGAGCCGGCGGGTGAAGCCTCCGGCAATCGCCACGCCCAGGCTCATCGAGGTGACGTCCAGCAGCGTCACCTGCTCTCCACCGAACCCGAGGCTGTGCGCGTGGATGGCCGCCCCCAACGCCACGACCTCATCGGGATGAACGCCCTTCGAGGGCTCCCTCCCGAGGTGACGGCGCACCCGCTCCTGCAGCCGCGGCATCCGGGTCTGACCTCCGACCAGCAGGACGTCATGAAGCTGATTCGGACGGAGCTTCGCGTCGGCAAGCACGCGATCGACGACCCCGAGCGTGCGATCGACGAGGTCAGCGGTGAGCGTCTCGAGCAGCTCGCGGCTGAGGGCGCGCTGGAAGTGCACCGCGCTTCCGGACCCGCGGGGCGCGTACAGGAACGGCAGGTTGATCTGCGCCTCCTGCGCCGAGCTCAGCTCGATCTTGGCCCGCTCCGCCGCATCCCGCAGGCGCTGCGAGACCAGCGGGTCTTCACGCAGGTCCATGCCCACCTGGGCGGCGAGCTGCTCATGGAGCCACCCGATGATCCTGCGGTCCAGATCCTCGCCGCCGAGGAAGGAGTCGCCTCCCGTGGCCAGCACCTCGAAGACGCCGGCGTCCATCTCCAGGAGGCTCACGTCAAAGGTGCCGCCGCCGAAGTCGAACACCAACACCCGCCCCTGGTGGCGCCTCGAGGTGCCGTAGGCGAGGGCCGCGGCCGTGGGCTCGTTGATGATGCGCAGGACGTCCAGCCCGGCGATCCGCCCCGCATCCTTCGTGGCCTGCCGCTGCGCATCGTTGAAATAGGCCGGGACGGTGATCACCGCCTCGTGGACCGGCTGCTCCAGGAAGGCCTCGGCATCCGCCTTGAGTGCGGCCAGCACCATTGCCGAGAGCTCGGGAACGCTCGCGTCCACGCCGCCGAAGGGGATGCGGATGTCGTCGTGCAGCCCCTCCTTGATGATGTAGCCCCGCTCCTTGCGGGTGCGTTGCACCTCCGGAGCGCTGAAGCGGCGCCCGATGAGGCGCTTCACCGCTTCGATGGTGCCTTCGGGGTTGGTGATCGCCTGCCGCTTGGCCAGGTCCCCCACCAGCTGCCGCCCGTCCCGGGACACCGCCACCACCGAGGGCGTGAGCCGCGCACCGGACTGGCTGGGGATGATGATGGGATGGCCCGACTGCACCACCGCGGCGACGCTGTTGGTCGTCCCCAGGTCGATGCCGATGATGGGACCGCGGGAAGTCGCCATAAGGTGTCCTCCCAGGCGGGTGGATGCGGCGGGGCTGAAGACAGGACGTGGGGGGCCTGATGCCCCTGACGTCAGGACCGGACGTCAGAGGCCGAGGCGCAATTGCCGCAGCTGGGATCGGGCGGTGGGATGACCCGGCTGGAGCCGCAGCACCTCCTCCAGAGGTGCCCTCGCGAGCTTCCGGGCGCCGGAGCGCAGCAGGATCTGCGCGAGCAGCCACTGCGCATCCGCGTCCCTGGGGCGCAACTCCACGGCCCGCTGCGCGAACAGCCGCGCCTCCCGGAGATCGCCCCCTTCACGCTCGAGCATGCGGGCCGCCTGCAGGGCCACGGCGCCGTTGGAGGGATCCAGGGTGGCGGCGCGTCGGTAACAGGCCACCGCCTCCTCGAGCCGGCCCTGGGCCTCGGCCCGACGCCCCTGGGCCTCCTCCTCCGCGGCCCGCCGGACCTTCTGACCTTCCCGCGCGGACGTGAGCAGCCGGGCGATCTCGGGATTCTGGGGATCGGCGACCCTCGCGCGCTCGAGCAGCTCCAGCGCCTCGCCGAACTCTCCCCGCGACAGCAGGGCTTTGCCCTGTTGCAGGTGGATCAACGGCTGCGCCTGCTTGAGCAGATAGGGATGCCGGGCGAGCCGTCCGCGGCGCTCCTCGTCGCGCTGCGCGGCGTCCGGCGCGCGGGGGGCGGGACGCTCGATGGGCGTCCGCGGCCGGCTGAGGGTGGGGTTCGCCTCGGCCCACGCCTTCCGACGATCGGGATCGACGAGGGTGGCATGGGCTTCGGTGATGCGGCGGAAGACCGTCTCCAACCGCGCCTTCTGAGCTCCGCCCCCGAGGTGGAAGTAGTGGTCCGGATGCAGCCGCCGGCTCAGGCTGTGGAATGCCTTCTTCACCTCCGCAGGGGTCGCCCCCCGGGGCAGCGAGAAGACCGCGAAGAGATCCCCCTTCGCTGCCAGGGCCTCCAGCCGCAGCACCTCCTCGTAGACGTTGGGAGGGAGCTTGGCCTCCCGCGCCGGTCGCTCCGCCTCGCGCGCCTTTGCCCGACCGGGGTTGTGGACACTGGGCGCCGGGGTGAACGGCAGCCCCTCGGAGTGCCCGGCGCGACGCTCGTCGCCGTCGGGCGGCTCGGTCGGGGTGCCGTGGGTGGCGGCCTCGGTGAGCTCGGCCACCAACCCGTCGCGATCCGACGAGAGCCCGGCGAGGACCACCGAGGCGTCCACGCTGTGCGGCGCGTCCGCAGCATCGTCCGGAGAGAGAGGCGGGGGGGCTCCGGGAGGAGCGTCCGCACCGATCCCGTCGAAGACCTCGGTCTCGAGCAGCAGGGCGCTGGTCTCGGTGGGAAGCAGGGCGTCTTCACTTCCCTCCTGCTTCGGGTTTGCCACGGACGCCGGAGCGGCCCCTTCGCGGGCCCTCAGGAACTGCTCGAGTTCGGGAGGACGCGGCGCAGACATCAACGTGTCCGCGAAGGCCTCTCTGAGCGCGTCCGCCGAGAGCTGTGCCACCGGGGGCGGGGGGCTTTCCGAAGCGGGCTCCCCATCGCCTCGCTGGGGGCTTGCGGTTCGGAAGGCGTCTTCTTCGTGGGAAGCGATCGCCGCTCCCGCGCGGGGCAGGGGCGTGACCTCGTGCGGGGCGAGCCGCGCCACGATGGGAACGGGCGAGAGCGCACCGCCCCCCGACGCGTCGAGGTCCGCGCCCCAGGGCCCTCCGAACGGCAGCGTGGCCCCGGCGGCGGGTGCGGTGGCGACGGGCGGTCCGAAATGCAGCGTGCGCCCGGGGGATGGCTCATGCAGCCCCGCGGGTCCTCCGGCCATCCCGGTTCCCACCCCGCCGAGCGGAGGAACCGGTGAACGTCCGAAGTGAAGGGTCCCCCCCTGCGTCGGAGCATCGGACGGGACCGGGGAGGCCCCGAACGGCAGCGTCGAACCTTCCAGGGACACCAGGCCGCCGGCCGGGACCGGAGAGGAAGCAAAGTGCAGCGTCCCCCCCGAGACGGCGCCTTCGAAGGGGACCGGGGACGTCCCGAAGGCAAGCGTCGCGCCGTCCAGCGCCATCGCGCCGATCGGGGGAACCGGGGAAGGACCGAAGCGCAGCGTGCGCCCGCCGCTCACCTCCACTCCCGGGAGGGTCGCCGCCTGGAAGTCACAACCCGGAGCGTCTTCGGCCGGGTTCCCGAGAGGGAACGTGATGGCGTGCTGACCGCTGACCTCTGCCCGAACTTCAGGCCCTCCCCGAAGCCGACGGGGTTCCGGAGCCGGGACGGGCGAGACACTGGCGGCCTCCAGGGCCGCGGCCACCGACGACTGGGCCCGGAGCCGTTGCTCCTCGCTCACCTGGCGGGCCGCATCGCAGCCGTCGAGCTCCAGGATGTCGGGACCGGGGAGGCGGCGTGCCTCGGAGGTGCCTCTGCCCTCGCGGCAGCGCCCCGCGTCGACCCCTGAGGAGGAGGGGGAGGTTCCATCGTCGGACCGCTGCGCACCAGGCCGGGACACGGAGAGGACGCCCAGGGCGACGAGCCGCTCGAGGAGCACCACCGTGTGGGCCTCCTCGAGCGTCGAGCGGGAGAGGACGTCGCCGAGCGTCGAGGTCTTCCCGACCTGCGCCAACAGCATCCAATCGTCAGCAGTCAAAGCCGCTGCCGCGGACTTCAGATCGGGGGTCAATGTCAGCACGTCCGCCGGCTCCCCCAAGCCGATGGCGTGATGCCCCACTCTCAAGGCTGTCCCTGTCCCTTCACCCGGTCAAAGCCACACTCAGGCTTCAACATTAAAGTGAGGGACGTGCCCGGTCAAAGCGGGCTGACACCGGCTCGTGTCAGCCGGCGAGCGCCTTCTCGAGAATCGCCAGACCCTCGTCCAACTCCGAGTTGGTCACCACATAGGCGGGCGCGAACCGGACCGTCTTCGGACCCGCGAGGTTCACCAGCAGGCCGAGCTCCCGGCATCGGGCCACCACCGGGGCGGCCTCCTCGTTGAGTTCCACCCCGGCCAGCAGCCCCATGCCGCGCACGTCCACGATCCGCTCCGGGAGCCGCTTGGCCAGCGCGCGCGCCCCCTCGAGGAGGTGCGCCCCCTTCGCCGCGATCTCCTCGAGGAAGCCCGGAGACAGGACCTTGTCCATCACCACGTTCGCGCCCGCGCAGGCGACCGGGTTGCCTCCGAAGGTGGAGCCGTGGGTTCCGGGAACGAGTGATTCGGAGAGGGCATCACGGCACACCATGGCTCCCACCGGCAGCCCCCCACCGAGGGACTTCGCGGTGCTGATGGCGTCCGGGAGGATGTTCTTGTGCTGGTAGGCGAAGGCCTTTCCGGTCCGCCCCACCCCCGTCTGCACCTCATCGATGAGGAGGAGCGAGCCGTTGGTGTCACACAGCTCCCGCAGGCCTTCCAGGAAGCCCTCGGGTGCGGGACGGACACCGCCCTCGCCCTGGATCACCTCCACCAGCACGGCCGCCGTCTGCGACCCCATGGCCGCCTTGACCGCTTCGAGGTCGCCGTAGGGGACGTGCACGAAGCCCGGCAGCAGCGGCTCGAAGCCCTGCTGGTACTTCGGCTGTCCGGTGGCGGCGACGGTGGCGAGGGTGCGTCCGTGGAAGGATCGCTCGAAGGCGATGATCTCGAAGCGATCCGGCTGCCCACGGTCCTTCATCACCTTGCGCGCGAGCTTCAGCATCGCCTCATTCGCCTCGGCGCCAGAGTTGCAGAAGAACACCCGGTCCAGCCCCGATGCGCGCGCGAGCTTCTCCGCGAGCAGGATCGAGGGCTCGTTCCAGTAGATGTTCGAGGTGTGCCAGAGCTTGCCGACCTGTGCCTGCACCGCCGCCATGACCTCGGGATGGCAGTGCCCCATGGAGCTGGTCGCAATGCCACCGAGCAGGTCCAGGTAGCTGCGCCCCTCCTTGTCCCAGACGCGCACGCCTTCGCCGCGCTCGAGCACCACCGGCTGCTGACGGTAGTTGCGGACGAAGTGGGCCTCTCCCAACTCGATGAGCGCCTGCTGCGGGGACTTCTTCGAAGTTTCGGATGCGGACGTCTGGGTCATGGTCGGCGTTCTCTCAGGTCGGATCGTCGGATCGGTGAAGGAGGAGCCCGTCTCCTGCGCGGGTTCCGGAGTCAGTCGGTTCTCAGAGGATGAAGTCGGAGAGGTCCTCGTCGCGGACGACGTCGGCCAGCCGCTCGCGGACGTAGGCACCATCGATGGTGAGCACGTGCGCGCCGAGGTCCGAGGCGCTGAAGGACAGCTCTTCGAGGAGCCGCTCGAGGATCGTGTGGAGCCGCCGGGCCCCGATGTTCTCCGAGCGCTCGTTGACGGTCTGGGCGATCTTCGCCAGCTCCACGATGGCGTCGTCGGAGAAGCTCAGGCGCACGCCTTCGGTCGCCAGCAGCGCCGTGTACTGGCGCAGCAGCGAGTTCTTCGGCTCCTTCAGGATCCGCTCGAGATCCGCCCCGGTGAGGGACTCCAGCTCGACGCGGATGGGGAAGCGTCCCTGCAGCTCCGGGATGAGGTCGGAGGGCTTGGAGATGTGGAAGGCACCTGCGGCAATGAAGAGGACGTGATCGGTCTTGAGCTGCCCGTACTTGGTGTGGACGGTCGAGCCTTCGACGATGGGGAGGATGTCCCGCTGGACGCCTTCCCGGGACACGTCCGGGCCGCCGCCCTTCCCGCCCGCGCTGCTGCGGCTGGCGATCTTGTCGATCTCGTCGATGAAGATGATGCCGGAGTTCTGGGCGCGCGCCATCGCCTCGGAGGTGATGCGCTCCTCATCGAGGAGCCGCTCCGACTCCTGCTGCACGAGGATCGGGAGGGCGTCGGGGACGCGGATCAGGCGCCGCTTCGTGCGCTGCATCCCGGGCAGGTTCTTGAAGAGGTCCTGGAGGTTGACCCCCATCTCCTCCATGCCCTGACCGGAGAAGTTGCGCAGGAAGGTGGTCGAACCCGCATCGACGTCGAGCTCGACCTCCCGATCATCGAAGGTGCCGGCGCGCAGCTGGGCGCGCAGCTTCTCCCGCTCCGCGGCGGACAGGGGGCTCGGAGAAGGCGGCGGGGGCGGGGGCGGTGCGAACCCCAGCGGCATGGAGGGCTGCGGTGGCGGCTGGCCCGGCCGGTCACCGGAGCGCAGCAGGTCCATGAGTCGATCCTCAGCGAGCTCTTCGGCGCGGGCGCGCACGGCCTCCCGCGCCTCCTCACGGACCAGCGCAATGGAGGCCTCCGCCAGATCGCGGACCATCGACTCGACGTCCCGGCCGACGTAGCCGACCTCGGTGAACTTGCTGGCCTCCACCTTCACGAAGGGCGCCTGCGCGAGCTTGGCCAGACGCCGGGCGATCTCTGTCTTGCCCACGCCGGTGGAGCCGATCATCAGGATGTTCTTCGGGGTGATTTCGTCCCTCAGATCGCCCTCGACCTGCTGCCGACGCCACCGGTTGCGCAGCGCGATGGCGACCGCGCGTTTGGCGGCCTGTTGCCCGACGATGTAGCGGTCCAGCTCGGAGACCACCTCACGCGGGGTGAGCGACGTGACCTTCTGACCGGGCGTCCTCATCAGGAGAGCTCCTCGTAGGTGAGCGAGTCGTTCGTGTAGACGCAGATGTCCGCAGCAATCGCCATCGCCTCGGTGGCGATCTCCCTGGCGCTCAATGGGGAGTGCGCGAGCAGCGCCCGCGCGGCCGACAGTGCGAAGGTGCCGCCGCTGCCGATGGCGGCCACGCCGTGGTCCGGCTCGATCACGTCCCCGGCGCCCGAGACGATGAAGGTGCGCTCCCGGTCCGCGACGATGAGCAGGGCCTCGAGCTTTCCGAGGTAGCGGTCGCTCCGCCAGTCCTTGCCGAGCTCCACACAGGCACGCGCCAGGTTCTTCTGGTGCGCCTTGAGCTTGGCTTCGAAGCGCTCGAACAGCGTGAAGGCGTCAGCGGTGCTGCCCGCGAACCCGGCGATGATCTCGCCATCCGCGATGCGCCGGACCTTCCGGGCGGTGCCCTTCATCACGGTCTTGTCCAACGAGACCTGGCCGTCCCCGACGATCACGGTGTGACCGTCGCGGCGGACGCAGAGGATGGTGGTTCCATGGAACATGGCGGGCGGTTTAACAGGCTCCCCTGACACGTTCCATGCTGTCTCCCGGCGCATCCGGAGCATCGCCGGCCCCGAGCGCCGGGGAAGACATCCCGGATGTGCTGCGGCGAACGCCGCCCCATGACGGCCCGCGTTGCACGCAGCCGCGCATGAAGGGAAGCAGGCGTTCGGGGGGCGGCGCGGGGACGCAGACGCCGGTCGCTCAGGCCCGCGGATGCGCCCGGTCGTAGACCGCCTGGAGCTGATCCCAGCTCACGTGGGTGTAGCGCTGGGTCGTGGAGAGGCTCGCGTGGCCGAGCAGCTCCTGGATGCTGCGGACATCTGCGCCGCCCCCCAGCAGGTGGGTCGCGAAGCTGTGGCGGAGCGAGTGGGGAGAGACCTTGCGCAGGATCGCGCAGGCCACCACGTACCGGTCGAGGTGGCGGGCGATGCTCCGGGGGGTCAACCGGCCGCCCCGGTAGTTGAGGAAGAGCGCCTCGGGATCCTGACCCTCCCGTTCCTTGGCGAGCAGCTCCCCGCGCCGCTCCAGCCAGGCGCCCACCCAGTTCACCGCCCGGGTGTGGAGGGGCACGAGCCGCTCCTTGCTGCCCTTTCCGAAGACGCGGACCATCCGGCTGCCCGCATCGAGGGAGCGCAGATCCAGGTCGCAGAGTTCGCTGATGCGCAGGCCACCGCCATAGAGCACCTCGAGGATCGCCCGATCGCGCAGCCCGAGGATCCTGTCCGTCTCCGGCATCTCGAGAATCCCGAGCACCTCCTCGAGCGGCAGCACCTTGGGCAGCGTCTGGGGAAGCTTGGGGCTCTTGACGCTCTTGGCTGGACTGGCGGGCAGCAGCTTCTCGCGCACCAGGTAGCGGTAGAAGGCGCGGATGCTGGCGAGACGGCGGGCCCGCGTACGCGCGGAGACGTCCACCGAGAGCGTTCCCAGGTAGCCGCGGATGCCGGCGCGGGTGACCGCGAGCAACGAGGTCTGCAGGCTCCCCACCACGTACGACTCGAAGTGCGCGAGGTCCGCCAGATAAGCGCGCAGGGTGTGCTCGGACAGGCCCCGGCTCACCTCCAGGTGCTGGCGGAAGCGCTCCACGAGGGGGGACTGCGAAGGGGCGGCGGCGGTCTGCATGTTCCGGCCACGATCCCGCGGCGGATCCGCGACGTCAAACTCCCGGCGGAGCCGGCGCCCGGAGCTTCGCGGGCACGGAGGCTCAGCTCGCGCGCGCATCGGCCGCAGCGCCTCCGTGAAGCAGGAACGCCAAAGGCTGCGGAGACCTCAGGAACCGGGAGCGGGGGTGCCGTCCGGCCCGGGCTCGGCGGGCGCCAGGTAGACGCCGGCGCGATCTCCATCGAGCGCGTACGCCGCCAGCTCGCCGTTCCCCACCAGGTAGGCGGGAAGCAGCGCCCCCTCGTCCAGGATCCGGTGGCCGGTGCCATCCGCACGCACGATTCCGATGTTGTGGGTCTGCAGGCGGACCGGCCAGTGGGTCACCAGGACGCGTTCGGCGTCCTCGCTCACCTCGTAGGTGTAAATGCCCTCCGCCACGGTCTGGGTCTCGTCGGTGGGCACCGCGTAGCGCATCAGGCGGCAGGAGCGCCCCTCACGCTGACAGGCGGTCCGGAAGAACACGTGCTTGCTGTCCGGCGCGAAGCCGTAGCCGTAGACCGCCTTGCCCGCGAACTTCGGGCCTTCCGCCTCCACCTGATAGACCGACAGGTTGATGGAATAGATGGGATCGAAGACGCGCTCGACGAACGCGATGGCCGAACCATCCGGTGCCCAGTCGAAGTTGGGGACGCGCACCCCGAGCCGCTTGGGCTCACCGTCGGGAAGCTTCACCACGTGCAGCACGCCGGCGCTGGCCGAGCTGCTGTAGCTGTCCAGATACGCCAGGTGCGCCGAGTCGGACGAGAAGGTGTAGGTGCCCACCGCCTTCCCGAGCCGCCGTCCCCCCGTCCCGTCCGAGGGTCCCACGTAGAGCTCCGGCTCCACCCCGAGCGCAAACCCCTCCAGCCGCGCCAGTTGGGAGCCATCGGGCGAGAAGCGGAAGTCGGTGACGCCCACTGCGACGCGAGCGGGTTCGAGCTTCGGGAAGGTGGCCACATGGAGATCGTAGATGTCGCGGGACTCGGGGCTGCGCGCGGCGAACGCCACCCGCTTACCATCCGGCGCGATGCGGAAGTCTCCCACCTGATCCGAGAGCCTCCTGGGCGTCGCCCCGCCGGAGGTCGCCACCACCATCAACCCGCCGCCCGCACTCAGACGCCGCTTGAAGAAGAGCGCGCTGCCGTCGGGGGTGAACTCGGAGTTGATGACCTCTCCGCCGATCTCGCGGAACGGACCTTCCGGCAGCGGTCCCAGCTTGAGAACCCCGCCATCGACGAAGGCGACCTGACGCCCATCCCGGCTGACGGTGATGTCGGAGACGGCCTGGCCCAGCTCGATCCGACCGGCGGTCGGTTCATCGAGCGGAAGGAGGACCCCGGTCCCCGAGCGGCTGGGAAGATCGTAGCCGGCGAGCGCGGAGATCCACCGGCCGTCGGGGCTGAACGCGAAGCCGCCCGGGAGATTGGTCACATCGCGCGCCACGAGGCGTGCCGTCCCTCCTTCCACGGGGGCCACGTGCAGGGCGCCGAGCTGGACCTTCGGGGAGATCCCTTCGAGCGCGGGCTTCTGACCGTTGAGCAGATAGGCCACGTGGCGGCCATCCGGGGAACGGCGCAGGTCATCCGCAGGACCGGTGTCGACCGCCACGCCCGCTCCCTGAGGCGGCGGCTGCCGGTCCTTCTTGCAAGCTCCCAGAACCGTCAGCGCACCCAGCGCGAGCCCGAGAAGCAGTCGTCTGCCAGTCATGGGACACCTCTTCCTGATCGCCCACACACCCGGTGGGCGGGGCATGGCTCCGGTCGGTCGGGGTGGGAGGCCGGCCACCGGATGCCTCATCCGACCCCGTTCAGCCCGTGCCCGCCAGCACGAAACGCAGCCCGTCGTCCAACGGTGAGCGGGATGAAGCTTCAGGCGGAGTGTGCCGCCACTTCCCCACTGCCCTGCACCCGCGCTGCCCACGGAGCGAAGTCCTTCTCCGCACGCGCCGAATGGGCCGCCCGCTTCTCCGACTTCTTCATCCGTCCCTCGAGGGGCGGGAAAAGGCCGTAGATCACGTTCGTCGGCTGGAACGTGTGTCCCTCCGGATGGGCCTCACCGCTGATGTGGCGGTAGAGGGCGCCCATGGAGGTGGTCGCCGGGGGCGGCTCGAACGCCCGTCCCTCCCGCTGCGCGATGATTGAAAGCGCAACCATCGCCCCGCACGCCGCAGACTCCACGTACCCTTCCACGCCGGTGATCTGTCCGGCGAAGTGGATGCGGGGCTCACGCACGAGGCCCAGGTTCGCGTTCAACAGGCGCGGGGACTCGATGAAGGTGTTGCGGTGGATCTGGCCGAGTCGCAGAAACTCCGCCTCCTCCAGGCCGGGGAGCATGCGGAAGATGCGCTTCTGCTCGGGCCAGGTCAGTCGGGTCTGGAAACCCACCAGGTTGTAGGAGGTGCCGTGCACGTCCTCCATCCGCAGCTGCACCACCGCGTGGGGGCGCTTCCCCGTCCGCGGATCGACCAACCCCACCGGCTTGAGCGGTCCGTGCGCGAGCGTCTCCGGTCCACGCTCGGCCATGACCTCGATCGGCAGGCAGCTCTCGAAGTACTTCGGCTCCTCGAAGGCGTGCGGCACGACCTTGTTCCCCGCGAGCAGCTCCTTCACGAAGGCGTCGTAGGTCTCCTTGTCCAGGGGCAGGTTCAGGTAGTCCTGCCCCTCGCCCTTGCCCCAGCGGCTCGCGCGGAAGGCCACGTCCATGTTGATGGAGTCGGCGGCGATGATGGGGGCGATGGAGTCGTAGAAATAGAGCTTCTCCCCGACATAGCCCTCGAGTGCCCCGGTCAGGGCGTCGGAGGTCAGTGGGCCGGTGGCGACGACCACGGTGCCCTCGGGGATCGCGGTCACCTCGCCCGGCACGATGGTGACGTTGGGCAGGGACTCGAGCCGGGCATGGATTTCGGCGCTGAAGCGCTCGCGATCCACCGCCAGGGCGCCGCCCGCCGGAACCCGGTGGGTGTCTCCGCTGCTCAGGATGAGCGAATCCAACGCGCGCAGCTCCCGGTGGAGCACGCCGATGGCGGTCTCCGGATCGTCCGAGCGAAGGGAGTTGGAGCACACCAGCTCGCCGAAGGTGTCGCTCTTGTGCGCGGGTGAGCGTCGCTCCGGCTTCATCTCGCGGAGGATCACCGGCACACCCCTGCGCGCCAGCTGCCACGCGCATTCGCTGCCCGCGAGCCCTGCGCCGATGACCGTCACTGCCTTCTGATCCGTCACTGGGTGCTCCACTCCTGTTGGTCGGTGCCCGTCCCCGATCACGCCGCACCGGGCGGGGCGGTGACCCTTCGCCGTGCGACGCGTGTCGGGGTGTGGGGCACACCTAGCAGGTGCAGCCCTCCCCTGCATCGCCCACCGGCCTCCGGAGGCCCGTCTGCCCCCGGAGGGCCTCTGGGGGGCGTTGCGTCCCCGGGCCCACGCTCCCCGCCGGTCCCCGCCTCCAATCGGAAATGAGCAGGCGGGCAGGAAGGCCAGGGCTGGCAGCCGGCGTCGGGCGCCCTAGCTTCCTGCAGGCATGGTGTCGGGATTCCCACGCACCCGCCTTCGCATTGTCCGTCCAACTTCCACCACCGGGACCCACAGGTGGTGTGGCCCAGGAGAGCAAACATGCCCCCCTACGAGAGTGACCAGCTGGAGACGATGCGCCTGCGACTGCAGCGGCGTCGCTTGGAGCTGCAGAACAACCGTCGCGGAACCGAGCGCGAGCTTGCGGCCCTCAAGGGCCAGGATCGGATCCTCGAGTTCGAGGAGAGCGCGCAGTCCGAAGCCGCCGACTACACGCTCAGCCTGCTACTCGATCAGCAGCGCCGGGAGCTCGACCTCATCGACGCCGCCTTCCAACGCCTCGATGCCGGCAGCTTCGGGGTCTGCATCGACTGCGGGCAACGCATCTCCATGGAGCGCCTTCGCGTGCTCCCCTACGCCATCCGCTGCGGCGAGGACGCCCAGCGCTTCGAACGGGATCGCCGGGGGACCGACGCGTATCCATCCCTGTGAGCCGGACCGCTCGGGGTGAGCCGCTGGGCTCGGTGGGTGGCGCGGAGATGCGCAGACCTCAGGGGGCAGCGTCCGCCACCGGGGCGTCCTTCTGGAGCACCACGAAGCGGTAGCTGTCCAGCTCCGCCTGCCCCGCCGTGTACAGCACGGTGGTCAGCAGCTGGTAGGGCACTGCCCGGTCGGCAATCACCGACATCTCGCCGCTGAAGGGGGCATCCGGGCGACGCTCGGCGATGAGGCGCAGCTTGGCCACCTCCTTCTCGAGGGCCGCGGCGAGGGGGAGCACGGTGCGCCCATCGAGCTGGTCGGCCGGGATCGCCCCATCCACCAGACGGACCACCTCCTGCTCCTTCACCAGGATGCTCGAGGCGGTGATGGTCACCGGCACCGCGTCGTTGGGCGTCAGCCGCGTGCTGGAGACCGGCGGGCGGACGTCCTCGCCGCTCACCATCGCCACGTTGCTGGCCGAGAAGCTCTTGAGCAGGAAGACCAGGATGATGGTCATCATGTCCATCATCGCGGTCAGGTTGAGCTCGGAGATCTCGCCGGCGCGCTCCCGCTCCTTGCGCTTCTTGCGCGCCATGGCCCGTCGGTAGGCCACCCGCTGCAGTTGCTCCTCGGTGGGCGCGGCAACGGCCTCAGGCATCGATGATCTCCCCGAGGTTCACGTCCGGGAACAACAGCCGGCGCTTGGCTCCCTGCGTCTCACGGACGGCATCCATGACCTGCACCAGGGTGTCGTAGGAGACGGCCGGCTCGGCGACCAGGATGACCTGCGACTCCTGCGGGAAGGCGTCCTTCACCCGGATCATCTGCCGGTTGAGCGCCTCGAAGTCATAGGTGCCGTCGGCCTTGAGCGGGATGGTCGGAGGCCGGGTCCCTGCCCCCTCGCCGTCTCCCGCGCTCCCCTCCGCCTGCCCGAGGATCGCCCTGTTGCTGGAGACGTAGAACCCCTCCTTGCCGATCTGGATCGACAGGTGGAAGGGCTCCTCCTGCTGCGCCCCTCCCGCCCCCGCGGTGGCCGAGCCGTAGGCCGGCGCCGAGACGTTGAGGACGCCGAAGGCCGCCAGCCCGGTGATGCTCATCAACATGAAGATGATGAGGTTCATCAGGATGTCGAGGTAGGGGACGAGGTTCAGCTCCCCCATCTCCTCGGGCTCCCGAGGCTTGAGCTTGCGTCGCGAAAGGTGAACGGCCATGGCGCGCTCCCGAAAGGCGATCCGGCCGGGCTAGGCCACGGCGCGCGCGTCGTCCCCGCGGCCCTTCCGCGCGAGCATGTTCTCGAGCCGCAGCGCGTAGAGCTCCACGGTCTCCAACATCGTCTTGGAATACGTGCTCAGGATCATGTGGAGCACGATGCAGATGACCGCGATGGAGAGGGCGAAGGCCGTGTTGTTCATGGCCTTGGAGATGCCGTCCGACAGCAGGGTCTGCTTCTGCTCCGCCGGCACGTTGCCCAGCGCCTGGAAGGTGCCGATGAGCCCGAAGATGGTGCCGACGAGGCCCACCAGGGTCGCGATGTTCGCGAGGCTCCACAGCCAGGGGATGCGCACCGTGATCGCCGGGCTCGCCTCGGCCAGGGCCTCATCCACGGCGCGGGAGACCTCGATCTCGCCCTTGTTGGCGCGCTTGAGTCCCGCGCCGACCACCCGGGCCAGCGGCGCGGTGGGGGCGCCGGCGCAGACCTTCACCGCCCGATCCACGTTCCCGGCCATCACCAGCTGGGTGATCTGATCCATGAACGGGCGGGCGTTCAGGTTGTACTTGAACATGAGCGTGACCGCGCGCTCGGCCGCCACGGCGAGGGCCACCGCCAGCCAGAACAGGTTCACGAACATGAAGGGACCACCGTCCTTGAAGAACTTGACGGTCTGGTCCACCAGCCCCAGCTTCTCAGCGGCCTGCGCATGCAGCGCCAGCTCGGCCAGCTCGCTCATCATCGGGATCATCTGCTCGGGATCCTTTCGGTGTTCCGCGCGCCGGGTGCCGGACGTCGGCTTCGGCAAGCGGTGGAACCTTGCCCCGGCAGAGGGCGCCGCGTCCACTGTGCGTTCCGCGAATCTCCCGCTCCGGACAGCCGCGCCACGTCAGGCAGCGGCCCTCCGGGGACGACGACAGCCCGACCCACCCCCTGATGCGCCCTGGGGATGGGCCTGGGCTGGAGGTCAGGCCGTGGGGGCGGGGACCTCTTCGGCCTCCTTGATGTCCCGACGGTAGTCGCACTCCTTGTTGGGACACTTCACGTAGGGCCCGGTCCGCTTGGAGAACTTGTGGACCAGGTAGTTGCCCGAGCAGCTCGGGCAGCTCTCGTTGATGGGGCGGTCCCAGGAGACGAAGTTGCAGTCCGGGTAGCGGCTGCACCCGTAGAAGACGCGGTTGAAGCGGCTCTTGCGCTCGTGGAGGTAGCCCTCCCGACAGGTCGGGCAGCTCACCCCGATGGAGATGGGCTTGCTGTTCTTGCAGTCGGGGTAGCCGGAGCAGGCGAGGAACTTCCCGAAGCGGCCGCGCTTGATGACCATCGGCAGGCCGCACTTGTCGCAGACCTCGTCGGTCGTCTCGTCCTCGATGGGGACGATCTTCCCCTCCACCCGCTTGAACTCGCGGGTGTTCTTGCAGTCGGGGTAGGCGGAGCACGCGAGGAAGTGGCCCATCTTCCCGAACTTGATGACCATCATCGCCCCGCACTTGTCGCAGGGAAGGTCGGTGGGGATCTCCTCGCGCTTGACGTCGCGCATCTCGGTTTCTGCCAACGCGAGCGTCTGCTGGAACGGCGTGTAGAACTCGCGCAGGACCTCCCGCCAGCTGGCGTTGCCCTCGGAGATGAGGTCCAGCTTCTCCTCCATGCCGGCCGTGAAGGTGACGTCGAGCTCGGAGGGGAAGTGCTTGACCAGCATCTCGTTGGTCAGCGTTCCCAGGTCGGTCGGCCACAGCCGCCCCTCCTGCTTCTCCACGTACTCCTTGTCCTGGATGGTCGAGAGAATGGCGGCGTAGGTCGACGGACGCCCGATGCCCTTCTCCTCCATCTCCTTGACCAGGCTCGCCTCGGTGAAGCGCGGCGGCGGCTGGGTGAAGTGCTGCTCGGGGAGCAGCTCGAGGAGCTTGAGGGTGTCTCCCTCCTCCAGGCGCGGCAGATCGCCGGTGTCTTCGGTGACGTCCTCACCGGCGGCGCGCGCCTTCTCCTTCTCCGCTTCCTCCTCGGGGGTCAGGCCCATGCCGTACACCGCGAGCCACCCCGGGAACTTCAGGGTGCTGCCCGAGGCGCGGTAGCCCAGACGGCCGGCGCTCAGGTCGGCGCGGGTCTGGTCGTAGACCGCGGGCTTCATCTGACAGGCCACGAAGCGGCGCCAGATGAGCTCGTAGAGGCGGAACATGTCCTCCTCGCCCATCTGCAGGAAGTGGTGGCGGACCCGCTCCGGCGGGTACTCGAGCGAGGTGGGACGGATCGCTTCGTGCGCGTCCTGTGCGTTCTTCTTGCCCCGGAACACGTTGGGCTCGGCCGGGATGCTGTCGGGCCCATAGGTGCTGGAGATGAACGTGCGGACGTCGGCGACCGCCTGATCCGAGAGCCGGGTCGAGTCGGTACGCATGTAGGTGATGAGCGCGACCTGGCCCTCATCCCCCAGGGCGACGCCTTCGTAGAGGCGCTGCGCCAGGGTCATGGTCTTCTTGGGGCTGAAGTGGAGGCGGTTGGAGGCCTCCTGCTGCAGCTTCGAGGTGATGAAGGGCGCCGGCGCGTTCCGCTTGCGCTCACGACGGTCGACCTTCGAGACCACGAACGTCGCCGCGCGGGCCTCTTCAGCGAGGGCATGGGCCTGCTCGCCGTTGTGGACCTCGGCCTTCTCGCCGTCGATCCTGGCCAGCCGCGCCATGAACGGTGGCGGCTGCGGCCCCTCGAGCTTCGCATCCAGCGACCAGTACTCCACCGGGACGAACTTCTGGATCTCCTGCTCCCGCTCGACGATCAGCCGCACCGCGACGCTCTGCACGCGACCGGCCGAGAGGCCCCGGCGGATCTTCTTCCAGAGCAGCGGAGAGATCTGGTAGCCGACGATCCGGTCCAGGATGCGCCGCGTCTGCTGCGAGTCGTACTTGGCGCGGTCCAGCTCGAGCGGGTTGGCGATCGCCTCCTGCACCGCGCTCTTGGTGATCTCGTTGAACATCACCCGGTGGGCGTTGGGGTGCTCGAGCTCCTCGGCGATATGCCAGGCGATGGCCTCACCCTCACGGTCGGGGTCGGTGGCCAGGTAGACGGTCTCGGACGCCCGCGCGGCCTTCTTGAGCTCGTTGAGCGCCTTCACCTTGCCGTCGATGACCACGTACTCAGGCTCGAAGTCCTTCTCCGGATCGACCCCGAGCTTGCTCTTGGGCAGGTCCTTCACGTGGCCCACGCTCGCCTTCACGGTGTAGCCCGAGCCCAGGTACTTCTTGATGGTCTTCGCCTTGGCGGGCGACTCCACCACCACCAGCGCGCCCTTGGGCTTGCGCGCCCCGGGCAGGTCGGTCGTCTCGCCGTCCGCGTCCTTCTTGGCCGCCGCCTTCTTGGTGGGGGTCGCCTTCTTCGCCGCCGGCTTCTTTGCCGGGGTCTTGGTCGTCGCCTTCTTGGCGGTGGTCGCCTTCTTCGCCGCCGGCTTCTTCGCCGGGGTCGCCTTCTTGGCCGCTGCGGTGGTGCCGGCCTTGGCCGTCTTCTTCACCGCGCTCTTCTTCGCCGGGGTCTTCCCGGACTCGGCAGCCACGGCCTCGCCGGTCCCGATCTCCGGGTCCAGTCCAGGCTCCGTGCTCCGTGTCGTTGCGCGCGTCGTCGCCATGTCTTCTTTCAGCCTCCCCTTAAACCTTCTCGTATCGCCGCCCGGGCAGCTGGATGGCCAGCCCCTGTAACTCAAGCTCACACAGCGCGCTCGTCAGCGCTGCCGAGGAGAGTCCCGAACGGCGCAGGATCTCCTCGTAGCCATGTGGCCCTCTCTCCAACACCGCATAGGTCCGCCGCGCTGCACCAGAAGCCTCGTCCGCCCAGCGGGCAGGAGGACGGGGCCGACCCGCCAGGCACGCCGGCAGCCCGAGGGCCCTCCAGACGTCGGCGGGCTCCAGACAGACGCTCGCGTGGCCCCCGCGTAGCAGACGGTTGCAGCCTTCCGCCAGCGGCGCGTCCCATTCCCCCGGCCAGGCCAGCACCGGACGCCCCATCCCCAGGGCCGCCACCGCCGTATACAGGCTCCCGGAGCGGAAGCCCGCCCGGAGCACCAGGACCGCCTCGGCCGCCCCTGCAATCAGGCGGTTTCGGCGGGGAAAGGTCTGGCGGTTGGCCCGGACCCCGGGGGGAAGCTCCGAATACAGGGCCCCCCCGGCCTCCAGCAACACCGGAGCGAGCCGCGCCTGCGCCGGATCCAGCGTATCCAGCGCCGAACCCATGAAGGCCCAGGTGGGCCTCCCTGCGTCCACCGCGCCCAGGTGCGCCGCCTGGTCGATCCCCAGCGCGGCGCCCGAGACCACGCCCGCGCCCTGGTGTGCCAGCGCACTGACGAAGCGACGGGCGCCGAGCAACACGCCAGGCTCCGGACGCCGGCTGCCCACCACCGCCACCATCCGGGCGGGCGCCGTGGGCGCGCCGCGGTGGAACAGCAGCGGGGGGAGGTCCGGATGCCCGACGAGGTTGGGAGGCCACGCCGGATCCCCCGGAAAGCAGGGTGTCATGCGTCCGCGCTGCGCCCGCTCGAGGACCTGTTCGGCCAGCTCGCGGAGGGTGGTGCCCCGGCTCAGCAGGCGCTGCCGGACCGGGGGGGCGAGCCGAAGCCACCCCGCCCAGGCTCCGGGCGGGCAATCCAACAGGGAGACCACGCCCCCGGACATCGCTTCGAGCCTCGCCAGGGATCGGGGCCCCATCCCCTGGATGGACCAGGCCCCCAGGTAGGCCAGTCGCTCCTCGGGTCCCGTGACACGCCGGACGTCGCCCATCCCCCACCCTCCCCGGCGGAAGCGCACGCGAGGCTTCCTCCGGCTCAGGGTTCTAGCGGATGGGTCTGACACGGCCGCCGGGCCGGAACCTCCCAGCCCCGGTCGTCTTCTCGCGCGGGTTCAGCGGCGCGCGGTCACCGCGGGGTCGGCCACCATCTCCACCCGATCCCCGGCGACGATCTCCTTGAGGGAGCGGGTGAGGATGCAGATGGAGGCCTCGGCGCGGACCTCGAGCACCACGCAGGCGCCGATCACCCGGTTGGGGAAGCGGGGATCGTGGCTCTCATGGGGCTTCATGAAATGGTCCTTCGGATCGCCGCTGCGCACGATGAACAGGTTGTTGCCCACCTCGACGCCATCGCGGCCGCCCATGTCGACGATGATCTTGTGGTGTTCCCCGTAGTTCTCCACGGGAGACATGCTGGCGGCCACCCGCCCCTGCAGGTCGACCCGGTTGGGACGCGGACGGACCGTGGTCAGCGAGCTCTCACCCGGTGGCCCCACGCGATCCCCACGGGCGATGTCGTCGATGCTGCGCTCGATGCGCGCGGTCACCATCTCCGCGCTCATGTCGGTCACCACCAGGTCGCCCACCACATAGGTGATGTTGCCGAGGTAGCGGCCGGAGACCGGCTCGTGGACGGCCTTGCCGGGCCGGAAGATCTGGTAGCGATCCCCCACCCGGGCATCCTGCCGGTTGCGGAAGCGCACGTAGACCTCATCGCCGTAGGACAGCATGAGCGCCTCGTTGGGAGAGCCGGCGATCTCCCCCACCCCCTCCATCTCCTCACGGGTGACGAAGCCCTCGGAGGCCACGGGATAGGTGGGCGCCCCCTGCTGATAGACCAGCGGGCCGGTGGCGGTCACCAGGTCCGCCGGGAGCTCGTCGCCGAAGGACTCCATGGGGCCCTCGTCCTGCGCCGGGGCCTCGGCGATGGGGCCGGCGGGTGCCACCTGCTGGGGCATGCCCTCCCCCGCGGGGAAGAAGCGCACCTGGTTGCCCGGGTAGATCCAGTTCGGGTTGGCGATCTCCGGGTTGTACGACCACACCTTGGGCCAGTACCAGGGACTGCCGAGGTAGCTCTGCGAGAGGTCCCACAGCGTGTCGCCGCTGACCACGGTGTGCACCTGCCCCGGGGCCACCGTCACCGCGCCAGGGACGTGGGGCACGTTCTGCGGCACCTCGGGCGCCTCGGGCATCTCGTCGACCACGTCCATGGAGTCGGTCTCGAACTCCTCATCGAACCCGGCCTCCTGCGCGAGGGCGGCGGTGGGTGCGAGCAGCGGTGCGGCGCAGAGGGAGGCGAGAAGTCGAAGGCGCATGGCGGGGCTCTGGGAAGGGGACATCAGTTCGTCCCGGAGAAGGAGGCGAGGCGCTGCTCCGCCTGGGCGGCGGCTTCAGTCCCCGGATAAGACGTCACGACCCGGCGATAGGCGAGCTTCGCCTCGTCGTGCTGGGACAATCGCACCTGGCACTCCGCCAGGCGCAGGAGGGATTGGGCCACCGCGTCCGAGGCGGGGTGCCCGTCGATGACCGCCTCGAAGGCCTCCACGGCCTTGCGGTACTCCCCCTTCCCCATCAACCCCACCCCGCTGAAATAGAGGGCGTTGTCCGCGAGCGGGTGATCGGGGTGGGCGCGGGCGAAGGTCTGCAGGCGGCGGATGCCACGGGCCGCATGTCCATCCCGGAGGTCGACCAGGGCGGCGTCGTACTCGCTCGCGTCGGCAGCGGGAGAAGCCTCGCGGCGCGCCGCGGTGGGCGGAGGTTGTGCAAGCTCGGCGAGCATCTCCGCGTCGGGTTCCTTGAGGGAGGCGCGGTTGGCGATCTTCGGAGCCGGCTTGCGGTTGGGCTTGAGCTTGATGACCACCAGCTCGCCCGGCGGCGCCTCCTCGTCCGGGGCGTCCTCCCGCGCGGCCCGGGCTTCGGCCTCGGCCAGGTCGGAGGCGCGCAGTTGTGCGGGCGCGCGCATCACCGGGCGCAGCTCCGGTTCGGGCCGGCGGGGGGTGGCTTCCGCCTGGCGTCCACGCGCGGCCTGCTCGACGGAGCGTTCGAGTTCCACCCGCTCCAGGCGCTCTTCCAGCTCCAGTGCCCGCTCCCGCACGCGGTCGAGCTCACGGCGCACGTCTTCCAACTCGGCGCGCGTGGCCGACTGAAAGGCGCACGCACTGAGCGAGAGGAGGGGCGCGAGAGCCAGCAGGCGCGGGTTCAGCGTGGACTCCCTTGGAGACGGGTGAGCAGCAGCCCAACGGGGCGAGGCCGAGGATAGGGAGCGGGCTCACAGGGGGTCAAGAAATCGGCCCCGGAGGCTCCGCCAGGCCTCCCTCATGGCGCGACGATGAAGCTGAGCATCCGCCCGGTCCGGCCTCCATCGCGCCGGTGCGAGAAGAAGCGGTCCTGGTCGCAGGCGGTGCAGTGCGCCAGGACATCGATGTGGTCCTCGCCGAGCCCGGCGTCCACCAGGGTGCGCCGCAGGGCTTCGGTGAGGTCCAGGCGCGCATGGGCCGGTCCATCTGCGGTGGCGACGCCCTCCCCGAAGGCCCTTCCGAAGCGGGCCGCGAGCTCCGCATCCACCTGGTAGCAACACCGACGGATGCTGGGCCCCAGCGCCGCCACCATGCGCGCCGGGCGCCCTCCGGCCTTGGTCATCCGCTGCACCGCCACCCGGGCGATCTGAAGGAGGGTCCCCTTCCATCCGGCGTGGACCGCCGCCACCAGCCCAGCAGCGGGATCCGCCAGCAGGACCGGGACGCAGTCGGCGGTCAGGATGCCCAGGGCCAGACCCGAACTCCCGGTCCACATCCCATCGGCCTCCTCCAGCGGAGGCAGGAGCGTCCCGTCGGGGTCCGCCGTGCCCTCCACCTTCAGCACCCGGTCGCCATGCACCTGGGAGGTCCGCCGCAGGGCTGCAAGCGGGAGGTTCGCCGCCGTCATCAGACGACGCAGGTTCTCCTCCACCACGCCCGGATCGTCACCGACATGGGCCCCCAGGTTCAGGGTGTCCCAGGGTGGAGCCGAACATCCGCCCTGCCGGGTGGAGAAGCCGTGGGCGACGGGGAGGCGGGTCGAGAAGAGCAGCGGGACGCCCATGTGAGCCGATGTAGCCCATAAGCCCACTTACTGCCAAGACGCGGTGTGCAGCACTGCGGCGGAAAGTGTGCACCTCGCGGGTGACGCGGTGTCGCCCTGGTGACGTTGACAGGCCGCGTCAGCAACGGGAGACTTCTGATCGCGATCCGGTATGCGTCCAGTCTTCGGCCCTGATCGGACGCGTGACCCTCTTTGCGCGCGCCGGGGCCGGATTGGCGCGCAGTCGTGGGCCCTCATGCCTCTGAAGCCACAGGGAATCGGTCTCAAGCTGGTCCTGGGGACGGTGATCCCGGGGCTGGCGGTGTCGGGCATGTTGGGCTGGACGCTCTGGCGGGCCCTGCGCGAGGGGATGACCGGAGGCGAGGGCGTCCTCCAAGGGGGCGCGGCCGGCCTCATGATCCTGATCGTGCTCCCCGCCGCGCTCACGCTGGTGGTGGTGCACCTGGTGGTGAGCGTCCGGCTGAAGTCCCTGCTGGAGGCGATGCGCCGTGCCGAGGAGGGAGACTTCCTGGTCCGCGTCCCGGACCGCGGGATGGACGAGGTGGCGGAGGTGGGGCGCTCCTTCAACCGGCTGCTCTCCCGGTTGATTGATGTGCGCGCCGAGGAGATCGATCAGCGCCGCAGCCTGGATGCCGTTCAGGCGGAGCTCGCGCTGCAGAAGACCCTGGAGCATCGCGTCCAGGAGCTCACCCTGCTCTACGGGATGGCCCGGCAGCTCACCTCGACGCTTTCGCTGGAGGAGCTGCTCGACCGGATCATCGCCCTGGTCCACGAGAAGCTGCAGATCCCCCTCTTCTCGGTGATGTTGGTCAATGCCGAGGGCCGACTCGAGCTGCGCAAGGCCTTCCCCCGCGAGCGTGAGGAGGAGATGGAGGGGCTCGTCTTCGATATCGGCGAGGGCGCCTGCGGACTTGCCGCCGAGCAGTGCGAGCCGCTCTACATCCCCGATGTCTCGGCCGACACCACGACCTACGTCCACACGCCCCAGACGGGACCGGCGAGCGGGAGCCTGCTGTGCATCCCCATGATCCACGCCGGGACGTTGCTCGGCGTGCTCAACTTCGAGCGTCCCGAGGTCGACGGGTTCTCCGCCAATCAGCGCGACGCCCTGATCACCGCCGCGGAGATGGTGTCGCTCGCGGTGCGCAACGCCCGGCTCCATGAGGAGACACTGACGCTGTCGCTGACGGACGCCCTCACCGGCCTGGCCAACCGCCGCAGCGTCTTCCTCCGGCTCGATGAGGAGCTTGCGCGCCTGGCCCGCTACGGGCAGCGGCTCTCGCTGATCATGATCGACGTCGATCACTTCAAGCGGCTCAACGACGCTGCCGGACACCGGGCGGGAGACGAGACGCTGCAGGAGTTCTCCAGCATCCTGCGCAGCCAGGTCCGGCGCGTGGACCTGCTCGCGCGGTATGGCGGCGAGGAGTTCATGGTCCTGCTTCCCGAGACCGATGGCGGCACGGCGGTGGAGATCGCCGAGAAGCTGCGCACGCGGGTCGAGGCCCACGCCTTCAGGCATGGCGCGAACCAACCGGGGGGCCGGCTCACCGCGTCCTTCGGCATCGCCACCGCGCCGCTGGATGCCATGGAGTCCGGAGCGCTGGTCGATCTCGCGGACGCCGCCCTCTACGCCAGCAAGCGTGGCGGCCGGAACCGGGTGACCGCCTATGAGGCCGGCATGGAGTTCCATCCGGGACGCGAGCGGGGACCGGGACCTCATCCCTCCCAGGTGGCCTCGAAGGTTGTCGCTGCAACCATCTCCTGAGCGACGGTGACCCCTCACCGGGTGGGGGAAACGGTCGCCGAAGCCTCCCCCGTCCGTCCCGCCGTTCGGAGCGCGCTGCTCAATCCGTCCGGCATCGGCGGCCAGGAGCGCTCAGCTGCCCACGCCGCCGCGGGCAGGGCCACTGCCTCCGAATCCAACCCGCGACCTGAGGCTCCTGCCCGGACCGCGCTGCCTCCTTTTCTCCAGCATCAGCGGTCTGGAGCCCCCACCCGCCGGAGGCCGCTCCGGGCAAGGGAACCACGCCTCCCCCCAACCCGCGACCAGAGGCTCGTGCGGGACGGGGAGCGCCATCGTGGGATCATCGGCGGTCCGGCGCCACTGACGTCGCGCGCCCCCTGCCCTTGCCCAGGCCGCCCCGGGCAAGGGAAGCACGCCCCGACGACCACCCGCGACCTGAGGCTCGTGCCCGGACGGGAGCCGTCGTGGGACACCGGCGGTCGGACGCCGCTGACGTCGCGCGCCCCTGCCCGGTTCGCACACCGGCCGGCGCGCCTCCACGCGAAAACCACAACGACGACGCCCGGACCCTGTACCGCGGCCCGGGCGTCATCTCAGCTTTCTCTCAACCGCTCAGGGCATGGTCAGCGCCCGCAGCAAGGTCCCGCCGCCGGGCACCTCGACCTTGATGAGCACGGACGTCCCGCCCTTGGCCGCCCCGAGGATGCGCTTCAGGTCGGCGGCGCTGGACACCTTCTTGCGGTCAGCCTCGACCACCGACATGCCCCGCTGAAGGCCGGCGAGCTCTGCCGGTGAATTGGGCTGCACGTTGGTGATGAGGGCGCCCTGAGGGCTCATCCGCTGCGTGCGAGCCACCCGCGGATCCATGTCCTGCAGCGTGAGGCCCAGCTCGAGGTGCTTCTGATCCCCTTCCTTGCCCTCACTCCGGCTGGACCCGACACCCTCGAGGTCAGGGCGCGTTCCGAGGGTGACCGTCAGGTCCCGCTTCTTCCCCTGCCGGTAGAGGGTGAGGCGCACCTTCTGGTTCGGACGCGCCACCGCGATGCGGCGGGAAAGGCCGCTCGCCGAGCTGATCGTCGTCCCATCCACGGCGACGACCACATCCTCCTCCTTGAGGCCGGCCTTCGCCGCCGGCGTGTCCTCGTTGACGCCGCTGACGACCGCGCCCTCCTCGACCGGCACCTTCAGCGCCGCCGCGAGCTCCGGCGTGAGATCCTGGATCGCCACGCCGAGCCATCCGCGGACCACCTGTCCCTGACGAAGCTGCGGCAGGAGCGTGCGCGCCATCTTCGAGGGAACAGCGAACCCGATGCCGGCGCCCCCTCCCACGATGGCGGTGTTGATGCCGATGACCTCGCCCTTGAGATTGAACAGGGGGCCGCCCGAGTTGCCGGGATTGATCGCCGCATCGGTCTGGATGAAGTCGTCATAGGGGCCGGCCCGGATGTCGCGGCCACTTCCCGAGATGATCCCCAGGCTCACACTGGAGGCGAGGCCGAAGGGGTTGCCGATCGCCAGCACCCAGTCCCCGACCTTCATCGCATCCGAGTCACCCAGCTTGACCACCGGAAGGTTGGACACCTTTCCCTCGATCTGAAGCAGGGCCAGGTCGGTGAGCGGATCGCTGCCCAGCACCTTCGCGTTGAAGGAACGTCCGTCAGGCAGCCGCACCCGGATGGTCACCGCGTCGGCGACCACGTGGTGGTTGGTGAGGATCAGGCCCGCGGCATCGACGATGAAGCCGCTCCCCTGCCCCGTCCGGAGCTGCTCCGGCTGCTGCTGGGGTCCCGGCGAAGGCATTCCGAAGAGATCACCGAAGGGCATCCCCTGCAGGCCGGGAGGAAGCTGGGGAGCCTTCGACTTGGCTCGGACGTCCACGTTCACCACCGCCGCCCCGACCGACTCGACAAGGGGCGCGAGGGAAGGAAGGGCCGCGGCGGGGCCGGTGGGGACCGGGCGCTGGGCGAGCGCGGTGCCCGCCACCAGAGAGAGCAGTAGCCCCCACTTCAGGGGAGCCGGAAGACGTCGTCTGTGCGTGCTCATGGGGATCCTCTTGAGTTCTGTTTCACCTCGTCGGCCGCAAGCGTCGGCTGCGGCATGGACCGGGGGATGAACAGTGGACGGCCCACTTGCTTCCCTTCATGGGTCCACTTTCAACACTCAGGGCTGCTCGGGGAGGCTTTGCGGGGACGCCACACCGAGGGGTCCAGCCACGGAAAGATCGGAGCCGGCCCCGCTTCCACCGGGGCCTCACCGGTGGCGTCCAGCGCGCGCAGCAGTTCCCACATCCGGGCCAGGTGCCCCCGGATCCTGGCGGTGGCGTAGGAGGCCGTGGTCCCTGCACGCAGCATGAACGGCCAATCGCTTGCTTGCGCAAGCAACAGCTCCCTGCCGGCCTCGGCGAGGACGAAGCGCGCACGCGGATCCGGCTCGGCGCGTGCCGCGACCGCGGCGACGAACGCCTCGGTGGCCTGCGGAAGCTCCCGTTGAATCCAGTCATTGGCGGGATCCAGCCAGGTCTCCGCAGAGGCCCCGTGTCCCCAGCTGCTTTCCGCGGGGGTGGCCAGGATCCGAGCCGGGTGCCCCGCGAGATAGCCCGGAGCGGTGACCGCGCGGATCGGGGCGTCTGCCCGCGCGAGCTCCCGGAGGACGGCTTCCAGGAACACCGGTCCCTCGAACCACCAATGCCCGAACAGCTCGGCATCGTAGGGGGCGGTCAGGACCTGGAAACCTGCGGGTGCGTCCTGCATCGAGCCCAGCCGCGCCACCCGTCGGGTCACGAAATCCCGCGCATGCGCCTTTGCCCGGGCGATGGCCTGCACCGGATCGTAGAGCGCTTTGTCGGCCGTCGCGCCGGTGACCCGCCAATAGCGGTAGCCGGTGGCCCGCCGAACCCCGGTGGGAAGCATCCACGGCGCGACCTCCTCGAAGGGGCGCTCGAACCCCAGGTCACGGTGGAACTCCCGGTAATCGGGGTGGCCCGGGTAGCCGACCTCGGCGCTCCACACCTCGGCCGCGCTCTCCGGATCCCGGCCGAACGCCGCCAGCCCCGAGGGCGTGAGGATCGGGAGCGCCACGCCTGCCGGAGGCGTGGGACGGGCCCAGAGCACGCCGCGGGATTCGAGGAAGAAGTAGCGTAGGCCCTGTTCGGCGAGCAGCGCGTCGAGGCCCGGGAAGAACCCGCACTCGGGCAGCCAGATCCCCTGCGGCGATCGTCCCAGTGCCCGACGGTGTGCCTCACATCCCACCTGGAGCTGCGCCCGGAGGGCCTCGGGATGATCGCGCAGAAGCGGCAGGAACGCGTGGGTCGCCGCACAGGTGAGCAGCTCCAGTCTCCCGGCCTCCGCGTGGTGCCGGAAGGGGGCCAGCAGGTCACGGCCCAGTGCCTCGAACTGCTCGAGACGCGCCACATAGAACGCCCGGTGGAACGCGGCGAGGGCTTCCAGCTCCGGGGTCCCGCGGGTTCTCCCGCACTCCCGGGTTCCCAATGCGACGAGCCGCTCGAAGCGCCGCGCACAACGCTCGAGCAGCAGCGGATCCTGCAACATCGCCAGCAGCGTCGGTGAAAGGGTCAGGGTCAGCCGGAAGTCGATCCCTTCGGTCTCGAGGCGATCAAAGACGTCGAGCAGCGGCAGGTAGCACTCGGCGACCGCTTCGAAGAACCAGTCTTCCTCGAGGAAGTCCGGATGCTCCGGATGGCGCACCCACGGGAGGTGGGCGTGAAGCACCAGCAGGAGGCTCCCGAGCTCACCGGAAGGCCGTTCGACGCGCGTCATCGTCCCCGGAACTCAGCGGCCATTCCGGCGACCACCGGGTCGTGGAGCGGCGTCCTGGAAGAAGCCTCGGCGGACGGGTGGCTCTCCGGAGGGAGACGCCTCCATCTCCGGGGACCCGCCACCGGACGCCTGGGGTGCCCGGGCCTCACGTCGCGCGCGGCGGCGCCCCGCCCGGCCCCTCTTGCCCCGCAGTGCACGGCTTTCAGCGGGCGCCGGGGACGAAGCGCCGGTCGCCTCTGAGGGAGCGCTCGCCTTGGTGGTGGAATCGGCGCGGGCCCGGTCGGCGCGGGGGCCGGCGGATGGACCTGCAGGCACGACGCCCTGCGACGACGCGGTCCGGGAAGGAGCGGTCCTGCGCTGGGGCGGGCGTCCGGGTCGGATGAGGTCAGCCACCTCCGAGGGCGTCCACGCAGCAGCGGCCTGCCGTGCTGAAGGAGCGGAGGGAGCCGAGGGAGCCGCCCCCGACCACCCTCCGAGGGGAGAGCTCAGACCGCGTCCCCCTCCCATCTCCCCCTGATGCCAGGAGGCGCCCGGAGAGGTGCTTGAACCGCCCCACCCGCTGCCCGATGCAGCCCCCCGGCGCCACGAACCGGGCGACGTCGCCGGACGCCCGGCACCCGAACCGAACCCGCTGCCCGAGCCGGATCGGGTGCCGGCGGGAGACGTGGCCGATCCGGCGTCGAACTCCGCCGAGCCGGCCCAGGGGTGTTCCGCCCCCGGATGCATCCAGCTTGGCGACATGGGCCGGGAATCCGGTGGGGGAACGCCCGGCACCTGCTGCACGGCGCCGGCGTCGGCGTCGGCGGTCCCATGACCGAAGGTCTGCGCCCTCCCCTGTTCTTCCGGCGACGGCGGCCCCATCGCCAGCGTCACGCTCGCCGGGGGCATGCCGACCGGGACCTCGTCCACGCCGTCCGTCCACCACAGCTCCACCAGATAGGTGGCGCCGGGCACCAACCCCTCGAGATAGAGGCTGCCATGAGGCTCCACGTGCCGGCGCAGGACCTCGCCGCCTCCGAGCGCCCGAACGCGCAGCTCGAGCCGCGCGTTCGGCAGGTGCCCGGGGCGCAACTTCGCGCGTACCTCCCACAGGGCAAAGAGCGTCCAGGCGTCACGCCCGAACGCACGCAGTTGCGAAGGGTCCCCCCGCCCGGGCCTGCGTGCGGCGCCGGGCCCCGAGAAGAAGCCGGAGCGGATGCTGCCTTCGGCAACCGGATGCGGGGCGGCGGTCGCCCGGATCGTCGGGGAATGGGCGTCGCCCGCGTCACCGGACTCCGGTGCCCGCCCCATCACGGTGAGAAGGGCTCCTGGGATGCGCGCGCTGGCCCAGTGGACAGTGCGGCTGAGCCGACCACGGACCCTTCGCGCGCCGCTCCGACCGACGCCGACGCCAAGACGGATCCATCCGAGCGCCCGCTGCAGGCGCGGATTCCGTGAGGGCGCGGATGGGTCCTGAGCCTGCGCGGATCCGGCCGCCTCACGGCTGATCCGCGTCACCCATTGCAGCGCCCCGTCCCTCAGGCGCTCCACGCCCTGCCCCAGGATGCTTCGTGCGCGCCCTCGCCATTCGGTCACTGCGGTCTCCTCAGGTTCAAGGCGGCGCGCTTAGACCGCGACCTCCACAGGGTCAACGCAAGAGGAAGCCGGGTGTCGGACCTTCACCACCCCAGCCCCATGGCGTCAGCGGACAGGCCCGGGTATGTTCGGCCGGCCGTGAGCGAGTCCCAGCGCCTGCTGATCTGCACGTTCGACGTGATTCCGGGGCCCGGTGGTGCTTCCCGGAGGCTCGTGGAGACGCTCGAGGCGCTCTCGCCCCATTTCGAGCCCGAGGTCCTCGCGGTGAAAGGACCGGATCAGCCGCATCTGGAGCGGATGGGCGAGGCCCGGGTCCTTCGCGTTCCCGTTGGCCAGGGGAGCCTCCCCCAGCGGGCCGAGGCCTTCGAGCGCGCGGTCCGACGTCAGCTCGAGAGTGACGATTACGCGGCGGTCCACTTCTCCGATCCCTTCGGCGGCTACGTGCTCTGCGAAGCCCGGGGATCGCGGACCTACAAGCTCGTGTACGAAGCCCTCCGCTTCCCGTCGCACGAGCTGCGCGAGCGGGTCCCGGAATTGGAGACCGACCGCAAATTCCTCTCGCGGGTGCGGCGCCGGGAGCTCTTCTGTCTGATGCGCGCAGACCGGGTGATCACCGGCTCCCACGTCACGCGCAACTTCGTGCAATCCCTGGGGGTCGGAGGCGAGCAGGTCGCCGTGCTGCCCACCCCGGTGGAGGTGGACGCCTATCCCGTCAGCCCCACCGTCCAGCGCGACGTGCTGCGATGTCTCTATCTGGGAGACGGCGCCGGGTGGCAGGGCCTCGACACCCTCTTGCGCGGCATCGCGCTCGCGTCGGCGGAGATCGACGTGGCGCTCGATCTGGTGGGTGTCCCGCCCCCGACTGCCGGTGACCCCCTGGATGCGCTGGTCCGGGAGCTCGGCATCGCTCACCTGCTCCAGTTTCACGGTCCGGTGCAGAACCACATCCTCGCGGACATGATCGCACCCGCGGACGTGGCGCTGCTTCCGCTCGCGGATTGCGAGCGCAATCGCCTCCAGGGCGGACCGCTGGATCGCATCGCGCCGCTCCTTGCGAGTGGAAAGCCGCTGGTGGCCTCGGACCTCCCCCTGACCCGCGAGCGCCTCCCCGGCGGCTGCGCCCTCTTCCATCGCCCCGGTGACGCCGCAGCGCTCAGCGCCGCCATCCTCGAGCTCGCGCGGCATCCGCGGAAGCGGGAGGAAATGGGGCGCCGGGCCCGGACCGAAGCCGCCCGGAGCCTGGATCGCCTCCCGTATCGGGCGCGTCTGCTTCGCCTCTACGGCGAGCTGCTCGGCAGCGGCACCCGTCCCCCCGGGGGAGGTGGTCGCGGTCAGGACGCGGGCAGTGGCTCCTCGACCACCGATCGCCACGCGCCGGCGGCCGCCGAAGAGCAGACCGACTCCGGGTTTGCGGGCCCTCAACTCGAGTCCCTGGAGGTCCGTCCCCAGGTCCTTCCGCGCTCGCGACTGCGCTCCCCCACGGCCGACTCCAAGCAGGTCACGCGGGTCGCCCGGATTCCGGAGCAGCGGCCGGCGCCCGCCCCGACACCCCATCCCCTCGAGCGACCCGCGCCGTCCGGAAGGGAGGGGCCCCCCCGCGGACCGGGTGCGCTGCTGGAAGAGGAGATCGGCTCCGCCCTGCCGCCACCGTCGGAGCTGGAACAGGCCCATCTGCGGCGCGCGAAGAGTGCGGAACCACCACGGGTCGCGCCTTCCCCGCCCCCGGCGCGGACCGTCAGCGGCGCCTTCCCGCGAATCGGTGGAGGCGCTTCCCGGGATGGGTCGGAGGCCCTGCACGTTCCCGAACGCTCCGATCCGGGCCGACCGGCGCCGGTCCGGACGGATCGCGAGCGTCCGGCGGTCTCGCGTCCCAGCGGCGAGCGGCCGGCGGTCTCACGTCCCAGCGGCGAGCGGCCGGCGGTCACGGCACCGCCCCCCCGCGCGCTTCCATCTCGGCCCGACACCCGCACCCTGAGCGCCGCGGCTCCCCGACGCCCGACGCCCCAGCCCCGTGTCGAGGCCTCCGGTCCGCTCGCGCCGCCTCCTCTTCCGCCCCCGACGGGGAGCGTGCAGAGCGTCCAGCCCCCTCCCCTCCCGCGGGAAGCGCAGGGACGGGTCCGGACCGGAGCGCAACCGGCGGTCCCCCCGCCCCTCCCGCCGGGCCACAGCCGCCCCCGGAGGGAGACGCTGCCGCCCGAGCTCAACGGCACCTTGCGCGCCCCCCGCATCTCCGGGGCGGGTGCGCCGCCCCGCTCCGCTCCCGAGGATGATGAGATCCCGGAGGTCTCGGAAGTGTCCGAGGTTTCCGCCGAGTTGGATGCAGACCTCCCGCGGATCACCGCCCAGGCCCGCGAAGCCCCCACCGAAGCGATCCAGCTCCCCGAGGACGCCGGCCTGATGCCCACCGATCCGGGCCTGCCATCCGCCGGCGCGCCGGTGCCGGCCGGTTCCGATCCGGCCCCTGCCGACGCCGGGCTCCTTCCCACCGATCCCGGCGTGCGCGCCCAGGACGCCCTGGCCGATGCCTGTTTCCTTCCCGGGCAGAAGGATCCATGGCTGCTGCAGGTCCTGCAGGGTTACTGCCCGCCCGGCAACGCCAAGTCCTTTTCCCGGCATGCGCCCCCCACGACATTTCCGGGACGCGCAGGGTCGGCCCCCCGTTCAGCAGCCGGCCAGAAGGTTGGCTAGCGTCGGTCGCTGGCTTTGCTTCGCGGGTGGGCCTGCCTAGGATGGGTTCCCCCGACACGCCGTGAGCCGGCGGCGACCTGCGCACCTGCAGCGTCGCCCACCATCGCGCTCATGGCCCCAAGACCCGACAAGACGGAACAAGAGAGTCCATGGAGCGACGCGTCCTCATCGTCGAGAGTGAGCAGGATTTCGCACTCAGCATGGCCTCGGTCCTGCGCCACGCCGGTTATCAGACCGCGATGGCGCAGAGTGCCGCAGAGGCCCAACGCGAGCTCGAGAAGCGCCGCCCGGACCTGGTGGTCCTCCGCGCCGAGCTCCCTGATCAGAACGGCTTCAATGTCTGCGCGCAGATCCGGCGCGGGCAGTTCGGCCAGAACCTGCGGGTGCTGCTGCTCTCGTCGGACACCAACCGCGAAGGGCTGACGCAGCACGCGCACTCCCAGAACGCGGCCGACGGCTACCTGGTGATCCCCTTCGACATGGGGGAGCTCGCGCAGATGGCGCAGGAGGTGCTGCCCCCCGAGTCGGCGGCCGCGCCGGAGCAGCACGCAGAAGGCCTGGACAATGAGCTCGAGAACGCGCTCACCGGAACCGGTCCCTCGTATTCGCCGCCACCCCTTCCGCCGACGAGCACCCCGCCCGCGGGTGCCCCGCCGAAGCTGCCGCGCCGTGAACGCCGCAGCGCCATCACCGAAGAGGATCGGGCCTTCCTTGATCGCGCCTTCCAGTCCCTGGCCGAGCGCAAGGCCGAGCTGCTTGCCGAGTCGCGCCAGCTCAAGCGCCCCACCGTCCGCCCCGAGCTGAAGGGCACCCCGGAGGGGAAGATCCAGATGCTCCGCGAGGAGCTCAAACACCGCGAGGCCCAGGTCGCGCGCATCGGGGAGATCTGGAGCGTTCGCGAACGCGAGCTGCTCACCGTCGAGGACCGGCTGCACGACAAGGACGTCGAGGTCCAGAGCGTCAAGATGCAGCTCGAGGAGCTTCAACGGCGCCTCATGGAGGCGAAGGCCGGCTTCGAGCAGCGTGAACGTGAACACGGCGCGGCCGTCCAGGAGCTGCTCGAGCAGAAGTTCGTCGGCGAGAAGGAGGTCATCGAGACCGTCTCCGCCAAGGAGAAGGAGCTCTACGTCCTGCGCCGCGAGCTCACCGCGCGCGAGGAGGAGATCGCCCAGCAGACCCAGGCGCTCGACACCCGCGCCCGCGAGTACGAGGAGCTCGAGAAGCAGCTCAACGTCCTGACCCTTGAAGGAGAGGTCCGGGAGAAGAACCTCCAGGAGACCATCGAGGCGCGTGAGCAGGAGCTGGCCGCCAACGCGCAGGCGATCGAGGAGCTGCAGCAGGAACTCGACCGCACCGTCGCTGACCGCGATCAGCGTCTCAGCGAGCTGAACGGGGAGCGCGAGGCCCTGCAGGAGGCGCTGGAGAGCGCACGCAACGAGCGCGAGCAGACCGTCAGCGATCTCGAGAACCGTCTCGCCGAAGCAGCGCAGCGTGAGGCCGAGGCCGCCGAGGCCTACGAGCGGCTCACCCAGGATCGCGCGCAGTCCGAGCAGCAGCTCAACGAGCAGCTCTCCGAGCTCGAGTCGATGCTCTCGGCGACGACCCAGGAGCGCGACGGGCTCCGGCTCGATCTGGACCAGACCACCGCCACCCTCGAGGAGCGGACCGAGGAGCTCTCGCAGAAGATTGCCGGGCTCGAGCGTGAGCTGGCCGAGACGCTGGATCGCAACGAGCGCAGCGAGGCCGAACTCAACACCACCATCCAGCAGCACCTGGAGCGGGTCGGAGAGCTCGAGGGCGAGGTCGAGGCGACCCGCGCGCAGCTCGCCGATCGCGAGCAGGAGCTGCTCGAGGAGATCGAGGCCCTCAACGAGGCCCGTGCCCAGAGCGAGGCGGAGTGGCAGCAGCGTCACGCGGAGCTGCAGGCCGAGAAGGAAGCCACCCAGCAGCGGCTGGAGGAGCAGCTCGCCGAGCTGACCCACGCCAAGGACAGCCTGGAGCTGGATCTCAACGCGCGGCTTGCGGAGAGCACCGAGCGCATCGGCAGCTTCGAGTCGGAGGTCGCCACCCTCCTGCAGGCCGCTGCAGAGCGCGACAAGGAGCTCGAGGGACGCGCGGCGACGATCCAGGCGAACGAGGAGACCATCTCCGGTCTCAACGCCGAGCTGCAGTCGGGACGTGAGCGCGAGGAGGGCCTCAACGCGCGCGTCGCCGGACTCGAGTCCGACGTGGCCTCGCGGGACGCCGAACTCGAGGCGCGCGCCTCGACCATCGTCGGCCACGAGAACACCATCGCCGAGCTCAACGGAGAGCTGGAGGCGACCCGCCAGTCCCTGGGACAGGTCCAGGGCGAGCTCGAGTTCACCCAGGGCGCGCTGACCGATGCCCAGGACAACCTGAGCCTCTCGCAGACCACGCTCGCCGAAGCGCAGGCCAGGCTGGCCGAGACCGAGGCCCGACTGGAGAGCACCGGCCAGACCCTGGCCGACACCCAGCAGGAGCTCTCCTCCGTGCGCGGAGAGCTCGAGGCCACCCAGCAGACGCTGGCCCACACCGAGGAGGAGCTGGGACAGGCGCAGGCCTCGCTCGAGGAGACGCGCGAGACGCTCTCCACCCGCGAAGCCGAGCTCGCCGACACCCGCGGCCAGCTCGCGGCCACCCAGGACGCCCTCACCGACACCCGGGCCAGGCTCGAGTCGAGCGAGGCGCAGGCCTCCGGGCTCGAGGAGCAGCTCCAGGCGGCGCAGGCGCAGCTGCGGGAGACCGAGGCTTCGCTGGCGCAGACCACCGAGGACAAGCAGGGTCTCGAGGTCGAGCTGAGCGAGACCCGCGGCAACCTGGAGGCGACCACCGCCCAGTGGCAGAACAGCGAGGCCGCGCGTGAGGCGCTCGAGGCCCAGCTCGCGGATGCCCAGGTCCGGGAGCAGGAACTCGGCGAGCAGCTCAGTGCGGCCAAGAGCGAGATCGGGGAGCGGGTCTCCGCCCTCACCCAGATGTCGGCCAAGCTCGCGACCAGCGAGGACGAGCGCCAGGATCTCGAGGAGCGGCTCATCGCCACCGAGGCGGACGCCCGTCGTCGGGACGAGCTGCTCCAGGCCGACATCGCCGCGCGCTCGCAGGAGCTCTCCGACACCCAGGCGCGGCTCAACGCCCTGGCCGCGGAGCGCTCGCAGCAGGTGGAGGTCCTCACCCGCGAGATCAACACCAAGAACGAGACCATCCGTCAGGGCGAGGCCCGCCTGAAGGCGACGGTGGACGACGCGCGCAAGCGGCTCGACGAGCTGGGCCAGCGCGCTGCGCGTCTCGAGGAGCAGCTCGAGTCCGCGCAGTCGCAGGTCGCGGCCCAGGAGGAGCAGCTCTCCGCAGCCACCCGCGCCCACAGCGAGGCCGAGAAGGCGCATCAGCAGACCAACGCGCAGCTTTCCGCCCGCCTCAACGAGCTCCAGCGTTCCGCGGACACCGAGCGCCAGTCGCTGGAGAAGCAGCTGCAGGAGCTCCAGGCGCGGCTGCAGAAGGCCGAGCAGCGGGGCCAGCAGCTCTCCCGCGAGGTGCAGGCGCGCACCGAGGAGGGAGAGGCGAAGCTCAAGGAGGTGCAGGGGCAGCTCGCCGCCCGGGCACGGAAGATCCAGGAGCTCGAGTCCGCGGTGGAGAAGGCCCAGGGTGCCCGTCAGCGCGCCGAGCGCGAGCAGGCACAGAAGGCCGCCGCCGCCGAGGCCCGCGCCAACGACGCCGTGGCCCGGCTGCAGGCGCTGCAGAAGGAGCGGCGCGACGCGGACGCCCGCCAGCACAAGGAGGCCGAGGAGCTCACCGCCAAGCACAAGGCGGAGCTCGATCGCCGCGACGCCATCAAGGCCCAGGAGCTCGGGCGCCTTCAGGCCGCACTCCAGGAGAAGAGCAAGCAGCTCAAGGTCGTCGAGCTCGAGCTGCAGCGCTACAAGACCAAGGGCACCGGTGCCCGCCCCGCAGTCGCCAGACCCGCGGCCGCAGCGCCCGCGAAGCCGAAGCCCGCGCCCACACCGCCGCCGGCCCCGCCGGCTGAGGACGATCCCGACCGCACGGTGATGGTTCAGGTGGAGGAGGGTGACGACGAGTGGAGCAAGCTGCTCGACAACCTCGAGCCTGACCAGTAGCCGGAAGCCGGCCTCCAGGTGTCGAAGGGCCGCTCGCGGATGGATGCGCGACGCGGCCCTTTGACGTTCCTCCCCTTCCCGGCATCTTTGGGGCCACATGTCCCCGCCCCCGGCCCTCCTCGACCCCTTCCGTGATCCCGCGCTGGCCCGCCGCCTCCATGAGGCGCTGGTCGCGCAACACGGCACGGAGCAGGCGGGGCGGCTGCTCTCGCGGGCCTCCCGCAGCGTGGATCCGGATGGGCTGATGCTCGCCTTCGAGCGGATCGGTCCGGCGCTGCGGGCGAGCCGCGGGGTGAACGCGGTGGACCGTGCAGCGCGGCTGCTGGAGACCAGCGCGTTTTTGACGAGGACCCTGGTCTCCCGCCCCGCCCTCCTGCCCTGGCTCGAGCGCACCCAGCTCTCGGCGCTCGGAACCCCGAAGACCGTCGACGTCTATCGGGCGGAGGCGCGCGCAGCCCTCCGCCGCGTGGCCGAGGGGGATGAGGAGGGGCTCAAGCGCGCCCTGCGGCGCTACAAGTCCCGCGAGCAGCTGCGGCTGGTGGCCCGCGACGTGTGGCAGCACGCCCCCCTGGTGGAGTGCGGCCGGGAGATGGCGGCCCTGGCCCAGGCCATCGTGGAGTCCGCGCTCGGGGTGCTCGATGCCTGGAGTGCGGCACGCCATGGCGTCCCCTCCCCGGCCGGCTTCTGCGTGCTCGGCCTCGGCAAGCTCGGCGGCGGCGATCTCAACTTCAGCTCCGACATCGATCTCATCTACCTCTATCGCGAGGAGGGTCAGACGCCCTCGGGGATGAGCAACGCCGAGCTCTACCGGCGGCTGGGCGAGCGGCTCACGCGCGTGCTCTCCGAGGTCACCCCCGAAGGCTTCTGCTTCCGCGTGGATCTCAACCTCCGTCCGCACGGCCGCGTGGGGCCCCTGGTCCGCTCCCTCTCGAGCATGCTGAGCTACTACGAGGTGAGCGGGAGGACCTGGGAGCGCGCGGCGCTGGTGAAGGCGCGCCCGGTCGCCGGCGACATCGCGCTCGGAGAGTCCCTCCTCGAGTCGCTCCGCCCCTTCGTCTATCCCCGGAGCCTCGATCTGGGAGCGGTGGAGGCCCTGCGCCGGCTGAAGGGACGGATCGACCTGCGGGGGCAGCCGCTGATCCGGGACGTGAAGCTCGGGCCCGGGGGCATCCGCGAGGTGGAGTTCTTCGTAAACGCCCTGCAGCTGGTGCACGGCGGGAAGGATCCCGCCCTGCGTGAGCCCAATGCGCTCAAGGCCCTGCAGCGCATCGTGCGCAGCGGGCTGGTGTCCGACTCGGACGCCGAACGGCTGGCGGACGCCTACGTGTTCCTGCGGCACGTGGAGAACCGCCTCCAGATGCGCGAGGAGCGTCAGACCCACACCCTGCCCAGCGAGACGTTCGAGCTCAACCGCATCGCCCGGGGCCTGGGCTTCCGCGACACCGCCCACTTCGAGGGCGCGCTGGAGGGGCACCGCCGCTTCGTGAAGGACGCCTTCGATCGGCTGCTGGGGCACGCCGCGCGCGAGGACGTTCCCTACGACGCCCACCTGGTCCGGGCGCTGGACTCCGAGACACCTGAAGAGGAGCGGCGTCGGGCGCTCGCGGACCGGGGCTTCGCCGAGCCCGAACGCGCGCTGGAGGCCCTGGCGCGGCTCGCCCGCATCCCCGGTTCCCCGTTCGTGGAGGCCGGCCCGGGGCCGTCACACGAGGCGCTGGGCATGCTCTCCGCCCTCGCGGACACGCCGGACCCCGACCAGGCCCTGATGCTCTTCGGCGAGTTCCTGCAGCGCCTGCGCTCGCCCGAGGGCTACCTGGCACTCCTCACCCGCTCCCCCCGCGCCGGGCGGAGGCTCTTCCACGTCCTGGGCAGCAGCGGCTTTCTGGCCCGTTCGCTCATGCGCCTGCCGCAGCTGCTGGACACCCTCATGCAGGATGCGCCGGAGAATCCCGACAAGCCGGTCGCGCGCATCCACGAAGAGCTCGCGCAGCGCATGGCCCGCACCAACGATGCCGAGGAGGCTCAGGTGCTCCTGCGGCGGTTCAAGAACGAGGAGACGCTGCGCATCGGACTGGCCGACATCGGCGGCGAGCTGAGCGTGCAGAGCGTCGCCGAGCAGCTGACCGCCATCGCGGATGCAACGCTGGATCACTGCCTCTTCCTGGCGACCGCCGAACTGCGGGAGCGTTTCGGTGAGGCACTGTGGAACGGCCAGTCCGCCGGCTTCGTGGTGGTGGCCCTCGGCAAGCTCGGCGGACGGGAGCTCGGATACCACTCCGATCTCGATCTGATCTTCGTCTACGAGGGCGATGGACTGAGCGAGACCACCGGCGGCGAGCGCGGGCGCATCACGCTGCACGAGTACTTCGCGCGTCTCGTCCAGCGACTGGTGGCGCTGCTGCAGATGTCGCTGAGCGAGGGCAGCCTCTACCGCGTCGATGCCGGGCTGCGACCCAGCGGCAATCAGGGGACGTTGGTGGTCAGCCAGCAGGCCTTCCACACCCACCACCGCGATCGGGCACAGCTGTGGGAGCGGCAGGCGTTGGTACGGGCCCGGATGGCGGCGGGAGAGGCGGACCTCTGGGAGCGGCTCTATGCCGAGTCCCTGGTCCCGCTGGTCTACGAGCGCCCCCTCCCGGAAAACGCGCAGCACGAGATTGCGCGCCTGCGACGCCGCATGGAGACCGAGCTCGCCCGAGAGACTGCGGACGTCCTCGATGTGAAGCTCGGCGAAGGGGGCCTGGCCGACGTGGAGTTCGCCACCCAGACCCTGCAGCTGCTGCACGGTGGACGCATCCCCGAGCTTCGCCGGACGAACACCCTGGAAGCCCTGCGGATGCTGCAGGCCCAGCGCATCCTGTCCTGGGACGACGCGGAGACCCTCTACAACGGCTACCTGTTCCTGCGGCGGGTGGAGACCCGGCTGCGGCTGGTGCACGGGACCTCCATGTCCCGGCTGCCGACGCACGGACGCGCCCTCGAGCTGCTCGCGCGCCGGCTCGGACTGCTGGGCCCGGATGCGGGTGCGCAGCTCCTCACCCAGTACCGCGACTGCGCCTCCGAGGTCCGGGCGGTCTATGCTCGCCTGATGGGGCTCGCCTGACGGCCCCCGCCTGGCCTTCCGACGAGACGCTGCCGTGATGCACCACCCGCTGCTGCCCGATGATCGATTGAGCCTGGGCGATCAGCGCGCGCATCAGCGCCCCCTGGATCGGCTGGAGCATCAGGTGGTCGCCCTGCACCTGTCCTCGCCGCATCTGCTCTCGGCGCACGAGACGGCGCAGCTGCGTTGGGGCATCGCGCTGGCCCGGATGGATCGCGTGCAGCACCGGGGCGAGCCCTTCTCCATGGGCCCGCTGTTGGGTGCGTTCCGCGAGGACGTCCTCAGACAGGTCTCCGCGACCCTCAAGGGGGCCCACCCCACCCGTGGCGCGATCAGCTCGTTGCTGGGACACCTTCCCGGAGCCACCCAGCGCGCCTGGGCCGCCCTCACCGCGCGGACCCGCAGCTGGCTGCCCACCGAGGTTCTCGAGCGGGAGGTCCGACAGAAGGAGCTGGTCCTGGTGCTCGGCGGAGGGGGCGGGACGGCCTTCGTCTACGTGGGCGTGCTCGCGCAGCTCGAGGCCGCGGGCATCCGGCCATCGCTGTTGGTGGGCACCAGCATGGGGGCAATCCTCGCCCTCTTCCGCGCCCGCCGCGTCGGCTTCGATCAGGCCGAGACGATCAACTTCGTCCGCGGGCTCTCCTGGCGCCGCCTCTTCCGCGGCCTCTCGACGACCAGCCGCTACGGCCTGCCGGGAGCCCTGCGCCTGTCCTTGCGTGCCGGCTTCGGTCACACCTTCGAGGAGCCGGGCTCCGGACGCCAGCTGCGGCTGAAGGAGCTGGCGCTTCCCACCCTGATGATTGTGGGCGGCGTCCGGCGGGGTCGGCTGCCCCGGCCCCCGGAGTCCTATGCCGCCGGGGGGCGCGTGCGGGCCCACCGTCCCCACCTCCTGCGCCGCATGCTTCAGGCCACCGGTCCCATCGCCGAGCTGGTGACCCAACCCGGGACCCTCAAGCGCCTGGTGCTCGGAGAGGACGACCTGAGCGCCGAGCTCGAGGCGGCCGACGCCGCGGGTTTCTCCTCGGCGCTCCCGGGCGTCATCCACTACGACGTCACCCGCGACGATCCACGCAGCCACTCCATCCTCGGTGCGCTGCTCGAACAGCACGGGGTGAGCCGGCTGGTGGATGGAGGACTCGTGGACAACCTGCCGGTGGAGGTCGCCTCCCGCGCAGTGCAGCGGGGGGCGGTGGGGACGCGCAATGCCCTGGTGCTGGGGCTCAACGGCTTCGCCCCGCGGCTCACCACGCCCCACTGGTATCCCCTGCAGCAGATCGCCGAGCTCACCGTCCGGCCCCAGCGGGATGCGGCCCACCTGATCTGCGACTTCCACCGGACCCTCTCTCCGGTGGACGTGGTGCCCGGGGTCGAGCAGCTCCTGCACGCCATGGAGCTCGGCGCCCGCCAGTTCGAGCGGCTGCGCCCGCTGGTGCTCGAGCTGTTGCGGCCGCTCCCCTCCCGCGCCCAGCTCTGGCCCGGAGAACTCGCCGCCTGAGCATGCAGGCCCACAACGGCCAGGGAACGCAACCCGGCGCCCGCAAGTCGGTCGAACTCCGCTATTCTCCCGCCGACACGTCAGCGCCCCCCGGCAGGGCGCGACCAGGTTTGCTCCAACTGACCCTGGCGCCGCGCGCGCCACCCGCCGACTGTGCCCATGCTCGACAGCCCCACCCCGGTTGACGTCCCCAACGCCTTCGGTCTCGAGGCGCCCGGAATCCTGGACATCGCGCCCCCCGAGCCGCGCTCGCTCGAGGAAGCCGGCCTGCGGTTGAACACCGTCTCCGACCTGGTGCTCAAGATGCTCTACTACCGGGGCAGCGCCACCGGGGTGGAGATCGCCTCGGAGCTGCGCCTGCCCTGGAACAACCTGGTCGAGCGCTGCATCGACTTCGCCACGCACGAGAAGCTGGTCGACATGCGCGGCGGAAAGGGGTTCGGGCGGGCGTCGGTCGAGTTCGCCCTCACCGAGAAGGGTCGCGAGTACGCCAAGGACGCGCTCTCCCGAAGCACCTACGTCGGTCCCGCCCCGGTCCCGCTCGCGCAGTACAACCAGCTCATGAACGCCCAGTCCGACGAGCTTCCGGTCGTCGGCCGGGATCAGCTCAACGAGGCCATCAGCCACCTGGTGACCCCCGCGGGACTCGCCGAGCGGCTGGGCCCGGCGGTGAACGGAGGCCGCTCCCTCTTCCTCTACGGCAACCCCGGTAACGGGAAGACCGCGTTGGCCGAGGCGCTCAGCCGGCTGACCGGAGGTGAGGCCTTCGTCCCCCACTGCCTCGAGGTCGACGGCCACATCATCAAGGTCTTCGACTCCCTGCTGCACACCCCGGTGGAGCTGGAGCTCGGTCGGGATGCGGCGGGCCGCCGGCAGACCTTCGAGATGGACAACCGCTGGGTCCTCTGCAAGCGGCCGAGCGTGGTGGTCGGCGGTGAGCTCACCCTCGAATCGCTGGACCTCCTCTACTCGGACACCAGCCGGTTCTACGAGGCGCCCTTCCAGGTGAAGGCCAACGGCGGGATGCTCCTCATCGACGACTTCGGCCGTCAGAAGGTCCACCCCACCGACCTGCTCAACCGCTGGATCGTCCCCCTCGAGAAGCGGGTGGATTACCTCACCCTGCACACCGGCAAGAAGTTCGAGATCCCCTTCGAGCAGCTCATCTGCTTCTCCACCAACCTGGACCCCGCCCAGCTCGTGGACGAGGCCTTCCTGCGCCGGATCAAGTACAAGATCGAGGTCCCGGATCCCGACGAGGTCGCCTACCGCAGGATCTTCCAGCGGGTGTGCGAGGCAGCCGGCATCCCCTACGTGAACCAGGCGGTCAACTACCTCTTCGAGCACTACTACAAGGCCCGCAACCTGCCCCTGCGCGCCTGCCACCCCCGCGATCTCATCCAGCTCATCCTGGACACCGCGCGCTATCGACAGGTGCCGCCGGCGCTCTCCAAGGAGCTGCTGGATCAGGCGGTGCTCAACTACATGGTGGTCGTCTGAGCCACCGCTTTGCTGTTGCTACAAGCCTGCGGAATATCTAGATTTTCTTCCCCGTTAGAGCAGTCCATCGACTCCCACCACGGCGTCTTGACGCCCCTCTCCTCCGCCCGGAATCAGCCTGTGGCGGCCGTGGAGGGCGCCCCGTTGAGCAGGCCATTGGAGAATCCCCGTCCGTGAAGGAACGCTACCAGGACATTGAACAGAACACCGCGACGCTCCGAGAGTTGATGGAGCGCATGCCCAAGCTGGCCAAGGAGTTTCAGGACATGTTCGAGATGTCCTGGATTTACCACGACGCCGCTTTGGAGGGCGTGGTGTACCTGCCGCCCGAGCTGGACGCGGCGCTCGGGCGGGTGAAGAAGGTTCCCGGCGAGGCGCAGATGATGCCGGTGCTGCTGGACATCCGGAACCAGCGCGAGGCGATCCGCTTCGTGCGTGAGGAGGCGGAGCGCACCGGCCGCAAGCACGCGCAGATCACCCTCACCACCATCAAGCGCATCCACGACCTGACCACCGGAAACACCCCGGAGGCCCAGGCCGCGCGTGCCGCGATCGAGCGCCGGGAGAAGACCGAGAAGGAGCTCGCCAAGGAGCGGGATCGGGTCGGCTACCGCAAGGACATGCCGCTGCACCGGACCTACTTCCACGAGATTGCGCAGCCGCCGAAGATCCAGCCCATGCTGGAGAAGCTGGTGGACTACACCGGCTCGGCCGAGTTCCGCGAGGACCACCCGCTGCGTCAGGCCGGAACCCTCCAGCACATGTTCCTGCAGATCTTCCCCTTCACCGAGAACAGCGGGAAGGTGGGGCGGCTGCTGAGCAATCTCGTGCTGCTGCGCAACGGCTTTGAGCCGGTGATCATCCACTCCATCGATCGGCAGCGGTATTACGAGTCCTTCCGCAGCTCGGCGGGGAGCTTCCGCAACCTGCTGCTGGACGCGATGGACAACTCGCTGGACAACGGCATCAAGTTCTTCCGCGAGGCCGAGCGGAAGGCCCGCATGCGCGCCTGAGGCATCCCGCGCGGCCCGTCGCCGGGGCTCCGGAGTTTCTGCGGAGCCCCAGGTGGCGGGCCGTCCCTGCCTCAGCGCCCGTTTCCCGCCACATCGCCCGTCTCATGGGCCGCGGCGGGATCGCTCCTGGAGGATGCCGTGAGCTCCGACGTCCCCCCCGCCCGCTCTGCCCCCTCCGAACCGATCCTCCTCGGACGGCGCCCGGTCGCCGAGAAGCTCCAGCGCCTCGATGAGGTGGCGGCAGGTCACCGCCGGGCGCTCATCGTCACCCACGACAACCCGGACCCGGACGCCATGGCGGCGGCGGTGGCGTTGGGCGTGCTGCTCGAGGCCCGCGCGGGCGTGAAGACCACCGTGGGGTATGGCGGGGTCATCGGGCGGGCGGAGAACGCGGCGTTCGTGAAGGTGCTCCGGCTGCCGGTGGTGCACCTCTCGGAGCTGGAACCCGCCGATTTCGATCTGCTGGGCGTGGTGGACACCCAGCCGGTGATCCGCAACCACAGCCTGCCGCCCAAGGCCGAGGTGCAGGTGGTCATCGATCACCACCCCCTGCGGGACGCGTCGCTCGGCGCACCGTTCGCGGACGTCGGGGGAGACTTCGGTGCGACCAGCACCATGCTCGTCGAGTACCTGCAGGCCGCCGGCATCGAGCCCTCGCCGGAGATCGCCACCGCGCTCTTCTACGGACTGAAGGCAGACACCCGCGATCTCGGGCGACAGACCACCCCGCGGGACATCGAGGCCTACCTCTGGCTCTTCCCCCGCTGTGACAAGGCCCTGCTCAGCCGCATCGAGCACCCCACCCTGCCGGTGCGCTATTTCCGCCTCTTCCACCGGGCCATCGAGGAGGCGCGGGTCTATGGGACCGCGGTGGTGACCGATCTGGGGGACGTCTACACCCCGGACATGGTGGCCGAGGTGGCCGAACGGCATCTCTACATCGAGGGCATGAAGTGGTCGCTCGCCTGCGGTGCCTGGCACAACCAGCTCTACTTCAGCCTCCGGGTGAAGGACCGGCGCATGAATGCCGGACGGCTCATCCGCGAGGTCTGTGAGGACCACGGCGGCTCGAGCGGCGGCCACGGCAGCATGGCAGGTGCACGCCTGCCGCTCTCGGGCACACGGGAGAAGCGGGCCGAGCTCAAGGCGCTCCTCCTGCGCAAGTTCGTCGAGGCCTTCGGCGCGGCGGATCAGCGTCCGGTGCCGCTGCTCGAGGTGGAGCGATGAGCGCCTCCCGGATCCACTTCGATCACAACGCCACCACGCCCATGCGTCCCGGCGTCCGGGCCCTGCTCGAGAACGCGCTCGGCCGCCCCATGGAGGGAAACCCCTCGAGCGTGCACGCGGAGGGTCGCAGCATGCGCCGGCGGCTGGAGCAGGCCCGGGAGCGCGTGGCGCGGGTCCTGGGCGCGATTCCCCGGGAGGTGGCCTTCACCGCCTCGGGGACCGAGGGCAACGCGCTGGCCCTGATGGGCGCCTTCCTGGGGGCCGGTCCGACACGCCGGCGGGTGGTCCTCTCGGCCATCGAACACCCCTCCCTGCAGCGGGCCGCCGACACCCTCGCGAAGTTGGGCGCCGAGGTGGTGCGGGTGGCTCCGGGGAGAAACGGGCGGGTCGACGCGGACGCCTTCCTGGCGCAGGTGGACGGCACGACGGCGGTCGCCTCCCTCATGTGGGCCAACAACGAAACCGGCGTGCTGCAGCCGGTGGATCGGGTGGCGCGGGTCTGCCGGGAGCGGGCGGTCCCCTTCCATACCGACGCGGTCCAGGTGGCAGGGCGGCGGCCGGTGCGGCTGCACGAGGTGGATGCGGCGATGCTCACCCTCTCGGGCCACAAGTTCGGCGGGCCGCCGGGGAGCGGCGTGCTGGTGGTGCGCCGGAACACCCCCTTCCACTCCGTGCTCGGCGGGCATCAGGAGGACGGGCTTCGCGGAGGGACGCAGGCCACCTGGCTCGCCGAAGGCCTCGCGCTGGCGCTGGAGGAGGCCGCGCAGGAGGCGCTGCAAGGCGAGGTCCCTGCGGCGCTGGCGGCCCTCCGAGACGACTTCGAGGCGCGGGTCCAACGGGCTTTCCCCGACGTCCTCGCCCTCGGCGCCGGGGCCGGGCGGCTGCCCCACGTGAGCATGTTGGAGTTTCCGGGCATCGATGGCGAGGCACTGCTCATCGGACTCGACCTCGCGGGCATCTCCGCCTCCTCGGGCGCGGCCTGCGCCTCGGGCACCCTGGCGCCGAGCCACGTGCTGCTGGCGATGGGGCACACGCCGGCACGCGCCCAGTCCTGCCTGCGCTTCTCCCTGGGACCCGAGACCGACGCCGCCGCGGTGGACCGGGTGGTGGAGGCCCTCCGGGAGCAGGTGCCCCGGGCGAGGGACGCTGCGCGCGGACTTGCCTGATGAGGCGACGGTGACGCCTGTCGGCTTCGGATCTGCCGCGCGCCTCAGGCCGGATCGGACACGCCGAAGAGCCCCCGGACCACGGCCGCGATGGCCAGGGGCGTTCCGATGTCGGGATCGTAGAGGGGCTCGAGGGCGTTGCAGAACTCGCGGGCGGTGCCCGGACGTGACGTGGGCTCCAGGTGGAACCCGAGCGCCACCAGCGCCTCCACCCAGGGCGGGACATCCGGGCGGAGATCCCGCACCGGGATGTAGTTGCGGGCGCGGGCCGCCTGGAAGACCTCTTCGGGCGTGGTGCCGCGGAAAGGTCGTTGCAGCGTCAACAACTCGTAGAGCACCACGGTCCCGGCCCAGAGGTCGGCCAGCGGATCGATGTGTCCCTCCAGCACTTCGGGCGAGACGTAGTAGGGCTTGCCCAGCACCTCCCCCTCGGTCCCATGGCGCAGCCCGCGGGCCACGCCGAAGTCGCCCAGCTTGATCTCTCCGGTGCGGGAGATGAAGAGGTTGCTCGGCGAGACATCGCAGTGGACCACGCCCAGCGGCTCGCCCCGCTCACCGGTGGCGGTGTGCGCGTGGCTCAGGGCCTCGAAGAGCATGTGGGAGAGGTAGAGCGCAAAGTCGATGGGCAGGGGGATCCCCCGCGCCTGGCAGCGTCGGAGGATCTGTCCCAGATCCCGGCCATCCACCAGCTCCATGGCGATGTAGCCACGGCCCTGGACGTCTCCGGCCTCCAGCACCTGGACGATGTTGGGGTGCTTCAGCAGCCGGCTGAGATCGGCCTCGCGCGCGAACTGGGCCACGCTGTCGGCGTCGTCCGCGAGCCCCGGGAGCAGGCGCTTGAGCGCGAGCAGCTCTCCCTCACGGGGGCCGGCAAGGACGCGGGCGCGGAACACCTCCGCCATGCCGCCGCGCCCCAGCAGGGCCAACAGCTCATAGTCCCCGAAGCGCCTGGGCGTGGGTAGCGGCGTGGCCATCCGGGGGACGTCCTAACGCCGCTTCTGCGAGCGCATCTTGTTCTGCCCCGCCTTGTTCACGAGGCGCTGGAAGGCGATGTCGTTGCGCAACAGGCCTGCGAGATCGGGATCGCGCGCCATGCTCTCGGGAAGGTCGAAGCCGCGCTCGACCGCCCCTTCCAGGTAGCGCAACGCCCGGCTGCGATCGCCGCGGCGCGCGTGGAGACAGGCCAGGTTGAAGTGCGCGTCCCACTTGTCCTTGGGCGCATACCGCAGCGCGAGCTCCATCTCCCGCTGCGCATCCCGCAGCCGGTCGATGCTCATGTGGCCCAGCCCCATGCCGAGGTGGGCGAGCCAGTGGTGCGACTCGAGGGTCAAAATCTCCCGGAAGACCTCGATGCTCTCGCTGGCGCGACCGGTCTGGAGCAGGGAGTGGCCCCGTGTCAGCAGCTCGTTGAGCCGACGGGCCTTCTCCTCCGGCGTCAGCTCACCCCGCTCGGCGATGTTGGCCGCGCTCACCTGGCGCACGTCCCGGGGCAGATCCCCCACCCGGATGAGCGACACCACCGAGCCCTGCAGCCCCTCCGAGACGCAGCCGCTGTCCAGCCGCACCAGGGCCGTCAGACGGCCCGCGCCGCTGTCGAAGAAGCCCAGAATGGGGAAGCCTTTGGACTCACAGGAGGGCCCCTTCTGGCAGACCCACAGGGAGCCCACGAGGACCGACCCCTCCAGGTTCCCCTCCAGCGTGGGGCGGTCGCCGGGGGCCGGACAGGTGGCCTCCTCGATGAGCCGTCCCTCGTAGCGCGTGCCCTTCCGGGTCACCTCCAGCCGCCCCACCCCTTCCGCCTCCCAGTGCCCCTCCAGGGGCACCCCGTTCGCCCCGGCGATGCCGGCGCTCAGGAGGGCCAGCACGAGGGTGGGAGCTTTCAAGGAAGGGAAGGCGGGCATGAGCGGTTCAAGCGCGAAAAGTCGGAGAACTTTCCCTTCCCCCCCGTGGGTTGTCAACGCGCAGGCGGCTGGCTTGACCGGCGAGGGGGCCGTTCTTACAGTTTTCTGAACGCCACCGGCCCTTCAGGCCACCGGCGACAAGGTTGGAGAGTTTCTTGCAGTTTCGTCCCCTGCGGGGCGCGTGATGGTTGGCGGATATTCGAACCGATACGTTCATTGAGGGGGTCGTCCCCGTCGCCATGTGCAGGACCTCATCGGCATCGCCGGGAGAGGGAAGCCTTCAGGCGATGGGTCGTCGGTCCCCACCTGACATTCCAGGGTTCAATGGACGCCACCCACACGGCCAGTTGCGGGGGACGTTTTTATTCTGTGGATTTGCGTAAGGGGGGGACGGTGAGCGAGGCGGGAATCCAAGATGCGGGCGCGGGCAAGGTGAGCCTCCGGGAGGAGCTGTCGGCCCGACGCAAGGCGCTGACGCCCGATCAGATTGACAGCAAGGGGCTCAAGGTCCAGGCGCGGTTTCTGGCCAGTCCCTACTACCAGGCGGCGCACACGGTGGCGCTGTACGCCCCCATCCGGGGCGAGGTGCCCACCCGCGACATCCTGATCGCGGCCCTCCAGGATGGAAAGCGGGTCTGCTATCCCCTCTCGCACGTCCACGGGCGCATCCTCTCGTTCCGGGCCATCACCTCGGAGACCGAGCTCGAGCCCGGACGCCTGGGAGTGCGCGAGCCCAACCACGCCTCCGAGCTCGTTCCGGTCGAGGACATCCAGCTCTTCGTGGTGCCGGGCCTGGGCTTCGCGCCGGACGGCAAGCGCCTGGGACGCGGCGGCGGATACTACGACGCCACCCTGCGGGCGGCCCGCGAGCGCAGCCGGCGGGTGGGACTCTCGTTCAACGAGCAGCTGGTCGAGGCGGTCCCCACCAACGACGACGACGTCGACATGGACCTGGTGGTGACCGAGGACGCCTCCTACCGCGGCCTGTACCGGGACTGGAACTTCAACGACAGCTGATCCACTTTGAGGTTCCCCCTCCGCTGACTTAGCGTGCGCGCCCTCATGGGTACGGACGAGCGTCAGCAGGATGAGGTGGAAGCGCGGCTGGAGCAGGAGGTCGCGCGGCAGTTCGAAGAGGTCACCCGGGGGTCGGTGGACCTCTTCATGGAGGAGGAGCTCCGCAAGAAGCTGCGGCGCAGCCTGCGCACGCGGGTGCCGCTGGTGGTGAAGGCCGGGTTCGATCCCACCCGGGCGGACCTGCACCTCGGGCACAGCCTGCTGCTCTCGCGGCTGCGGCGCTTCCAGGACTTCGGGCACCGGGTGATCTTCCTCATCGGGGACTTCACCGCGATGCTGGGCGATCCCTCCGGGCGCAACGCCACCCGCCCTCCCCTCACCCGGGATGAGGTCCTGGCCCACGCCGAGACCTACAAGGCGCAGGTCTTCAAGGTCCTGGACGAGGAGCGCACCGAGGTCCGCTTCAACTCCGAGTGGCTGGACGCGCTGGGCACCGAGGGGACCATCCGCCTCGCGGCCCGCTATCCGCTGGCCCGCATCCTGGAGCGCGACGACTTCAAGAAGCGCTTCCGCGAGGGCCAGAGCATCGCGCTGCACGAGCTGCTCTATCCCCTCCTCCAGGGCTGGGACTCGGTGGAGCTGAAGGCCGACGTGGAGCTGGGCGCCACCGATCAGCTCTTCAACCTGCTGGTGGGGCGCCAGCTCATGAAGGAGGTGGGGCTCGAGCCGCAGGTGGTGATGACCGGTCCCATCCTGGAGGGCCTGGACGCCAAGCTGGTCGACGGGGTGATCACCGGCGACAAGATGTCCAAGTCGCTGGACAACTACGTGGGCATCGATGAGCCGCCCGAGGCGATCTTCGGCAAGCTCATGTCGATCACCGACGATCTGATGTGGCGCTACTACGAGCTGCTCTCGGCGCGCCCGTTGCCGGAGCTGCAGACCCTGCGGACCGACGTCGCCGAAGGCCGGGTCCATCCCAAGGACGCGAAGGTGGGGCTCGCTCGGGAACTGGTCGCGCGCTTCCATGACGAGGCGGCCGCGCACGCCGCGGTGGAGGCCTTCGAGAAGCGCTTCGCCCGCCGGGAGCTGGACAGCTCCAACGTCCCCCGCGTGGAGGTCTCGCTGGAGGGCGCCGCGGACATGCTGCTGGTGCACGCGGTGAAGGCGGCCGGGCTCACCCAGAGCAGCTCCGAGGCGCGCAAGCTGCTCACCCAGGGGGCGGTGCGGGTGGACGGCACCAAGATCCAGGACGTGAAGGCGACCCTCGGCGCCGGCGAACACCTGGTGCAGGTCGGCAAGCTCAAGGCCGCGCGCATCGCGCTCGGCTGAACGGGGCCGTTCCTCCGCGGAGGGGCTCGGCAGCGCCACGCCGGCCCCCTCGCCCCGATGCGGGCTCCGCGTGCCAACGCCGGCTCCGCATGCCGGCGCCGGTCCTCCGGGTGGGACTCAGGCCCCCTCGGGCTCCGGCTTGGGGGTGCGGTCGCGGCGGCGCAGGCCGACCACGTACACCTCGACGCTGCCGCCGCGCGTGGCCTCGGGACGCACGATCTTCACGTCCTCGTAGTGTTCGCGCAGCTCGCTGCGGAACAGCTCGAAGTCCCCGCCCATGAAGAGTTTGGCGATGAAGGTGCCGCCCACCCTGGAGTGCGCGATGGCCACCTCGAGCGCCTTGCCCGCCAGCCGCAGGCTGCGGGCCTCGTCGGTGGTGCGGATGCCGGTGGTCTTGGGCGCCATGTCCGAGACCACGCTGTCAAAGGGCCGGCTCGCCCAGGCCGCCATCTTCTCGTCGAAGTCGTCCGCCAGCACATCGGCGACGTGGGTCTCGATGTGCGCCTGGGGAAAGGGACGGATGGGGACCAGGTCCAGCCCCAGCACCCAACCGGTGGGGCCGACCGCGTTGCCGATGATCTGCAGGAAGCCGCCGGGAGCGGCGCCCAGATCGAGCACCCGGGCCCCCTTGCGGAGCACCTGGAAGCGCTTGGCCAGCTCCTCGATTTTGAACGCTGAACGCGCGCGGAGGCCTTCGGCCTTCGCTTTGTTGAAGAAGTGATCCTTGCGTTGGTACGGCTTACCCATGGCGAAGGGCCCTCCCTACCATTGACGCCGCAGCGATGGAACGGGCGGAGGGCACCATGCGGAAGCGAGCACCCATCACCATCAGCCTGGCGGTGTTGCTTCTGGCAGCCGCAGGGTTCGCCGAGGTCCGGCTGAGGGAGCGGCACGAGGTGGCCGCACACGTCCTCGCCGAGGCGCAGGATTCCTCCGCAGCGTTCGTGAAGACCTTCCAGGGCGTGCACCTGGATCGCGAGCTGGCCCACTTCGCCGAGCGCCGCGGGATCCTCGCACAGGCCCACGTCTTCTGGCTGCTGCGCAACGCCCTGGTGCTGGTGGCGGGGCTCCTGTGCATCCTCGCGTGGTGGCAGGCCTTCCGGGCCACGCTCGCGCGGCTGCGCATCGACGAGCCGCAGGCGGCACCGTCGCGTCCGCGGGTCCCCGCGGGGGTCCGGCCGGCGCCTGCCATCAGCTGA
>DATGQN010000058.1:0-10869 GCA_035304185.1 Myxococcaceae bacterium
GTCTACATCACCACCGATCCCGCGCACCTCGTGGTGCGGATCGATGCCGAGCTGGGCTTCGGCAGCGTCGTCGCCGACCTCACCTCCTGGAAGCCCGGTGAGCGCCCCGCGGGGACCTCCACGGCAGCCGCCGCGCCCTGAGCCACCTCCCTCCGAACGCCATGCCGGGGCTTTCAGCGCTGCCCACCCCGGAGGCCGTTCATGTCCCTGTCCGTGCTCGCCGCCGCGGCGCTCGCCGCGCACTTCGTCTCGCCCCTGGTGAAGATCCGGCCGGGAGAGCCGCCGCCGCCCCCACGCGCGGGCAAGGTGTCGCTGGCCCGGAACGAGTGCGAGGGGCTGCAGGTCTACCTGCAACGCGAAGGACGTGAGGCCGAGGTCCGCCTCCAGGTCCCGCCCCTGGAGCCCGAGGGACGGTTGAAGGCCGACGCCCTCCCCATCGCCCCGTACCAGGTGCAGTGGATCCCGGTGAAGACCCCGTCCAATGCCCAGGGCCGGCCAGGACTGTGGCCCGATCCCCTCCTGCCGCTGGAGCGCACCGCCACGCTCAACGCCACGAAGCAGACGCCGGCGGTGGCGTATCTCGAGATCTGCGCGCCGGAACAGCAACCGCCGGGGCGCTACGCCTCCACGCTGACGATCGGCACGGGCGAAGCGCGCCGGACACTCCGGCTCGAGGTGACGGTGGAGCCCTTCACCCTGCCGGCCACCTCGTCCCTTCCCAACACCTTCGGTATCTCCCGCTACAGCATCGCGCAGGGCCACGGGATCGATCCCGAGTCCGAACTCGCCCACACCCTCCTGGCCGAGTACGTCCGGGAGCTGCTGCGGCATCGCGTGAGCGCACACGGGATGGGGATGACGCCTCCGGTGGTGCGCTTCGAGAAGGGCGCGCCCCGCATCGACTTCAGTGCCTGGGATCGGGAGGTCGATCCCTTCCTGAGCGGGAAGGCCCTGGATTCAGGTGCGCGCTTCACCACCCTGCAGCTCATCGATGACCTGAAGCTCGACGAGCGGCAGCGCAGCCTCTACCTGAGCGCGGTGCGCGAGCACGTGAAGTCCAAGGGCTTTGAAGGCGAGGTCTTCTTCTACGCCAAGGATGAACCCCGGCCCGAGGATCACCCGCTGGTCCGCGCGCAGTCGCGTGCGGTGCGGGGCGCCAAGGGCGTCCGGCTCCTGCTCACCTCGCCCTTTGATCCCCGCATCGACGCAACCGCGGACATCCTCGCGCCCCCGCTCAACTGCTTCTTCCCCCGGAAGGGACCGGACACCTGCCCGCAGGTGGTGCCCGCCGAAAAGGCCCGGGAGCGCCTCGCCGGCCGGGCCAAGCTCTTCTGGTACCAGAGCTGTCTGGTGCACGGTTGCAACGGAGGTCCCATCGACGATCCGAAGGTCGAGCGCGCCTACTCGGGGTGGGCCTCGTACATGCTGGATCATCCAGCCACCTCGAACCGCGCCATGGGACCGTTGGCCTTCCTCACCGGGGTGGACGGGGAGCTCTACTTCAACACCGTGGCGGCCTATGGCGGTGATCCCTGGAAGGACACCTTCGCCTTCGGGGGCAACGGCGACGGGACCTTCTTCTATCCGGGAACACCCGCCCGGCTCGGCAGCGGCCGACACGCGCCGATCGGCTCCCTGCGGCTCAAACACGTGCGCGACGGCCTGGAGGACTACGAATACCTGCGCCTGCTCACGAAGCGGGGCAAGGGAGGCCTGGCACGCCGACTGGTGAAGCAGCTGACGCCGAACGGGTACACCATCAACCCGGATCCCAAGGAGTGGGAGAGGATCCGCGAGGCGATGGCGCGCGGCCTGCGCGGCCCCTGATGAATGAGGGGGAGGCGGCCGCGTCGATCCGCCCCGGTTCCACCGGCCGGCAGCGCACCCGCCGTCCGCAACGGGAGGTACCCATGACGCTCCGCACGGCCCTGCTGCTCCTCATCGTGGGCTCCGGCCTCGCTTCGGCCTCGGCGCCCCAAGCGCCCCTTCCCAGCGATGAGGCGTGCCGTCCCCTTCCTCCGCTGCTGGACCTTCCGCCCTTCCCCGAAGGAGAGCGCCTGAAGTTCGAGTTGGACGCGATGGGTGCCAAGGCCGGGCAGATGACCATGCAGGTCCTGCCATTGGAGGACGGCCTGATGCCCATCCGGGTCGAGGCGGAGGCCAGCACGTTTCTGCGCTCGCTGCGCAACGTGAAGGGACAGGCAACCACCTGGGTCGATCCGCGGCGCCTCACCCCGCGCCGGTATGCGGAGACGTCCCAGGACAACGACGTGCAGCGCCGCTACCGGGTGACGTTCTCCAAAGATGCGGCGGCCGTCGGCTGGAGCTTCAATGGTCGCCGGGGTCAGAGCGTCCTGGCACTGCCCAAGACCACCTATGACGTCGCCGGCATCACCTATCTCGCGCGTCGGCTGCCGCTCAAGGAAGGTCAGTCCCTCTGCCTCGATCTCTATGGGGTCCGTCGCATCTGGAGGCTGTGGGGCACCGTCACCCGCGAGGAGGTGAACCATCCGCTGGGGACCTTCACCGCCTACCGCTTCTCCGGTGAGGCGGCGCGCCGGGACCGTCCCGCGGTGCGGCGCGAGGTCCATCTGTGGATCTCGGACGATGCGCGGCGGCTACCGCTCGCGGCGGTGGGTACGGTGAACTCGGCCGCGATGCGCGCCACCCTGGTGGGCTACGAGGGCCCCGGCGAGAAGGCGCGACGGCTGGATGATCCGCGCTCCCTCAAGTGGTGAGCGACACCGCCGATCATCCTGCTTCGCCGCGGATCCGGCTCAGCGCAGAAGCGTCGACCGCGTCCGGGGCGCCTCGTGCATCAGGGCTGCGGCGCGGGAGAGGCGGCGTCGGAGCTCCGGGAGCACGGAGATGAGGCGCTCCACGTGTCCCAGCGCTCGGGCCGGATCCCCCACGTCGATCATCAGCGCCGGAGAGATCTCTCCCTCCTCGAGCGCCGTGATCAGCTCGAGAAAGTGATCCTGCAGTCCCTCGACCGCCTCGAGCCCCTCGCGCAGATGATCATCGACGAAGTCGGAGAGGACCTTCGCGTCCTCCCGCTCCGGCAGGCTGCGCGCCAGCCGCTCCACTGCCCGCGCAATGGGATCCTCGAGGGGCTCCTGCAACTGCGACCGCGGCGGGTGGGTGGCCATGAGCATGTCGCAGACGCTACAGGCCGGTCGCAGTCGGTCAATTTTCCGGCCCCCACCTCAACGCGGCGGTGACGCCGGCTGCGCGTTCAGCGGCTGGATGCCCTGTGGCAGGGGCGAGGCCGCGGTGTTGTTCAGCGGTTGGATGGGGGCCGACATCTCCGGGACGTCCCCGAGCGTGCCCAGCGGCCGGACCGTTCCCTGCGCCTGCTCCTGCTGACGCTGCGCCTCGAGCTGGTCGGCGGTCGGTCCACCCCCGACCCCCGGACCAAAGCGGTTTCCGCCCCCCGCGCCCGGACCGAAGGTCACGGTGCTGGGCAGGACGCCGTCGTTGACCTCGGTGGGCGGCGGGAGTCCGGTCGAGCTCGGCTGGACGTCAGAGGTCAGCGGCTCCACGCCCGGAGAGAGCACCCGGGTCCCTCTGGACGCCGGCGCGGCGTTGAGAGGCTCCACGCCCGGAGGCACGTCCGTGGTCCCGTCGACCGACGTGGGGGCCCCCTGGAGGACCTCCACCCGCGCGACGTCGCTCCGCGCGTTGGAGGGCGCGATGCCCTCAATCCGCCCATCCACGTTCCGCCCGCCGCGCGGTGCCGCGCTTCGCGTCTGGGGGAGCTGCACGCTTCCACTTCCCCCCGCCCCCCGCGGGAGGCCGACCTCCGCCGGAGGAGCGCCCCCCGCCAGGCTTTCCCGGGCACCGGCGTCGTCGGCGTCTGTGGGGGCCCGCGCCGCGTCCATGCGCTCTTGCGGTGCTGCCTCCGCCGGCGTGCCCGAACCGCCGGTCGCCCCTTGCCCCACGCTGTCGTCCCCCACCGCACCGCGCTGCTGCTCGCCGGTCACCGCAGGTGTCCCCGATCCGCCCGCCGCCTCTGGACCGGCGTCGTCATCCGCTTGCGCAGACGGCTGCTCCGATCCGCTCCCGCCCACGTCCTGCGCCTCACCCGAGCCACCCGTTCCCGGTTCCGCCGTGTCCTGCACCTCGTCGGTCTCAATCTCGATGCGCATCGGCCCCGGCAGGGTGCCGACCACCACGTGCCGCTGGAGGTCCTCGGGAGGGATCGGTCCCTCGGCGGGGATGAGTTCATCCGCGTCGCGCAGCACCTCCGGAGCGCCCGCATCCTCACCCTCCGCTGCTCGCGCGGCGACCTGCGTCTTCTCACCCTGCTCTGCGGTGCCCGAAGCTCCGACGTTCACCCGGACCCCTTCCGGGAAGTGCACGCGGATTGTGGAGAGCTCCGGGACCCCGCGGACGATCAGCTGCAGACGCCCTGCGCTCTTTGCGCCCTCTTCACCGGCATCGGACGGCGCGAAGGCCGCGAGTTCCAAACGCGCCGCATCGGTGAGCTCCCGCCCATCCAACAGCACCCGGGCCGTTCCCCAGGTGAGGATGTCGGCGCGTCGGGAGCTCCACGCCTCCCCCTGCGCCATGGGTCCACTCCAGAAGCCACCCAACGCCACCCCACCGGCCACTTCCCGTGACGCCTCCTGTTCCGCCCCGGACGGCTCCTGGAAATCCGCGACGCGACCCGGGGCATTCAGCGCAATCTCCAGCTGGCGTTCTCCGAGCTGCACCGTCGCGCGGAACCGGGCGACGTCACGTCCCCTGGCCGCCGCGGAGTCGACGCGGTCCTGAACCTCGAGCTGCGCGGTCCCCTGGCCCTCCCCGTTGAGCGCGGCATACGGCGCCAGGCCCACGTCGACGAGGACGTCGCCACGGACCTCGGCCGTTCCCCGGTGCCCTTCCGGTTCCTGCCCCCCGGCCACCGGCGCCCACGCCAGGGCCAGCACCATCATGGCCGCTCTCGACATCCCCACCATCCGCCGCCTCCTTCGCCTTCTCGAAACACGAAAAGGTGGGGACGGCCGGAGGCTCCCGGGAGCTGAGGTGCGCGAGGACAACCGCCCGCCCGCCTCCTCGCCCAGCGATGAAGGAGCGCGGGCGACAGCGGGAGCGTCCCCAACGGCCTCGCACGATGACGTGGCCGGCGACGACAGGCGTCGCGGAGAGGTCCGCGAAGAAACGCGAACCCCGGTCGGACCGGGACCGTCCTCACGCTTCCACTGCGGAAGCCGGACGATCCACCCAGTCCACCGGGGAACGTTGCAGCACCCTGCGCGTCGTCGGCGCAGGCGCCTGGCGGAGGCTCAGATCAGGCCGCGGGCGCGGCGGATCTGCTCGAGCGTCTTGTTGTACTCGACCTCGAACGCCGAGGTGCCCTCCTGCAGGTGCTTGAGGCGGGCGCGGGCCTCGCGGTCGATCTCCTCGTCGACGTCGAGGTGCTTCTTCATCACGCCGAAGATCTTGGACCGCAGCTCGTTGTCGGCCGCGAAGACCTCCTCGACGTTCCGGCTGATGAGGAGAAACTCAATCATCTGGTTGATGACGTACTCGATCCCCTCCTCACCCATCTTGAAGCCGCGGACGTCAGCCATCTCGCGCTTCACCTGATTGAACTTGCTGTAGTCGTAACCCCGCCGCTCGAGCGCCTCACGCGTGGCCTGATTCACCCGCTCTTCGTTGGCGAGGTACTCACGCATGATGGCGGAGAGATCCATCTCGGCGTCGGCCACCCGCATCGGCTCCACCTCGATGTCGCCCTCCTTCATCAGGGCCTGGACGCACTCGCGCGAGATGACGGGAATGACTTTCGGATAGAGCCGCATACGCAAAGACCCTCAAAGGTGACCACTAGAACGAGGGAAACACTGTGTGCGCTATAAATCAGCGCCAAGTGGGCGAGCAATGAAAAAGCCCACGATTTCCGCCTGTTGACCGCCTTCGCACAGGTTGGCAGCGGCCGCTACTTCTCATCCAACGGGACGCCGGCATCCTCGAGTGACGCCTCACGAACAGCGTCCTCCCGGACCTCGGCGCCCGCGCCTCCGTGCAGGAAGGCATGGATGCGCTCGGCGATGGAAGGACCAATCCCCGGCACTTCCGAAAGCTGTTCAACGCCGGCAGCCTTCACGCCGGTCATGCTTCCGAAGTGTCGAAGCAGGGCCTTCTGCCGCCCCTCCCCCACCCCCGGGATGCCATCGAGAGAGGAGTGGAAGCCGCGCCGACGCAGGACCCGCTGCTGGAAGGTGATCGCAAACCGGTGCGCCTCGTCACGCAGGCGCGTGAGCATGAAGAGCTCGGGTGACGACTGCGGCAGGACGATGGGGTCCTTCCGGTTCGGAAGGAAGACCCGCTCCGGACTTTTCGCGCGCTCCTCGTCACGGTTGGACACCTCGAGGTCACGGGACTTGGCAAGGCCCACCAGGTCCACGCCCTCCACCCCCACGTCCCGCATCGCCGCCAGCGCAGAGGCGAGCTGACCGCGGCCGCCGTCGATGACGATGAGATCGGGCAGATCCCCCTTGTCGCGTCCCCGCTCGAACCGGCGCCGGAGGATCTCATACATGCTCGCGAAGTCGTCGTTCGAGGTCACGTCCTTGAGGTGGTAGCGGCGATAGCGGGACTTGTCGGCTTCCCCGTCCACCGAGGCCACCTGGCTCGCGACGATCGCGCTGCCCTGGAAGTGCGAAATGTCGAAGCACTCCATCGTCCGGGGGAGCCTCGAGAGATTCAGTTTCTTCTGCAACCGTTCGAGGATGTGCTGCAGCTCCTCCTTGGAGCGTCGACGATCGCTGAAGGCCTGCTGGGCGTTCTTCGCTGCGAGCTGGACCAGCGCGAGCTTCTCGCCACGCAGTGGAACCTGAACGTGCACCTTCCTCCCGCGACGTTCGGAGAGCAGCGCCGAGAGCGAGCCGATCTCCTCGATCTCGAGAGGGAGCAGCACCCGCTCGGGGACGTAGGTCTCCTGGTCGTAATAGAGGTTCACGAAGCTGCCGATGAGCTCGGCGTCCGGGAACTCCTGGCCGGTGAACCAGAACGACTGGTGGCCGGAGATGCGACCGTTGCGCACGTGGAGGACGTAGACCAGGAGCCGATCCGCCTCGCGGTGGAAGCCGATGGCGTCCTGGTCCGAGAGATCGGAGGTCGCCACCTTCTGGCGCTCGAGGCTCTTCTCGATCGCCCGGAGCTGATCCCGCAGTCGCGCGGCATCCTCGAAACGCAGCGCTTCCACCGCGACCTGCATGCGGAGCTTGAGCCCTTCGATGAGCTCGCCGGCCTTTCCTTCCAGGAAGAGCTCCGCGTCCCGCACGTTGCGGTGGTAGTCCTCGCGGGGGACGTCGAAGACGCAGGGCGCCGGGCAGCGATCGATCTGGTAGAGCAGGCACGGTCGTCGCCGGCTCCTGAGTGCGTGATCGGTACAGGTCCGCAGCTGGAAGTAGCGGTTGATGATCCGCAGCGTCTCGCGGATGGACGACGCGCTGGAGTACGGACCGAAGTAGTGCGCCCCGTCCTTCACAATCCGCCGCACCACCTCCAGGCGGGGGTAGTCGGCGCGCACATCCAACCGCAGGCAGATGAAGTTCGAGTCGTCCCGCAGCCGGACGTTGAAGCGGGGCTTGTGGCGCTTGACCAGCTCGTTCTCGAGGATCAGCGCTTCCTTCTCGTTGCCGACCACGAAGACTTCGAGGTCGCCGAGCAGGTCATCCAGCAGCGAGATGAAGGCCCGGGTGTCCGAGCTGCTCCGCGTGAAGTAGCTGCGCACCCGGTTGCGGAGGTTCACCGCCTTGCCGACGTAGAGGATCGCACCTTCGCGATCCTTCATCAGATACACGCCGGGCGCTGCGGGCAGTGCGTCGAGCTTCTCCTGGAGCCAGGGCTGCATGGTCGATCTCAGAGGGGGAAGAACCGCAGGAAGGCGCTCCCCTCACCTTCCATGTCTGCCACACGCGGCGATGGCAACCCCCAGCGAACGCACCGGCGTCTCATCGACGGCGGCCGCGTCCCACCGCCTTCTTGCGCTTGGGGGACATGCCTCCCGCCGAGGTCGCGCCGGCCTCGGACAGGAGCGCGCGCTGCGGCGGCTTGAGGCCCAGGTCCATGTCCCTGAGCAGCATCAGGCGATCGCGGAAGAGGGCCGCGCGCTCGAACTCCATCTTGCTCGCTGCCTCGCCCATCTCCGCTTCGGCCTCCTTCATCAGCTTCTTGAGCTCGTCGGAGGTGAGCAGCTCGGCGGTCGACTCGGCAGCTCTCGGCAGCGCCCCACCCTGCGCCTGGTAGCTCAGGCCGGAGAGGTCGGTGATGGCCTTCTTCACCTGCGCCGGCGTGATCCCGTGCTTCTCGTTGAACTCGCGCTGCACCTGCCGCCGGCGCTCGGTCTCGTCGAGCGCCATGCGCATGGAGGCGGTGATCTGATCGGCGTACATGATGACCCGCCCGTTCAGGTTGCGCGCCGCCCGGCCGATCGTCTGGATGAGCGAGACGTGGCTGCGCAAGAACCCCTCCTTGTCCGCGTCGAGGATCGCCACCAGCGAGACTTCGGGGATGTCGAGGCCCTCGCGCAGCAGGTTGATGCCCACCAGCACGTCGAACACGCCGTGGCGCAGGTCGCGGATGATCGCCATGCGCTCGATGGCGTCGATGTCCGAGTGCAGGTAGCGGACCTTCACGCCCACGTCCGCGTAGTACTCGGTGAGATCCTCCGCCATGCGCTTGGTGAGCGTGGTGACCAGGACCCGCTCCCCCTTCTCCACGCGCTGCTTCACCTCGCCGAGCAGATCCTCCACCTGGTGCCCCACCGGGCGCACCTCGACCTCGGGATCCAATAGACCCGTCGGCCGGATGATCTGCTCGACCACCACGCCCTGGCTCTGCTCGATCTCGTACTGCGAGGGCGTCGCGGACACGAAGATGGCCTGGGGCACCAGCTCCTCGAACTCCGAGAACTTGAGGGGCCGGTTGTCCAGGGCACTGGGAAGGCGGAAGCCGAAGTTGACCAGCGTCTCCTTGCGGGCCCGGTCCCCGCGGTACATCGCCCCGATCTGCGGCACCGTCTGGTGGCTCTCGTCGAGGAGCACCAGGAAGTTCCTGGGGAAGTAGTCCAGGAGGCAGGGGGGCGGCTCACCGACCTGTCGCCCCGAGAAGTGCCGGCTGTAGTTCTCGATGCCGTTGCAGAAGCCGACCTGCTCGATGAGCTCGAGGTCGTAGATCGCCCGCTGCTCCAGCCGCTGCGCCTCGAGCAGTTTGCCCTCCGCCTGGAACTGCTGCAGCCGCTCCTGCAGCTCGGTGCGGATGGTCTGCAGCGCCTGCTGGCGGGTCTCGGCCTCGGTGACGTAGTGGCTCGCGGGGAAGATGACCGCCTTCTCGATCTCGGCCAGCAGGGTCCCGCGCAGCGGATCGAACTCGGTGATGCGTTCGACCTCGTCTCCGAAGAACTCCACCCGGATCGCCCGCTCCTCCTCGTAGGCCGGGAAGACCTCGAGCGTGTCGCCGCGCACCCGGAAGGTCCCGCGGTGGAAATCCAGATCGTTGCGCTGGTACTGGCCCTCCACGAGGCGGCGGATGACCTTGTCCCGCTCGGCCTCCTGCCCCTGCTGGAGGGTGACCGCGAGGTTCACGTAGCTGCGCGCCCCGCCCAGGCCGTAGATGCAGCTCACGCTGGCCACGATGAGCACGTCGTCCCGGGTCCGCAGGCTGTGCGTCGCCGAGTGCCGCATGCGCTCGATCTCGTCGTTGATGCTGCTGTCCTTCTCGATGTACGTGTCCGACGAGGGGACGTAGGCCTCGGGCTGGTAGTAGTCGAAGTAGGAGACGAAGTACTCGACCGCGTTGTCCGGGAAGAGCTGCTTGAACTCCCCGTAGAGCTGGGCCGCCAGCGTCTTGTTGTGCGCGATCACCAGCGTCGGGCGCTGCACCGCCTGCACCACGTTGGCCATGGTGAAGGTCTTGCCGCTGCCGGTGACGCCCAGGAGGGTCTGGTAGCGGTCCCCCCGTTCGAGCCCTTCGACGAGCTCACGGATGGCCTGTGGTTGATCCCCCTGCGGGGCGTGGTCGCTGACGAGTCGGAATCGGGGCATGGCGTCTGCGCCAAGGCATAACAGTCCTCGGCCCGGGCGGAAGGACTCCGATGATGATCATCTGCCCGCGGCGCCGCCCTCTCTCAGGTCCTGCTTGCGGATGGCTTCGAACTCATCGCCCGGGGTCCAGGCAGGCAGCTGGGTCCGTTGCGCCACCCGGAAGCCCACCAGGAAGGCGAGCTGTGCGTCCTGGACCGCGCCCCGGAAATCCCAGTCCGGCCCCAGCTCATCCGAGGGCTGGTGGTAGTGCGCGGTCCTCCAGGCCGTCTCCTGCTCGGCGCCCCACCCTTCAGGCTTCCCGATGACGTCGCTGCCCCCGCTGAAGTAGGCGGCGGGCACCCCGATGCGGGCGAAGTTGAACTGGTCCGAGCGGTAGAAGCCCCCGGACTCCGGCGAGGGATCGGGGACGACCACCCGTCCCTGGATGCGGGCGACCTCGGCGATGACCTGGTCGAGATCGCTCTTGCCGTGCCCCACCACCGCGACGTCCCGGGTCGGACCCCAGATGTTCCCGGCATCGATGTTCACGTTGGCCGCCAGCCGCGCACTGGGAACGGGGAGGTGCTCGGCAAGGAAGCGGGAGCCCAACAGTCCCTGCTCTTCGGCGGCCACCGCCGCAAAGAGGATCGACCGCCGAGGTGGGGTGTCCAGCCCGGCGAACGCCTTGGCCACCGCCAGCACGCTCGCGGTGCCGAGCGCGTTGTCGAGCGCGCCGTTGTAGATGGCGTCCTCCCCCTTCTTCGCCGTGGTGCTCACCCCGAGGTGATCGTGATGCGCGGTGTAGATCACCGCCTGCTCCGACAGGCGCGGATCA
>DATGQN010000059.1:0-46160 GCA_035304185.1 Myxococcaceae bacterium
GAAGAGGGCCGGGCTCGCGAAGGGACGGGCCGCGTCGTGGATCACCGCGTAGCGGGCGCCGGGAGGCGCCGCCTCGAGCGCCCGACGCACCGACTCGGCCCGCTCCGCCCCCCCCGCCACGACGCGGTGGAGCTTCTGCAGGCCGCTCGCGAGGAGGAGCGCACGCACCCTCTCCTCGTCCCCCGCGGGGACCGCGACCACGAAGCTCTGGATCGAGGGAGCGCGCTCGAAGCCGAGCGCCGCATGGACGAGCAGGGGAAGCCCCCGGAGCTCCCGAAACTGCTTGGCGGCGCCGAAGCGCCGCCCGCTTCCTGCCGCCGGCAGGATTCCCACCACGCTCATCGTCGGATCGCGGGGGTGCCTAGAACTTGAAGATTTCCTTCAGATCTTCCTCGATCTGATCTTCGTCGCAGTTCTTGGCGAGAGAGAGTTCCTTGATGAGCAGCGAGCGTGCCGTATCCAGCATCTTGCGCTCACCGAAGGACAGCTCCTTGTCCGAGCGGAGGCGGTAGAGATCCCGGAGCACCTCCGCGATCTCGAAGACCGAGCCGGTCTTGATCTTCTCCATGTACTCCCGGTACCGACGGTTCCAGGTCGTCGAATCCACCGAGATGTCCTTCTCGCGGAGGATCGAATACACCTGACGGACGTCGTCCTCGGAGATGATCTCACGCAGACCGACCGAGCCCACCTTGTTGATGGGGATCATGATCCGCATCCCGTTCTCGAGGATCCGCAGCACGTAGAAGGACTGGCGCTGGCCGGCGACCTCCGTGTGCTCGATACCCATCACCTCGCCAACACCCTGTCCGGGGTACACTGCTTTATCGCCCGTCTTGAAGCTGGTCTGCACGCGTGCAGCCTCCTCGCGAAAGTCTACCGGCCCATCGAATTGAGAACGGGGCACGCACTACCACATTTCCCGCTTCTCGGCAACGCACCCGCTTGACCCCCCATTCCTCCCTTCGTTAGCCTGCCCGGCTTGCACTGTGGTGCGGTCGCGGAGGCGTGGGCCTCCGGACGGGTGGTTGGGGTCGGGGGGGCAGGATGGACCGCACGTCGTGGGGCGCGCTGGGAGCGCGTCCGCTGGTGTTTCCTGCGCTGGCGCTGGGACTCGGCGTGGCCCTCGGAGGGATTCCGGGCGCACCCGCCTGGCCGCCGCTGGGTGCCTGCCTGCTGCTCGGAGCCGTTCCGCTGTGGTCGGGACGCCGGGTCGGAAGCCACCTGCTGCTGCTGTTGGCGTTCATCGCGCTGGGTGCAACCCTGGCCCGGCTGCAGTCGCAGCCCGCTGCGCCGGACCAGCCTCCGACCCTCACCGTGCTCGAAGGGCGCGTGCTCCGCTCCGAGGCTGCCGAGCGCTGCCGGGTGACCCTGGCGGTCACCCACTGGGATGGGGCGCCGCGGCCGGCCCGGGTGCAACTCTCCCTGTATGAGGCCGCCGACTGTCCCCTGCCCGGCGCCCGCATCCGGGTGCCGGCCCGACTGAGGAATCTGGAGGGCCCACAGAACCCCGGCGCGCCCGATCTGCTCGGACGCAGGCTGCGCGAAGGCATCACCCATCGCGGTTCGGCCGACGGGCGCAGCCTGCTGCGGCTCTCCGCCGCGCCGGACATCGAGCGCTGGATGCACGCCGCCCGGCGGCGCCTCACCCGGGACGTGGGGCAGCTCGCCCCTTCGTCCGAAGCCGGCGCGCTCTTCCTCACCCTCGCGGCCGGACAGCGCGCGGCGCTGGGCCCGGAACTCGAGGAGGTCTTCTCCCGCAGCGGCCTGGCCCACGTGCTGAGCGTGAGCGGCCTGCACGTGGCGGCCCTGGCCCTGACCCTGCTGGCGGTGCTGCGTCGGCTCTTCAGCTGGGCCCCGATCCTCGGGCGCTCGGTGGACCCCCGGCAGCTCGCCGCGCCGCTGGCGGTCCCGCTGGTGTGGGCCTTCGTCGCCTGGACCGGCTGGCAGGCGCCGGCGGTGCGCTCGGCGCTCATGGCCTCCACCGCCCTGCTGGCGCTCAGCGTGCGGCGCAGCAACGAGGCGCTCAACACGCTCGCGGCCTCGGCGGTGCTGCTGCTGGTGGTGGATCCGGCCTGCATTGCGGATCTCTCCATGCAGTTGTCGTTCCTCGCGGTGCTGGCACTGGTGCTCCTCGTCCCCGCGCTCGATCGCCCGCTCTTCGGGGCGGGGATGGGGCAGCCCGCCCAGGAGGGCTGGCGGGGAGCGCTTCGGCGCGCCGGGAAAGCGAGCTGGCAGAGTCTTCTGGCCAGTGTGGCGGTGACCCTGGCCGGGGCCCCCCTCATCGCCTCGGTCTTCGGTCGGCTCAGCCTCGCGGGTCTGCTCTCCAACATCGTCTGCATGCCCCTGAGCGGTCTGTTGACGCTGCTTGCCGCAGGGGGCGCCGCACTCCACGTGGTGTGGCCGGACCTGGCCACACCGGTCCTCTGGGCCGGAGGTTGGGCATCCGAGGCCTTCCTGTGGGTCGCCCGCTTCTTCTCCGCAGCCCCGCTGGCGACCCTCCCGGTGCCCCCTCCGGCCCCGGGTAGCATCGCCACCTTTGCCCTGGGTCTCATCGCGCTCGCGGTGGTGCGGGGACGCTGGCGCTGGCTCGGATTGATGGTGCCCCTTGCGGTGGGGTGGACCTACGCCTACCCACGCCTGCGGCCGTCCCCCCCGCTGCGCATCACCTTCCTGAGTGTCGGCCAGGGAGATGGGATCGTGATCAGCGCCGGGGGACGGCATGCCCTGGTCGACGCCGGCGGCGTTCCCGAAGGCGCCGACACCGGCGTGCGCCACGTGCTTCCCTTCCTGCGGGACCAGGGGATTGAGGCCTTTGATCTGGTGGTCCTCTCCCATCCACATCCCGATCACGGGCTCGGCCTCGTGAGCGTGTTGAACCGGATTCCCACCTCCCGGCTCTGGTTGGCCGAGGGAACCACCGATGGCGCCCTGAGCCGGGCGGTCCGCGAAGCCGCCGGGGACGCCGTGGTGGAGGCCGTCTCGCGCGGCCGGCCGCCGTTCCGACTCGGAGACGCGACCCTCGAGGTGCTCGGTCCGCCCAGGGACGCCTTCGAGCTCGCCCACGTGAACGACCGGAGCGTGGTCCTGAAGGTGACGCTGGGAGAGGTCAGCGTCCTGCTCACCGGAGACATCGAGGCCGCGGGGGAAGCGGCGCTGGAAGTGGGGACGGTGACCGTTCTCAAGGCGCCCCACCACGGCAGCCGCACCTCCTCGGGAGCGGCGCTGCTGGATCGCGCGCGCCCTGCTGCGGCGGTGATGACCCTCGGCCGCCACAACCGCTACGGCTTTCCCCATCCGGAGGTCGCCGCGCGCTACCGGGACCGGGGCATCCCCGTCTTCCGCACCGATCTGCAGGGCGCGGTGACCCTGGAAAGTGATGGCAGGGAGGCCCGGCTGCACAGCTTCCTGCCAGGCATCCCCGGGCTCCCCGATCGGCTTGTCGTTCCGGGGCACCGGACGGAGCTTGTCCCGCCATGAATCTCGAGGACGTCGATCTGTCGCAGGTGCTCGATCAGCTGCGGCCGGAGCTGGGGGCGGGAGTCGTCGGCTACCTGCGGGGCAAGGCCCGGATGCGGGATCTGCTGGTGGAACGCCGTGGGTTCTCGAACCTGGAGGCCGAGCAGATCATCGACACCATGGAAGCCCAGGGGTTTCTGGAGTTCGAGGGTGACCCCTCGGAGCGCTCCCAGGCCGAGGCCCTCTGGAGGCCCGGCTCGACCACGGTGCACTGACCACGGTTTCGCCGCCGGGACGCAGGCACCGGATGCTGCCGCCCGTGCAGGGATGCGCCCCTCAGGGCCCGCTCGCCTCAGGGGCCCGTGGCCCTCCGTCGAAGATCAGCCAGCCGAAGCGATCCAGCCGGTGGAAGTCGTTCGCGTGGAGGGGCGCAAAGCTCTGCCCTTCCACCCGGCGGCGCCGTTCGAGGTGCTCGAGGCGGTAGAGGTTGAAGCGCCAACGGTCGCCTGCGCGGGGGGGCGTGCGGGGCAGGTCCTTCAGCCGGGCAATGGGGATCGCCAACTCGGCGGTCCACCCCCGGTCGGTATCGCTCGCATCATCGAGGCTCCCGTCCACCTTCACCGCGCTCCGGGTCCCCGAGTCCCAGGTCAGGTCCATGTCCTTCCGCGGCCGGGTGAAGGCCGCGTCGAAGAGGACGTTGTGGGGGCTGAGCTGGAGCTCGTTGTAGTCCCGCCCGTCGCCATCGGCGTCGATGAAGAGCTCCACCACCTCCTCCTCATAGAGCTTGGCGTCCCGGGTCCGGTGCGTGCCCCAGACGTCCGGGTCCTCCACCTCGAACGCGACGTACAGGTGCTCCTCGTCCCACAGGATGCGCGCGTCGGTGCGACGCTGAACCGCAGCCCCGTCCCGGCTTCCCCGGAGGGTGACCACCCGCGCGTCCCGCCACTCCTCCGCATCGATCACCCCGTCGATGCGGGGTGGGGTGTGCGCGAAGGCCGCCCGGTAGCTGGGAGGTGGCGCCGCGGCCACGCCCTCTCCGAGCACGGGCCCCTTCATGCGTCCCGAAGCATCGGCCTGGGCCCTGGTGGCGATCGGCAGCCGTGCCCGTCCCTTCCAGAACCCGAGGCGCAGCTCCACCCGTCCGCTCGGGGAGGCAGGCAGTTCGAAGGTGTGGCGGTCCTCGAGCACCTTCCCGGCAGGCCATCGGGAGAGGGGCGCGTGACCGTCCTGGAACGCGTGGTCCAGGTTGGCCAGCATCGCTCCGGAGTCGGGGTCCACTGCATGGACGAAGAAGGCCCAGCCCTCCTCCGGAGGCTTTCCCGCGCGGAAGACGTGGGTGACCGTGACGCGGTCTCCGGCCCGGGGACGCGCAGGGGTCACACGCGCGCCCAGGTACGTCGGCCCCCCGCGCGCCCACCGTCCTCCGCTGCGGAAGGTGAGATCGTCGGGCACCGCATCCGTGGCAACCATCCCCGACGCCGCGGCCTCTCCTTTGGGGCGGGGGCCGGCCAGCTCGTCACGACAGGCGGTGACGGTGAGCAGCGGGAGCAGGAGCAGCAGGGCCGGACGGAGCATGGCGCGCATCCTAACGGCGGGATCCAAGGGAGAGAACGGGCGGCCTGAAGCTTGCTTGGCCGCCCAGGTATGCGCCTGCTCCTCACCCACCTCGACGTGAGCTCCCCCATCGAACTGAACGATGGAGAGCACGTCCTCGGGGGCTCGCCGGAGGACGACGTCTTCCTGGCGCCCCTCCCGGCCACCCTGCTGACACTCCGGATCGAGGGACCCCATCTCACCCTGGAGTCCCGGGCGTCCTTCCACGTGGATGGCCTGCCCTTCCCCGCCGGTCGCCCCCGGGAGCTGTTGGTGGGGGAACGGGTGGAGCTTCCCGCCGACGTGACGCTGCAGATCGCCCCGGAAGCGTCCCCCATCCAGGCTTCAACCCGCGCGCTGTTCCTCCACATGCTCGGCGCGTCGCTCTCGCCGCCCTCGCCGCACCTTCCGCAGCTCATCTGTGTCGCGGGTCAGGATCGGGGACGGCGCTTCACCCTGGAGGGTGACAGCCTGCAGCTCGGACGCGGCGTGGACGCCGAGCTGCGCCTCAAGGATCGCTCGGTGTCCCGGTTGCACGCGCAGCTGGTTCGGGACGAAGGCTGCTGGTGGGTGGAGGATCTGGGAGGTCCCAACGGGGTGTGGACCGATGGACTGCCGGCACCGGGCCGCACGCCCCTCTATGACGGGAGCCTGCTCGAACTGGGGCGCACGCTGCTGCGACTCCGTGATCCCTCGCGGCCCAGACCCGTCCCGCCGGCGCCACCTTCCCCCTGGTGGCAGCTGCCCCTCGAGGAGCTGCGCGGGATCTCCGGGCAGAACCTGTGGCTGCCGGGGCTGACCCTGGCGGTCTTGCTGTGGCTGGTGGGGCTGCTCTGGATCCCCTGAGCCGACAGCGCCGGCGCCCGGTCCAAGGTGGGCCTCAGACCGGCGCGGTCGTGAGCCCGGAGCGGTCGACCAGCAGGCGCGCCAGCGCCTGATGCCGGGAGAAGAGGCTCGTGAAGTGCATCACGCCCTCCGAAACCCGGATCGAATAGACGGTGATGAGCCCGGGGAGAATCTCGAGCTTGCGGATCTCCGAGAGCCCGCAGCGCCGCGTCCTCAGGATGCCCCGGAACGTCAGGGACTCTCCCTCCACCACGATCGCCGAACGGGCGTAGTAGCCGGTGGAGATGGCGAAGAAGACGATGAAGAAGGCCACCGAGGCCCAGGTCTTCCAGGGCACGCCCTCGAAGGTGAAGAGCAGGATCCCGGCGGCGACCCACAGCAGGCCGGCCAGGGCCATCACGATGGCGAGGATCCGATGGGGGCGGAAGACCTCGGGCTGAGGCGGCGTGGGCTCCGTCGGCGCATGCATACCGAACAAGCTAGGGAGCCCATTCCGTCACCGGAAGGGCTCCCTGATGACCGCCAACGTCCGGCTCAGTGAAGTTGTGCCACCTTGAGCCGTGCCTGCTCCCGAAGGTGGGGGCGGACGTCCGCTGCCTCACTGGCGAGGTAGCGCATGAAGTACGTCCGGGCGTGGCGCTCACGTCCCAGCGCCAGCGACGCCTCCCCGAGCCCGTACAGGGGGGCCGAGAGAGAAGGCGCCAGGCGCAGGGCCTGCGCGTAGTCCTTCCGGGCCCTCCGGTAGTCGCCGAGGGTCATGTAGGCGGTGCCGCGGGCGATACGGGCTTCGGCGAAATGCGGTGCCCGGCGGATGGCCTGACCGAAGACGCGCACCGCCTGGTCCGGACTTCCCGCCTGAAGCAGGCGGATGCCCTCCTCGTAGGCAGCGACGGCCTCGGGCGGCACCTCGTAGGAGATCTCGATGCGCACCTGCTTCGCCGCGGAGGCTTCGGGGGCAACTGGCGCCGGAGCCGGTGCAGCGGGTGCCTGGCCAGCCGGTGCCGCGGCCACGGGGCCCTGGTCCGGGTCCGCGAGGGCCTCCTGCTTCTGTCGGGCGCGCTCCAGGTTGGTGGCCACGCTCCGGTGCACCGCCGGGGAGTCGGAGAGCTCCCGGGCCCGCTTCCAGTAGAAGGCGGCGTGGTCGTAGTGGCCCAGCACGGCCAGCGTGTTGCCGAGCGCCATCACCGCGTCGACGTTCTCGGGAGCCATCCGGACCGCGGCCTCGAACTCGGAGCGTGCACCGTGCACATCGCCCGCCCGGGCGCGCTGTTGACCCTGGGTCATCAGCCGCCGGAAAGCCTCCGACTCCGATGCAACGGCAGGGGCCGCATCGTCTTCGACAGGCGGGGGCTTCGCGGCGACGGCGGCCACGGCGGGCGCTGCAGGAAGAGTCGTCGGCAGCGGGCTCGAAGCAGGCGCCGTCTGGCCCTGCGGCTGCGGGTCGCCGTACGGGATGGAGGCGTCGTCGACCTCGCCGAGCTCGACCACCACGAGGGCGCCTTCCGCATCGCTCGAACGGAGTCGCTCGGCCATCGCGTCGGCGGCCTGGGCTTCCTGATGCTGCCCCATTGCGCCCAGCGCGCGGGCCAGGCCGGCGTGTGCCTCGGCGTTGGAGGCATCCGCGGCGATGGCGCGGCGGTAGGCCCTGGCCGCATCGGCGGCGATCTTCTGGGTGCGCTCATGGGCCGCATCCCGGGACGACTCCGAGCGCTTGAGCTGCAGCTCGAGCTGACGCGCCTCCTTCAGCGCGGCCTCGGCGAGGCGATTCGGAGCGGCCTTGGCACTGCGACGCGGGAGGGGACGCTGACGCTCTTCGGCGGACGGGGGCGGCGGGAGCTCCGGAACCACGGGCGTCACCAAAGCATCGTCCGGCGCAGTCGGGATCGGGGCAGCGGCCTGCTGCGCCACGGTGGGGGCCGGCGTGGGCTGAGCGTGGGTGGGCGTGGGTGCGGTTGAAATCGGGTGGACCGGGGCCGGCGCGGGGTTCGCCGCGTCCGGCTGCGGAGCGGAGGCCACCGGGACCGGAGCCGCGTACATAGGAGTCGCCCCGGGGGGCGGGGGCGGGGCCGCGGACACCGGCGTTGGCGCTGCGACCGGTGCAAGCGTCGGGACTGCGGACACCGGCGCCGGCGCCGCGACCGCACCAGGCGCCGGAGCCGCGTAGACCTGCGTTGGCGCCGCGACCGCACCAGGCGCCGGAGCCGCGTCGAGCTGCATAGGCGCTGCGACCGGGGCGGGAGTCGGGGCCGCGTCACCCTGCGCTGGCGCGGCGACCTGGGCAGGAGCCGGGGCCGCGTAGACGGGCGCCGGCGCGGCGACCGGGGCCGCGTACACCGGCGCTGCCTGAGGTGCCACAGGCGCGGCGACAGGAACGGGGGCCCCAGCCGCCTGGACCTGCACCTCCTGAGGTGCCGGAGCCGCGGAGCCCTCCATCGAGAGGGTCAGCGGCTGGGAGGCGGGCTGAGGGAACGCGATGGGCGATGGCTGCGCCGCGGCCACCTCGGGCGGCGGCCCCTCCATCGGCCCGGGAGGCTGCGGACCGCCCTGCGATTGCGCCGAGGGTGCCGTCTGGGGCGGCACCTGTGGAGGGGGACCGGCGGTCACACCGCCGATGGGGGTGGCCAAGGCGAACGCCAGGAGCGTCGAGATCATACGGGGGGGCCCTTCGGCGCGATCCACGAACGCCGCTGCCGGGGAGCAGCGGCGTTCTTGAGTCGGGCATGAGGAGCGCCGAGCCCTCCGTCCGACTGCTACAGCTTCCGGTCGATGATGGTGGTGATCCCCATGCCGTAGCCAATGCAGAGGGTGATCGCACCGTAACGAAGATCTCTGCGTTCCAATTCATTCAGGCACGTGGCGAGCAGCATCGCTCCCGTCGCACCCAACGGATGGCCCAGAGCGATTGCGCCTCCGTTAACGTTGACCCTGTCCATATCGATCCCGAGCTCGCGGGCGACGACCATGGGGATCGGCGCGAAGGCCTCGTTGATCTCCCAGAGGTCGATGTCCGAGACCTTGAGGCCGGCACGAGCGAGCGCCTTCCGCGTCGAGGGGATGGGACCGGTGAGCATCAGCACCGGATCGGAGCCCGCGATGGCCGTGGTGACGATCTTCGCGCGCGGCTTGCGTCCCAGTGCGTGCGCCCGGGCCTCGCTGGCCACCACCACCGCCGCCGCGCCGTCCACGATGCCCGACGCATTTCCGGCGTGGATGACCCCGTCTTCCCGGAATACCGGCTTGAGGTTGCCCAGGGTCTCCAGCGTCGTGTTGGGCCGGCAGTGCTCGTCGACGTCGAAGGAACGCGTCTGTCCCTCGGCATCCTTCACGTCGATGGGCTCGATCTCGTTGCGGAAGTAGCCCTTCTCGATCGCGTGACCGGCCAGGTGCTGGCTGCGCACCGCGTAGGTGTCGACGTCGTTGCGCGAGAGCTTCCACTTCTCGGCGATCATCTCCGCGGAGACGCCCTGGTTCACCAGGTTCGGGAAGCGCTCCTTGAGCGCCGCGCTCGCGGGACCTTCACCGCCCTCCATGTCCGCGCCCATGGGGACGCGGGTCATCGACTCCACGCCACCGCCGATGGCGAGATCTGCGTATCCGGACATCACCTGCATGGCGGCGAAGTTCACCGCCTGCAGACCCGAGCCGCAGAAGCGGTTGACCGTGGCGCCGGCGACCTCGATGGGAAGTCCCGCCGCGAGCACCGCGCCCCGCGCGACGTTCCAACCCTGCTCACCCACCTGCGTGACACAGCCGAGGACCACGTCCTCGATCTGCAGGGGATCCAGCCCGTTGCGGCGCACGGCGGCATTGAGGACGTGGGCGGCCAGGTCCATGGGGTGGGTCCCCACCAGGCTCCCCTTCTTCTTGCCACGTGCGGTTCGAACGGCGTCCAGGATGTAGGCGGTCGTCATGGGTGCTCCAGGCGGTGCCCGATCGATGCGGTGCGATCCGGGCGCGGTGTAGGTGATGGAAACCGGTGAAAGAGGCCTTTCACCAGCTCGACCCGTCGGTTGACTCTCTTATCAACAGCAGGGGCCGGGTTCACATGCCGGTGTCGAAGGGGTTGCGGAGGAGCATCGTCTGCCCCCGGTCGGCGCCGACCGAGACGCAGGTGACCGGCACGCGGACCAGTTCCTCCACGCGCGCGACGTAGTCCCTCGCGGCCTGTGGGAGCTGGTCCATCGAGCGCACCTCCTCGAGGCCCTCCTTCCAACCGGCGACGTCCTCGTAGATCGGCACGGCGCGCTCGAGGATCTCCCCATCGCCGGGAAGCTCGTCGACCTCTTCGCCGTCGATCCGGTAGCCCACGCAGATGCGCAGGGTGTCCATTCCGCTGAGGACGTCGAGCTTGGTGAGCGCAAGGCCGGTCAGGCCGTTGACCCGCGCAGCGAAGCGCAGCGCCACCACGTCCAACCAGCCGCACCGCCGGGGGCGACCGGTGGTGGCCCCGAACTCGGCGCCGTTGCGCCTGAGGCGCTCACCGACCTCATCGTGGAGTTCGGTCGGAAAGGGACCGCTGCCGACCCGCGTGGTGTAGGCCTTGGTGATCCCCAGCACCTCTTCCAGCGTCGTGGGTCCCACCCCCGAGCCGGTCGCGGCCGCACCCGCGGTGGTGTTGGAGCTGGTCACGAACGGATAGGTGCCGTGATCCACGTCGAGCAACGTGCCCTGGGCACCCTCGAAGAGGATCCTGGCGCCCTCCTTCTGCCGCCGCGCCAGGTAGAGGGAAGCATCCTCGGCGTAGGGGCGCAGCCGCTCCCCCAGCTCCCGCTGTGCGGCAAGGATCGCGTCGGCATCCAGCTCCGGCGCCTCGCCCCCGACCGCCGCCGCGAGCCCCTTGAGCTCGGACATGGCGAGGGTCAGACGCTGCCGGATCTTCTGCTCCAGGCGCACGGGCTCGAGCAGGTCGCGGACGCGGATGCCGCGGCGGGCGACCTTGTCCTCGTAGCAGGGACCGATCCCCCGGCCGGTGGTGCCGATGGCCGCGCCGCCCAACGCGCGCTCGCGCAGCAGGTCCAGCTCACGGTGCCAGGGAAGGATGACGTGGGCGTCCAGGCTGATCCGCAGCCGCTGGGCGTCCTCGAGGAGACCGCGCTCACGGAGGCCATCGATCTCCTTGAGCAGGACCACCGGGTCGAGCACGACCCCGTTTCCGATCACGCAGACCGTCCCCGGGTGGAGGATTCCCGAGGGGATCAGGTGCAGGACGGTCTTCTGTCCGTCCACCACCAGGGTGTGCCCCGCATTGTTTCCACCCTGAAAGCGGACCACCACCTGGGCATCCCGGGTGAGGAGATCGACGATCTTCCCCTTCCCCTCATCGCCCCACTGGGTTCCCACGACGACGACATTCGGCATGGGCGCGGCCTTATCACGGCCCTGCGCGGAGAGCATCACGGGGCACGGCCGCCCCGTGGCCCGCCGGGCAACTCCCCGCGACTCCGGGAGGAAAGACGCCATCCCGCGCCGCCCCCAGGAGCTGGCGGGCGGTCGAGGTCAGCTCCGCGATCGCCGCGTCCGGGCTCCACGGGGCGCTGTCCCAACGGGGCTCGGGATGGGCCTCGCCCAGGAAGACCACACCTCGGCGGACCCGGGCCCGGCGGTGGCTCAGCTCCCAGGCCGCCAGGGCGTAGGCGGACAGCTGGAAGCGATGAGGTCCAACGCCCTCCGGTCCCGGTCGGCCCGACTTGTAGTCCACGACCGACAGCCACCCGCCCTCCTCCTCGACGAGCAGGTCCATGGTGCCCTTGATGAAGACCCGGAGGTCGTCCGGTCCCCCGAGGTCCAGCTTCAACAGGAACGGGAGCTCCCGCCGGACCCACTCCGGGGGGGCCTGCCCCAGCTTCCGGGCGAAGTCGGTGCCCAGAAAGCCCTCCACCCGCTCGAGCACGCTCCGGGCCTCGGGCCCGGCCGACATGAGCCCCTCCCGGAACGCGGCAGCGGTCAGGGTCTGCTGTCGTCCCGATGCGTCGGCGCCCCAGGACGCGAGCGGCACCGTCTCCAGCAGACGGTGGGCGAGGGAGCCCCGGACCCGGGCATCGGAGAGCTCAGGGTCCGCGTCTCCGCTCGGTGTCACGGGCTTGGGGCCACCCCGCCCCTGCCAGGCGCTCGGCATCGCCAGTCCCAGCAGGCGGGCATCGCGGTAGCAGCGGGGGCAGCGGGCGAAGTCCGCCAGGTGGGTCACCGGGATCACCAGCTCGCGGGGGCGCAGCGGGATGGGGGCCTCCAGCCGCCCGAGGGCCTCCTGCCACGCGGGCGCAAGCGCCTCGTCCACAGCGGCGCGCCCCTCGGGCGCGGGAAGGGGGGCGGTGCGATCGATGTCGACCTGCTCCACCAGCGCGCCCAGCTGCTCGAGCGGCGACTGCAGCCACGTCAGCCAGTTCTGGCTCCCGCTCCTCTTGGCGACCGCCCCGGAGAGGGCGAGCAGATCACGCGCCCGGGTGAGCGCGACGTAGAGCAACCTGCGGGTCTCGGCGAGCTCGCGGCGGGTCGCCTCGTCCTTGAAGCGCTCCCAACGCTCGGAGGTCAGCCCCCCCGGGACCAACGGATCCTGTGGACGGAGTGCGAGCCCCTCGCGGCGGTCATACCGGACCGGGCCGGAGCCCCCGCGGAGCACCTTCGTTCCCAGATCGGGCACCACGACGATGGGCCACTCGAGTCCCTTGCTCTGGTGGATGGTCATCAGCACCACCGCGCGAGGATCGTCGGCGTCCAACGTCTCGGCCTGCGCCTCGGTGGGCTCGGTCTCGGCGAGCTCGAGCAGTTCGCGCGCAAACGCCCCGACGTCCCGGTGCCCACCGGCGTCGCGCGAGGCTGCCAGCTCCATCAGCTTGTCCAGGTTGCTCAGGGACTGCTCGGCGTAGGGCGTTGCCGCCAGGCGCACCCGGAGGTCGGTGGTACGGACGACCACCTCGAGGATCTCCGCGAGCCCCAGGCGCGGCAAGGCAGGGCGAAGCTCCGAGAGCAGCGAGCGGAGACGATCGAGGTTCTCACGCTCCCAGGCGGGGAGGGACAGGGTGTCGAGGACGCCGGGCTGCAGCCCCTTGAGGGTGAGCCGTGTTCCGGTGGCGGCGGTCACCGCAAGCAGCGAGGCGTCGGTCAGGCCCACCATCGGTGACCGCAACACCGCCGCCAGTGAGATGCCGTCCCGCGGATCGGCGAGCAGCGAAAGGAAGGAGGCGAGATCGAGCACCTCCTGGGCTCCGTAGAATCCCCGCCCCCGGACGATGCGGTGGGGCACGCCGGCCAGCAGCAGCGCCTGCCGGTAGAGCTCGATGGAGGTGAAGGCGCGGAACAGGATCGCAATGTCGCGTCCCTGGGCCTGCCGCAGCCCACCCGCCCCATCGGCCACGCACGCAGGACCTTCCGGCCCGAGCAGCGTGGCGAGGCGCCGCGCGATGACCTGCGCGTCCTGCTCCCGGATCTCGGCGCTCTTCTCCGACCAATCCGTCTGCCACCGCTCCACGGCGGGCCGGCCCACCAGCGGGCCCCGGTGCGCCAGGAGTCGGTCTCCCTCGCGGAAGTCGACCTCGTAGTCGCGCGGATCGGGGGATGGCGCCATCACCTCGGCGAAGACGGTGTTGAAGGTGGTGAGCAGCTCGGGAGACGAGCGGCGGTTGGTCTGGAGGTCCTCGCGACGTCCGCCCTCCTCCACCAGCTTCTTCTCGGCGATTCCGAACACCGAGACGTCCGCGCCGCGGAACTCGTAAATCGACTGCTTGCGGTCTCCCACGATGCACAGGTGCGCCGGCTCCAGGGGAAGGGAGAGGACGTCGGCACCGGGTGCGAGGCGCCGCGGGCCGCCCTCCCGGCGTTCGGCGAGCAGGGTCACCAGCTCCAACTGGAGCCGGTTGGTGTCCTGGAACTCGTCCACGAGCAGCACCCCACAGGCCGCCTGCGCCTGACGCCTCGCCCCGGGATGGTCCCGGAGCAGATCGCGGGCGAGGACCAGCAGGCCGGTGAAGTCCAAGGCACCCCGCCGCACCAGCGCGGCACGGTAGCGTCGGTCCAGCCGGGTCAGCAGCTCCCTCAGCAGCACCTCGTGGGGGGCACTGCGCCACGCCGCCGCACGGCAGACCAGCGACTCCGGCTGCTTCGGATCGAGGAGCGCCTTGCGGATCTCGTTCACCGGCGTCGATGGGGCCCGTCGTCCCTTGGGACGTCTGGTCCCCTTGCCGGCGTCGGCGATGGCCTTCGCCCGCTCCATGACCGCGGCCACCCGTGCCCGGAAGTCCGGCGCCCCGAAGTCCTGCACGCCGACCGGGGCCAGGAGGTCCAGGAGTTCACGGCAGATGGGCCAGATCTCGGGGGCGCGGTCGTCCGTCCCGAGCTCGTTCAACAGGCGCAGCAGCCCGCGGTGTGCGGAAGCGAATCCCTCTTCCAGGACCGCCGGCTCTGAGATCGCCACCGTTGCCGGTTCCAGTCCCTCCTCGCGGGTGCGGGTGAGCAGGTCGACCAGGACCTGCACCACGCCCTGCGCCCGTCCCCGGCTTTCGAAGTTGAGCTCGGTCACCAGCTCGGCGAGGCCCTCCTCCCGGGCCTCCAGCGCTTCGAGCACCACGTCCTCGGCGCAGGCGGTCACCAGCGCGTCGGCTTCCCGCGGCTCGAGGAGTTCGAATTCCGGATCGATCCCGCTGCCGGCGGGCGCCCGCCGCAACAGCTGCACACAGAGGGCGTGAAAGGTCCCCACGTTGGCCGCGCCGACCGCGTCACGCAGCAGCCCCCACTCCGCTGCGGTGGGCAGGGGGCGCCCGAGCCGCTCGAAGGAGCCGCGGATCACCTCCTCCTCAGGCGGGAGCTCCGGGTTGGCCGCGAGGGCATCCAGGCGCTCCCGGAGCCGCCGGCGCATCTCCGTGGCGGCCTTCTCGGTGAAGGTCAGCATCACCAGCTCCGCGGGGCGGACGGGGGTGCCTTCCCGAGCCCCCACCAGGACGTGGATCGCCAGGGTCACCAGCGACCAGGTCTTGCCCGCGCCCGCGCCCGCGGAGAGCACCAGGTTCTGCTCCAACGCCAAGGGGTGGGCCACGCTCACTGCTCCTCCTCGCTCGTCCGCCGCTCGGTGATGCGGCACACCGCCCGGTAGGGGCAGTAGCCGCAGTCCTCGGAGGCAATGGGAAAGCGGCCCTCCCGCGCCTGTTGCACCAGCTCGCTCACCGCATTCACCACGTTGGGGTGGTCCTGCTCCCGGGCACGTGCGCGCTGCACGTCATCGGTCGCCAACAGCAGCTCGGGATCGACCTCGGCTTTGCCGAGCACCTCGCTCAGCAGCACCGGAGCGCCGTCCTTCAAGGAGATCCAGGCCGCGTTCACCGCCCCGGAGTGGCCGGCGGCGCGCGCCGCGAGCAGGTAGAGGGGCAACTGGAAGTCCTGCTTCAGCAGCCGCTTCGCGTACTCGGACGCGCTCCGGGTGCTGTTCTTGTAGTCCACCAACGCAACGGTTCCGCCGACCCCATCGATGCGGTCGATGGTGCCCGTCAGGTGCACCGGCGCGTCGGGATCGCCGGTCTGCAGCTGGACCCTCCGCCAAGCGTCCTCAGCCTCCGGGGTTCCGAAACGACGCTCGGCGTCGGCCGGATCGAGTCCTTCAAAGGGCCGCCCACGCGTCGTGTGTCCCAGCACCCGGCGGACCATCCGCAGCGCGCGTCCCCGACCCAGGGCCCAGAGGGCGGGGTGGCCGGTATGTGCCCGCTCCGACACGTCCGCGATCGCGCGATCCACCACCTCCTCCAGCAGTCCCTCCGGCAGTTCATCTGCGGAGGCGCCGAGCAGGCCCCGCTCCCCCAGGCGCGCGAAGAGCAGCTCCAGCACCCGGTGATGCAGCACGCCCTCGCCGCGGGGATCGACGTCCTCCCCTGCCTCATCCGGCTCCCGCAGCCCGAGAGCAATGCGCAGAAATCCGCGGTAGCGACAGCCGGCCAGCGCCTCCAGCGCGGTCGCCGACAGCGGCCGCTCGTCCCCGAAGGCGAAGCGCTGCGCAAGCACGGTGGAGAGCCCATCTCCTTCGATGCCCCCGGAGTAGGGGCCCACCCGCGCGCCATTGCTGACGAAGGCGCGCAGGCGCTCGGTCTCCATCTCCGAGACGCGTGCGGCTTCCTGCAACCAGGCCGCGTCCCCCAGTGCCTCGGACAGCCCGCGCGGAGGTGGCGCCACCTCCCCGGTGCGCAGCAGCGGATCCGCGTACAGCTCGAGCGCGACGCGCTCGCGGATGGCGTCTGGGGTCTGCGCCTCCCCGATGTCCGGCACCACCCGGGCCGGAAGTCGGCGGACCGTGAGCGACATGAGGGACGTCAGGTCCCCCAGGAAGGTCGACATCTCCTGCTCCCTCCCGGAGGCATCCTGGCGCGCGAACCCCAGCGACAGGGACTCCCGGGCCGAGGCCAGCGCGAGAAAGAACAGCAGCCGATCCTCGGCCATCCGCCAGGGCGCGAGCCCCTCCTCCTCCCCACTCCAGAGGCGGAAGACCTGGGCCCCGAGGGCGCGGTTGAGGCGCTGCCGCTCCCGTTCGTCCAGCAGCGGCTCGGGATTGCCACGCCCGGGCAGTCTCCCCTCGGTGAGTCCCGCGATGGCCACCAGATCGAAGTCCCGCCCCACCAGCTCGCGCAGCTCGAGGATCTCGACGGCTGCCGGGCCGCTTCCACCCGCCCCCTCGACCCGGAGCTCGGAGGCGGCATCGGCGAGCCAGCGCGAGAACGTGCGCCGATGCATCCGCGCCATGCCCATCCCGGTCTCGCGCAGGCTGCTGCGCACCCGTGCCGCCAATTGCCGGAGTGCTCCTCCCGCCGCATGATCCCGCGCCTCGGAGGTCGCGAGCATCCGCTCCAGATCGGTGAGCGCATCTCCCGGTCTTCGGGTGCGACCCGGACGCTCCACGACCAGCCCCAACGTCTCCACCACCTTCCACCAGCTCTCGAAGAGCTCCATGGCGGTCGCTTCGGCGGGAATCGCCTGGAGACTCCGGATGAGCTGTTGGCAACGTGCGGCCAGCTCCCGGACGTCGTCGGCGTCGCTGCCCCGGCCCTCGAGCCTGCGCGCGTGCTGTTCGAGACGGACGGTGAAGGCGCCCTGTCCCGAGGCGGCGCCCCGGCGATCATTGCGGACACCGGCCTCGCGGAAGACCACCGAGGGCGCGCGCTGCCCCACCCTGCCCTCCTCCATCAGCCCGAGGAGCCGTGCCATGCCGTCTGCCGGGAAGTCCTCGTCCACCAGCAGGGGGAGTTCCAACGCCATCCGCCCCAGCGCCGTGTGCCCCAGCGGGGCCCCGACCCGGACCCTCACCGGGACGCCCAGGGCACTGAACCGGGCCGCGAGCGCCTCGGCCTCGGTGCCCAGGTTGCGGTACGCGATGGCGATGCGCTCCGGCGGCGTCCCTTCCCGGAGCTTCCGCACCACCTCCCGGACCAGTTGGTCCAGCTCGGCCTTGGGCGTCGCCGCGCTCCAGACCGTGACGCCCTCTGCCAGCTCCTGCGCCACGCCCGCGGACGGAGGGCGCTGAAAGAGCCAGGTGCCCAGCGCCGACCAGGGGAAGGCCGAAGGATCCGGCAGGGCCTTCTGGGCTTCGGTGGTGCCCAGCTCGGCATGCGCCCCCTCCAGGCGCCGCAGGATCGGATCGACCGCGGCGTCCACCAGGGGGTTGCCGGCCCCGGGCACCTCCACCTCGAAGCGGACGCCGGCGCGTGCGCAGGCCTTCCCGAGGGCCACCACGAAGGCCTCCCGTTGCGGAGGAAAGTCGTAGATGGACCTGAGCTGCAGCGCCCCGAGGCCGCGAAGCGGGTCGGGCAGGCCGGTCTGTTCGAGCACCCCGGTCGCCAGGACGAGCTGCTGACTTCGTCCCAGCCAGTTCAGCGCTGCCATGCGCTGACGCCAGGCGTCCCACAAGGCCACCAGCCCCCGCAGCCGTTCGGCGGTCAGCGCCTCGAGTTCCGGGATGGCCGCCGACACCTGCGCCGGGGTGACGCCGCCTGCCTCCAGCTCCTCGAACACCGCATGCGCCTGCCGCGCGAACGCTGCCTGTTCGACCGAGGCGCCGAACACCGCCGGCCGGAGCGTCCGTGCCACCTCTCCCACCACCCATCGCGCCTCAATCGGGGACACCTGTCGGCGGTTTCCCGGAGCGGCCTCGGCGCAGGCCGCCTCCAGCCGCGGAAGCGTCCACACCCACGCGGCGTCGGCGATGCCCCGCCGACGGGCGATCTCCTGGAGGTGTGCCTCGACCCGATCGGCGTCGGGGAGGATCACGAGTCTGGGGCGGTTCGCGTGCATGGAAGGCCATCCTACGCGGCCCCTCTGACATCCAGTTCCCGAAGTCGTGAGGCCCGCCTCGCGCGCACGCTCGTTCGCTCCCCTCCGGCGCGACATCTGGGGGATGATGGAACGCACCTCTCGGCGAACCTGGAGCAGCGTTGACTCGACCCGGTATGACCACCGCCCTCGTCCTCGGCGGCGGCGGCGCGCGCGGCGCCTACGAAGCAGGCGTCATCTCCTGGCTGCGTGACGAGTTCGAACCGGGCCTCGGTCGTCGACTGCCCCTGGACGTGCTCGCCGGGACCAGCGTCGGCGCCATTCATGCCTGCTTCCTTGCCGGATCGATGGACCGCCCCGCCGAACAGGGGCCGGGGCTCATCCGGCACTGGGAGAGCATGCGCGTGGAGCACCTGCTGCGGGCCAGCATGGGCGACATCTGGCGCCTCATCCGCGAGTCCTTCGGACGCACCGATCCGGAGCTGATGTCGCTGCGCACCGGCGGCCTGGTGGACCCGGCCGCGCTCAGGGCCCTGGTGGGCAACCACGTCGGCTGGAGAGAGATCCGCAACAACATCCACCGTGGACATCTCCAGGCGCTGGCGGTCTCCGCCACGCACGTGGCCTCGGGCCGGACCCGGGTCTTCATCCAGCGTCGGGAGGGCGGCGCCCCGAAGTGGTCGAATGATCCGCAGATCGAGGCGGTGGCCGCCCGCATCGGCCCCAACCACGCGCTGGCCTCCGCGGCCATCCCCCTCATCTTCCCTCCCGTCCGGGTCCGGGGCGCCCTCTATGCCGACGGCGCGGTGCGCATGTCGGTCCCGCTCAGCCCGGCCCTGCGATTGGGAGCGCGTCGGGTGGCGGTGATCTCCCCTTCCCCCCGGAAGCAACCCCATGCCGCGGATGACGCCGGCAACGAGGCCCTCTACGGAGCCGTCCCCTACCTCGCCGGCAAGGTGCTCGCCGCGCTGCTGATGGATCGCACCGATCAGGACCTGGCGCGGCTCGAGCAGATCAACGCGCTCCTCGATGCCGGCACCCGCAGCTATGGCCCCGGCTTCCTGGGGACCTTGCGCGAGGCCCTCGTCCATCAGCGCGAGGCGCCGCTCCACTATGTCCGGACCCTGATGCTGCGCCCTTCGGCGGACATGGGGATGCTGGCGGCGGACTACGTCCACGGCGGCGAGTTCAAGCGCGGGGATGGGCTCGCCCACCGGGTGATCCTCAAGCTCGCCGAACGCGAGTCGCCCCGTCAGGCCGACCTCGCCAGCTTCCTGCTCTTCGATCGCGGTTACGCCACCCGCCTCATCGAGCTGGGACGGGCCGATGCCCGCCGCCACGCCCGGGAGTTCGAGCGCTTCTTCGACGACGCCCCGCACTGCGAGGCGGAAGAGGTCGAGTGGGAGCAGACGGAACGCGATCGACACCACGCCACCCGGCCGGCGGGTTGAACGCGGCGGCGCGTGGGCTCACTGACCGGCGGCCTTGATCGGCCCCTGTCCCTGAGCGGTCCCCGGAAAGCAGGACACGTCCCACCGCTGCCCCTCTTCCCAGACACCTTCCGTGGAGAAGCCGACGCCCACCCGGCGCACCCGCCCTCCCTCGACGTAGAACCACACCAGTGCCTGCTCCGGGGACTCGAGCTCCCCCAGGCAGACCACCCGGGTGACCTGACCGTCCCGCCCGTCGAGCTGCGCCGCCCAGGGGCGATGGCCATGCCCGCACAACACCCAGCGCGGACGCATCGTGTGCACCAGGCGGCGGGTGACGGGGCTGCCCATCCAGGGTGAGGGGCCCTCGGGCCCGGCGTTGGGGGCGAGCCCCCGCGGCCACTCGTGGACCACCAGGAAGTCCACGTTGCGGACCCGACGCAGCGCCTCGACCTCGTTGTGCCGGTAGTAACCCGCGTGCTTGCGGGTCGCGGCGTCCAGGGGCGGCGCCAGCGGCGCATCGAAGAAGCGGGGGGCGTAGATACCGGAGAGGTAGGCGACCTTCAGCCCCATCAGGCGCCGCGAGCCACTGCGCCCCAGGTAGCTGATCCCGGGGGCGATCTCCGCCCCCTTCGGGATGGGGGCCAGCGCCTCGAAGTCCTCGTTGTTCCCGCCGATGAACGCCAGCGGGAACGGCAGGCGGGAGGTCCCGTCCGCGAAGTCGGCGAACTCCGCGGGCATCGAGCGCTTGGTGGCCTTGCGCCGCAGATCCCCCGCGTCCCGGAACGCCTCCACGTCGCCCACCGACAGCCCCAGAGAGACCGGGACCGCATGGACGCGCGAGAGCTCCTCACACCACTCCCGGAGACGGGAGAAGCGTCCGTGGATGTCACCGATCCCCACCACCAGGAAGGGGAAGGCTGGAGCGCGGTGCGGCATGAGGCCGGACAGCATTCCAGGGCGCTGGAGTCAGCGCACCCGGGCCGCGGAGGAGTGTCCGTTTGGCAGCACTTGGTTGGACGGGGCCGCCCCTCAGTCGTGGGCGCCGCCGGGTCCGTGGACGTGGCCGTGCTCGATCTCCTCGGCGGTGGCCGCGCGGATGTCGCGGATGGTCACGTCGAAGTGCAGCGTCTTGCCGGCCATGGGGTGGTTGAAGTCGACGGTCACCTTGTCGCCGTCGATGGCCTTGACCAGGAACTCCACCTCGTCGTCGTCCTCGTCGGTCGCGGTGATGATGCCGCCGACCTCGAGCTCGAGCTCCGCCGGGAACTCGGAACGATCGACGGTCTCCTCACCCTCGGGGTCGTACTCGCCGTAGCCGTCCTCGGGGGGAACGACGGCCTGGACGCGGTCGCCCTTGGTCTTGCCCTCGAGCGCGCGCTCCAGGCCGGGGACGATCTCCTCGTAGCCGTGGAGGTAGACGAGGGGGTCGGCCGGGTCGCTGATCTCGATGACCTCCCCGTCGGGAAGCGTGAGGCGGTAGTCGAGGGTGACGACGGTGTCCTTGGTGGCTTGCATGTCCTGGTGCCCTCCCGGGCCGGTGTAGATGTGCTCTGGACGGGCGGTGACCCGCTTCACGTCCAGGCCGGGTTCAGGTCCGGCAGGCCCCTCCTGCCATCGACAGGGGGCTCTTGTCGCGGATCTTCAGCACCCCACCGGATAGGTGATCTCCACCACCGTCCCGGGAAGGGGAATGGCGTCCACTGCGAAGACCACCGCCCCCGCCTCCGGGTCCCAGTGCCAGCCGGTCGTCACGGAGACGCCATTGAGGCGGACCTCGATCTCGGAGGCGGGATCCGGCTGGGTGTTGAGCGGGAAGTGACGCCTCGGCCCGAAGGCACCCGCCGAGAGCAGCTCGAGCGACGCCGCCCAGTTGCGGGTGCAGATGCTCTCGACCATGCCCCCCGTCGCCTCGGCCAGGGCCAGGTAGCGGCTGCCGGTGGCCGCGGCGGTGGGACAGGTCTGCAGCTCCTCGGGGCCGACCAACGCCAGCACCGTCAGCAGCGCCTCGTTGCCCCCCTTCAGTCCCCGCAGGAAGGTCTCGTAGAAGCTCACGCTCTGGGGGGAGTAGTCGTCCTCGTCCGAGAGGAACACCACCACCAGCTTCGCCCCCTCCCTCAGAAACCCCAGGTTGCCGTCCTGCGGGTGGGGGGTTCCGGGAAGATCCACGTGGTTGATGAGGGGTGCGGAGAGGGCCCGGTAGGCGGCCTCGAGGCCCTGTTCGTTCCAGTGGCACCACCCCACGTTCACGTTGGTGGCAAAGACCGCGGCGGCGTTCGGCGTCTCGGGGCGGATGATGCGCGGGCTGGAACCATCGACGGGAAAGAGGCGCCCGGCCTCCCCTCCCTCGGCGCCGCCCGGGCAGGGGGACCAGCCACCCGGTGAGGGCGTCAGGCCCGTGGTGGTCACGCCGATCTGGTAGTCGACCTCCGAGCCCTGGGCCGCGGAGAGGAAGGCCTGGAAGTTCTCCCCCAGGCTCTGCTGCTCCTCCATCATCGACCCCGAGTTGTCGATCACGAAGAGCACGTCGACCTGCCCCTGTCCGGCCTGCACGAAGCGCTCGGTCTGGAGGGGGCGCGCACGTCCCTCGGCCTCGATGCCCACGCTCAGGGTCCCGGTCGCATCGGTGGTGACGTCCAGCACGCCCGGATCGCGGCCCTCGTCCTGGGGCGTGTAGGCCAGCGTCAGGGGAAGCTGGGCGCCTTCCGTGAGGATCGCGGGGAGTGTGGGCGGCGCCCTGAGAAACAGCTCTCCGGCCACCGACGCCTCCGAGCGCAGGGCAGCGGAGGTGAGCGCCACCGGGAGACCGCAACGATTGTGGAGCTGCACCTGGCGCTCCTTGGCGCCGCACCCGAGCTTCACCTGACCGAATGCCACCTGGGCGGGCTCGAGGACCACGCAGGCCTGCACCCCTTCACCGCGGATCGGCACGGTGAGCTGGGGATCGGTGGGGTGTGGAAAGCGGGCCTCGGCCAGCGCCGAGAACACGCCGGATGCGGTGGGCAGAAAGTCGATCATCAGCAGCGCACGCCCCCCCGGAGGCAGCACCTGCGAGGAGGTCACCGCCGACGTGAAGGAGGCGTGGGATCCGGCGGCGAGGCCCAGGCGCTCCAGGAAACAGCGCTCCTCCCCCCGGTGTTCGACCAGCCAGCCCCGCGTGGTGCGGCTGCCCACCTGCACCCGACCGAAGTCCACCTCCGGGGCGAGGGACACCAGGTCACAGGGCGCGAAGTCCCCCCGTGCGCCCACCAACCCGGCCGAGCTCGCCGAGACCTCCAGGTCCTGTTGGGCCCGGACCCGCAGTTCGCCCTCGGATTGCGCACTGCCCGGTTGCGGCTGAAACCGGATCGTCAGCGGGACGCGCTCACCGCCCTTCACCTCGCGCCCGGCCCCATCGTCCACCACACTGAAGTAGCCCCCCACGCTCGCGGTGACCGCAGCGTCGAGGATCCGCACCGGGGTGTTGCAACGGTTGAAGGCGTGCACCGTCCGGGTGCTCGCGCGCCCCTCCGGCGCCTCACCGAAGTCCACCGTCGCCGGCTCGAGGTAGAGGCAGGCCATCCCGCCCTCTCCCTGCAGCGGGAGCTTCGGATAGGGGCCCTGGGCGTTGTCGGCCCGCAGGCCCACCTCGAGCAGGGGACCCCGTACCCGCCCGTCGGCCCGGGGCGAGAAGGAGAGGTGGATCTCAAAGCCGCTGCCGGCCGCGATGCGCGTCCCCACCGCCGGCTCCGACTCGACCCGGAAGAGCCCCTCGGGATCCTCGAGCAGCCGGGTGCCCCGCCAGGTCAACGCCACGGAGCCGTTGTTGCGCACCGTCACCCGCTGATCCGCCCGGCCCCCCACCTCCACCCGCCCGAAGTCGACCCGGGAGGGGGCGATCTCCAGCATCGCAGCCACGCCGTTCCCGCTCAGGTCCACCAGGAAGGGCTCACACATGGCGCAGGGTTCGATGCGCAGCTGCGCGCGCGCGGCCCCGAGGCGGGTCGGGGTGAAGGCGATGGGCACCACCACCTCCTCCCCCGCCCCGATGTCCAGGGGCGCCCGGCTGAGACTGGAGACGAAGAGGTCCTGATCCTCCCCCTCGAACGAGAGCCGGGCCCGCGCGGGCGCCTCGGTCAGATTGAGCAGCGGGAGCTGGAGCAGCACCGTGGTGTCCACCTCCACGTCCCCGAAGTCCAACCCGTCATAGGTCGCCCGGACCTGGCTGCGCACGCCGGCCCCCAGCAGCGCCACCGTCAGCCCCTCCGAGCCGTCGGCCCCCCCGCCCGTCGCCAGCTGCACCGCCCCTTCCACCGGCCCCTCCACGGAGGGCGCAAAGCGCAGCAGCAGGGTGTGGGTGGCCCCCGGTGCCACGGTGACCTGGGACTCGCCGACCACCTCCACGCTCGCCACGCCCGAGCGCACCTCATGGATCTGGAGCGGGATGCGGCTCTCATTGACGATCGTCAGCTCCCGCTCCCGCTCCTCCCCCAGGGCCACCGCGCCGAAGTCGATACGCTCCGGGGCCGAGACGTCGGTGCGCACCCGGCTCAGTTCCGTGCGGTCGCAGCCCGCCGTCAGGAGCAGGCCTCCACAAAGGGTGAGCCACCAGAGTCCGCGCCTCGTCATCGTCCGCCTCCACCTGTCGGGGGTCAGGTGACGGACACGTCCGTGGGACATGCCGCCTCGAGCGGACGCGCCAAGTTGCAACCCCGGTGCCCAGACGGGCGGGCGTGAGGGGGGGCGATGAGGGCGCGCCCGGGGCAGCCGGCCTGAACAACCGACCGGATGGAGCCACCGGAACGGTGAAATAAATTCCGTCCCCCGTGCCGGCTTCCGGCGGTGAGGGAGGCCTGCACAGACACGAAGGGCCGCCCAGGTGTCGGATGGGCGGCCCGGTTGGGGACCGACAGCAGGCCGATCCCGGATGCAGCCGGATCAGGCGCGGGCTTCGCGCGAGCTGACCTGCTGCAGGGTGTGGTGGGCATTGGCGGCCTCGGACAGCTGCGCGATGTCCGAGAGGCTGATGACGCCCTGCACGCGGCCTTCCCGGTCGCAGACCAACATCCGGGACTTCCGGTGCTTGGCCATGAGCTCCTGCGCCCGGCTGACGTCGTCCTGCGGGCTGCAGTAGACGAGCTCGGTGCTCATGCAGTCGGACAGCGGGGTCTGGGGATCCCGCGCGTCCGCGAGCACGCGGGTGGCGAGGTCGCGGTCGGTGATGGTGCCCTGGACCTTCTTGTCGTTGTCGCAGATCGGGATGAAGCCCACGTTCTGCTCGCGCATCAGGCGGGCGGCCTCCTGAACGGTGTCCTGCGGTTTGAGACAGGACAGGTTCGTCTTCATGATCTCTTCACAGCGCATTGCACATTCCTCCCCGGGGGTGGCTGTTGGGTGAGCGGGAGGCGGACCTCGGGAACCGGACCCCAGGACCTCCCACTGTCGCAAGCTGGGCATGTCCCTCCGGTATGCAACGCAGTGCGTGGGCCCGCCTCCCCTCCACATCGCCCGGTGCAAGGGCGTTTTCGGGGCCACCCGCCGGCCTGCCCGGGGAGCTTGGAACCTTCCGGGCGCCACCGTCCGGCTTTCCGGCGATGAAAGCCGCTGGACCGGAACACCCATTCAGGTGTTATGCAGCAGCGCCATGTCCGAGCCTGACATCATCAGCATCCGCGGCGCCCGCGAGCACAACCTCAAGAACCTCTCGCTGGATCTGCCGAAGAAGAAGCTCGTGGTCTTCACGGGGGTGAGCGGCTCGGGCAAGTCGAGCCTTGCCTTCGACACCCTCTTCGCCGAGGGGCAGCGCCGCTACGTGGAGAGCCTCTCCGCCTACGCGCGCCAGTTCCTGGGGCAGATGGAGAAGCCCCACTACGACACGCTGCGGGGCCTCTCTCCCACCATCTCCATCGAGCAGAAGGCGGCGAGCAACAACCCGCGCTCGACGGTGGGCACGGTCACCGAGATCCACGACTACCTGCGCGTGCTGTGGGCGAATCTCGGGGTGCAGCACTGCCCGAAGTGCGATCGCCGGGTGGGCCGCCAGAGCGCGCAGCAGATGGTCGATGAGCTGATGCGCCTCCCCGAGGGCACCCGCCTCAACGTGCTCGCGCCCCTCGTCCAGGCGCGCAAGGGCGAGCACAAGGAGGTCTTCCAGGACGCGCTCCGGCGGGGCTACAGCCGGGTGCGCGTGGACGGGAAGGTGCACGGGCTCGAGGAGAAGTTCGCGCTCGAGAAGAAGCTCAAGCACGACATCGAGCTGGTGGTGGACCGGGTGGTCATCAAGGCGGAGGGACGCGCCCGCCTGACCGACTCGGTGGAAACCGCGCTGCGCGAGGGCAAGGGGATGCTGATCATCTCCGACGCCCAGGCGGATCCGAAGAGTGACCGCCCCATGAGCGAGAAGAACGCCTGCCTTCACTGCGGCCTCTCGTTCGGCGAGCTGGTGCCGGCGGCCTTCTCCTTCAACAACCCGGCGGGGATGTGTGAGGACTGCAGCGGCCTGGGGACCCGCCCGGAGATGGACCCGGACCTCATCGTCCCGGATCCGACGCGCTCCATCCGGGGCGGCGCGGTGGAGCCCTGGTCCAACAGCATGGCGCGCGGCGAGGGCTGGACCGCGGAGCTCGTCGAGCAGCTGGCGAGCGCCTTCCGGATCGACCTGGACAAGCCCTACGACAAGCTCACCCGCAAGCAGCAGGACCTCCTCATGTACGGGACGCGCGACGCGTCCTTCAAGATGGTCTGGGAGGGGGAGCGCTACGAGATGCAGTGGGAGGGGCTCGTCCACAAGCTGATGCGCGGCTACAAGACGACCCAGTCCGAGCCGATGCGGAAGTACTACCTCCGCTTCTTCAGCGACAAGCCGTGCGCGGCCTGCAAGGGCGAGCGCCTCAAGCCCGAGAGCCGGGCGGTGCGCGTCGGGGACATGAGCCTGCCGGCCTTCAGCCGTCTCAACGTGAAGGACGCGCGGGAGTTCCTCGAAGGCCTCACCCTCACCGAGGCGCAGGCGAAGGTGGTCTCGGATCTCAAGCGCGAGATCGGCGGCCGTCTCACCTTCCTTCTGGATGTGGGCCTGGGTTACCTGACCCTCGATCGTGGCGCGGCCTCCCTCTCGGGCGGCGAGAGCCAGCGCATCCGTCTGGCGAGCCAGATGGGCAGCGAACTCACCGGCGTCATCTACATCCTCGATGAGCCCTCCATCGGCCTGCACCAGCGCGACAACGGCAAGCTGCTCGGGACGCTGCAGCGGCTGCGCGATCTGGGCAACAGCGTCATCGTGGTCGAGCACGACGAGGAGACGATGGAGGCCGCCGACTGGTTGGTCGACTTCGGTCCCGGTGCCGGCGAGCTGGGCGGGGAGATCGTCTCGGCCGGAACGCCGGCGCAGGTCATGGCGGACCCGAAGAGCTCGACCGGCGCCTACCTCTCCGGCCGCAAGCGGATCGAAGTGCCCGAGGTCCGCCGCGCGCCGGGCAAGGAGCGCATCCGCATCGAGGGGGCCAAGGAGAACAACCTCAAGGACGTGACGGTGGAGCTGCCCCTGGGGGTGTTCGTCGCGGTCACCGGGGTGAGCGGCGCGGGCAAGTCGACGCTGATCAACGACATCCTGCTGCCCGGGCTGATGCGCGAGCTGCACGGGAGCCGGGTGGTCCCCGGAGCGCACCACGCGATCAAGGGGCTCGACCAGCTCGACAAGGTGGTGGCGATCGATCAGCGCCCCATCGGCCGGACGCCCCGCAGCAACCCGGCGACCTACACCAAGGCCTTCGACGCCATCCGCGACATCTTCGCCCTCACGCCCGAGGCCCGCGCGTTCGGCTACACCGCCGGCCGCTTCAGCTTCAACGTGAAGGGTGGACGCTGCGAGGCCTGCCAGGGCGACGGTGTGCGGAAGGTGGAGATGCACTTCCTCGCCGACGTCTTCGTTCCCTGTGAGGTGTGCGAGGGCAAGCGCTTCAACGACGCCACCCTGCGCGTGCGCTACAAGGGCAAGAACATCGCCGAGACCCTCGAGATGAGCGTACGCGAGGCGATGGTTCACTTCTCCGCGCACCGCGACGTGATGCGGACGCTGCAGACGCTGGAGGACGTGGGCCTCGGGTACGTGCGCCTGGGACAGAGCAGCCCCACGCTCTCCGGTGGCGAGGCCCAGCGCATCAAGCTCTCCCGGGAGCTGGCGCGGGTGGCGACCGGACGCACGCTCTACATCCTCGATGAGCCGACCACCGGCCTGCACTTCGAGGACATCCAGAAGCTGCTCAACGTGCTCAACCGCCTGGTGGATGCCGGGAACACGGTGCTGGTGATCGAGCACAACCTCGACGTCATCAAGTCCGCCGACTGGGTGGTGGATCTGGGGCCCGAGGGCGGCTCGGGCGGCGGTCGGCTCGTGGCCGAAGGCACCCCGGAGCAGGTCGCGCAGGTCGAGGGCAGCCACACCGGCCACTACCTGGCCCAGACCCTCGCCAAGGCCGCACAACACGCACCCAAGCGGTCGGGCGCGGCGAAGAAGGGCGCGGCTTCGGACGCGTCCGCGGCTGCGGCACCGCCGGCGGAGGTGCTGGCCAAGCCCGCGCGTGCACCCCGCGGCCGCAAGCAGTCCAAGGCGTGAACCGGCGCGACGGCGCCGGGATTCTGCGGGGTTCGGGCCGAAGCGGCGCAGCGCCCGCGTGAGTCCCGGGTGCATTTCGTCCGCGGATGCCGGGCGTGGGGTGCGGTAGCGTGCCGCCCCCATGTCGACGACAGCCGAGACCACCGCGAAGACGCCTCGCGCCCGCTATCCCCGTGCGGTCGCCTACATCATCGGGAACGAGGCCGCCGAGCGCTTCAGCTTCTACGGGATGCGGAACATCCTCACGGTGTTCCTCATCAACTACCTGCTGTTGCAGGAGATCCCGGACGACGCGTCCCGCACCGCCACGGCGAAGGCGACCTTCCACCTCTTCGTCTCGGGCGTGTACTTCTTCCCCCTGCTGGGCGGGTTTCTCGCGGATCGCTTCCTGGGCAAGTACCGGACGATCCTCTACCTCTCGCTGCTGTACTGCGTGGGTCACGCCTTCCTGGCGTTCTTCGAGGGCAGCAAGAACGGCTTCTACGCCGGCCTGTTCCTGATCGCCCTGGGCTCGGGCGGCATCAAGCCCTGTGTGTCCGCCTTCGTCGGGGACCAGTTCGACGAGTCGAACAAGGCGCTGGTGAAGGGGGTCTTCGGCCTCTTCTACTGGATCATCAACTTCGGCAGCTTCTTCGCCTCGCTGCTCATCCCGGTCACCCTGGAAACCTGGGGCCCCTCCGTCGCCTTCGGGATCCCCGGCCTCCTGATGCTGCTGGCCACGGTCATCTTCTGGCTGGGCCGCAAGCATTACGTCGACGTCCCGCCCACCGGCCACAACCCGCACTCCTTCCTGCGGGTGGTCTGGAGCGCGATGCGGGGAGCGCGTCCCGCCGGAGGGGATCGGCTGTCGGCCGCGGAGGCCCATCATCCCGCTGAAGCGGTGGAGGGTGCGCGCGCGGTGTTCCGGGTGATGGGCGTCTTCGCGGCGGTGCCCATCTTCTGGGCCCTCTTCGATCAGAAGGCGTCGACGTGGGTGGTGCAGGCGACCGCCATGGATCTGCAGGTCGGCGACGTCACCCTCGCGCCCAGCCAGCTCCAGGCGCTCAACCCGCTGATGGTCATGCTGCTCATCCCCTTCCTGAGCTTCGTCGTCTTTCCCTGGTTCGAGCGGAAGGGCTGGACGCCCACGGCCCTGCGCCGGATGACGGCCGGCATGTTCATCGCCGGCATCAGCTTCCTCATGGTGGGCGCCATCCAGGTCGCCATGGACGGCGGGCGCACGCTGTCGGTGCTCTGGCAGGTGGGACCCTACCTGGTGCTGACCCTGGCCGAAGTGCTGGTGTCGGCCACCGGCCTCGAGTTCGCCTACAGCCAGGCGCCGCGCGAGATGAAGGGCACCATCATGAGCTTCTGGAGCCTGACGGTGACGGTGGGCAACCTGCTGGTCGCGGGGGTCTCGGCCATCAACGTCTTCGAGGGCGCGGCCGGGAGCCTCTTCTTCTATGCCGGCCTCATCTTCCTCGCCGCCCTGCTCTTCGCCTTCATCGCCAGCCGGTACACGGTGCGCGACTACTTCCAGCCGGCGCCGGTGCCGGTGCAGGGCGAGCACTCCGAACCGGTCGATCCCCGCGGGACGGACGCCTGAGGTCCGGGGCCGAGTGGCCCCGCTGGTCAGAACGCCGGGGAGACAGCCGCCCGCTGCGCCGGGGTGACGACGGGCATGCTTAACGGCGGCAGTTCGGGTATTGGGAGCCCACCATGCCCACGCCCGCCGAGCTCGAGGCCGACATCCAGCGCATGAAGCGCGATCTCAACGCCGTCATCCTGGCGCACTACTACCAGGAGAGCGAGGTGCAGGATCTGGCCGACTTCGTCGGTGACAGCCTCGCCCTCGCGCAGGCGGCCAAGAAGACCGACGCCGACGTCATCGTCTTCTGCGGCGTCCACTTCATGGCCGAGACGGCGAAGATCCTGAACCCGACCAAGCAGGTCCTCCTCCCGGATCTCGACGCGGGCTGCTCCCTGAGCGATCGCTGTCCGCCGGACGCCTTCGCCAACTTCCGCAAGCGCTATCCGGACCACTACGTGGTGACCTACGTGAACAGCTCGGCGGCGGTGAAGGCGCAGAGTGACGTCATCTGCACCAGCTCCAACGCCGAGCAGATCGTCCGGCGCATCCCCGCCGACCGGGAGATCCTGTTCGCCCCCGATCAGCACCTGGGTCGGCACGTCATGAAGCAGACCGGCCGCAACATGGTCCTCTGGCCGGGCAGCTGCATCGTCCACGAGCTCTTCAGCGAGAAGAAGCTGGTCCAGCTCAAGGTCCAGTACCCCGAGGCCGAGGTGATCGCCCATCCGGAGTGTGAGCAGGCGGTCCTCGCGCACGCGGACTTCATCGGCTCCACCAAGGCCCTGCTCGAGCGGGTGAAGACCAGCGACAAGCAGCAGTTCATCGTGGTGACCGAGGCCGGCATCCTGCACCAGATGCAGAAGCAGGCTCCCGGCAAGACGCTGATCCCCGCCCAGCCGGACAATGCTTGCGCCTGCAACGAGTGTCCCCACATGCGGCTGAACACCCTGGAGAAGCTGCACCGCTGCATGCGCGACCGGAAGCCGGAGCTGATCCTGCCGCCCGGCCTCCTCGAGGCGGCCCGGGCCCCCCTCGAGCGGATGCTCGAGTGGTCCTGACGCAGAGCGAAACGTCCCAAATTCCGCGTCTGGACGCCCTCGCTCGCACGGTGTGGCTTGCGAGGGTAGGTCCCCGGTGGCATGCCTAGCGCGTGGCCTACCGAATCTTTGCCCTCCCCGCTCACGTGCTCGCCCATCCCCCACCGGTGCTGAACGCGGTGGACGATTGGCTGGAGCCGGAACTTCCCGAGTTGGAGGACAGCCTGGTCCGCGCGCTGGCCGGTGCCGAGTACCGCGCCATCCGCGCCCGGGATCGCCTCCGCGCCCTCCTCCAGTCGGACGTCCCCCCGGAGCTTCCCCCTCCGGCAGAGGGCTACGGGCCCAGTGCCTACTTTGCCCGCGCCCCGCGGGACCTCCCGGCGCTGCTGCGTTTGGCAGATCAGCTCGAGCAGCTCGCGCAGCGTTCGACCGGTGAGCGGGCGATGGTCTGGCGCTGTGCCCACTGCGGAACCCGCTATGCGGTGCCCCTGCATCTGGTGCGCGAGGTGAGCATCCGCTGCGAGTCCTGCAGCCAGACCGTGCTGATGCAGATGGACCGCGCCCTGGGTGAGGAGGCGCTCACCGAGCCGGCGTCCGGCGCCATCAATGCCCTGCGCTACCGGCTCTCGGGGTTCTTCCGCGAGGCCATGGCCCGCGGATGGCCGGTCCTGGTGAGCATGAGCGAGCCGGGACACCGCGACGCGTGACGGATGCCGCAGATGCGGGCACGCTCCGCCCGCACCTTCGCTGACCCGTCATGAGGCTGTCTCTTCTCCCGCTTCTGCGTTGTCCCGCCTGCCATCGTGGGCGCCTGGTTCCCGAGTCCGACGACGGACGGCGGGTTCAGTTCGGGCCCCTCACCTGTGGCGTCTGCCAGCGGGGACATCCGGTCACCGAAGGGGTGGTCGACCTGGGACCGGATGCGCTCCAGTCCCAGCTCAGCCCGGCGCGGCGCGCGTTCGAAACCCTGGCCGTCGCGCGCTCCTGGGACCGCTGGATCCGCCCCGCCGTGCTCGCGGCCAGTGGGGGGCGAAGGCTCTCCCGGACGACGGAGGCCGGGCTCGTCCGGGGGCTGCTGGGCGATCCGCGGGGGCCGATCCTCGACGTGGGCTGCGGCACCGGCGCCCTGCTCCGCTCCCTGGCCGAGCGCACCGAGCTGCCCCCCCTGATCGGGATGGACGTCTCCCGCCGCATGCTGGACGAAGCCCTCTCCCTCTCCCGCGAGGCGGGGGTCCCGCTCACCCTGATCCGCGCCGAGGCACCGGAGCTGCCGTTCGGGGACGGGGTCCTGGGAGGCGTGGTGCAGAGCGGCTCCCTGGCCGCGATGCCCGAGCCGGAGGCCCTCTTCCGGGAGATCCTCCGCGTCCTGCAGCCCGGCGCACGCTATGTCCTGCTCGAATGGCTCCGGGTGCCCCGACTGCTTCAGCGACGCCTCGGGCTGGTGGCCCATGACGCCGAGCGGCTGCGGACCTCCCTCTTGCGCTCCGGCTTCACCCAGCTCGAGGTGATGGAGGTGCGCCCCTACCGCATCTTCCAGATGCGGCGGCCCTGAGACCCTTCACGACCGGCACCACCGGCGCTCCCCGCCGCGCAGACCCTCTCCGGCGCGGGCTCCCTCCCCGCCATCGGTCCGGTGAGGTGTGCCATGGTCGCTGGTCGTCCGGCCGGCCGCAGTGGCCCGACGGCTGTCGTCACTCCCGGCCTCATGGATCGCATGGCCCTCCCCTTCCAACGCCGCAGCCTCGCGTCCCGTCGCGGCGCCCTCCCGGGCTGGCCTCGGGTGCTCTACGCCACGGCGCTGCTGGCAGGCCTCGTCCCGATCTGGGTGAGCGTGGACCTGCCGCTGGTGGACATGCCCCAGCACCTGCACCTGATCTCGGTGCTGCACCGCCTCGAGGATCCAAGCACCCTCTACCCGGACCTCTACGCCGCGCGCCGCACGCTCACCCCCTACCTCGGCTACTACTACCCGGTGCACCTGCTCTCCTGGGTGGTGCCGCTCGAGGCCGCCAACCGGCTCTTCCTGAGCGCCTACGTCCTGGGCATGCCGTTGAGCCTGGCGTTCCTGCTCCGCTGCTTCGGGCGCCAGACCTGGCCGAGCCTCCTCGGGCTGCCCCTGGCATATGGAGACAGCTTCGGATGGGGCTTCATCAACTTCGTCGCGGCCCTCCCGCTGACCTTCGTGACCCTGGGACTCTTCCTGAGAGCCATCGAAGGGCCTGCCGAACCCCGGCCCCGGGTTGCCGCGTGGATGGGCCTGACGCTGGTGGCCGTGCTGATCCTCCACGTGCAGGCCTTCGGCTTCCTCGCCTTTGCCCTTCCCTGGATGCTGTTCACCTCACGCGGGCTCCAGGCGGGCGCCGGTTGGAGAAGGTGGCTGCTGGATCGTCGCGCCGCGCTGCTGGGGGTGACTCCGGGTGTGTTGCTCTTCCTGATCTGGCTCGCCATGCGGCCGTCGGAGGCACCGGCGAACATCGAACCCGGCGCACCCTGGAAGGCGTGGGGAGCGACCTTCTCGTCCGGGAACATGCGGTTTGCGAGCGCGGAGGCCCAGCTGGTCGCGCTCCCCCGACGCCTGATGGGCCTGCTACGGGATGGCAGTGACGCGCAGCTGTTGTGGGGCGTGATCGCGCTGCTCCTGCTCGCGAACGTCGCGCCACGCGTCCCCGGACTCCGCAGCACAGGCGCCGCACCTCTCCCGGGAGCCCGGCGCCGTCGCCTCGCGGCCTGGGGGCTGGCGGTGCTCGCCTTCGCCCTCTACTTCCTCACGCCCTTCGACATCCACGGGCTCGTCTACTACCTGAGCCCGCGCTTCGCGCACATCGCCGGTCCGCTGCTCATCCTCGCCGCGGTCCCCCAGCTCAGCCCGCGGGGACAGCAGCTCGGGCTGGTGGGTGCGGCGTTGCTGGTCGCAGTGATGGGTGGGGTGCTGGGACGAGGCTTCGTCGCATGTGATCGCGAGTCGGTTCCCATCCGGGAGCTTGCGCCCCTTGCCGGTCCCAAGCCGCTGGTGATGGGGCTCATCCATGATCGCGGTTCGGAGGTCATGCGCCTGCCGGTCCATCTCCACGCTGCCGCCACCGTGGCGCGGCTCACCGGTGGCGCCCCGAACTTCAGCTTCGCCTCCACCCCGCACTCCCCTCTGCGCTACCGGGTTGCGCCGCCCCCCACCTTCCCCTCCGAGTGGCGTCCCCAGCAGTTCCGCTTTGCGCACCAGGGCGAGGCCTATGACGCCTTCCTCCTGCGCGGTAGCTCGCCGGGACGGGTCTTCGGTCGCCGCCTCGGCCGGCAGGTGGAGATCGTGGGTCAGCGGGAGGGGCTGTGGCTGTTGCGGCGTCGGTGACCTGCCCGCCTCACGCCCGGGGTCTGCTAGAACGGCCGCCTCATGGCGATCTCCCCCAAGAAGCTCCTCGAGCTGCTGCAGAGCGGCGCTGATGTCCCCGATGTCGACTCCGCCCAGGTGGCCACCGCCCGCGCGCTGATCGCTGCCCCTGCGGAGGCGCCCATCGACCAGCTCGTGTCCCTCGCCGCCCCACTGGCCGAGGCCGTCCTGCAGGCCGCGGTGGCTGCCGGAACCCCCCTGCTCGCCACCCGCCTGGTGGACGCCCCCGAGGCTCCCAAAGCCCTGGTCAAGGCGGCCAAGCGCTCCCTGCACCAGCTGAGATCCGCTGGCGTCGACGTCCCGGAAACCGCTCCCGCCGGTGCGCCGATCGCCCTGGTGCAACAGGCAGACTCCCGGCTGGCCTCGCTGCTGCTTCCGATCGACGGGACCGGTGAGTACGGCCTGATCGTCTGCCGACCGCTGGATGGAAAGGTGCAGGTCCACCAGGTCATCGCCAGTGACACCCAGGGCGTGGTGAGCCTCGAGCGGATGACGCGCTCCCGCGACCAGTACCGCAAGCTTCTGAGGGTCCTGCTTCGTGAGCAGCAGCAGCCCGTGGTCGAGGTCTCCGACGACGACATCCGGCGCGAGCTCGGACACGCGATCCAGCGCAACCACGACTCGGGAACCGCCTTTCCTCCGGGTCTGCACGTCCTCATCGGGCACTACGGGGTCGAGCCCCTTCCCCTCCCTCCGGTCCCGACTCCCGAGCCGGAGGACGCAGTGCTCTCGAAGATGTCGGCGCAGCTCTTCAACGAGCCCCTCATCAAGGGCTGGTATCCGCCCGAGTCCGAGCTGCGCGACATGATCGAACGCCTGGATGAGATTGAGAGCAGCAAGCTGTCGCTGACCGATGCGCAGAAGCGCGACCAGATCATCGCCACGGTCCGGGGCCAGGCCGCCCGCTTCTTCACTCCTGAGATGCGTCAGGTGTTTGCGCAGCGCCTGTGGTTCCTGGTGCCCTTCCTCGACGCGCACGGGGAGGCTCCCAGCAGTGCCGGGATCGCCAAGGCCGAGGCCCGGACCCTGGCGGCCGGTGATCTGCACACCCCCACGGTCTTCGGACAGGAACTCTTCGAGCGCGCCCTGCGCCTCTCCAAGGAGGACCTCCTCCAGGCGATGGGGCACTCCGGTTGAGCCTCTGAAGCCCCCCGAAGCGGACGGTCTGCGGACTGCGCGTTCGGGGTGACCGCCGGTCGCGGCATTCAGCGGCGGAAGAGGTCTCAGACCATGTGAGCCCGGAGCAGGAGGTCCAGGTGCTCCCGTTCCCAGGCCTGCGCGCGCTCGAAGGCGTGGAAGCGGCGCTCGTGCTCGAGGAACTCGGGGGGATGGATGATGCGGCGACCGTCCGCGCCCCGCCGCACGCGATACACGTGGTGCAGCATCTCGTGGAACACGATCCACTCCACGAAGTAGCGGGGCACCTGCCGCTGGTCGAGCGCGGGGTGGATCCGGATGATCCGGGAGCCCGCTGAATAACTGCCGAGCTTGATGCTCTTGCGAGGCCGCGTCACCCGCGGAGCCGGACCGAAGGTGATGGCCACCTCGATCTCCCGGCCCGGGAAGTAGCGCCGGTTCAGGTGCCTGAGGATCGCCTCCAGATCATGGAAGCGCCCTCGAGGATTGAGCTTGAGCCGCCGCTGAATCTGCTTGGCCGACTGCCGGCGGATGTAGATGCGGTTGCGCTCGATGAAGCGGTCGAGCAGCGCGGAGCTGACCGGGTCCCCGGTGCGGACGAACGCCGCCAGCGCCCCGAGCACCTCCTCCGAGGCCGCCAGGAACATGTGGTGGAGCCGGAGATCCCAGCCCTGGTGCCCCCGCTGAAAGGTCACCATGGTGTGGGTGTTGTCGTGGATGGAGATCCGGACCCGGGCCCGGAGCCGCGCGGACAGGCGGCGCTCGAGGATCCGCCGCCAGGCCTCGAGGAGACGCTCGGGCTCCGCCAGCCGACCCGCAGCCCGCCCCATCCGCGGGAGCGGACGCTCACCACGGTGGCGACGAGGGGGCAGCGATGGGCGGCGGGCGTTCTCCATGGCGTCCCATGGAGTCTAAAGGCCGCGATCGGGGGTGTAAACGCGACCTGATCGACGAAAACCCCCTGTCTTTTCAGCGACTTACGTTGACGTCTGCTTGGCACCCCGGCGTTCAACCGGGTGGGGGCGACCGCAGCCCCAGCGACCTGTCGACCTCAGAGCAGGGGCTGGTTCACGCACTTGACGTCAAAGGTCTGCACCCGTCCCGGCGTGTCCTGGATCCGCAACCAGTGGCTGAAGGGGCGCTCGCGGACGGGGCAATGCAGCTTGAGCTCCATCGGTCCCGGGGCCACGGAGATGGGCCGGCTCGTGTCGAGGACCTGCCCCGAGGAGATCACCTTCACCCGATCGGGAACCTTCAGCTGGATGCGCACCTGTCCGGCGGGAAGTGCGTCCTCCATCAGGCTCGAGGCCGGCGGTGGCTCGACCGGGGCTTCCGGCGCGCCTTCCGGAGAGGTTTCCGGCGCATTGCCTGCAGCGAGGAGCGTCTCACCCGGAGTCGCTCCGGTTGCGGGCCCGGTCTCCGGCGGTTCCGGTTCCGCGGGCGCTTCGTCCGGGACGAGCGCCGCAGCTTCGGCGCCCGCCGCGTTCTCCGCGGCCTCCATCCCCGGCTCCTCCGAGACCACCGGGCTGGTGATCACGCCAGGAGGAGGCTCAATGGCGCGCGTGGCGTTCCGATCCGGCTCGGAGGTCGGCCAGACGGCCCACACCACCACGAGCAGGAGCAGCAGGATGCCGACCCCGATTCCACCAAGGACCAGCGGCTGCTTCTGCAGTCGGGCCGCCAAGTCTTCCGACGCGTCCGTCGCCGGGCGTGCAGCACTCCGGGCGGGGCGCGCCGGGACATGCTTCGAGGGCGCGGGCACCTGGTCGCGCCCGGTGTCCTCGTCATCATCCACGTTCCAATCACCGAGCGCGGCCGCGGCCTCATCGTCGTCTGACGGGGCGGCGTCCTCATCCTCGTCAGGAAGGTCCGCGTTCGGCCCCCAGGGATCCTCTTCATCCGACGCAGCGTCCTGCGCGTCCGCAGCCCCGTCACCCGCCGGCCGCCACGCATCATCCGGGTCGAGCGCTGCCGCTGCGCCTTCCTCGCCGAACCCGCGGTCGTCTTCGAACCCGCGGTCGTCTTCAAACCCGCGATCGTCTTCGAACCCGCGGTCGTCTTCGAACCCGCGGTCGTCATCGGTGACCTCGGATGCCGCGCGATCGTCCCAAGCCTCCGGTCCCCGGCCCTCTGCCGCGCCTGTGGCGTCATCGAACCCGCGGTCATCTTCGAAGCCGCGGTCATCTTCGAAGCCACCGGCGTCGAAGCCCCTTCCGTCGAGCACGTCCGCCGCCGGATGCCCGTCGGGCTGAGAGGCGTCGGTGCTCGTGTTCTCTTCGTCCTCTTCTCCCCACGCCTCGTGGCGGGGGGCCCGAGGCGCCGGAAGTTCGCCGTCTCCGATGTCCTTGAAGTCACCGACCACCGAGGAGAAGTCCTGCGCGGAGGTGGAGGCCTCGTCGACCGTCCCCATGACGCCGGTCCGCTCGTCATCCTCGTCGAAAGCGCCGGACACGCCGGTCCGGTCGGCGTCGTCGTCGTCCAGAGCGGGCGAGACGCCGGTCGCGTCCTCATCTTCGAGAACGCCGGTCCGCTCGTCGTCCTCCGGGGTGTCCGCGTCGCCCCCGCTCGGAGAAGCAGGCTGGCCGACGCCATCGGCCCCCATCCCAAGCGCCAGGAGGCTCGTTGCCTCCTCGTCGTCGTCAGGCTCGAACATCGCCCCGTCAGGAGCGGGGACGGAGGCAGGAGGTGCGACCGGCGAAGGGGCCGGGCTCCGCTCGAGGTGCCCGGGCTCGGCGACCGGGGTGAGCACGGGCGGGGCCGAGAACTCCTCGCGGGGCGGCGCAGGCGGTCGCCGGTTGCGCCCGGTAGGGGCCGGACCCGCGCGTCCGGTCGGGGTGGGTCCGGCGGGCGTGCGCTGGGCGCGGGGCTCTGCCGCGGCAGGCAGCTCACGATGGGTCGGCGTCTTGAGAACCGGGCGGCTGGTCAGCCCCGTCGCCGCGGGCCGGGCCGGAGGTGTGGGCCGCGAACCGGTCAGGGTGCCGCTGTTGGTGGCCGACGTCGGCTCGGGTGCTGGCGGCGGCGCGGGCGGCGCCGTCACCGCGCGCTGCTCGAGCGTCATCCGCCGCACCGGCAGCTGCATCGTCGCCGGAGCGATGCGCACCGCCGGGATCTCGTCGTTGGTCCGCGCGCGCATGAGGTCGACGCTGCGGGCCATCATCGTGGCCTCCTCCTCGTCGTCGTCCTCGTAGAACGGTGCCTGGACCGACATCGACTCCGGGAGCGGCCGCTCGAGAAGCCCCGCCACGTAGCGCGCGATCTCGAGTTCGGTGACCGCCCCACCCGAGCGCTCCAGGTAGGACTTCAGGTCGTGCTCGATCTGGAAGGCGTCCTGGTAGCGGACGTCCCGGTCCTTCTGCAGGCACTGCGCGACGATCGCTTCGAGCTCGGTCGGATAGCCCCGGATCACTTCCGAGAGCGGAATCGGAAACTCTTTGCGGATTGCGACGATGATCGCTTCGGTGGTCGGGCGATGGAAAGGCGCCTTGCCGCACGTGGTCTCGTACAGCATCGAGCCGAAGGCGAAGAGGTCGCTGCGTGGATCCAACCGGTCGGGCGTGAGCTGCTCGGGAGAGAGGTAGAGGAACTTGCCCTTGATGACGCCAGGCTGGCTCAACGCCATGGCCGAGCTCGCCTTGGCGATCCCGAAGTCCACCAGCTTGATCTGCCCGTCGAACGAGACCATCACGTTCTGCGGGCTGACGTCGCGATGGATGACCTCCATCGGCTTGCCGTCGACGCCGGTCGCCGAATGGGCATGTCCAAGTGCGGCAGCCACGCGCTGCAGGATCCCCGCGGCGATGCGCGTGGGAAGCGGCCCACCGCGGCGCTGCTGCTGCTCCTGCATCAGCTTCCGGAGATCGACCCCCTCCACGTACTCCATGGAAAGGAAGATCTGCCCCTCGAGCGATCCCAGCTCGAAGGTCTCCACGATGTTCGGATGATGGAGCTGGGCGGCGATCCGGGCCTCGTCCAGGAACATCTGGAGGAACTCGGGCTCGCTGGTCAGGTACGGGAGGACGCGCTTGAGGACCACCCTCCGCTCGAGCACCGTGTCATCCGCCAGAAACAGCTCGGCCATGCCCCCCACCGCAATGCGTCGGTGGAGCAGGTATTTGCCGAATGGGACGGCGGTCTGTGGTGCGGCCGAGGTGATGCGGACGTTTCTCCGGTCGGGACCTCCCGCAGAGTGACCCAAACCGCGGCCGGCGTCCAACCCTCCCGCATTGCATCCCTGAAGAAAGTTTGCCGCGAGAGTAGGCGCCTGCCCCACCTGCCGCTGACGCGTGCGGTCAACAGAGTGGGAAAACCGGGGCGCCGAGTCATCGACGCCGGGCCGATGCGTGGCAGGGTCAAGGCCTATGCGCGCCTCCGGTCCTTCTCCCGAAGTCACCGATCCAGGTCCCTCTGAGGGCGACCGGTTCCTGTACCACCCCCTGGGACGGCTCAAAGCCATCGCCGAGGATCTCTGGTGGGTCGATGGGCCGGAGATCGGGATGGGGGTGGGCCCTCTGTCGGTGCCCTTTCCAACCCGGATGGTGGTGGCACGCCTTGCTTCGGGTGACCTCTGGCTCTGGTCTCCCACGCCCCCGACGCCGGCCCTGCTCGCCGAACTCGCACCGCTCGGCCGCGTCGCGCACCTGATCTCGCCGAACCGTCTGCACTACGCCTTCATCGGGCAGTGGCGGCCCCATGCGCCCGGAGCGGTCGCCTGGGCGTCTCCGGGCGTCCGGGAGCGCGCGAGGTCCCAGGGCATCTCTGTCGTCTTCGACGCGAACCTCGGTGACCGATCGGATGCGGCCTGGGCGGCAACGTTCGACCAGGTCCTCTATCGAAGCAGCGGCTTCCTGGAGGAGGTGGTCTTCTTCCACCGCGCCTCGCGGACGCTCCTGATCGCCGACCTCATTCAAGCCATGGAGCCGGAGCGCATGGGATGGTTGCTGCGGGTGGTGACCCGGCTCGGGGGCAACCGGGCGCCGGGAGGAACGCCCGCGGACATCCGGTGGCTCGCGAAGCGACGTCGACGCGCAGCGCGTGCGTTCTACGAGCAGGTGCAGCGGTGGGCACCGGAGCGCCTCATCGTCACCCACGGTCGAAACACGCTCGAGAACGCGGGACCGGTTCTCGAGCGCGCCTTGGGCTGGATGCGCTGACGCGAAAAGGCCCCCACGCTCTCCTTGAGGAGGAGCATGAGGGCCTTCAGGGCGTCACGACGCGGCACCAGGCCCGGAGGGGGGCGGTGTCGAATCCTCAGCCGCGGGACTACTCGATGACGGCGACGACGTCGTCACAGGACTGCGGGAAGAGGACGTTGGTGTACCAGTTGCCGTCCTCGGGAACCTCGGTGCAGTAGTCGTAGGTGCCCGGGATGCCGCCCCAGTAGTTGCGGCTGCAATCGTCGTTCTCGCAGGGCGCGTGGGTGTAGTTCTCCCAGATGCCGGAGATGCCGTTCGGGAACACGACCTTCTTGCCCTCGGCCGCGGCCTCGATGGCCTTCTGGCGCCAGTCGCAGCGCTCATCCTCGTCGAGCGCGTAGGTCTTGTAGTTGTTCACGAGGATGCCGCCGGTGACCTCGAAACCGAAGACCGTATCGCTGCCCTCGTTCACGTTGAGGAAGGCAGCGGGGGTCGCGTTGGTGATCTCGATCGGGCCCGGGATGTGGATCCGGCTGCCGACGAAGCCCTGGCCGGGGCGGTTGTAGCCGTCGTTGGAGTCGCCGAAGCAGGCAGGAACCTCGACCGGGGCCGGCGCTTCACCGCTGCCACGGGCAACGAGTTCGACCGTCACCGGGCGCACGACGTTCCCGTTCTGGAAGAGGTTGGTGAGCATCCAGCGGCGACCATCGCGGTCGTTGTAGCCGGGCTGCTGATCGAGCTTCGCCTCGATGTTGATGATGTCGCCCAGGACGATCTCGCGCTCGTGCTCCTCGCCGGTCGCGTCGATCCAGCTGTCGGAGAAGCGGAAGTGGACCCAGATGCCCATCGTCGGGTTCTCGGCGTCGACCACCCAGAAGTTACGGCGCGGCTTCGTGGGGTCGGCCTCGCCATCGGTGCGCTCGAAGTAGGCCTCGTCGATGCCGACGACCTGCACGTTCTCGAGGCGCAGGAACTGGTGACGGCACTCGCCGTAGCGGACCTGCTCGACACCCTCCATCAGCTTGACCACACCATCCCAGTGGAAGCTGCGGCAATCCGGCTTCTCGTACTCGGACTCGAACGGGGTGCAGGTGTCGTCGGTGAAGGTCCGCTCTGCGTCGTACTCCCAGGGCGACTCCTCACAGGCGTCCGGATCCGGGTTGGTATCGCCACCATCGCCGTTGTCACCGCCGTCACCGTTGTCGCCGGCGTCCGGGCACTCGCCAACGCAGGTGTCGCCGCCATCGGGCTTCTGGTCGTCGTCACGGCTCGGACAGGCGGTCAGCGCGACCGCGAGGAGCGCGGCCATCAAGAAGTTCAGTCGAAGCATTCCAGGTCTCCGGTTGGGTTCCTCGCCGGTCCGGAGTGAGAGGCCCAGCCCCCACTCCGCGGCCGACCGGCGGATGCCGCGCCCATATGGCATGAGGGAGAGGGCGTCAAACCCGGCTGTGTGACGTCTTGGTCTCGTGGGAGGTGAGCCGCTCCGAGTACCGCGATCGTGGACAGAAGCGGGTGGATCGATGGACAACGGGCCCATGACCGCGCGCACACCCCGCAGTCCCCCGTCGTCGGCTCCACGCAAGGGCGCCCGGAGTTCCGCCTCCAAGGTGGCCTCGGTGGCCTCCTCCGCGAAGAAGACCGGTTCGTCCCGGGGCTCCGCCGCCCCGCCGCCGGACGCGCCCCGGAACGAGGTCGAGGAGACGAAGCCTGCCTCGTCGCGCCGGACCCGCGCCGCCCGCAACACCCTGGTGGAGAACGCCACGCCCGAGCCGGCCAAGAAGGTGACCAGCCGGAGCCGGCGCGCCAAATTGCCGAAGGCCAAGCTCTTCGTGGCCATGGCGGGCAACATCGGCGCGGGGAAGACCACCGCGGCCAAGATGCTCAGCCAGACCTTCGGCTTCGAGCTCTTCGACGAGCCGGTGATCGATAACCGCTTCCTGCGCGACTACTACGCGGACATGGGCCGCTGGAGCTTCACCCTCCAGCTCGAGTTCCTGCTGCGCCGGGTCGAGCACCACGAGCTCATTCACACGGTGAAGAAGAGCTGCGTGCAGGACCGCACCCTCTATGAGGACCCGGAGATCTTCGCGAAGTACCTCCACGGGCTGGGGCACCTGAACGACGCCGAGCTCGACCTCTATTACGAGTACTTCCAGCGCCTGAGCCGCAGCATCGCGCGGCCGGACAAGGTCATCTGCTTCGACGTCCCGGACGTGGAGGTCCTCCTGAGCCGGATCCGCGCGCGCGGCCGCCGCGAGGAGAAGGGCATCCAGCAGCAGTTCCTGCGCGGCCTGAACGGCTACTACACCTCGTTCCCGCAGATCGTGCAGGCGAAGTACGGCATCGACTGCCTCACCATCGACGTGAGTCAGGACGACATCCGCAGCGGTGTGGGACGCGAGCGCTTCCTCGACCTGGTCACCGACTTCTTCGCCCGCTGACCCCTCCCCTTCCCTCTGGAGCATGCATTCGTGAGTCACGACACCTCGCCCGAAGCCCTCGCGCCCAAGTCCCCCCGCGAGTCCGAGGTCGTCATGACCCAGATGGTGCTCCCGCCGGACACCAACGCCCTCCAGTCGGCGTTCGGTGGTCGGGTGATGGAGTGGATCGACATCGCCGCGGCGATCGCGGCGCAGCGTCACTGCCGCTCCACCGTGGTCACCGCCTCCATCGACGAGGTCCACTTCCACGCGCCGATTCAGCTCGGCTGGACCGCCCTGCTCAAGGCCCGGGTGCTCGCGGCCTTTGGCAGTTCGCTGGAGATCGGCGTGAGCGTGACCGCCGAGAACCCCTTCAACGGCGATCGGCGGCTCACCACCACCGCGCTGCTGACCTTCGTGGCGCTGGGGCAGGACGGGAAGCGTGGACGGGTTCCGCCCCTGCTGCTGGAAAGCGAGGAGGAACGGCTCGCGTTCGAAGCGGCCAAGGAACGGCGCGCGGTGCGGCTGGAGCACAAGAAGCGCACCGGGTCCTCTGCGGCGTGGGTGTCGTTGCTCTGAGCACCACGGAAAAAGGGGCGCTGACGAAGATCGTCGGCGCCCCTTCTCTGCTTCAGCGTCTGTCCGCAGCCATGCCGGCCGCGACCCGGACTCAGGTCGTGAACGAGGTCCCGCAGCCGCAGGAGCTCTTGGCGTTCGGGTTGGAGAACTGGAAGCCCTCACCCTGGATGCTCTTCACGTAGTCGACCTGGGTGCCGTCGAGGTAGCCGCGGCTGTTGGCGTCGGTCGCCATCTTGATGCCGTCCTGCTCCCAGACCACGTCGTCGGCCTTGGCCTCCTTGACGAGGTTCAGGTCGTAGCCCATGCCCGAGCAGCCGGCAGGCACCACGCGGATGGTGAGGTAGTAGCCCTCGAAGCCGTTGTCGGCGATCACCGTCTGGAGCTGCTTCAGCGCACCTTCGGTGAGCGTGAAGGAAGGCGAGGGGGCCGGCTGCTGCGTGGTCGCGGTGTCGGTCGTGGTCTGCATGCTGTCCTCGATGCGTTTTTTGCGGGGACGGGCCGGCCGAAGAGCCGCCCACCAGCTTCACCTGGGCCCGCTTGAAGAGTTGCGCCCATGGATAACGCCAGAACGCCCGGTTGTCACTCCCGGCCCGGCGTCAGCGCCTCCCCGGCTCAGGCGAACCCGTGCTCCAGTTGGCGTCCCCCCTCCACCGCGATGACCTGCCCGGTGAGGAAATCCGGTCCGGTGAGCAGGAATCCCACCGTCTCCACGATGTCCTGCGGCCTTCCGAAGCGCCCCAGGGGGATCCGCTGCCGCAGCTTCTCCAGCGCCTCCGATGAGAGGTGCTCCGGCGGCAGCACCGTCCCCGGCGCCACCGCGTTGACCCGGATGGTGGGCGCGAGCTCGAGTGCCAGCACCTCGGTCAGGTGGGCGAGCGCCGCCTTGGTGATGCCATGGGCCGAATAGCCCTTCCAGGGCATCAACACCCCCGCCACGTCCAGGACGTTGAGGATGTCCCCCTTCCCCTTCGCCTGCATGCCGGGCGCAACCGCTTGGGACAGGAGGAAGGGCGCACGGGCGGTGAGGGCCCAGTTGAGCTCCAGGATCTCGGCGGGCGTCTCCAGGAAGCCCATACGATCGAAGCGGGCCGCGCTGTTGATCAGGATGTCGACCGGCCCCAGCGCCGCCTCCACCTCCGCGACCAGCTTCTTGGGTGCCGAGGGTTCGGTGAGATCCGCCTGAAACGCCTGCGCCCGCTGCCCCAGGCCCTGAATGGTCCGGCAGGTGTCCTGAGCCCCCGCCTCCGAGCCGCAGTAGTGCACCGCCACGTCGGCCCCCAGCGCGCCCAGGCCCTCGGCGATGGCCTTGCCCAGCCGCTGGCCCGCTCCGGTCACCAGCGCCACCCTGCCCTTCAGCGATCCGCTCAACCTTCCGCCCCTTTCCCGAGGTCACCGCCCGGCTTCATCCGGCCCTCCGTGTCGTGCGCCGGCCGCGCCAGGCTCTTATACAGGCCAGCACCATGGCCCAGACCTTCCGCGATCTTCTCTCCTCGGTGAAGCAGGACATCCGCGAGGTGAGCGTCGACGACGTGCGACGCCTCCTCGCCTCCGAGAACCCTCCCAAGCTCATCGACGTGCGTGAGTCCGACGAGTACGCCGCCGGACGCCTGCCCGGCGCCCGCTCGATCCCCCGCGGCTACCTCGAGCTGCGCATCGAGGATCAGGCGAAGCGGGACGAGCCGGTGGTCCTCTACTGTGCCGGCGGGACCCGGAGCGCGCTGGCTGCCCGGACGCTTCAGCAGATGGGCTACACCGACGTGGTCAGCCTCGCCGGCGGCTACAACCGCTGGAGCGACGCGGCCCTCCCCACCGAGAAGCCCTTCGTCCTCACCCCCGAGCAGAAGGAGCGCTACCGCCGCCACCTGATCATCCCCGAGGTCGGCGAGGCCGGGCAGGAGAAGCTCCTCAAGTCCAAGGTCTTCCTGATGGGCGCGGGCGGTCTCGGAAGCCCCGCGGCCCTCTACCTCGCCGCGGCCGGCGTGGGGACGATCGGGATCGTCGACATGGACACCGTCGACCTGAGCAACCTGCAGCGGCAGGTCATCCACACCAATGACCGAATCGGGATGCCCAAGGTCGCCTCGGCGGAGGAGGCCATCAAGGCCATCAACCCGGACGTGAGGGTCGTCACCTTCCAGGAGCGCCTCACCAGCGACAACGCGCGGGAGATCCTGGGCAAGTTCGACCTGGTGCTCGACGGTGGCGACAACTTCCCCACCCGCTACCTCATCAACGACGTGTGCGTGGAGCAGAACAAGCCCAACCTGCACGGTTCCATCTTCCGCTTCGAGGGACAGGTCACGACCTTCATCCCCGGCAAGGGCCCCTGCTACCGCTGCCTCTATCCCTCCCCGCCGCCGCCGGACATGGCGCCGAGCTGCGCCGAGGCCGGGGTGCTGGGCATCCTCCCCGGGACCATCGGGCTCTTGCAGGCCACCGAGGCCATCAAGCTCATCCTCGGCGTGGGCGAGCCCCTCAACGGGCGCCTGCTCCTCTTCGATGCGCTTGGAACGCGCTTCAACGAGCTCAAGCTGCGCCGGGATCCCGAGTGCCCGGTCTGCCGAGAGGGCGCGAAGATCGAGCTCATCGACTACGAGCAGTTCTGCGCCATGCCGGCCTGACACCGGCACCACGCTCATCACGAAAGCGGCCCCGCGACGTCCTGCGCGTCCGGGGCCGTTCTTCGTTTCAGCGTCGCTGCCGTGGTCGCGGACCCAACGCGCGGCCCGATCCGAACGCGCCGGCCCG
>DATGQN010000060.1:0-30909 GCA_035304185.1 Myxococcaceae bacterium
TTGACGTGAAGCTGCCCCTCAACGAGACGGTCACCGCGAGCTTCACCCCCGACAAGACCGGGGTGCTCAAGTACGGCTGCGCGATGGGGAAGATGATCGCCGGCACGTTCGAAGTGCGGGACTGAGCGCGGGGGAGTTCGGAGCCGCGGCCCATCGCTGCTCCGAGCCGGCCTCCCGCTTCCACGAGCCGGCCGCTCGCTTCCACGAGCTGGCGGAAGCGACCATGACGCTGCGAGCTCCCAGAGCCACGCCCACCTGACGCTGCGTGGTCGGGATGCCTGCCCGGGCTGCGCAGCTGATGCTGAGTGATCGGGACGCTGCGAGGGCCGCGGGCTGCGCCTCCGGCGGAGGAACCCGCACTCAGCAACGGAAGGCCTGAGGCGGCGTGGGCCGGCTACCGCTGCCCTCCGCTCAGCCGCGCGCGCATACGCTCGCTGACGGCGTTCAGCTCATCCACCGCTTCAGCCCCTGCGCCCGCTGCCTGCACCGTCTTCAGCGTCCGCTGCAGCGCCGCCAGATCCTCGGCCTGCGCGTCCCTCAGGTTCTGCACCATCGTGGTCACGTCGGTGAAGAGGGGCTTGAGCTCGTCACCATCACGCAGCGCGTGGGTCGGGAGCAGGTAGCGTCCTGCGGCCACGTCGTTGACCAGCCGGCGGATGCGCAGCAGCGGTCCCACCACCTTGTGGGTCACCACGATCGTCGCCAGGGCGCATCCGAAGATGAAGGCCAACAGCGCGCCCGCCAACGCCACCCACCCGAGCTGCTGACGACGCAACAGGTCCGCGCGCTGGGTCAGCACGGCCTGGACCTCCCGCTCGTACTCCGCGTCGATCCGGGCCGCCTCCGCCTCGAGCTGCGCCGCGAACGCGGGATCGTCCATCTCCAGCATCAGCTGGTTGGTGAGGGTCGCCCGGCTCAGCTCCTTGCTGGTCTCCGCCGCCTGCGCCCGCGCCTCCACCGCCTGCTGCGTCTCCGACAGCAGCGCCTGGGTGTTGCGCCAAAGGAAGGCCCCCAACAGTGAAGCCATCAGCAGCGAGACCGCCACGATGTAGGCGGTGAACTTGAGCTGGAAGCGTGGCTCCAGCAGGAAGTTGCGCAGGCGTCGGCGCGGAGGCGCGGACGTCACCGGGATTGCGGAGCTGGGTTGGATCGGTGTCGCCATGACTCAGTGCCTCGACTCTTCGAAAATGGCTGCCATCTGCTTGGCAGCGTGGGGCACCAGCGCCTTCACCAGGTCCGCCGGCCGCCCCCCCTTGGCCTTGGATTCCACCTGCCCGAGCAACCGCTCATCCGGATAGGACAGGCAGACCACCTTGATCCGCAACCCACCGTCGCCGTGCGGTAACAGCTCGGGCATCACCACGAAGCCCTGCAGTCGCTCCTTGGCGAGCACGCGCTTGGCTGCTGCCTTGGGCTCTTCCGCCGGGGCCCAACGCGTTCCCAACCGCTGCAGCTGCCGCTTCAGCCGCGCCTCGGCGACCGCCGCCATCGCCGGATCGACCCCGTCCTGGGCCTTCACCGGCCGCATCGCGATGTAGAGCCGCGCCGGCTGATCCCGGAGGGTCTCCAGGGCCACCGCGCTGCGCTCCATGGCCTGGCGGACGCTGGGCTCCATCCGGCCGTCCTTCATCGCGTCGCGCAGGCAGCGGATGGCGCCCAGATCGCCGAGCTCCTCCAGCGCGCGGGCCGACGCTCCCCGCACCACACCGCTCTCGTCGGTCAATCCATCGCAGAGGGGCGCCAGAGCCTCCGGTGCCTCCGATTTCCCCAACACCAGCGCCGCCTGCGCCCGGACGCGGACGTCCTGGCCACTCCGGAGCTGTCGGGAGAGGTAGGCAATGCGGGGATCGACGTCCGCCGCCCACCCAGGCAGGGAGACCAGCACAAGGAGCAGGAGCGCGGAGGGACGCATCAGGATTGGAAGATTGTACCTCACAAAAACGGCCCCGCGCCAAGTGCCCGAGGCTGACGTATACCTGCGCCCCCTATGTCCAGCCCCGTCACCGCCGCGGAGATCCGCGAGTCCTTCCTGTCCTACTTCGCCGCACGTGAGCACCAGCGTGTGCCCTCGGCGAGCCTGGTTCCGCTCAACGACCCGACCCTGCTCTTCACCAATGCAGGCATGGTCCCCTTCAAGGACGTCTTCACCGGCCTCGAGACCCGTCCCTACAAGCGGGCGACCTCGAGCCAGAAGTGCGTGCGCGCCGGCGGAAAGCACAACGACCTCGACAACGTCGGCTACACCGCGCGCCACCACACGTTCTTCGAGATGCTGGGGAACTTCTCCTTCGGCGACTACTTCAAGGCCGAGGCGATCCCCTTCGCGTGGACCTTCGTGGTCGACGTCCTCAAGCTCGATCCCGAGCGCCTCTCGGCGACCGTCTTCAATGGCGAGGGGGGCCTGCCGTGGGATCAGGAGGCCTATGACCTCTGGCTGAAGGCGGGCGTCCCCGCCTCACGCATCCACAAGCTGGGCGCAAAGGACAACTTCTGGGCGATGGGTGACGTCGGCCCCTGCGGCCCCTGCTCGGAGCTTCACTACTTCCAGGGCAACGAGGTCCCCTGCGCCGAGGAAGCCGCCGGACGGGCCTGCGAGGGTGTGGCCTGCGAGTGCGATCGCTGGCTCGAGATCTGGAACCTCGTCTTCATGCAGTTCAACCGCGCCGAGAAGGATGGGGAGCTGCGGCCGCTGCCCCGCCCCTCCATCGACACCGGCGCGGGCCTCGAGCGCCTCGCCGCCGTCGTGCAGGGCAAGCTCAGCAATTACGACACCGACCTCTTCCAATCCCTGCTGGCGTCGGTCGTGGAGCTCTGCGGTCGCCCCTACGATCCCGCGGATCCCGACTCCGCGAGCATGCGGGTGATCGTCGATCACAGCCGCGCCGCCGCCTTCCTCATCGCCGATGGCGTCACGCCGTCGAATGAGGGCCGGGGCTACGTTCTGCGCCGCATCATGCGCCGCGCGGTCCGCCATGGCGCCACCAAGCTCGGCATGAAGGAGCCCTTCCTCCACCGCACCGTCGAGCGGGTGATCGAGGTCATGGGCGAGGCCTATCCGGAGCTGCGCGATCACCGCACGTTCATCCTCGAGGCCACCCGCCACGAGGAGGAGAGCTTCCGCCGCACCCTCGATCGCGGCCTGAAGATGATCGATGAGGAGCTGGCCAAGTTGGAGGCCTCGGGCGGCAAGCTGCTCCCCGGCGACGTGGTGTTCTTCCTCCACGGCACCCACGGCTTTCCGTGGGACCTCACCCAGCTCATCGCCCGGGAGCGCGGCCTCGACGTCGATCTCGAGGGGTACGAGCGGCGCATGAAGGAGGAGGCGGACAAGAACGCCTTCGCCGGATCGGGAGAGAAGTCGGTGGGTGCGGCCCATCACGCGGTGCTCGCCCGCATCGGCGAAACGGTCTTCCTCGGCTATGAGGGTGAGGGCCACGAGGGCGAGGGCAGCCTGCGCGCCATCCTCCGCGATGGCGTCGAGGTCCGTGAGGCCCATGCCGGTGAAGAGGTCGAGCTCATCTTCGATCGCACCCCCTTCTACGGAGAGTCCGGCGGCCAGGTGGGCGACACCGGGAAGATCCTCGCGCACGGCAGCGACAGTGTGGCGAAGGTGCTCGATGCGCAGCGCCCGATCAGTGGACTTGTGGTCCACCGCGCGAAGATCGAGCAGGGCCGCTTCGAAGTCGGAGAGGTGGCCCAGCTGTCGGTGGATGGTGCCCGGCGCAAGGCGATCCGCGCGAACCACTCGGCCACGCACCTGCTGCACGAGGCCCTCAAGCGGGTGCTCGGCGATCACGTCAAGCAGGCCGGAAGCGTGGTGGCTCCCGAACAGCTCCGTTTCGACTTCAACCACTTCGGGGCACTGACGTCGGACCAGCTCGCGGCGATCGAAGACCTGGTCAACGCGTGGGTCCGCGACAACACCGCCGCCAGCACCCGCCTGATGAAGCTCGACGAGGCCAAGGCCAGCGGGGCGGTCGCCATGTTCGGTGAGAAGTATGGCGAGGAGGTCCGCGTGGTCAGCGTGCACCCCGCCTCCATCGAGCTCTGTGGCGGCACCCACGTGGGACGGTCAGGCGACATCGGCCTGTTCAAGATCGTCTCCGAGTCGGGCATCGCCTCGGGTGTGCGGCGCATCATCGCGGTCACCGGAGCGGGCGCGCTCGCCCACGTCCGGCAGGAGGAGCAGGAACTCCAGCGTGCGGCGGCCCTCCTCAAGGCGCAGCCGCGCGAGCTCTCCGCGCGCATCGAGGCGATGCAGAAGCGGATGAAGGAGCTCGAGAAGCGCGCCGAGGAGGCGGTCCTCCGCGCGTCGGCCGGCGGCGCGGGAGGCGGCGATCTCCTCAGCCAGGTCCAGGAGATCAACGGCGTGAAGGTCATTGCGGCGCGGGTCGATCCCGCCGACGCCAAGGTCTATCGGACCCTCGCCGATCAGCTCCGCGACAAGCTCCAGTCCGGCATCGTGGCGCTGGGTGGAGAGAAGGACGGCAAGGCGCTCGTCCTCGTCGCTGCGACCAAGGACATGGCCTCTCGCGGCCTGAGGGCCGGCGACCTGGTGCGGGAGATGGCCGGGGAGATCGGCGGACGCGGCGGCGGGAAGCCTGACCTCGCGCAGGCCGGCGGCACCGAACCCGGAAAGCTCCCCGCCGCCTTCGATCGGCTCCTCGAGCTGGTGCGGGACGCCAAGGCGTGAGGGAGCGGTCCCACCGTGGGAAGCGCGGAGGGAGGGCGCGGTCATGACCGGCAACGCCCCCGCGCCCCTCCCGCTGCGGGTCCGCCTCCCCTTTGAAAGCGAGGAGGCGTTCATCCGCCGCTTCGGCGCGAACGTCTCACCGTCCGGGATCTTCATTCCCACCAGGAGCCTGAAGCCCGAGGGCACCCACCTGCGCTTCGAGCTGGTCCTCGCCGACGGGACCCGCCTGCTCCGGGGGGGCGTGGTCGTCCAGGACGCCATCGAGGCAGCGCCGGGACGCCGGGGCGGGATGGAGCTCGCCTTCACCGAACTGGACGCCCAGAGCCATGCGGTGCTCGCGCGCATCCTCGCCGCACGCCCCGCGGCTCCCGGTGACGCCCAGGGGATCGGCGTTCCCTCCTGGCGCCGTGCAGCGGGAGCGCCGGGGTCGCCCGTCCACGCCCCTCCCCCCACGCCGGAGCAGGGCGTGTCCACCAGCTCCCCGGAAGCGGATGAACCGGTTCGGGGCGCGTCCCACGCCGGGTCCGCACCAAGCGTTGTACCTGATGCGTCTCAAGGAAACGTTGCAGGTGCATCCGGTCAGCGGGACGCGGCACCCGCCCCCGTGCCCCGGGACGCAGAAGCCGGCGGGGCCTTCCCGTCCATTCTCCCGAGCACCTCGGACGACGCGGACCGGCGTGCGAAGCCCCACGCCACCATCGGGGCACCGGACGCTGTCCTCAGGACGCCTGCGGCCCACGGCCGCTCGGCGGTACCGACCGACGCGGCTCCCGATGCGCGCGCTACGGACCTCCAGCGCACCACCCTATCGGTTGCACCTGAAACTGACGTGACCGCAGGGGCGCAGGATGTGGGGCAGGAGCATCCGGCGTCTCCCATTCAGAATGAACGCTTCGCCACCGCCCACCCCGACGAGGCGCAGGAGGCGCGGGAAGACGCGGCCCGGGAAGCCGCCCAGCTCGCTCAGACCCGGGCCCGCGCCGAGCGCGTCGAGACCCTGGCGCGGGCCTCCGCGCGGGAAGCCGACGCGCTGGTCTCCCGCATCCGCGGCACAGCTCCGAGCAGCATCCTGGCGGCCTCGGTCGATTTTCCCGAGGCGGGGATCGCAAGGTGGAAGGGAGGCGGCGTCTCCATCCGTCCATCCTCCCCGGCGCCGGACAGCGCGTGGGCCCTGCGCCTGCTGGGACAGCGCGCCGACGCTCCGCGAATCCTCGAGCTGGCGGCCACCGAGGGCCGACCGGTGCATCCCGATGCAGAAGGGTTCGCCTCCTGGCACGAAGGCGGTCAGCCGACGGGCGGCGTGGGTTGGGCCGCACGCTGGATCGAGCTGCAGGCACACGCCGGTGAGGCGCTGGCCGGAGACGCGCGGCCGCTGTGGGTGCTGGCCCTGCCGCTGCACGCCGGCCATCGCCAACGCGAGGCCTGGGTCGCGGCCGCCGCCCGGCTGGGCTTTGAAGGCATCCGGCTCACCTCCTCCCCCATCGCCGCGGCTGCGGCCTACGCCCACGGCAAGGGCTTTGCCCGAAGACGGCTCCTGGTGCTCTCCACCGGACGCGTGGGTTTCGACGCGGCCATCGTGCAGCTCACCGGCGACGACGTGGAGACCCTCAGCGCGGCCGGAGATCCCTTCCTGGGCCTCCCCGAGCTCGAGGCCCGCCTCGCGTACGCACTGCGCCGCCGCCTCCGGGAAGCCGGGCTCCCGATCCCCGAGCCGGGAAGCGCAGCCGGAAAGGCCCTCCGGGACGCCTGCACGACCGCCCGCCTCGCGCTCGAACAGGCCCCGTCCACCTCGCTCACCCTCCCCCTGCGGAACGATGGAACCCCCGCACCGGATGCGAGGCCGTTCGAGGTGACCCGGGAAGAGCTCGATGGCGTCAGCCGCGATCTGATCGAACGACAGCTCGCGCTGGTGAGCGAGGTCCTCGATGAGGCGCAGCTCAGCGCCGCCGGCGTGGATGGGGTGCTGATGCTGGGCTCCGTGGAGCGCTCCCCCCTCTGGAAACAGCGGCTCTCGGAGCTTCTGGGACGCGAGGTCACCGCCGCAGACCAGGTCGATCCCGCGTCGGTGATCCGCGGCGCAGCGCTCATCGGTGAGTCCGTGGTCCGAAGCGGACGGGGCCGCCGCCCCTTCAGCGTGTTCGAGGTCCTCTCCGTGCCCCTGGGCCTCGCCGAGCGGAGCGGACGGCTGCGGCGGGTGTTGGAGCGCGGGACCCGGATTCCCCTGAGCAAGACGCTCACCCTCCCTGTCGAGGCGGGTCAGGAGCTGGGCGTGTTGCTCTACCAGGGAGTCGCAGACTCCATCGCTGACGCCGAACCCCTGGGGGCGCTCGCGGCGCAGTCCTCCCTTCCGGGAGAGGTCGAGATTCAGATCCGGGTCGATGAAGGGGGACGGATCCAGGTCTCGGTGGAGGCACCGGGTGGGCCCCGGATTCCGCTTCCACAGACCCCGCTCGACTCCGATGCGCGGGAGGCCCTGCTCTCGATGGCGCCCGAGGGAGGGGCTGCGGAGCCACGTCCCGGTGGGCTGTTGGGCGGGCTGCGACGCCTCTTCCGCAAGGTCTGAGCGCAGGGTCGAGCCAAGGTCGAAGCGCCCTCCGGGGAAGGCCCCCTCTCAGGTTTCGGCGCGTGGCGTCCGATCCGACCGGATGGGACCGGTGAGCAGGAGCCCCTCGCCGGTGCCCCCCTTCCGGCTGCTCCGGCCGTTGCGGTTCGAATACACCTCGAGCAGTGCCTGGGCCGCGGCGACTGCCGGCAGCGCCAGCACCACGCCGATGAGCCCGCCCATGGCGCCTCCCAGCAGCAGGACCAGGGAGATCAGCAACGGGTTCATCTGCAGCGTCTGCCGCTGCACCAGGGGCTGCAGCAACTGCCCCTCCAGCTGCTGGTAGATCAGGAAGAAGACCAGCACGATGACCGCCTTCTGCCAGCCCATCGCCGCGAAGGTGGTGAGGCTGACCATGGTCGCGGAGAGCGCGCTGCCGATCCACGGGATGAGCCCCAGCACCAGATAGCTGAGGGCCAGGGGGACGAAATAGGGCACCCCCATCAGCGCGAGCACCGTTCCGATCACGATCGTCCCGATGAGCGCCACCAGCAGGGACCCACCCAGGTAGCCGCTCACCACCTTCAGCACCCGCTCGAGTCCATCGGCGAGGGTGTCCCGGCGATCGGCGGGCACCCAACCGATCAGCTGCGCGTAGAGCGGGGGGCCGAAGAGCAGCATGAAGATCACCAGGAAGCCCAGGACCACCGCCGCGCCGACCAGGGCCACCGCGCCCTGCACCACGTCCAGCGCCGGCTTGACCAGCTCGGTCACCCGGTGCGGCAGCTCGCTGAGCAGTTGCGCCTCGAGCTGCTGATCGATGGCGAGCTCCTGGACCCAACGCGTCTCGAGCAGGCGCTGCACGAGTCCCGGCAATGCGGTCAGCAGACTCTGCAGCTGCACCACCAGCATGGGAATGAGGGTCCCCAGCAGGAGCGCGAGGATCGCCGCGCTGGCCGCGACCACCAGCGCCACCCCCAGCCCGCGCGGAACGCCGAAGGACTTGAGCTTCCGCAGCGCCGGCTCCAACGCCAGCGCGAACAGCAGCGCGAGCCCGATCAGCCCCACCACCGCGCCCACGCGGTAGACGCTGCGCCAGACGATCGCCACGCCGAGGATGTGCAGCCCGGCGATCCAGATGGTGCGCGGGCTGACCTGGAGCCGGAAGTCCTGGGCCATGGCCGCGAAACTGCGCACCGCCGGCCGGAGGAACATTCCCGCCGCAACCTGCTTCACGGGCCCCCGCCAGGCTGCCCGCCCTCCCGTCAGCGGATGGCGAGCTCCTGGAAGAGCGCCGCCGCGTCCGGCTTCCGGGCCCAGGCGTCGAGCACGGCCTGCGCCGGGTCGCGTCCCTCGGCGACCAACGCGCGCAGCGGCTCGAGCAGCGGCAGATCCGCGGGGTCGAGGCGCTGCAGACCCCGCGCGGCGATTTCCACCAGCTCCTGCGCCAGCGGCAGCACCTGGTGGCCCTGGACCTCGGCCTTCAGCCCGCGGACCTGGGTGTCCGCGTGGAACGCCAGGTGCGCCTGGTAGTCGAGCCGGGGCAGGAGCTGCTCGAGCGCGTCCAGAGAGCCTTCGTCGTAGAGCAGGCCCCGCAGCAGCGCCGGCAGGGAGCCGGTCAGCTCGGGATCCACCGAGTCCGCGGCCCGGATCTCCATCACCTGCTTGATCCGCACCTCGGGGAAGAGCGTGGAGAGATGGTCCTGCCAGTCGCTCAGGGTCGCCCGCTCTCCCTGCCATCCCTCACGCAGGAGCTGTCCGAACGTGATGTCCGGCTGCAGGTAGCGCCCTTCGCGACGCAGGAACAGGAGCGGCGCCTCGAAGGCCCAGTCCACGTAGCTGCGGTAGCTGAAGCTGCCGTCGAACATGCTGGGCAGATAGCCGCAGCGGGTGGGGTCGACCTCATTCCACACCCGGCTGCGCTCGGAGCGGGTCCCCGAAGGGCGCCCCTCCTTGAGGGGGCTGTTCGCGTAGAGGGCGACCAGCAGCGGGGAGAAGCGCGCCGAGATCTCCATCTTGCGCGCGCAATCCGCCTCGTCACTCCAGTCGAGCGAGACCTGCCCGGTGGAAGTCATCTGCATCATGTCCCACGCCCGGGCGCCCCGGCGGGGAAGCTCCTCGCGCATCGCCCGGTAGCGGGTCTTGGGCATCCAGGGCATGTCCCGGTTCGTCCCGACGGGACGGAAGCCCAGGGGCACCAGCGAGAGCCCGAGGCCATCGGCGGCCTGCACCGCGTCGGCCAGATGGGCGAGGTTCTCGGCGTGCGCCTCGCGCGCGGTGCGGTGCGGGCTTCCGGAAAGCTCGAACTGGCCCCCCGGCTCCAGGGAGACGGTGGCCCTGCCCCAGGTGAGGGCGATCACCGGCCGGTCCGGCGCCTCGCGGAAGGGCGCATAGCCGCGCTCCATCAGCGCCTCGAAGAGCCCCTCGACGCCCTGGCGACCTTCGTAGGGAACCGGGTTGCTGCCGCCGGTCGGGTAGATGAACTTCTCGTGCTCCAGGCCCAGCAGGTACGCCTCACGCGGCTTCTCGCCCTCCCGGATCCAGTCCACACACTGGTCGATGGAGGTCAGTACCGGGCTGTCGGTTGTGGTCAGGTCGAGGGACATGGCGCGCGCTGTATATGCCTCCGGGCCCTCAGGTTGCTTGGCAATCCGCCCTCCGCTGCGGCTTATGGTCCCTCAAGGATGACACCCAGCCCACTTCCCATTCCCCCGCTCCGCTCCCAGGCGTCCGCCGGAGACCTCCTGACGGGGCTGCGTCTGCCCTTCCGGAGCCTGAAGGTCATCCTCCAACACCGGGACCTGCTGCGGCTGAGTCTGGCCATGGCCGCGGTCACCGCGGTGATCCTCTTCGCGCTGGTGTGGAGCCTGCTCACCTACACCGATGATCTGGTCGCGTGGCTCTGGACGCCTCCCGAGCGTGCCTGGCTCCTCGGGCTGTGGTGGGTGGTCACCGTCGCCATCGGTCTGTTGCTGGCGGTCCTGGGGGCCCTCATCCTGCCGCCCCTCGCCCTCAGCCCCCTGGCCGATCCCCTCAGTGAGGCCACCGAGGTCCACGCGGGCGGCACGGCACCGCCCTTCCGGTGGAAGGATCTGTGGATCGGGACCTGGGTCGGCCTCAAGCACACCCTGGTGCGTCTCGCCCTGACCCTGCTGGTGGTGGTCCTGCTGCTGCCCCTCAACCTCATCCCCGGCGTCGGCAGCCTGCTGTACGCCGGCCTCAGCGGGCTGTGGGGCATGCTCGCGCTGACCGCCGAGCATCTGGGCGCGCCCCTCGCCCGCCACCGCTACCCTTCGCGGACCGTGTTCCGGGTCATGCGTGCCCGCCCCGCCCTCAGCGTCGGCTTCGGACTCGGCGTGTGGGGCATCCTCATCGTCCCCGTGCTCAACGCGTTCTTCCTGCCCCTGGCCATCGTCGGAGGCACCCTGCTCTATCTGGGGCTCGAGCGCGCCGAGGCCCTCCCGGCCCGCTCCCCGGCCTCCTGAAGCAGGAAGCGTCACGTCCGCCCCGCTGCGGTTCGGGTTGCGGTGGGTGGCGGCAGCGATCATCCACTTCAGACATCCGCTCGGGAACGCAGAAGCGGGTATGCCTGTTGCAGCCATCAGTGCGCGTCTTGTGGCCCCCAGCGGGGGTGACTAGGCTTCCGGGGAAGCAGCCGCTTCTCCTTTTCTTTCCTCAGCGATCTCGCGGGCGCGCCTGCATCCCACGGATTTCCATCACTTTTTCGCATTCCGGCAGGGACGAAATTCACGTTTCCGCCCCGGCCGGCGCAAGGTTGCCCGGATGACCTCCAAGTTGCGCCCGTTCCGCCGTCTCGCGATCGTCGCCACCCTGCTGGGTGCGTGGGCGGTCATCGCCAGCGACCGGGTTCCCCTCACGCTCCATGCGGAGGAGCTCGAGGGCGAGCCGGTCTACCTCGCCCAACGCGACGTGGGCGGCAGCGGAGCGGCCCAGGCCGCCGGGGAGCACGAGCTCTCCCATCTCCGGGTCCTCACCAAGGTGATCCTCTACGTCCGCGACAACTACGTGGACCCCAACCGGATCCAGCCCAAGGAGATGATGTTCGCGGCGCTGGACTACGTGGAGAAGACCGCCGCCGAGGTGCTCGTCGAGGGGACGCCCGAGGGCGGCACGATGAGCGTGAACGTCAACGGGAAGGTCCGTGAGTTCGACGTCCGCCACGTGGACAGCCTGTGGAAGATGTCCTTCATGCTCAAGGACGTCTTCGAGCACGTGGCCGCGCACCTGCGGCCCACCGAGAAGACGCGCGACATCGAGTACGCCGCGGTCAACGGGATGCTTTCCACCCTCGATCCGCACTCCATCCTGCTCAAGCCCGAGCTCTTCCAGGAGATGCAGCTCTCCACCAAGGGTGAGTTCGGCGGGCTGGGCTTCATGATCCAGATGCGTGAGGGCAACCTCACCGTGGTGCGGGTCTTTCCCAAGACCCCCGCGGCCAAGGGGGGCATCCGCAAGGAGGACGTGATCACCCGCATCGGTGAGGAGTCCACCGTCAACATGGACCTCAACTACGCGGTCCAGAAGATGCGCGGCGTGCCCGGCACCCCCATCACCCTCACCGTCCGCCGTGGCGAGCGTCCCGCCAAGGACCTCACCCTCAAGCGCGACATCATCACCATCGAGTCGGTGCAGTCGAAGATGCTCGATCAGCGGGTGGGCTACATCCGCCTGAAGAACTTCCAGGGCAACACCACCCGGGACATGCAGAAGGCCCTGAGCCAGCTCCAGCGGGACGCCGGCAAGCAGGGGCTGCAGGGGCTGGTCCTCGATCTGCGCGGCAACCCCGGTGGGCTGCTCGACCAGGCCATCCGGGTGAGCGACCTGCTCCTCGAGCAGGGCACCATCGTCGCCACCGTGGGCGGCGGCGCGGGCATGCGCGATGAGAAGAAGGCCACCAAGCGGGCCGATGATCTGCAGCTGCCCCTCGCGGTGCTGGTGAACTCCGGCAGCGCCTCGGCCTCGGAGATCGTCGCCGGCGCGGTGAAGAACCTCGATCGCGGCGTGGTCATCGGCCGGCAGACCTTCGGCAAGGGCAGCGTGCAGGTCCTCTACGACTTCCCCGACGATTCGGCCCTCAAGCTGACCATCGCCCAGTACCTCACCCCCGGTGACAAGAGCATCCAGGAGGTCGGCATCATGCCCGACATCGTCCTGACGCCCTCCCAGGTCACCAAGGAGCGGGTCATCGCCTTCGCGCCGCGCAAGTCGGTGGGCGAGGCCGACCTCGACAAGCACTTCGGCAACCCCGACAGCGACACCGTGGCCGGCAAGCGCGAGGAGGTCCTCAACCGCGAGGTCCCCTTCGCCGAGGTCCTCTACCTCAAGGAGGACGAGAAGACCCGCGACGTGGTCGCCGCCAAGCCCGAGGACGCCAAGCGCCATGGTGAGGGCGATCCGGTACTCGACCTGGACGCCGCCGCCGCCGCGGACATGCTCGACGACCAGCTCGACGCCGAGGCGCAGGATGAGATCAAGGAGGACTTCGAGGTCCTCTTCGCCCGCGACTTCGTCCTCGAGACCCGCGCGCTCGACCGCAAGCAGATGCTCTCCAAGGGCAAGCCCTTCATCGAGCGCGCCCAGAAGGCCCAGGCCGAGCGCATCAACAAGGCCGTGGCCGCACTGGACGTGGACTGGAAGGCCGGCAAGCGCCCCGAGGCCCCGAGCCTGAGCGCCACCCTCTCGCCGACCGTGGACCAGCCGCAGACCGCGGGTGAGCTGCTCGAGCTCAAGGCCACCGTCACCAACACCGGCAAGGCGCCGCTGGCCCGGGTGCGCGGTTGGACCCAGAGCGACAACCCCTGGCTGGATCGCCGCGAGTTCCTCTTCGGCACCCTGGCCCCGGGCGAGAGCCGCACCTGGACCGTCCCCATCAAGCTGCCGCGGGACATCTCCAGCCGCCGCGACACGGTGACCCTCACCCTCCATGACGACCAGGGCGCCCTGCCCGCACGCGTCGAGGGAGAGGTCTCCTTCAACGAGCTGCCGCGCCCGGCCTTCGCCTACACCCTGCAGACCTTCGACGCCTGCGAGGCCTGCAACGGCGACGGACAGGTCCAGAAGGGCGAGCTGGTCGAGATCCTCCTGGACGTGACCAACACCGGGAAGGGCAAGGCCCTGGCGACCTACGCCCAGATCAAGAACGGGGGCGATCCCACCCTCTTCATCCACAAGGGCCGCTACCAGATCGGCGAGATCGCCCCGGGCGAGACCAAGACCGCGCGCTTCCAGCTCCAGCTCCAGCCCGGCTTCAACGGCAAGACCTACCCGGTGGAGCTGGCCATCGTGGACGAGCCCCTGGAGGAGTTCCTCATCGCCAAGCTCGACCTCCCGGCCGCCTCCAGCGCCCCCGAGGTCAAGGCCCTCACCGGCAACGTGTCCCTGGAGAAGGGCACCGCGCTGCTCACCGCACCTGCCAAGGACGCCGAGCGCTTCGGCACCCTCCAGCAGAAGGCGGTGGTCCCGCGGGAGGCGGCCATCAACGGGTTCGTCCGGGTCAAGCTCAGCCGCGACCGCTTCGCCTTCGTGGCCGAGCAGGACGCCAAGGCCACCCGCGCCAAGGCCCGCCCGGCCGAGCAGATCGCCTACGAGGCCCGCCGCGCGCCGCCGCACATCGCCCTGTCCACCGACGCCATCAAGGGCCCGGTGGTCTCCGAGAGCGAGCGCTTCACGCTCACCGGCACCGTCACCAGTGAGCGGGGCCTCATGGACACCTACGTCCTGGTCAACGACCAGAAGGTCTACTTCAAGGCGGTGGAGCCGGATGGGAAGGAGCCGCGCAAGCTGCGGATCCAGACCGAGTTCAGCCTGGATGAGGGCAACAACACCGTGCTGGTGGTGGGCCGGGAGTCGACCGACTTCGCCAACCGCAAGTCGCTGGTCATCCGCCGCACGCCCTCGGCGCTCGCCGCGAAGGATGCGGCGGCCGGTGGGGGCAAGCGCCAAAGCGGTCAGCGCAACGCGCCGATTCGTTGACCCCCTACCGGGCGACCGCTAGCGTCCGGGCCTTCGCTTCTCCAATTCGCGCGGGGCAGACCTCTCTGTCCCCGCGCGCTGGAGTGGAGGTCCGTCACGTATGCGCCCCACTGCGCGTCTCGCCGCCGCCGCCCTGGCCCTGGTCACCACCACGGCCCTCGCTGGCCCGAACGACATCGACGTCTCGCGGCTGGGCAATCCCTCCCGCAGCGGGACCGCCGTCAATGCGGTCCCGGGCGCCAACGGAAGCTTCCGCATCATGGCGCGGGAGCTCGGCGCCGCCATCTCCGCGGCCAACCTCATGCCCCCGGACACGCTGGGGCACTCCGCCTTCAGCGTGAACCTCGAGCTGAGCGTGGTCTCGATGGACGGGCGCCAGCCCCCCGGCCCCGGTGAGGCGCCCCTCAGCGAGGGCTTCGCGCTGCCCACCGAGCGCCCCTTCCAGGGACCGCTCCTCATGCCCTCGATCCACGTCCGCAAGGGCCTGCCCTTCAGCCTCGAGCTGGGGGGCCGGGTGGCGTGGTTCGAGAAGAGCGCGATGTACGCCGGCACCGCGGAGCTCAAGTGGGCGCCGCTCGAAGGCTTCTCCGCGCTCCCCGACGTGGGCGTGCGGCTCCACGGCAGCCGCCTCTTCAACACCCGCGACTTCACCGTGGCCACCGGCGGCCTCGACCTGGGCCTGGGCAAGACCTTCCCCATCGGCGGGATGGTGACCCTCACGCCCTACGCCGGCTACGACCTCTCCTTCACCGGGGCCAACAGCGCGATCCTGGACTTCGATCCGGCGCGCACCCGGCCGGATCGGGACTCGGCCGCGGACCGGCTCAACCCGGACGTGGCGGGCGCCTATGAGTCGGTGCGCTTCTTCCAGAACCCGGCCAGCCGCTTCTACGCCGGCGTGCGCTTCGTGGGCGGGGTGATCCAGCTCGGCCTCGAGGTCTCCGCCACCACCTTCGGCGGCTTCGACGACGAGACCGGTCGGCGGCAGATCCCCACGGTGGGAGCCTTCAACTCGACCCTCGGCCTCACCTTCTAGGGCGCTGCTGGGCGCGGACCTCCGGCCGGGGGCGTCGGGACCTGAGCGCCGGCCGGGCCGGTGCCGGCAGGTTGCGGGGCTTTTCCGCGCCCAGGCGGGCCCCGCACCGGCAGCTTCAGCGCATGGGAAGCCTTCGGGCCGGCGCCATTGGGATGTCAGCGCTGGCCGAGCTCGCGCCGCAGGCGTCCCGGATCGTCGGTGAGGATGGCCGAGACGCCGAGCGCGCGGAGCCGCGCCGCCTGCGCCACGTCGTTCACCGTCCACACCCGCACCTGAAGACCCCGGCGGCGCCACGCGCGCATCCGGGCCGCGGTCACCTGATCGCGGAAGGGGTGAATGGCCCCCTTGGCGAACAGCGGCGCGAAGACCGCGTCCTGCAGCAGGAACGCGCGATCCGGATCGAGGAGCAGCGCCCGCTCCATGTCGGGGGCCAGCTCGGCCACGCGCACCAGGTTGGGCGGGTAGAAGCTCGAGAAGCGCACCCGGTCGGTCTGCCCCATCCGCTGCACCAGGCGCACCGCGGACTCGCACAGGCCCCCGTCATCCACGCGCTCGCACTTGAGCTCCACGTTCACCATCAGGTGATCCGGGAGGGCTTCGAGGACCTCCTCCAACAGGGGAATCCGCGCCGGCGCGAAGCCCAGGCGGCTGCCGACGTCCAGGGTGCGCAGCCACTGCCAGGAGCTGCGCCGGACCTCCCGGGCGACACCTGCCAGCCGCGTCAGCTCCTCGTCGTGGCAGACGACCACCTCGCCGGTGCTGCAGGCCATGGCGTCCAGCTCGACCCCGTCGGCCCCTTCCCTCCACGCCAGCTCGAACGCTTCCAGGGTGTTCTCCGGCGCCAACGCCGAGGCTCCCCGGTGCCCCAGGATCTGCATGCCCGCAGTTCGCCTCCGGCAGAGCAGCCCGTCAAGCGCGCTCGCGGGCATGCAGCACGCTTGCCCCGATGCCCCCACATGGCCGAAGGTGCGCCGCATCAATCATGAACATGGGTCTGGGCGAAATCGTGGTGCTGGGCGTCATCCTGACGCTGATCCTCTCGGCCTCCCGCCTGAGCCGGCTGGGCAACGCCTTGGGCAAGTTCGTCTACTCGTTCCGCAAGGCCTCCCGCGGCGAGGACTTCGTCGACGTGACGCCGACCCTCTCCCGTAGGGTTCCCAAGGACTCCCTCCCCGAGGCAGAGCAGGTCGACGAGCCGCCCCGCTCCTGACCCGCCGGAGCCCCCCCGCGCAGGCTCAGACGTCGGTCGCCTCGGAAACCGGCTCGCCCTCCGCCGGTGAGCCTTCCTCTTCAGGCGCACCGGCTTCCGGCAACTCCGAGGCGGGCGCGGCCACGATGTTGAAGCGGTAGCGCTCCAAGGCCGGCGGGTAGTCCAGGAAGGCCACCAGGAACGGCGCCCGCTCACCCGGAGCCAGCGCGCGGGCGTCCCGGTCGAGCCGCGCGCGCAGTGCCTGCACGTCGGCTTCGGTGGCCAGTCCATGGAGATCCTCGGGGGTGGCGGCGGCGCCCACCAGGGCCACCGCCCGGCGCAGCAGCGTGTCCCCGTCGTAGATCTCCACTCGCACCTCGGCGGGCATGGACGCCGCCCCGCCGTTCTCCACCTCCCCGCGCACGAAGAAGACCATCTCCCCCGAGCCGGTGGCGTAGAGCCCGTTGGACACGTCCTTGGCTGCCAGCGGTCCGGTGGGCAGGCCGGCCCGCCAGTTCTCCAGCGAAAGGTTCCCCTCGTTGGCCACCGCGAGCAGCACCGCTCCCATGGTGGTCACCAACAGCAGGCCCAACAGCACGTTGACCACGATGCCCCGCGCGCCGCTGCGGGAGGCGCCCGTGGGTGCGACCGGGGGCACCGGGCTCAGGTCGGGCGTGGGGGCCGGGGTGGCCACCTTGAGCCGGACCCGCTGCACGCCGGGGGCGGCAAACGCCACCTCGCGGGTGGGCGCCGGCAGATCGAGCAGCGGCTCCGACCCCACCTGCGGCAGGGGCCGGTCGGGAGCGTCGAGCCCGGCGCCGAAGAGCTCCGCCCGCAGGTCGGTGTTGGTCTCGGGCCCCTCGGCGGCTGCGTCGTCGTCGAAGGGACTGAACCCCACGCCCGGCCCATCCGCGGTCCGGGTGCGATCTCCGAACGGCATGGTGGGGCTCACCGGCGGCGGGAGCCCTCCGAAGGGATCGGTCGGCGACTTCGCCTGGGGCAGCGCGGCGAAGGGATCGTCGCCGAAGGCGGGTCCCGGGGGATCGATCGGCAGATGGGCGAAGGGATCGTCTTCCACCCCCATCGGCCCCGCCCCGAAGTCCGGGGGGGCGCCCGCGGCCGGGGAGGCGGGCGCCACCGGGGTGGCGAAGGGGGCGGTGCCCGATGCCGCTCCGGCCGGTGATGCGTTTGCCGGGGCAGGCGCCGAGCCGAGCAGATCCTCGAGGCTCGGCGGGCGGGGGACGTCCGCAGGAGTGACGACGGAGGGAGGCCGCGGAACGGCCGGAGTGGTCACCGGCGGAGGGCGCGGAAGGGGATCCTCGGCCGCCTCCATGCGGGCGAGCTGCTCGGCGGCGTGCGCCTGCGACATCACCCGGGTGTTCTCGCCCTGTGCCGGCTGGCGGCTGGCGGCCAGCGCCCGGGCATCCACCCCGGGGCGGGTCGAATCCAGGGGCGCGGGGCCCACGCCCACGCCGAATCCGGCAAAGGGATCTTCCGATTCGGGGCCGTCGCGGGTGACGCGGAAGGTGTGCTGACAGCGGGTGCAGCGGACCTTCACCCCGCGGTCGGTCACCTTCTCGTCAGGGATGCGGAAGCGGGTCTGGCACTGCGAGCACTGGACGATCATGAGCGGCCCGGCGCGCTGTGCGGATCGGGGAGCTCCCGTACCCCCGCGCGCCCGTAGGCGGCGACTTTAACCGAGTGGCGCGCCCGCGTCGCCACCTCTGCCGTCCGGACCTGCCGAGCCTTGCCGGATGGTCGCCTGCTTGCTAGAGCCCTCAACCAGCCTCCGGGCAGAGACGTGGCAGTTCCACGCGGATTCCCCGGCTTGCGACTCACAGACATGACGAATGAGCACGAGCAGAGCGCTGCTTCGCCGGAGATCCCCGCCGGCCAGGAGCCGAAGATCATCAAGCGCTACACCAACCGGAAGCTCTACGACACGGTGGAGAGCCGCTACGTCACGCTCGATGAGATCGCCGGCATGATCAAGGCCGGGGTGGAGGTGAAGATCATCGACAACAAGAGCAAGGAGGATCTGACCTCCGTCACGCTCGCCCAGATCGTCTTCGAGGAGGAGAAGAAGTCGAGCCGGATGCCGTTGTCGGTGCTGCGTGAGATCATCCGCCACCCGGGCGAGTCGCTCAGCGACTTCATGCTCAAGGAGGTCAACCCCCGCGTGGCCTCCATCCGCGAAGAGGCGCAGGGTCGCGTGGCCTCCATCCGCGAGGAAGCCCAGGGGCGCATCGGCAAGCTGCTGCGCCGTGAGGGCGAGGAGCATGCTTCCGGCGAAGGCGAAGCGCCTCCCCCGGCGCCCTCCCCCGCCAAGGTGCTCGAGGCCAGCCAGCGGACGTTCGAGGAGTGGCAGCGCAAGGTCGACGAGCGCATCAAGGCCAGCGTCGAGAACCTCACCGGCAACCTGCCGGCCATGGGCCGCGACCTCCAGGCCCTCATGCACAAGCTCGAGACGCTGGAGGCCAAGGTCGCCGAGCTCGAGAAGCAGCGCGACAGCAAGCAGTCCTGAATCGAAGGCCGTCACCGGCCGCGCGCGTGATGTCGCCGCGGCCGGAGGTGGCGCCGTTCTGGCAGCAGCCACCTCGTCCGCGACGGGGGTCAGCCGGCGGCGGCCGCCCGGCGCCTGGAGGGCGCACCCGCCAGATGCACCTCCCGGGCGATGGCCGCCAGCAGCTCGGCCCCCCGGCTCTTGGGCGCATACTCCCAGATCGTCCGGCCGTGGCTCTGGGCCTCGTCGATCTTCACGTTGAACCCCAGGGGCGGGGTCACCCGGCCGGGGAAGTAGTCCTTCAGCTTGCCGAGGATCTCATCGGCCAGCGCGGTGCGGCGGTAGAGGGTCGGCACCACCCGGGTGACCTCGGCGCGGACCTCGGGGTCGGTCTCCCGCAGCTCCTCCACCGTGCGGACGATCTCCGCGCACCCGTCGAGCGCGAAGTAGGTCAGGGCCACCGGGACGACGACCTCGGTCGCCGCGTGCAGCACGTTGCGGCTGGCGAGCCCCATCGACGGCGGCGCATCGAAGACCACCACGTCGAAACGCTCGGCCACCGCCGCATCCAGCCGGTCCGCCAACCTCCAGCGTGCCCGATCCCGACCGGCCAGGGCCTCGGGCAGCTCCCCCAGCTCCTTGTAGGCGGGGATGACGCTCAGCCGCTCGACAGCGGAGGCCCGGACCACCTGGTCGAGCCCCACCGCGTCGTCGGTGAGCCAGTGAAAGGCCGTGGGGGAGAGACCGCGGACGTCCAGCCCCAACGACTTGCCGGCGTGTCCCTGGGTGTCCAGGTCCACCAGCAGCACCCGCTGGCGCTTCTCACGCGCGAGCCACGCGGCAACGTTCACCGCGAGCGTGGTCTTGCCGGTACCGCCCTTCTCATTGATGAAGGCGATGCGCCGCATGCCTGCGCCCCCGCTCACGTCAGGCCGACTTCTTGGCCTTGGGGAGCTGCTCCAGCTTGCTCTCCACGCTGGCGAGCATCCGCTCCAGGTCCTCGACCTTGGTCTTGAGCGCTTCCACGTCAGCGGTCGAGGGGAGGTTCATCGCCCCCAGCGCGCTGCGCAGCCCCGCATCGAGCGTGCCCTTCGCCTGAACGCTCTTGGCCGCGACCGACTGCACCGCCGACACGAACGTCTCGTTGGACAGCAGCTGCTGCGCCAGCTGTCCGACGCGCTCTTCGCCCTTGGCCACCCACTTTTTCATCACCGGATTGTCCTTGATCATGCGCGCTACTTGACCGCCGCGACGCACGGAGTCAAGAGGGCTTGGAACGCGTTGACACCCTCCAGACGGATCCTTACGGTCCCCGCGGCTTCCCACCATGTCTCACCTTCTCGACAGGCGTTTCTGGATGGTCTCCGGCAAGGGAGGCGTGGGGAAGAGTGCGACTGCCGCCGCCCTGGCCCTGGCCTCGGCGCGGCGTGGTCGCCGGACCCTCATCTGCGAGGTGAACGCCGACGAGCGCATCCCGCCGCTGCTGGGGCATGCCCCGGTGGGGCCCGAGGTGACCCGCCTCGAGGAGCACCTCTGGTCGGTGAACCTGCGCCCGGCCGAGGCCATGAAGGAGTACGTCCTCATGACCCTCAAGCTGGAGGCGCTCTACCGCGCGGTCTTCGAGAACCGCCTGGTGCGCAGCTTCCTGCGCTTCATCCCCTCCATCCAGGAGCTGGTGCTGCTGGGCAAGGCGACCTGGCACGTGCGCGAGACCGACGACCGCGGCCGCCACGTGTGGGACACGGTGGTGCTGGATGGTCCGGCCACCGGCCACTTCGTGAGCTTCGTGTCGGTGCCCCAGGTGCTGATGGACACCGTGCCCCCGGGCCCGATCCGGCGCGATGCCGAGATCATGCGGGGGCTTCTGGTGGATCCGGCCATCACCGGTGCGGTGCTGGTTGCACTCCCCGAAGAGCTGCCGGTCACCGAGACCCTGGAGCTGGCGACCTCACTGCGCGAGCGGGTGAGCCTGCCGCTCGTGGGAGGGGTCCTCAATACCTGGGTGTCGGAGCGCTTTGACGCGGGGATGTTCGAGCAGCTCTCGGAGTGGCCCCGGCTGAAGGAACTTGCACGGGCGCAACACGCGGCCGCGGAGCGCTCCCGGTGGGCCCTCGACAAGCTGCAGGGGCACCTCGGAGCACCGGTCCACAAGGTGCCGCGCATCTACTCCGAGCAGTTCGGGCGCGAGCAGATCGAGCGGATGTCCAGGGCCCTGGAGCCCCTGGTGGCGGGGAGCGCCGACCATGGGTGAGCGGGTGCTCGAAGAGGCCCTCCGGACGCTGGAGGTGCTGGTGTGCGTCGGGCCGGGCGGCGTGGGCAAGACCACCGTATCGGCGAGCCTCGCGTTGCAGTCGGCGATCGCCGGCCGCGAAGCCATGGTCTGCACCATCGATCCCGCGCGCCGATTGGCGAACGCCCTGGGCCTCGAGGAGTTCGGCAACGTCGAGATGACCATCCCTCAAGAGGTGTGGTCCGGCGCGGACCTCTCTCCGGGTGCGCCGCTGCACGCGATGATGCTCGACATGAAGCGGTCCTGGGATGACCTCATCTCCCGCACCGCCTCGGAGGAGCTGCGTGAGCGCATCTTCGCCAACCGCTTCTATCAGGCGCTCTCCACGGTCCTGGCCGGCAGCCAGGAGTACATCGCCATGGAGAAGCTCTGGGAGCTGCGCAACGACCGCGGCTACCCCCTCATCGTCCTCGACACGCCGCCCACCGCACACGCGCTGGACTTCCTCGACGCGCCGGACCGGCTGCTGGGCTTCATGGGGAACGACGCGGCCCGCTTCTTCCTCAACCCCGCCGCCAAGGCCGGACGCTTCGGGATGAAGCTCGCGAGCCTGGGGACGGGCTTCGTGCTCAAGCAGCTCTCGCGCGTGGCCGGTGGACAGACCCTGGAGGAGCTGGGCGCGTTCCTCAGCGCGCTCTCCAGCCTCAACGAGGGCTTCAACGAGCGCGCGCGCGGGGTGAAGGCGCTGCTGCGACACGAGAAGACCGGCTTCGTCCTGGTCACCACACCGGCCCCGGAGCGGCTCAACGAGGTGATCCACTTCCACGACCTGCTGGTCCAGAGCGACATGCGGCCGGTGGCCATCGTGGTCAACCGCGTCCACCAGGCGCCGGACGCGGAGCTCTCCCTGCAGGCAGCAGCCCTGGACGGCACGCTGCGCGAACACGTGGAGGCCACCATCGCCGAGGCGCGGCTCCTCGCGGATCGTGACCAGCTGGGCATCCGGCGGCTGCAGCAGGAGGTGAAGACGCCGCTGATCATCGTGCCGCGTCTTCCCCATGACGTGCACGACCTGCGGGGACTCGCGGCGACCGCCGAGCACCTGCTCACGCCCGCCCGCGGCTGAGGTGGGCCGGGGATGCGGTGACGCGTCCCTCCGGCGGGTAGGCCCTGCCCGCCCCACCCGCTGCCTCCGAGGTGCCCCTTCGGGGAGCCGCACTGCGGCACCGTGTCTGTCGGGATGTGGGCGACGGGCGATGGCCCGGCGGCGGATGGATGCGGGCGGCCTCCCGTGCCGCGGTGACTCCGGCTCGCCCCTGAGGTGGTCCTTCCGAAAACCGACATCGCAGCAGGCAGGCGATCAGGCCTCCGATGGATGTCCCCTGGGAGGCGACGGACTACAGTTGCGCCCGGCGACCGTGGCGCACATCCCAGCGGGCGCTCGAGGATGCCTGCCGGTCCCTGCCGGCAGCCCGGCTCCACGACCCAGGCGGAGGCCACACGTGATGCACGACGGCAACAGCAGCAGGTGGAGAGGGGCGCTGGGCGTGCTGTGCCTGAGCGTGGCGCTCGGCAGCGGCTGCGCCACCACCGCCCCCCAGCGGACGGGGACCCTGGTCTTCGAGCCGCAGCAGATCACCGGCGACCTCGAGCTGAGCGAGCTCAACGACGAGGAGCTCTTCGCGGCCGGCACCGCCGCGCACGGATCGGAGCAGTGGGAGCTGGCGGCCCGTGCCTTCGATCGGATCATCGACTTCCATCCCGACAGCCCGCTGGTGGCGAAGGCGCGGTTCAACGCGGGCTTGGCCTACGAGCGGCTGGAGGACTGGGAGCGCGCCCACGAGCGCTACAGCAGCCTCGCCGATCCGGAGCGGGGAGAAGGCGACGCGCTGGAGGCGAGCTTCCGCGCCGCCACCATGCGCTACATGCTCGGCGATCTGGAGCAGGCAGCCGCGCTGCTCGACGTCCTCGCCAACCGTCAGGACCTGCCAGGAGAGCGCCGTCTGCAGGCCCTCACCGAGCGCGGCGTCTGTGAGAAGGATGCCGGCCGGCTGGAGACCGCGGAGGCCACCCTGCGCGAGGTGCTCCTCCAGCACCGCCAGCTCGAGGAGGCCGGCGCATCCCCGGACGTGGAGCGCGCAGCCCAGGCCCAGTTCCACCTCGCCGAGATCTACCGGCTTCACTATGAGGGTGTGGAACTCGATGCCTCCCAGGGCGTCAAACCCCTCGCCCGGGAGCTCGACCACAAGGCGGAGCTGCTCCTGTCCGCGCAGGGGCACTACCTGCGCACCATCCGTCTGGGACATGGCGAGTGGGCGATCGCCGCGAGCGCTCAGGTGGGCGCCCTCTACGAGAACTTCTGGGATGCGCTGATGTCGACGCCGCCTCCGCCGGAGCTCGAGGGCGAGGCGGTGGAGGTCTACAACGAGGAGCTGCGCAAGAAGATCCGCGTGCTGCTCACCAAGGCCATCGGCATCTACGAGCGGACCCTGGAGACCGCGGTGCGGATCGGCGCGCAGAACCCCTACATCGAACGGACGCGCGCTTCGCTGGAGCGGATGAAGGCGCTCCTGGTCGCCGAGACCCGCTCGGAGCAGGAATCCACCGGCGGCCCGGCCAGCGATCCGGACGCGGCGCGCACGCCGGCAGGTCAGGCACCCTCCTCCGGCTGAAGACCCGATGGAGCCGATCTTCACGCCCGAGCAGCTCGCGGAGATCCGCGCCTACCACGCGCCCATCTACGCCCGGGTGGTGATCGGGACGCTCTTCGACCTGGCCCTCTCGTTCGTCATCCTCCGCTTTGCCATCCGGCCCCTGTGGTCCCTGGCGGGCAGGTTGAGCGGCTGGACCCGGACGCGACTCGGTTGGATGCAGACCGCGCCCGGTCTCCGGGTCCCGGTGCAGGCCGCGCGACGGCTCTGGAAGGGCGAGGACGCCCTCCAGTCGGTCTGGTTCGCCAACCTCCACTTCTTCCTGCTCTGGGGCATCGCGCTGCCGCGTGCCTTCTACTTCGGCTACATCCACGAGCGACGGTATGGGCTGAGCCAGGAGTCGGTCTGGAGTTGGTGGAGCCGGGGCCTGCTGGACACCGGCATCAGCGCGCTGGCCACCGCCCTGCTGGCCTTCGGCCTCTTCGGCCTCGCCCGACGCACCCGACACTGGTGGCTCCTGCTGGGGCTGGGAGCGGGCATGGCGCTGATGGGCTCGGCCCTGATCGATCCCTACCGCGGTACCCTCCACTTCGAGCAGGCGCCGCTCCCGGAGGGCCCCCTGCGGGAGCGCCTGTTGGGCGTCCTCGAAGCGGCCGAGGTCCCGGTCTCCGAGATCCGCGTGCGTAAGACGAGCGTGGCCAGTGAGCGGATCCAGGCGGTCTTCGCCGGTCAGGGCCCCACCCGGTCGGTGATTCTCAACGACGTGGCCGTCCGCGAACTCGACGCCGACGCGCTCGCCGCGGTGGTGGCGCATGAGGCCGCCCACGTGCACGAGTCGCGCTGGCCGCGCACGGTGATGTCCTTCTTCGCCCTCCTCTTCCTCCTGTGGGGTGCCGACCGCGTCATGCGGCGCAGCGCACAGCGGGGGTGGTTCTCCACGTCCACCTTCGGGGACATCCGCACGCTGCCCCTCCTCCTGTTCCTCTTCAGTCTGGTCGCCACCCCGGCCTCCCTGGTCAGCAAGGCCATCAGTCGGGAACGGGAGTTGGCAGCCGATCGCTATGCGGTGGCCCTGACCGGTGCGCCCGAGACGTTCCGCCAGATGCTCGTGAAGGTCGCCCGGGTGAACAAGATGGACCCGGATCCTCCCCGCTGGATCGTGCTCTGGGGCTACAGCCATCCGCCGCTGCGGGAGCGCCTGGAGGCGGTGCCCATGGAGCCCCGGCCCAGCAGCGCGCACGGGGTGGTGCGCTGACCACCCGAACAGTTGAGTGACCCGAGTTTCAGCCAGCGGACGCCCCTGCCCGCGGTTTGCCCGGCGGAGCCGCAGACTGTCTGCCATTGGCCGGAACACGGTGCGATGGTCCGCGCCTCCCTCCCGAGGACTTTCAAGATGGATCCCATGACCGACGCGTTCTGGAACTGGTTCAAGGACGAGGCGCACCGCCTGCGAGCCATGGAGCTGGACACCCTCACCGATACCCTCGCCCGGGCGCTTTCCACGCATGCCCCGGGGCTCGGCGTCGAGGTGAGCCCGGCGGAAGCCGAGGATCAGGACGTGGAGGTGCTCTTCACCGCCCACCGTGAACGGATGCACTTCTCCCGCGCGCGGGACCTGGTCGCCGCGGCGCCCGACGTTCCGGGCTTCCGATTCATCGCCCTACGGCCCGCGCAGGATTTCGACGTGGTGCTGGAGACGGAGGGCGTCGAGCTTGACGGAACCGAGCTCACCTTCGAGCCGCTGCTCGGACCGGCCGGCGTGGGCCTGCGACTCTTCGTGCCCGAGGCTGCCGCCGCGCAGCCGGAGCTCAAGGACCTGCTCTGGCTGATGCTGGAGACCGGGTTGGGAGAAGAGGTCGCCTCCGGACTCTCGCACCTCGAGGTCTCGCCGCGTTCCGCATCCGAGAGCGCCGACGCCCTGCCCCTCATCGAGCTCCCCCACTTCCTGAGCAGCGCGGCCCTCCGCCCCTGAGGAGGACCGCCGGGGCCCGCTCCACCCCGCCCGGATCAGGGAGCGGCGACCGCTCCCCCCACCTCGTTGAGCACGGCCAGGAGCGCCCCGGCACGTCGGCCGGTGGCCGTCCGGCCCGCGGGATCCGCGTCCGCGGCGCGCCGGATATCCTCGACGCCCCGGACATCCCCCACCCGCAGCCGCAACTCGCCCCGCCCGAGCGCGGCGACCGGATGGGTGGGCTCCAGTGCCAGGGCGCGATCGAAGGCGTCCCAGGCGAGCTGCCGTTGCCCGAGCTTCTCGTGGAGCGTGCCCAGCGCTGCGTGGCACCCCGGGTCGCGGGGATTGCAGGCCACCAGCCCCTCGAACAGCACCTTCGCCTCCTCCAGCCTTCCGGCGCGAGCGAGCGCCTCGCCCTTCCGCGCGATCTCGAGCGCCTGCTCCTGTGTCATCCCGGTCACCTCCGCCAGGGTCTGCTGCCCCAGTGCCAGCCCCACCGCCAGGGTGGTCATCCCCCTCTCCATCGCCGCCGTCATGCGCGCCCCAGGTTGCCGATCGCCGTCCGCGCCATGGCGTGGAAGGAGGCCGAGAGGTTGCTCATCAGCTCGAACATCGCCTTGCGCCGCTCCACCAGTTCCTGGAGCCGCATCTGCAGGAACTGCTGATCGGTCCGCTGCCGCTCCATGGCGGCCTTGTCCTCGGCGGTGGCCGAGGCGCCCTTGGCGGTCACCGCGGCGTTCGCCCGACTGCCCTCGTCGAGTTCGCGCATGACCTCGAGCAGCTCGTCATCGGTCCGCTGGGTGAGCGCCATCAGCACGCGTCGCAGCTTCTCCTCGATGCTCAGTCCCGGGGCATTGAGGATCGAATCGAGCGGCGTACACGTCGGCGGCGGAGGCGGTGCGCAGTCCGCCGGTGGGGGCGTACAGGTGTCGGGAGGCGGTTCCACGTCCGCGGGAGGAGGCGACGCGCAGTCCGGCGCGCCGGGCGCGGACGGTGGCTTCGGCGGGGCCGCAGGTGGCGGCGGAGGAAGCTGCGCCCGCTCCCGCCGCACCCAGCGCAGCTCGTTCATGATCTCGTGTTCACCGAACTTGTCGTCCTTCTCCCAACCGAAGATGTGGGGACAGGCGGCGAGGATCCGGCCCAGGTATTCAGGGCGATCGAGCAGGAACCGGGCGGCGTCCCTCAGCTCCTTTGCGGAATGGGGGCTCTTGGCGATGCGCTGCAGCTCCGCCACGCTGATGAACCCGTCGCGCTCCAGCCGGGCCGCGAAGGTGGCCCGGTGTCGCTGGAGGATGGTGAGGGTGCGCTCGTAGCCCTCCAGCTCCTCGGCCAACGTTCCGGACTGCCGCGCCCCGCCCGCCGATGGTGCCGCGTCCGTCGCCGCGGCCCCGGTCTCCGCCTGCGCCGCCCCCCCGGCGCCCTTCGTCTGCGCCTGCTGCAACAGCGTCGACGAGGACGCCCAGCCCGAAGACGGGAAGCTGCCACAGCCCGCGTATTCGGTCTGGAAGGGCGGGTGCTGCTGCAGCACCGAGGTGAAGAGGGCGAGCCCGCTCTGGATCACCCCCAGCAGATTTCCGGTCACCAGGTTCATCCCCACCTGCGCCAGCCCCTGCAGCATGGCCCCCGCGTCCGGCCCTTGTGCCCCCTGGGAGGGGCCCATCGGCCCCAGCCCCATCTGCCCCGGCCCCTGCGTCCACAGCGATCCGATCATCGGCCCCTCTCCTTGTCCTGGTCGGTTTTCCGGGTGCGGCCTCTCCACGCCCCCACCCCGGCCTCAGGTCGAAGCCGCACCCGGCCCGGCCTCCGTGCGTGCCGCGCTGCCTCTGCAGCCCCGGTGCCGCCCGGACGACAGGTGCGAAAACCATCCTCCCGGGCGGCGTCGATCGCACCGCCAGGGGCCATTTCCCCACGGAGCGCGAGCCCCCCGCCGCCGCACGCACGTTCGGCACAGGTGCGCGGACGACCCCCACCGCATCCCTGCCGCTGGACGCCGTGTCCGCGCCGTGAGATCCCGGCCTCATGCGGGTCATGGGCTTGGATGTGGGGACGAAGACGGTGGGGGTCGCGGTCTCGGATGCGCTCGGCTACACGGCGCAGGGGATCACCGTGGTCCGGCGCACCCACCTGCGCGCGGATCTCGACGCACTCGCCAAGCTGGTCGAGTCCCACGAGGTCACCCTGGCGGTGATCGGACTCCCCCTCAACATGGACGGCACCGAGGGTCCCCGTGCCGAGGCCTCGCGCGCTTTCGCCGAGCGCTTCACCGCCAGGACCGGGGTTCCGGTGGAGCTGTGGGACGAGCGGCTGAGCACGGTGGCCGCCCAGCGCGTGCTGTTGGAGGGCGATGTCTCCCGCGCCAAGCGCAAGCAGGTGGTGGACCAGGTGGCCGCCGCGATCATCCTCCAGGGCTGGCTGGATGCGCGCCCGTCCCAGGCCCCCGAGGAGCCCTGGGACGACGAGGCCGAAGACAGCTGAACGTGCCGGATCCGCCCCGTCCGCGCCTCCCCTCGGAACGGGAGCGTCCGACGAAAGGTCCCCGGCACCGGGCTCAGCGGGCCGGGTTCACGCGCCGCCAGACGGTGAAGGGCGCCGGGAAGCCTCCGACCTCGCGGAAGGCCACGCCCTTCCAGCGCAGCTGGCCCTCCTCGCGGACGACGTCGGCGCGGCTGAGGAAGCTGCCCCCTTCGGCGGTGACCACGGCAACGGGAGGCTCGACCTCGGTCAGGCGGTACTCGAAGGCCTCCTCGCCCCAGCGGACGCGGGCGATGCGTGACTCCGGAAGGCCGCTGTAGAAGGCCACCTGGAGGTCCAGGTACTCCTCGGCCTGATCGAAGACCACTGTCCCCTTTCCGGGCGCGAGCTCCTGCTCGACGTAGTCGGCGACCGCGGCCACGGGGCGGGGATTGGTGGTGACCGGACTGACCGGGCGCATGAGCTGGGCCGGGCCGTCGTCCTGACGGAAGGTCCGCACCCCCATCGCCAGGGGGAGCAGGACCGCGACCGCAGCGGTCGCAGTGAGCCACGCGCGCCGGGTCCGCTCGGACCGCCCATCCAGGACCGCTGCCAGGCCCGGTCCCAGGAACGGCAGGAACAGTGCGAGCTGCGCCACCGTGAAGCGGGCGAGGGGCGCGAAGTTCATGAGGACCGCCGCGCGGAAGGTGAAGAAGGCCACCGGCACCATCACCACCCACACCAGCCAGCGGTCGTGGACCGAGTCCTTCCAGGTCCGCACCATCCCGATGCCCGAGAAGATCGCCACCAGGGGCGAGAGGGTCAGCACCGCCACCGCCGGCCAGAACAGCAGGTTGTGCAGCCGGTAGCCGACGGCGCCTCCCAGACGTCCCGCCTCACCGTTCACCCACTCGGCATGGAACTGCTCGATCACCCGGATCGGGAAGAGCGGATCGCCATGGGCGAGCTCGTTGCCCTGCATCCAGGCCAGCGGGAAGGGGCTCACCAACAGGCCGAAGAAGATGGCGCGCGTGGCGGAGGCCACCCGGTCCTCGCCCTGGAAGAGCAGCAGCAACGCGAGGACGGGCAGCAGCAACCACGCGTCGTAGCGGGTCGCGCAGGCCAGGTTGAGGAACATGGCGGCGCCGAAGAGTGGCAGCAGCCTCCCCTCCTCCCAGCCCTGGGCGAAGAAGGCGATCGCCGAGACGACCAGGAAGGTGGAGAGGGCCTCACTCCCTGCCGTCGTCGACATCTGGATCTGCATGCCCCAGACGCTGAAGGCGAGGCAGGCGAGGATCGCCTCCTGTCTCCCGAACATCCGTCGGGTGAGTCGGAACAGGGGGAGGATGGTCAGCACCCCGAACAGGAGGCTCATCCATCGGCCGGCATCCTGACGGTCCACCCCCAGCGCCAGCGGGAGCGCGGTGATGTAGAGGTGCAGGGGCCCGAACTGGCGCGCCCCGTCGCCGTAGGAGCTGATGAGCTTCGGGTCTTCGACGAGCTGCTGGGCGAGCTCCGTGCGCACCACCGAGTCGCCGTACAGGTTGTCGGTGAAGGGGAACACCAACAGGCGCGGCAACAGGGCGACCGCCAGGAGCACCCACATGAGGGTGCGGTCCGGGTCACGGGCCGTTTCGGGGGTGGGCGCGGTCACGGCAGGGACGCTCGGAGACGGGGCGGAGGGCTCGGTGGGGCTGACTGACTCCATGGGGGCCGTGCAACTATCCCCATTCGGGGTCAACGTCCAACGGTGGGCACGCCGACATGTCCCACCCCGCCCCCCTCGGCCCCCGGCGCCCCGAAGGTCTATATTGGGAGCGACCTGTTCCACCCTGCTGGAGACCTCCGGTCTGCATCAAGGAGCTCTCCAGGCGCGGTCCGACGCCGCGGCGGGGCCAGTCACGTTGAGGGGTTGCCACCACGCAGCCAGCGGGCCGGCTTTCCAGACCCGGGGGGGCGTGGCCGCAGCCCCGGGTCCTTCGGCACGCCGCCTTCACGTCGGAATTCCCGACGGAGGCGTCCGGTTGCCCCACAGCGTGGCTGAGACGTTCCTCCACGCCCGAGCCATCTGCTGAATCCCAGGACTGCCATGACGCCCGAGACCAGTTGGACCCAACGCATCGCCGCCCTGCAGGACGCCACGACCTACGCCGAGCTGAACTGGGAGGGCAGCTTCGAGGACTACCTGAAGATCGTCCGGGAGAATCCCCGGGTCACGCGCACGGCCTATCAGCGGCTGTACGACATGATCCTCAGCCACGGGAAGTCCGAGTACGTCGACAACAAGAAGAAGCTGACCCGCTACCACTTCTTCAGCGACGAGGCCTCCGGCGGCAAGGACGCGGTCTTCGGGCTGGACGTCCCGCTGATGAAGCTGGTCAACGTCTTCAAGAGCGCCGCGGCCGGCTACGGGACCGAGAAGCGCGTCATCCTCCTCCACGGTCCGGTGGGCAGCGCCAAGAGCACCATCGCCCGCCTGCTCAAGAAGGGGCTCGAGGCCTACAGCAAGACGCCCGAGGGCGCGGCCTACACCTTCAGCTGGGTGCCCTTCAATGACCTGCCCATCGTCAAGGAGCGCATGAAGTGCCCCATGAACGAGGAGCCGCTCAACCTCATCCCGCGTGACTGGCGGGCACGCATCTACCCGGAGCTGACCGATCCCGAGAAGGG
>DATGQN010000061.1:0-11713 GCA_035304185.1 Myxococcaceae bacterium
ACCCGTCATCGCCCTGTGGGTGCAATTCAGGTCGCTTTGACAGGCTCCATGCTATCGCCGATCGTATATAGACGCGCTGATCTTGCGGCCTCCTGACCCCTCGTGGTGCATTTTATTAACGATCGATAATAGATTCGTCGCCATGCGGCGCGGCATGCGGTCCGGACGCCCCTGTATTGCCGATCGACGATGAAAAGAAGCCATCGTCCCCTGACGCCCGAGCCACCCCGGAGCAACTTGAACCGATCGGGAGATGCCCATGAGCGAAGCACCGATGAAGAGCGTGGGGGCGTTCGTCCGTGAAAGGCGTCGCGCAAACCAAATGAGCCAACACGCACTCGCCGAGTTGGCCGGGGTCAGCCAGCCTTTCATCTCTGAGCTCGAGCGGGGCAAACCGACCGTCCGCCTCGATGCGGTGAATCGGGTGCTCGCCGTCTTCGGGAAACAGGTGGGCGTGGTCGACGCACCGCGGCCGGAGGTGCATCCCTGAATCTCCTCGGCCTCCTCCTGTGGTGATGGACTCCCGGGGAACGTGTCGACTTCAGCAATGCATAGGGCTCCGAGCCCAACTCGCATTGGCGTCGATCCCGTTTCACCGCTGGGGCGCCGCTTCTTCCTTCGAACCAGGCAGCTTGAACGGGCGCAGGCATTGGCCCTCACCGCTCGGAACATGGCGTCGATACCCGAAGTCCATTGCGACAGAGCTGATGATGACCATGCAGGCCTCATCATCCGGACAGTCCTCGTCGTACCGGCACGGAATCCAACAAAGCGTTTCGCGTCTGGTGGCCAGATCAACAACGCCTTCCGGGCAGGGTCCCGCGGCTCGCCAACGCTCGATCATGCCGGCGAGTTTCTCTGAGTGCTCCGGGGCCTGATGCTTCAACTTTGGCGGTTCTGAAAGGCTCCTCTCGGAGGCAGAAGCATCCCGCTCTTGAGCCTCGAGAGGGCGATCATCGGATTCAGAAGGCATGACAACGGGAGAGCACGCAGCCCCCAAGACGACCGAAGCCAGGAACAGCAGCGCAGAGGGGAACCTCAGCCCCCATGCTGACCTCATCCACGCCCTCCTCTCGTCCCTTCCCGGTGGCCCATGAAGCCCTGCCGAAAAGTGGAGGCCCCAGCCTGGTTGTTCAGCGAAGCGCAGCCGCTATCAGGGCGTTGCTCCGCGCATGCTAGCACCAGATTTCATCGCCGATGCTGCGAGAGGGGCTGCTGAGGCCGGCCGATACGGTCGCCACCCCGTCCGCGCATCCAACCGGCCGCAGCCAGTTGCATCGTTCATCAGTTCGCCGCGCCCTACCGGAGAGACCCACAGTGCCCCAACCCAGCAACGCGCCTCCCAACGACCTCGACGTCCTCATCGTGGGCGCGGGGATCTCGGGCATCGGTGCCGCGTACTACCTCCAGCGTGATCTCCCTCAGAAGACCTACGCGATCATCGAGGCGCGCGGGGACATCGGTGGAACGTGGGACCTGTTCCGCTACCCCGGCATCCGCTCGGACTCCGACCTCCACACCTTCGGCTACGAGTTCAAGCCGTGGACGCAGGAGAATCCGATCGCCAGTGGCGACGCCATCCTCGCCTACCTGCGCGAAACCGTCGAAGAGCACGGCATTGCGCCCCACATCCGCTTCCACCACCACGTGAAGTGGGCCTCCTGGTCGAGCGAGACCGCGCGCTGGACCGTCGAGATCGAGCGGAGCGACACGTCTTCGACGACCACCCTCACCTGCCGCCACCTCTTCCTCGGCACCGGCTACTACCGCTACGACCAGGGCTACCGCCCGCGCTTCGAAGGTGAAGAGCGATTCCAAGGGCAGCTCGTGCATCCGCAGCACTGGCCCGAGGACCTCGCGTACCGGGACAAGAAGGTGATCGTGATCGGCAGTGGCGCGACCGCGGTGACCCTGGTGCCGGCGATGGCAGAGACGGCCGCGCACGTGACGATGCTCCAGCGGACGCCGACCTACATCATGCCGCTTCCGCAGAAGGACCCGATCGCCAGGCTCCTCAGGAAGGCCCTCCCCTCCGATCGTGCCAACAGGCTGATCCGGCGTAAGAACATCCGGACGCAGCGCTGGCTCATCGACTTCTCGCAGCGATTTCCCAACGTGGCGAGGGCGATCATCCGGGCCACGAACCGGAAACACCTGCCGAAGGGGTATCCGGTCGAGGAGCACTTCACCCCGCCCTACAACCCCTGGGAGCAGCGGCTGTGCGCCGTCCCCGATGGCGACTTCTTCCAGGCGATCCGTGAGGGCAAAGCCTCCGTCGTCACCGACACCATCGAGACCCTCACCGAGCAGGGGATCCGGCTCGCGTCAGGCCGGGAACTCGAGGCCGACCTGATCATCACCGCGACCGGGCTCAGCCTTCAGGTCTTCGGCGGCATCCGGGTCACAGTGGATGGGGCCCCCCTCCACGCTCCCGATCGGCTGGCGTTCAAGGGGATGATGCTCGATGGCGTGCCCAATATGGTCTTCGCCATCGGCTACACCAACGCTTCGTGGACGCTGAAGATCGGCCTGCTCTGCGAGCACTTCTGCCGGCTCCTGGCCCACATGGACGCGCACGGGCATGACGTCATGGTGCCCATGCGGCCCGAGGGAGAATTCGAGACGCGCCCGCTCATCGACTTCGGCGCGGGCTACGTCCAGCGCTCCCTCGCCGAGCTCCCGCGCCAGGGCCCCGCAGCCCCATGGGTCATGCCCATGGACTACTTCCACGACGAGAAGATGCTGCGGGAGGGACCGGTCGAGGATCCGAACCTGCGTTTCCGCTGAGCCCGGGGTGTTTTCACCACGCGGGGGAGGCCGATCACGAGAACAAGACGCAGGTGCTCCGCGGAGCGGATGATAGCCCGCCCCTTCTCCGCCCTGTCGGACCTCACGGGTCCGCGCGGCATCAGGGGACCCCTCACATGCCGGCCTCGAACGCCCCAGGCAGATGCTCGAGCACTGCCTGCTCGCCGCGTCCCAACACGGTGATCACATCGAAACGGATGGCGTATCGGGCGAGGGAGAGCCCGTGCTCCTGCATGAAGCGCAGGGTCGTGCGGACGATCTTCCGCTGCTTGGCGTGGGAGATGGTGAGCGCGGGGTCACCGAAGCGATCGGTGCTGCGCATGCGCACCTCGACCACCGCCAGGACCTCCCCCCGCGAGGCCACGAGATCCAGCTCCCCCACGCGGCAGGTGTAGTTGCGCGCGAGCACGGTGTAGCCGTCGCGCTCGAGAAACGACGCGGCCAGCGCCTCCGCCCGATCCCCCGTCGCCCGCCGCTCAGTCGCCATCGCAAGGCGGGAGTCTAGAGGGGCCACGGCCGAAGCCCCGATGCCCTGCAGCTCAGAGTGTCGCGGAGTGCTCGGCGACGTTCTGGAAGCTGGGATCTCCGGTGAGGTGGATCACCTGGGTGTGCGTGCCCAGGTGCTTGAGCATCCGCGCGAGCAACCCCGCCTTCGATGCATCCAGGCCTGACGGCGTCCCTTCGATGATGAGCGGCAGCTTGACCCGCGGTGCGACCTTCTCCGCGAAGGTGAGGCGCAGCGCGAGGTACACCAGATCGATGTCGCGCGCGGGCAGGTTCCCGACGCGCACCGGCGCACCCGCCGGAGGAATCGCACTGGCCATCCCCGTGGGGGCGAACTCCAGCCCCAGGTAGCGCTTGTCGGTCAGGGCGGCCACGTACTGTGCGAGCCGATCCTTGAGGAGCGCGGTGACCGCCGGGATCTCCGTGTTCAGGTAGGTCGCGGCGGTGGTGAGGAAGCCCGGGCAGGGGTCCTCGAAGTCGCCGGGGGCCAGCAGCGCCGCACCGGGGCGTAGGGCAAGCTCGATCGAGGTCTTCACCCGCTCGAGCTCCTTCTCGATCTCGCGCAGCTCCCGGACGTAGGCGCCCTTCTCGGCAAGCTGGCGGTTCACCTCCTCCTGCTCGGCCAGGAGGCGCTGATACTGCGCGCGCCGTGCGGCGTTCTCCGGATCCGACTCGACGCAGGCCACTGCCTCACGGAGCGCCTGCACATGCTGCTCGAGCCGCGTCTTGCGCTCGAACACCTCCAGCACGTCCTCGGGCGTGCGCTGCTCCAACACCTCCATCGCCTTGGCGATGGGCGCGAACTCACGCTGGTAGGCCTCCTCGATCTTCTTCTCGCGGGCGTCCAACAGGCTCGCCCGCCGTTCGGTGCGCGCGCTCTCCTGCAGCCGCTCGACGTACTGGAGGCCCAGCAGCGCAGGGAAGCCGGAGACGGGAATGGCCAGCAGCGCGATGGCGCTCGCACCGCCGTCGAGCATCACCCCGGCGAGCATGAACGCCGCGGTGGCCGCAATGGACACCCAGAACCTCGGTTCGGTCCAGGGTGGCGGCCCGGCGCTGGCCTCCTCTTCGATTCCCTCGGTCTCGCGTTCCGCCGCGAGTCGCTGCAACGCCTCGTTCCGACGCTGGAGGTGCTCGGGGTGCTGCTGCAGCCGCGTCAGCAGATCATCGGCGAGTCCCAGCCGTGCCGGGTCCGGCGCGCCGGCGAGCGCTTCCTCCGCCTCGGCCAGCTCGGCCTTGGGGCCTTCGGTGTCCTTGAGTGACGCCTCGGCCTGGAACACCTCGTTGGCCAGCGTGTCGGAGCGGAACTGGAGGGCGTCCACCTCCTGGGTCAGCGCGAGCTCGTCGGAGAGCTCCTGGGCGCGTCGCCGCGCGGCATCCAGATCCTGCGCCGGGCCCACCGGCCCGTTGCGATCGGCACCAGGCCGCAACCGCGAGGAGGGACGCTGCTCCGGCGTCACCATGCACAGGGCCAGGAATGCATCCCGGGGGGGAACGCCGATCTGGCTCACCAGCAGCTTCTGCGCACCCGCCGCGTCCTGGGCGAGCGCCTCGGGGGCCGGACCGCCGCGGGGGACACGCTGCAGGATACCGGGACCGCCGAAGTGGCGGATCACCCGGTAGAGCAGCTGATCGCGCCCCAGCAATCCCACGGCCGCCTTGGCGACGCCGCCGGGAGCAACCAGGTGCGCTTCCTCGCCCCAGACCTCCGCGTGCAGCATCGCGTGCAACAGCGCGCGAAACGGCGGCGGCTCCGATCCTTGCGGGGAGAGGACGTTGTAGCCCGGCGTCAACGTGAGCCGCACCGAAGGCGCGACACCACGGACACCATCCAGGGAGACTTCGGTCAGGTGCATGGGAGGGGCCCGAGTCTATCCTCAGGCCCCGTCCCGCTGCGAGCCCCAGTTTTCCGGGGCTGGCTGGACGCTTACTGCGCGCCGGCCGCTGCCTGGGCGGCGAGCGCCGCGGCCTCCTTGTGGGAGACCTTGGTGCTGCGCAGGCTCTGACGGGCAGCCTTGCCGCGGAGGTTACGGAGGTAGAAGAGCCGGCTGCGACGGGCGCGACCGTGGCTGAGCACCTCGATCTTCTCGTAGCGCGGGCTGTGGAGCGGGAAGATGCGCTCGACGCCGACGCCGAAGGAGATCTTGCGGACGGTGAACTTGGAGTTCACGCCGCCACGGGTCTTGCGGATCACCACGCCCTCGAAGGCCTGGGTGCGCTCCTTCTCACCCTCCCGGACCTTCCAGTGGACGCGGATGGTGTCGCCGGCCTGGAAGGGCATGAGGTCCTTCCGCAGGTTCTTGGCGTTGATGTACTCGATGGCGCTGGGGCCCATGGAAGCTGCTCCTCAAAATTCTGTGCCCGAAGCTTCAGGCAAAACGGGCCGGTCGACCTACCACAGGCCCCGGTCTCCGACAAGCACGACGTCGCTGCACTACAGCTTCTCTTCAGGAAGATCCAGCAGCTTGCGGTCCGCGGCGCTCAGGTTGAGCCTGGCGAAGAGCTCGGGCCGCCGCTCACGGGTCAGGTGCAGGGACTTCCAGCGCCGCCAGCGGGCGATGCGCGCGTGGTTGCCCTCCTGCAGGACGGCCGGGACCGCCTTCCCCTCCCACACCGGTGGCCGGGTGTAGTGGGGATGCTCGAGCAGTCCCTCTTCGAAGCTCTCGGTCACGGCCGACCCCTCGTTGCCCAGCACCCCGGGCACCAGGCGGGCGACCGCGTCGATCACCACCATTGCCGCCAGCTCGCCGCCGGTGAGGATGAAATCGCCGAGCGAGACCTCCTCGTCGACCTCGTCGAGCACCCGCTCGTCCACGCCCTCATAGCGGCCACAGACCAGCACCAGCGGCACCTCGGCGTCCGCCCAGGAGCGCACCTGCGCCTGGGTCAGCGGGCGCCCCCGCGGCGAGGTGAGCAGCACCCGCGCACCGGGCATCCGCTCGCGGGCAGCACGGATGGCACGGGCGAGCGGCTCGACCTTCATCACCATCCCGGCGCCGCCCCCATAGGGCGTGTCGTCGGCGACCCGGTGCTTGCCTTCGGCGAAGTCGCGCAGGTCGGTGACGGTGAGCTGCAGCAGCCCCTTCTCCTGCGCCTTCCCCAGGATGCTCGCGGACAGGTAGCCCGTCACCATCGGGGGAAAGAGCGTCAGGATCTCGGCGTGCAGGGCGCGGGAGGGACCGCTCATCCCACGTACTCGGGAGGATCGACGATCAGCGTTCCGGCGGCGGGATCGAGCTCGGTGACGAAGGCTTCCACCAGGGGAACGGCGAGCTCCTCACCGTCCTTGCGGATCACCAGGGTGGGGACGTCACCGGTGTTCCAGATCTCCTCCACCACGCCGAGCTCTTCGCCCTGTGGGGAGCGGGCACGCAGCCCGATGAGATCCGCCTGGTAGTGTTCATCCTCCTCGAGCGCGGGGAGCTCGTCGCGATCCACCAGCACCGTGCTGCCCACCGCGGCTTCGGCCCGGGTGCGGTCCGGCATGCCGTCGAGGCGCACCAGGAGCTCCTTGGGCGTCTGCCGCACGCCGAGGATCCGGTACGAACGCACCTCTCCCTCGCGGCTCCGCAGCACGAGCTGCTTGGCCTCGAGCAGCGAGGTGGAGGACGGATCGAAGGTGCGGATGCCGAGCTCGCCCTTGAGACCGTGGGCACGCGCGACATAGCCGACTTCGAGTGGGGGTGACGCGGGAGCGCTCACGATGCTTCGGGAGGCGTGGCGGCGGTCGGCTGGGAGGCCCCTTCCTTCCGGGCATCGACCAGCTCGAGGCTCGCCTTCTTTCCCTGCGCCTGCGCCGCGGTGGACACCAGCGTGCGCAGCGCATGGACCGTCCGGCCATCGCGCCCGATCACCTTGCCCAGATCACCGGGGGCGACGGTCAGCTCGAAGCGGACCGTCCCCTCTTCCTCGGATCGGGCGATCTCCACGCTCTCGGGGGCATCCACAAGGCCCCGGACGACGTAGTCGATCAGTGCGTGCATCGGGCGCGACGAAGGCGTCGGACGACGACTCAGGCCTTGTTGTGGCGGCGGATCAGCGACGCCACCATGTCCGAAGGCTGCGCGCCGGTCTTGAGCCAGTACTCGAGCCGGTCGGACTTGAACTCGACCTTGGGGGGCTCGACGTTGGGGTCGTACGCGCCGACCGCCTCGATGAACTTGCCATCGCGCGGGCTGCGCGAGTCCGTGGCGACGACGTGGTAGTAGGGGCGCTTCTTCGCGCCTGCGCGCGCCAGCCGGAGGGCGACTGCCATGACGGTAACTCCAGGTTGATGATGACTGAAAGGGCAGCGCTTCTAGCGATGACCCGGAAAAGTGTCAAGGCGCGTCGCCTGCCCTAGGAGGCAGCGTGCGCCGGAATCTCGCGGTTGGCGAGCTGCCCGCAGGCCGCCGCGATGTCACGCCCCCGGTTCTGCCGCACGTAGGCCGCGACCTTGCCCGCGTTGAGCAGGACCTTGAAATCCTCGGCGCGCGCTTCGGCGACGCTGTGGAACCCCAGGCCCGGGTTCTCGTTGTAGGGGATGAGGTTCACCTTGGCGGGGATCCCGCGCAGCAGCTTGATGAGCCGCGCGGCGTCCTCCTCGGTGTCGTTCACGCCCTGCAGCAGGACGTACTCGAAGGTGATGCGCCGCCCCACCCGCATGGGGAAGTTGCGGCAGGCCTCGAGCAGGGCCGCGATGTTCCACTTGCGGTTCACCGGCATCATGGCGCTGCGCTGCTCGTCATTGCTCGCGTTGAGGCTGACCGCGAGCTTCACGTCGGTCTCCTTCCCCAGCCGCTCGATCATCGGCACCAGCCCCACGGTGGAGACGGTGATGTGCCGATGGGAGAAGTTGGGACCTTCCTGCGACTGCAGGATGGAGAGCGCCTTCTTGAGGTTCTCGAAATTGTGGAGGGGCTCGCCCATGCCCATGAAGACGAGGTTGGTCAGCGGCCGCAGCGTGTCGCTCCCCTCCTCCTCACGCACCCGGCGATTGACCTGGTGCACCTGCGCCACGATCTCGCCCACGCTCAGGTTGCGCTTGATGCCCATGGTGCCGGTCATGCAGAAGCCGCACTTCATGGCGCAGCCGACCTGGCTGGAGACGCACAGGGTCCGCCGGTCCGGGCTCGGCATGTAGACCGACTCGATGAAGTGCCCGTCGTGGGTGCGCCAGCGGTACTTGATGGTCCCGTCCACCGAGCGCTGCTCGAGGTCCACCTCCACGCCCACCAGGCCCGCCCGCGCGGCGAGCTTCTCGCGCAGGGCCTTGGAGAGGTCGGTCATCTCCTCGAAGGAGGTGGCGCCCTTCTGGTGCAGCCAGGAGTAGATCTGCTTGGCGCGGAAGGGCTTCTCACCCAGCGCCTCCACCACGAAATCCCGCAGCCCCTCGAGGGTGAGGCTCAGCAGATCCACGCGGGCCGCGGGATCGGCGGCGCGCACCGGGAGCGGTCGGGTGTCGGGCAGGCTGGGATCGAGGGCGGCGTGGGTGTCGGACATGGCAGCGGCGGAAGCGGGCTTCTCTGGCACAGGGGAACGTCGGGGAGGCCGAAGAGCCTTCCCACAGGCCTCGACACAAATGCAACGGGCCCCCTCCCCTGCCCAGCGTTGCCGCTCCGGGGGTCCGAAGCAGGCAGGCTGAAAGGGAGGAGGCCCGGCGTCGCGTCAAGCGCGGGGACGCAGGCTCAGTAGGACTGGAGCTCGGTCTCGCGGAAGAAGTACGCGATCTCGTTCTTCGCGTTCTCCAGGCTGTCGGAGCCGTGCACCGTGTTCTGGTCGATGCTGGTGGCGAAGTCGCGGCGGATGGTGCCCTCGGCCGCGTCCTTGGGGTTGGTGGCGCCCATGAGCTCGCGGTTGGCGGCCACGGCGTTCTCACCCTCGAGGACCATGACGACCACGGGGCCGGAGATCATGAAGGAGACCAGGTCCTTGAAGAAGGGGCGCTCCTTGTGGACCGCGTAGAAGCCCTCGGCCTCCTTCTGGGAGAGCTGCTGAAGGCGGATGCCGATGGGGGTGAGCCCCTTCTCCTCGAAGCGGGAGATGATCTTCCCGATGACGTGCTTGGCAAGCCCGTCCGGCTTGATGATCGACAGCGTGCGCTCGATGGCCATGTGATGTGATTCCTGCGTGCTTGGGGTGTGGTTGGAGGCGCCCTGCACGGGGCCGGGCGCCTCCTGGGATCTGGTTCAGCCCGCCTTGCGGCCGCCCTGGCGGATGGCTTCCTGGAGGGTCGAGCCGAGCTCGGCCGGGGAGTCGGCCATGACGAAGCCGGCCGCCTTCATGGCCTTGATCTTCTCCTCGGCCGTGCCCGCACCGCCGGAGATGATGGCGCCCGCGTGGCCCATGCGCTTGCCCGGGGGCGCGCTGGTGCCGGCGATGAATCCGGCGATGGGCTTGGTGAAGTGCTCCTTCGCCCAGGCCGCGGCCTCCTCCTCGGCGCTGCCGCCGATCTCGCCGATCATGATGACCGCGTCGGTGTCGGGGTCCTTCTCGAAGAGCTCGAGCACGTCGATGAAGTTGGTCCCGTTCACCGGGTCACCGCCGATGCCCACCGCGGTGGACTGGCCCATGCCGAGCTGGGTGACCTGGTGCACCGCCTCGTAGGTCAGCGTGCCCGAGCGGCTCACCACGCCGATGCGGCCAGGGGTGTGGATGTGGCCGGGCATGATGCCGATCTTGCACTTGGCGCCCGGGGTGATGACGCCGGGGCAGTTGGGCCCGATGAGGCGCACGCCGGGGCGGTTCTTCAGGTAGGCCTTGGCGCGGACCATGTCCATGACCGGGATGCCCTCGGTGATGGTGATGATCAGCGGCACGCCCGCGTCGGCGGCCTCCATGATGGCGTCGGCCGCGAAGGGGGGCGGCACGAAGATCACCGAGACGTTCGCCCCGGTGGCCTTCACGGCCTCTTCCACGGTGTTGAAGAGGGGGACCTTGTCGGCGAACGTCCCGCCGCCCTTTCCGGGCGTGACGCCGGCGACCAGCTGGGTGCCGTAGTCCAGCATCTGCTGGGCGTGGAAGCTGCCCGCCGAGCCGGTGATGCCCTGACAGAGGACCTTCGTGTTCTCGTCGATGAGGATGCTCATGGGTGATCTCCGGATCAGCCGCGCGCGGCGGCGACGGCCTTCTCAGCGGCCTGGCGAAGGTTGTCGGCGGGGGTGATCTGCAGGCCCGAGGCGTTCAAGAGCGCCTTGCCCTGCTCCACGTTGGTCCCCTCGAGACGCACGACCAGCGGCACCTCGAGCTTGACCTCCTTGGCCGCGGCGATGACGCCCTCGGCGATCACGTCGCACTTCATGATCCCGCCGAAGATGTTGACGAGGACCGCCTTCACCGCGGGATCGGCGAGGATCAGCTTGAAGGCCGCGGTGACCTTCTCCTTGGTCGCGCCGCCGCCCACGTCGAGGAAGTTGGCCGGATTTCCGCCCACCAGCTTGATGGTGTCCATGGTCGCCATGGCGAGGCCCGCGCCGTTCACCATGCAGCCGATGTCGCCGTCGAGCTTGATGAAGGCCAGGTCGTGCTCCTTGGCCTTGGCCTCCGCGGGATCCTCCTCGTGGATGTCGCGGTACTTGAGGAGGTCCTCGTGGCGGTAGAGGGCGTTGTCGTCGAAGTCGACCTTGGCGTCGAGCGCCACCACCCCGCCCTCCTTGAGGACGACGAGGGGGTTCACCTCGACGAGGGAGGCGTCGGTCTCCACGAACATGGTGTAGAGCGCGCGGCAGAAGCGGCCGAACTCACGCAGCGTGGGGCCGGAGAGGCCGAGCTTGAAGCCGAGGTTGCGGCCCTGGAAGTCCAGGAAGCCCACGCCGGGATCGACCGACTCCTTGAAGATCTTCTCGGGGGTCTTCGCGGCGACCTCCTCGATGTCCATGCCGCCCTCTGAGGACGCCATGAAGGTGACCTTGCTGGTGGCGCGGTCGAGGGTCACGCCCAGGTAGAGCTCGCGGCCGATGTCCAGGCCCTGCTCGATGTAGAGCGTGCGCACCTTCTGGCCCTCGGGGCCGGTCTGGTGCGTCTTGAGCATCATGCCGAGGATCTTCCCGGCGAGCTCCTTGGCCTCCGCCGGGCTCTTGGCGAGCTTCACGCCACCGCCCAGACCGCGGCCTCCGGCGTGAATCTGCGCCTTCACCACGGTGACGGCGGTGCCGAGCTCACGGGCCGCGGCCTCCGCCTCCTCAGGGGTGTGGGCGACGATGCCGCGCGGCGTGGGAACCCCGTACTGACGGAAGAGCTCCTTGCCCTGGTACTCGTGGATCTTCATCGTTGAGAGACTCCGCTCTGAGGTGGTGGGCCGCAAACCCGATGCGGTCCACTCCAGAAGAGGTGCTCATCCGAGGAGACCGCCAAGAAAGCGCGGGTGCCTTCTCACACCAGCGGGCGAGGATCGCAAGCACCTTTGAGGGGGTCGGCGCGACTC
>DATGQN010000062.1:0-7227 GCA_035304185.1 Myxococcaceae bacterium
GGTGAGGCGCAGCGAGCGTCGGCCCAGCTCCACGGCGGCGAGCAGCCGGCCCGCGCGCCTCGGCCCCATCCCGGGGAGGCTCGCCAGGGCGTGGGGGTCGAGCTCGAAGAGCGCCTTGAGCCCACCGAGGTGCAGCGCCTCGAGCTCGGAGCGACACCCCGGCGCCCTCTCGCCGAAGAGCAGCTCCAGCAGCTCGGCCTCACTCAAGGCGTCGGTGCCCTGGCGCCACAGCCGCTCGGTCAGCTCGCTGTCCCCGATGCCCCGCATGTCCCGCCCCCTCCGCAGTGTGGGAGTTTTCGAGACAGCAACCGCCATGCCCCCGGAACTCTCAGGGGAGGCGGGAGGGCGACGTGGTGCGGACGCATCCGGCGTCCTGCCCCCTCCGCCCGGAGAACCGGACGGCCGGACGCTTCAGCGAACGAGGACGCACATCGATGGGCCTGCGCAATCGTGCGCGAACGAGCACGACGATCAATCGGACCTGCTCGATGGCGAGCGAACGAGCACGACGATCAATAGGACCTGCGCGATCGCGAGCGATGGAGCGGACGCAGCAACGCGAAGCACCGCCGCTCCAGGCCCCTCGCAGAAGGAGCAGCGCTACTCGAAGCGGGAGCTGGCGAAGAAGGTCTTGAGCTTCTCGTTGGTCTCGCGCAGCCGGCCGCTCAGCGTGTGGACGAAGGCCCAGAGGAGCACGTAGGCGAGGTCCTTGTCGGTGAACATGAGCTCATCGAGGCTCTGCCGGGAGAGGACCAGCAGCTCGCACTCGCGGTGCACGATGGCGTCCGCCGAGCGCGGCGAGTCATCGATGATCGACATCTCGCCGAAGGACTGTCCGGGCTCGAGGATGGCCAGCGCCTCCTCACCCAATCCGGAGAGGGACTTGGACACGCGCACCGCCCCATTGAGGACGATGAACATCTCTTCCCCGGGATCGCCCTCGTGGAAGACGTGGCTCCGGGCGGGATAGCGGCGGACCTTCCCCACCGCGGCGATGCGATCGAGTTGGGCGCGGGTGAGGCCCGCGAAGAGGGGCACCTCGCTGAGCAGGGCCTGGGTCGTCATGTCCCTCTACCGGGGTCAGGGGGCGGGGTCCGCTCGGGGCGGCGCGATGGCGGGTGGTTCAGACCCGGGGATGTCCGACAGGTCGGCTGCTCGCCCACTGATGGGCGACAGAGCAAGCCTTCCGGGAGGCACCTGCGCCGTCAACCTTCCGCGCCGAGAAAACCCACCGCGGGGCGGTTCAGGCAGCCGACAACGGACCTCGTCGTTATGGTCTTGGCCATTCCCGCCGGCCGCCGTCTGCTAGGTTGCTTGGCTTTCCTCCCCACCCGCGCTTCAGGAGGCTTGTTTCCGCCGTGTCCGACACCCCGCAAAAAGTGACCATCATCGGCTCCGGTCCCGCCGGCTACACCGCGGCCATCTACGCGGCGCGTGCCGGACTCGAGCCGGTCGTCTTCGCCGGTGGCCCCGCGCTCGAGGATCCGCAGCGCGTGCCGGGCGGCCAGCTGATGGTGACCACCGACGTCGAGAACTACCCCGGCTTTCCGGACGCGGTGACCGGCCCCGAGCTCATGGAGCGCTTCCAGAAGCAGGCCGAACGCTTCGGCAGCGTGATCCACATGGAGAACGTGGTCGAGATCGACTTCTCCTCGCGCCCCTTCCTCGTGAAGGGGGAGACCGTCACCGTGCGGAGCGAGACGGTGATCGTCGCCACCGGCGCCACGGCGAAGTGGCTCGGGGTGAAGGGCGAAGAGGACTACAAGAACCGCGGCGTGTCGGCCTGCGCGACCTGTGATGGCGCCTTCTTCCGCAACGACGAGGTGCTCGTCGTGGGCGGCGGCGACACCGCGATGGAGGAGGCCCTGTACCTGGCCAAGCTCGCGTCCAAGGTGACGGTCGTCCATCGTCGGGACACCCTGCGCGCTTCGAAGATCATGCAGGAGCGGGCGCTCAACAACCCGAAGATCGAGTTCGTGTGGAACTCCGAGGTCGAGGAGGTTCTGGGCGGGCCGCAGGGCATGACCGGCGCGCGCATCAAGAACCGCGTGACCGGCGAGGTCACCGAGGTGAAGTCCAACGGCCTCTTCGTGGCCATCGGGCACCAGCCGAACACCTCCCTGTTCAAGGGCGTGCTCGACATGCACGAGAGCGGCTACCTCAAGACCGTTCCGGGCAGCACCCGCACGAACATCCCCGGCGTCTACGCGTGCGGCGACGTGCAGGACAGCGTGTACCGGCAGGCGATCACCGCCGCCGGGACGGGATGCATGGCGGCGATTGAGGCCGAGCGCTGGATGATCGAGCAGGGCGGCTGATTCAGCCTCCATCGATCCAGGCTGAATGAAGGGAGCGTGTGGCGATGCTGCACGCTCCCTGAACGATCAGGACACGCACGATGAAGATGGTCGACGTGGGCGACAAGGCACGCACCGAGCGGATCGCGGTGGCCAGCGCCCGGCTCCGCATGCTTCCTGCCACGCAGGAGGCGATTCGCGAGGGACGGATTGAGAAGGGGGACGTGCTCGCCGCGGCCCGCATCGCCGGGGTGATGGCGGTCAAGCGCACCCCGGATGTCATTCCCCTGTGTCATCCCATCGGGATCAGCGGCGTGGAGGTCGTGCCTGAGTTCGTCCCCGAGGGGATCGCGTTCCGGGTCACCGTCCGCACCGTGGAGCGCACCGGCGTCGAGATGGAGGCGCTGCTCGCCGCCTCCGCCGCTGCGCTCACCGTCTATGACATGTGCAAGAGCATCGACCGCGGGATGGTGGTCGAGCAGGTACAGCTCGAGCTCAAGGACGGCGGTCGGAGTGGGCGGTGGGCGCGCGGGGGCTGAGCCACGGCGGGCGTCGGGGCAGGGAGTTCTGCCCCGACGCTTCAGACCGAAGGCGCAACCGCAGGCCGCGTTCCCGTTACAGGAACATGTCGAGGAACCTCTGTTTGTTGGTGCTGTCCGCGACGCACCACGAGGTGAGGCTTGCCAACAGGTTGACCTGCTGGGCACTCAGCCCGGTGTCGAACGTCCCATAGCGGGGGAAGTCGCTGATGCCGTCGACCGTCTGTTGCACTGCCGGCTGAAGCTGCGCGTACCAGGCGCCAACAGGCATGAGGTAGGACCAGAGGACCTCAACGCTTCTTCCTCCGCGGACGCCGAACCACGCGTTCTCGAGGACCGCATGCGTTCTCCTGAAGATCGCCGGGGCGGATTGGGCGCCGCTTCCGCTTGCCTGCCACAGTCCCTGAAGGACCGATGCGAACTCGGAAGACGGGAACACCTGGACCTTGCTGAGGTAGTCCAATCCCGGGCGCACTCCACGACTGAACGGAACATAGCCTACGGCCGGATCGTAGGGCTGGTACCCGAAAAGGACCGTGATCTGATCCGAGATGATGATGTTGGTGTTCGGGATGGGGTTGCCAAGCTCGTCGATGGCGCCTTTGTCGCCCAGGCTCATTCCGTCGGAGGTGTTCGTGAACGCGATGATCCTCTCGATGTCATCGTAGGCGAGCATGGATGCGATGCCTGAATTGTCCAGGAAGCCGGCATCAGCGAACCGGGTGGCGTTCATGCCGGCGCCTTCGGGGCGTGGATCCCTGACCGGCCAGTAATTGTACATCGGGATCGGCTCGTAGGACGTTTCCCGGGTCAATGTCTTGATTTGACGGAACATTGCGCGAAGACGCTCTTCGTCCGGACTGACGCCTCGAGGGGCGGCGTGCTCCGGGATGCAGGGGCGCACGATCTCCACGGCCTCGGGGTGGGAGGCCAGGTACGCGCGGAGGTCCTCCGGCGTCTCCATCGCGCGTGCTTTGGTCTCGAGCAGACTCCAAAGTCCTGCAGCCAATGCCGCACTGCTGACTCCAACCACGTCCATGAGCGACCACTGTCGAGCTTGGAAGACGAGACAGGTATCGCTGGATGGAAGGAACATGTAGGGAAGAGAGTTGAAGCCGAAGGACGTCACCCCTCCTCCTCCGACGGCTCGATCGTTGGCGTCGACGGCATCGGGCGCCCCCACGATCCCGGTGAAGAGCGGCGTCCCCTGGACCGGCGCGACATGGAACGCACCGTCGACGGTGACGCGCATTGCCATGTTCCCGATGGGGAAAGGACGCCGGTTCCTCGAAGTGTCGCCCTGGTCGGCGACCACGTTGAAGCGGGTGAACCTGAGCGCCGGGTTCTGCTCGACGATGGTGGCTTCCGTCGCGGGGCTGAAGGTCATGGAGGTGCAGGGGTAGCCCTGTCCACCCGGGACGTAGAGCCCATAGGGCGCGAGCACATGGAGCCCGATCAGGACCTGCCAGATCTGATCGGGCTGGACAGACGCCGTCGTCAACAACCAGATGGCCTGGGCGACGAGCGACTCCATGCTGAACCCATTCAGACAGACGTTCCCGAGTTGTCCCTCGGGCACCTTCGAAATGGACTCACTCGAGAGGCTCTCGGGTGGCAGATAGGAGCCCAGGAACGTCGAGTCACTGACGCGCTCGTTCTCGAGATAGGCGTATGTCATGCCGACCCAGGAACCGCCGGACACCGTCCCCAGCGCACGCAGCTGGGTGAGGAGGCTCTGGCCGTTCAGGTTGACCGCTGCCAGCGCCCGCAACTGCCCCATTCCTGCGATCATTGAACGGGAGCCACCTCCGCTGATGCAGAGCCCCACGTTTCCCGGGGTCTCAGGATCCGGCGCGCCCACCGATTGCAGGGCTGCTCTGACGCTGAGGGGAGGTGTTCTGGTGAGCTGCGCGAACATCGGGTCGGTCGGCAGCAGCCCCTCCCACTCCCACGTCTGAATCCCCCAGGGATCGTGCTCCACCGAGAGGTAGGCCATGTTCGTGTCAGCGCCGAGCGTGATGACGTCGAGGTGTTTCTCGTAGGCGCCCTGGAAGCAGGCGATCGCTTTGAAGCCGCCCGGATGATTGACGCTCTCGATCATGGGTTCGTCGTAGCTCACCCAGTTCCCCACGACAGGGCTCTGATAGAGCTGCCAGATCTGCCCCTCCGTCGTGTCGAGCATCAGCACCGAGAGATAGTTGGTGGCGCCGGTGCGGCCATAGCCGGATGTGATGGCTTTGTAGCGTCGCCCGGAGTCATTGGGCAGGGCCTCGTCACTCCATTTCCAGGGGCCTCCGCCATCCTTCAGCCAGAAATGGCGGGGATAGCCCTCTGCGTCCAGCAGGACGACCTGAAGGTTGTCCTGGTTTCCGAGATGGATCGTCAGTGCATCAAAGCCGATCGGGTGTGCATTGACGCCGTCATTTCCCAGGACCCAGAGGTTGGGCGCTTGGATCCAGGAGCCCCCGGTGTTCTGCCACGTCAGGTACGGGATGCCATCTGTTGCGCCAAGCATGACGAGCTGGAGATTGCCGTCTCCATCCCTCCCCATGTCCATCGCCTTGAAGCCACCTTCAGGCTGGTCGGACGGGAGGCGCCCATGCCAGTGGAAGGTTCCCGCCGCGTCCTGCCAGAAGAGGTACGGAAGCCCGTCATCGGTCCCCAGCAGGACGATCTGCAGGTTGTCTGAATTGCCCCGGGCCATGACGACGTCTTTGAACCCCCCGGGGACGGGAGGGTTCCGGTTGTCCTGACCCGCGAGCGACCAGAGTGCGTTGGCGTCGGGGAGCCACGAACCGTCCGAATTCTGGATTGCGACGAATGGCTGGTTGGAGACGTAATCGAGGAGAACGACGACGGCTCGATCGTATGCGCCCCGATACGACGCGACTGCCGAGTATCCCAGCGGTTGGTGCGTCTTGAAGGGTTCCGGGTCGGACTCCCAATAGCCCTTCTTCGGGTCTTGGGTGAGCAGGTGGGGCTGTCGGTCCACCAGTCCCAGGAGAATGACCTGGAGCGCATCGTCAGGGTGGCCTTCGCACATCGTGATGTGGCTGTAGCCTGCTTGTCTTGGCTGAGACATCGTTGGGAACTCTCGCTCGGGCTTGAGGTTTGGGCGTCCGCCGAGGCGCGCGCGGACCGATCGCTTCGGCGTGCTCGCGCGGCGCGCGTCTCGTCCGAACGCCGTAAAGCTGGCGTTCGGCGAGAATCCGGAATTCCTGGTCGTCGGTGGTGTGGCTGAGGTGCTTGCCTTTACGCAGCGTGGACTTGTGAACAGTTCGAGGCCCCACGATGGGCGTCCGAACCGCTACAGGGGGCGTAAAGGACTGGAGCTCAGGGACGGTGGGTGGAGTGGGCGGTGGGCGCGCGGGGGCTGAAGGCTGGCACCGCACGGGTCGCGTCGGTATCGGCAAGTAAGCCGTGGTCCCTCAGCCCGATCGCTCCGCCGAAGGTGACGTCCCTTCCGCACTCAGCGCCCGCGCGAGCTGCGTACCGAGGGTCAGCAACTCCCGCCACCTGGTCTCGGAGAACGCGCCGGGCCACGTCAGCCGCAGTTCACCGTTCTCGATCGTGAAGTCGCCACCTGGGAACAGGAGGCGGAGGAGGGCGTTCTGAACACCGGGCCGCTCGAGGCACTCCCGATCGCTCGGCGAGAACGCGATGACCTCCAGCTTGGAGTCCAGAAGGGGATGCCAAGGGACGTGTTCGCCGGCGCCGCACCCAGCATGGCCAGCACCTTCCTTCCGACGTGCTTGCGCCGCGCGGACAGGCGCTTGCTCAGCGTCGGTTCCAATTTGAGCAGGAAGGCTGTGGAGGTCACGGGCCTCTGCATGTCGAGGGCATTGACCTCAGAGATCTCAGAGACCTCGACACGCCGGCCATCGAGGGCTCCCGAGATCCTGGGCCGGAACCGAAGCTGCTGAGGGAAGTACAGGGGGACTTCCCCGGCGGACAGCCCGAAGGATTTCGCCACCTGCGCGGCCTTCCCGTGTCGCACCAGCGCAAGGCTTCGGAGCACGACGAACGACACGGCTGGTATCGCCAGGAGCAGAAACAGGAGCAGTTTCGGGACGGTCTCGTGCACGGCGCGCATGTTGCCACGGCGCTCATGCGGCGCGGCGTTCGCGTCGCGTAAGTGCCGGATCGCGACGCTCAAGCAGCGGTCGTGTAGGGCGGCTCGTCATGGAGAGCCATGCACGCGACGAAGCAGCCGGAGACTCACGCCTCCGGCTGCTTCATGAGGCTGCCTTCAGCGGCTACTTGACCCCGCCGACGAAGTCGAACTCGACGCCTACGTTGAAGACGCTTCCCCGCAGGCGCATGGTGGCGTTGCTGCAATCCGTATTGTTGGAGGCGGGCGCTCCGGTGACCTCGGCGACGAGATCCGTCTG
>DATGQN010000063.1:0-17449 GCA_035304185.1 Myxococcaceae bacterium
CCGCCCACATGGCGCCGTGGCGCATCCGGTTGGCGGCGGCATCGCTGAGCGTGGCGTGGGCCCAGTCGGATTCCGACTCGGCGTGGGTGAAGCTGCGCATGGATCATCCTCCCCGCCCCGACGCAGGCCCGCTTCCGCCGAACGGGAGGACGCTGCGCGAAGGGCTCTGACACCATGCGCACCGGGGACCCGGCACACAGCGGCCGGGCAGGGGAGGGAGCTCTTCCCTGGCAGCTGAAAGCCTGGGCCCCCGTCCTCAGGGGCGCCGTCGCAGCTGCGAGGCGCGCTGGGTGGTGGAGAACATGCTCATCACCAGGCCCAACGCGATGACCGCCCCGAAGGCCATCCGGGTCAGATCGCCGCTCAGCAGCAGCCACAGCGCCACGGACGCGCCGGCCACGAGCACGCCCATCCGCCACGGCGAGGCCAGCAGCCCCGCGCGCGACTCCGACGGACGCGGCCCCAGGACCGCCGCCGCCTGCCGCCAGCTCGTGGCCCCCTCCTCGCGGATCTCGTCCTGCGCCTCGACCAGCCCCATCCGGTAGGCGTTGAGGAGCTCCTGCCGGGAGGGGAAGGTGAGCTCTCCTTCGGCAGAGCGGACGACGTAACGCATTCGGGGCTGCTCCTTCTCGGGTCCGGTGAGGGGTGCTCCATGCTCCATCCTAAGCGCTCAGGTCCGGGCGCGCGGGAACCCGCATGGGGGAAGGTTCGGCGTGCCGGGGGACGGCGCGCTGCGTCAGCCCCCGTGGCAGGTGCCACCTCCGCTATACAGACCCATGGTCACGACCGCGTCCGGTGCGAAGGGGGATGCGCACCCGGCTGTCGGCTGGAGGAAGCAGATGGCTCCAACCCTCTGGAATCATTGGGCGCACCCGCGAATGCTGGGACTGGCACGCCGGTTGTAGTGTCTCACCGGCGAACGGAGGAACTGTTTCTTGAAGACGGACAAGCAGAGCACCAAGACCCTGGCCCGGGAGTTCTTCGAGCAATTGCGCTCGGACGGCTACACGCAGAACCAGGTCATCGGCCTCGCCGGCGAGTTGCTCGATCTCGTGCGCGAGGACCTGGCGGCGCACCGTGCGGAGGCGGCCCAGGCCGCGGCCCGCGAGAGCCGACGCCCCACCGTCTGAGTCGCTCGAGGGCAAGGACCCCGAGCCGCTTCCTTTGAACCCCATCACCGCGCGGGCGGCCTCTCCAGGTTGGAGGGGCCGCTCGATGGCGTGCGGGCGCTCCCGGTCAGGGTGGGGGAAGGGGTGGCTTCGGCGTCCGGGCGTCACGACCGGCCGGGGGGGAAGGCTCGCGGCGGCGCACCCGGGCCGCATCGGCGGCGATCACCACCACCCCGAAGGTCATGGCGCTGAACACCGTGCTCGCGGTGTCCCGGAACTGGATGATGAGGAGGAGGGTGGCGAGCGCGAAGAGCAGGAGGTCGACTGCCAACGACGGGCGCCGTGGCCACACCAGCCCCGCGACGCAGGCGGCGACCGGCAGCCCCAACGCGAGCTGCCGCCAGATCCGTTCCTGAGAGGCCACCACCACCGGCCAGTTGTGGACCACCAGCGCCGCGAACACCACCACCGTGCCCAACGCCAGCACCAGCACGCCCGCGGCGGCCGTGTCCTTGGTGACCCGGGCGCGGTCATGGAGCTGCTCGGTGGCCAGGTCGACCAGCGCCTCCAGGGCGCTGTTGAGGATCTCGGCGAAGAGGACGAGCAGCACGCAGAAGATGAGGGTGACCTTCTCGGCAAGTCCCAGTGGGATGCCACTGCCCACGAAGCCCACCAGGGTCGCCGCCACCAGGTGCACCCGCATGTTGCGCTGGTGCACGACGGTGTGGATGAGGCCCCGCCAGGCATGGACGAAGGAGCGGCAGGCGGCACGAAGAGCGGTCAACACGAGGCCTGTCAGCCTAAGCCTCCCGCGGCGCCGGGTCCCAGTTCCGGACGGACACCGTCGGCCCCGTCCTTCCTAAAGCGGACGTCGGAAGGGGCGCCAGCCCGTATGGGTCGCTGGTCAGCGTTGACTCATGATCTGCCCGCTCTTACGGTCCGCCCGTTTCCTGAATGGTTCCCCGTTTTTCCGACGGGGACGCCATCCACACTGACATGGCTCGACGGCGAGCGAGGGGTCCATCATGGCGATGAAGATTGCAATCAACGGCTTCGGGCGAATCGGTCGCTGCGTGCTGCGCGCGCTCGTCGAGCGGAACGAGGATCTGGAGGTCGTGGCGATCAACGACCTCGACAAGCCCGCCACCCTGGCGCACCTGCTCAAGTACGACTCGGTGCATGGCACCTTCAAGGGTGACATCTCCTCGAGCGAGGACAGCATCACCGTCAACGGCCGCACCATCCGCATCAGTGCGGAGAAGGATCCTGAGCAGCTCCCCTGGGGGAAGCTCGGCGTGGACGTGGTGCTCGAGTGCACGGGTCGCTTCACGGCGCGAGAGGGTGCGCAGAAGCACCTGAACGCGGGGGCCAAGAAGGTCCTCATCTCGGCGCCCGGCAAGAACTCGGACTACACGATGTGCTACGGGATCAACTCTGACGGGTACGACCCCAAGGCGCACGCGATCATCTCCAACGCGTCCTGCACCACCAACGCCCTCTCGCCGGTCGCCAAGGTCCTCCACGAGGCCTTCGGCATCGAGAAGGGGCTGATGACCACCATCCACAGCTACACCAACGACCAGCGCATCCTGGACCTGCCGCACTCCGACCTGCGCCGGGCCCGCGCGGCTGCACTGTCGATGATCCCCTCGAGCACCGGCGCGGCGAAGGCCATCGGCCTCGTGCTCCCCGAGCTGGACGGCAAGCTGAACGGTGCGGCCATCCGCGTGCCCACCCCGAACGTCTCGCTGGTCGACCTGACCGTGAACGTGAAGCGCGACGTCACCGTGGAGGAGATCAACCAGGCGTTCAAGGCCGCCGCCGAGGGCCCGCTCAAGGGCGTGCTCGAGTACAGCGAGGCCCTCACGGTCAGCATCGACTACAACGGCAACCCGCACAGCTCGATCTTCGATGCGACCAGCACCTCGGTCATCGGCGGGAACCTGGTGAAGGTCATGTCCTGGTACGACAACGAGTGGGGCTTCTCCAACCGCATGGTCGACCTCGCCAAGCTGGTGCAGAGCAAGGGCGTCTGAGCCGCGGTTGCCGAAGTCGGCAGCACCCACGGGGCGCGGACGGAGACCTGCCACCGGTCACGCCGCGCCCCACCGCATCACCCGGCATTTCCGGGAGGGGACATGATCCACTTCATCGATGAACTCGAGCTGCGGGGGAAGCGCGTCTTCATCCGCGTCGACTTCAACGTTCCGCTGGACGATCAGCAGCGCGTCACCGACGACACCCGCATCCGGGAGGCGCTTCCGACGATCCGCCGGGCCCTCGAAGGGGGCGCGAAGGTGTTGCTGGCCAGCCACCTCGGCCGGCCCAAGGGCAAGGTCGTGCCGGCCCTCTCCCTGGAGCCTGCGGCGCAGCGGCTGAGCGAGCTGCTCGGCGGCAAGCATGAGGTCCTCCTCGCCGATGACTGCGTGGGCGATGGCGTCCGCAAGCTGGTCAAGGAGCTGCGCGAGGGACAGGTTCTCATGCTCGAGAACCTGCGCTTTCACGCCGAAGAGGAAGGCAACGATCCGGCCTTCTCCAAGGACCTGGCCGCGCTCGCCGACGTGTACGTGAACGACGCGTTCGGTACCGCGCACCGTGCCCACGCCTCGACCGCGGGGATGGTGCCCTTCGTGAAGGAGAAGGCCGCCGGCTTCCTGATGAAGAAGGAGCTCGAGTTCCTCGGACGCGCCATCAGGAACCCCGAGCGTCCCTACGTGGCGATCCTCGGAGGCGCCAAGGTCTCGGACAAGATCAAGGTCATCGAGAGCCTGCTCACCCGCGTGGACGCGCTGCTGATCGGCGGCGCCATGGCCTACACGTTCCTCAAGGCGCAGGGGGTGGAGGTGGGCAAGAGCCGTGTCGAAGAGGACAAGGTGGGCCTTGCCCGCAAGCTCCTCGAGACCGCGGAGCGGATGAAGGTCGGCATCCTGCTGCCCTTCGACCACGTCGTCGGCACCTGGCCTCCCGAGCCATCCGAGGCCATCGACGTGGACGACCGCAACATCCCCGCGGACAAGCTGGGCCTGGACATCGGCCGCAGGACCCGCGCGCTGTATCGCGAGCGCATCCTGGGGGCGCGGACCGTGGTGTGGAATGGCCCGATGGGCCTCTTCGAGGTTCCGGCCTTCGCCGCGGGCACCCGGGAGGTCGCCGACGCCATGGCCCACGCCAAGGACGCCATCACCGTCGTGGGGGGCGGGGACAGCGCGGCCGCGGTGGTGCAGATGGGCTACGCGGACCGGGTCAGCCACGTTTCCACCGGAGGTGGCGCGTCGCTGGAGTTCCTGGAGGGGCGCGAGCTCCCGGGCGTGAAGGCCCTCGAGGTCCCCCGCAGCTGAACGTCTTTCCGCATCGGCCGGTGCGACGCGCGCTGACGCGTTCAGACTCCGGTCACGATCCCACCGCCTCCGGGCCCTCGGGGCTTCGGAGGTGGTGCTGATTCCTGAGTTTGTACCTTCACCTCATCTTGGACCCTTCAAAGGAGGGGACATGTCCACCGCCTCGCGCCGACCCTTCATCGCCGGGAACTGGAAGCTCAACAACGACCTCGCCGCGACGCGCAGCCTCATCCGGGCGCTGCGCGAAGGCCTCGCCGGGAGTGCCCCGGTCGCCGACATCGCGGTGGCCCCGGTCTTCACCGCGCTGCACGTCGCGGCCGAGGAACTGGATGGAAGCCTGGTGGGGCTCTCTGCGCAGGACTGCTTCTGGGAGACCGATGGCGCCTTCACCGGCGAGGTCAGCGCGAAGATGCTCGCCGACGTGGGCTGCCGCTACGTGATCCTGGGACACTCCGAGCGGCGCCAGCACTTCGGCGAAACCGACGCCACGGTGAATCGCAAGGTGCGCGCGGCCCTGGCCGCCGGGCTCACCCCCATCGTCTGCGTGGGTGAGACCCTCACCGATCGCGAGGGTGGCAAGACCCTGCAGGTGGTCGAGCGCCAGGTCCGCGGGGCCCTCGAAGGCCTGGAGACAGAAGAGGTGGGCCGCCTGGTGCTCGCCTACGAGCCGGTGTGGGCCATCGGCACCGGAAAGGTCGCCAGCACCGAGCAGGTGCAGGAGGTCCACGGTGCCATCCGCGCGCTGCTCTCCGACCGGGCAGGGGAGGAGGTCGCCGAGCGCGTCCGCATCCAGTACGGCGGCTCGGTGAAGCCCGACAACGCCGCCGAGCTCCTCAAGCTCCCCGACGTGGACGGCGCCCTGGTGGGCGGCGCGAGCCTCAAGGCCGCCGACTTCATCGCCATCATCCGCGCCGCGGGCTGACGCCGGTTCCCCGGAGCATTCCCATCCCGGCGCTCGCGTGCCGGGACGCGACGCTCCTTCTCACCGGGGCCTCCAGCATCCTGACGTCCCGTGACCTGCAACCCCGGGATGCGATGGGGTGCGCAGGAGTGTTGAACTGGCCTGCGCGCTGTGGGTAGGGTGCGCCCCCTTTCATTGGTCCCGGCACCGACCGGACGAGGTCACGATGTCGTCGTTTGCGCTCACCTTCGTCACCATCATCCACGTGCTGCTGTGCGTGTTCATGGTCTTCGTCATCCTCCTGCAGCCCGGGAAGGAGGCCGGAATGGGCGCGGCCCTCGGCGGCGGGGCCTCCAGCAGCGCCTTCGGTGGCCGCGGCGCGGTCACGTTCCTGAGCAAGGTGACCGGCGTCTGCGCCGCGCTCTTCTTCCTCACCTCGTTGGCGCTGTCCTTCGAGGGGCTGAAGGTCTCCGTGGCCGATCAGTTCCAGGCGCCCGCCGCGCAGCAGTCGGCTCCGGCCGCCGGTGGCACCGACGCGATGGAGAGCGCGCCCGCCGCTCCCGCGCCGGCAGCCCCGATCGAGGCCACCGAGGAAGCTCCGGCCGAGGTTCCTGCAGAGGAGTGACGGAAGTTGTTGCACGGCCGCGACGTTTGGTGTTTAAGGCGCGGCCGCAGCAGAGAGCCCAGGTGGTGGAACTGGTAGACACACCATCTTGAGGGGGTGGCGCCGCGAGGTGTGCGGGTTCGAATCCCGCCCTGGGCACTCAGAAGAATGGCCCCCGGATCGAAAGGTCCGGGGGCCTTTTTCGTGGCGCGGTTTCACGCCGGGCCAGTCGGGTCTCCCGCGACCTTTCGGCCTCTTCAGGCGGACCGTGAGCGTCCGCCCTGTCAGGCAGCTGCGAGGCCTGCTCGCGCGCTTCACGGCGGACCGCGACGTGTCGCTGTTTCAGGAGGGTTGCGGGGCCGGTTCGTGCACTTTCGGCCGGCGTCGACACCGTCCGCCGCTTCAGGCGGGCTGCGAGGCCGGCTCGCGCGCTTTCGGCCGGCGTCGAAACCGTCGGCCGCTTCAAGCGGGCTGTGAGGGCTGCTCGCGCGCTTCAACGGGCGTCGACACCGTCCGCCGCTTCAGGCGGGCTGCGAGGTCTGCTCGCGCGCTGCGCCCGGCGTCGACACGTCGTCGCGCTTGGCGACGGGAAGGTCCGGCAGCGCACCGGTGCGACAGATGTCGGCGTAGAGGTGCGCGCTCTGCTTGGGCGTGCGCTCCCCGGTCCGTCGGTCCACGTGGATGAGGCCGAAGGGCGTATGCCATCCCTCGGCCCACTCGAAGTTGTCGACGAGAGACCAGTGGAAGTAGCCGCGGACGTCGGCGCCGCGGTCCATCGCCCGCTTCACCGCATGCAGGTGATCGACGAGGAAGCCCGGCCGCTGGCTGTCGTCGGCGTCGTAGATCCCGTTCTCGGTCACGAAGACCGGCACCTCGAGCTGCTGGTGGGCCCGGATCAGGGCCTCCTCGAGGCCCCGCGGATCCGCCTGTCCCCAGTCCGACTCCTCATCCAGCGCGGTCGTGGGCGTCTGCACGTGACGTCCCATCACCAGGCGGGAGCTCGGGTCGAACTTCACCTCGTAGCGCCCGTAATAATTGACCCCGAAGAAGTCGATCGACTCCCTGAGCCCGGGAATCTCGCGTCCGGTGATGGAGAAGGGGAAGCCCACCCGGCCGCTGGAGAGGGTGTCGAGGATGGCCTCGTTCCACGCGAACTCCCGCACCCAGGTCACCGCGCGATCGAAGGGATTGCCGCCGCGATGCGCTTCGAAGAGGGGGAAGTTGTGGACCAGGCCCACCGGGATGTCCGGACGGACCGACCGCAGCGCCTGACTGCCCAGGGCGTGGGCCTGCATGAGGTGCAGGAAGGCCTTGGCGCCGGGGACCAGGCTCGAGCTTGCCGGCGGCCACTTGTCGCCGAGGTAGGACATCAGGACGAGCACGGTCGGCTCGTTGATGGTCATCCAGCTGTCCACCAGATCCCCCAGCCGTCGGGCGACCTCGGCGCAGTAGCGCGCGAACATCTCCGGCAGATCGGGATCCAGCCAGCTGCCACGCCTGGCGACCCACTGCGGCAGGGTGAAGTGGTTGAGGGTGACGAAGGGGCGCAGGCCGATGTCCCGCATGTGCCCGAGGATCTCACGATAGCGGGTGAAGGCCGCATCGTCGAAGACGCCGGGCTGCGGCTCCAGGCGGCTCCACTCCAGGCTGAGCCGGTGGGCGTTCTGGTGAAAGGAGCGGGCGAGGCTCAGGTCCTCCTCGGCACGGCCGCCCCACCAGCCCAGGGCCTTTCCGGAGGTGTGGCCGCTGCGGATCTTCCCCTGGGTCTCCCAGTCCCACCAGTCGCTGCGGGTGTTGTCGCCCTCCACCTGATGGGACGAGCTGGCGGTGCCCCAGGTGAAGGACTCGGGGAAGGCGGAGGAGGCGGGCGAGGTGCGGTCGCTCAACGAGGCATCCTTGAGAAGCGTGGACTCGGCGGGAGAGGGGGGACTGGAACACGCCGGACCTGACCGGAGCCGGTGCGTGCACATCCGGAACGGGGGAAAACCCCGGGAGCCTAACCGCAGGCGGCCGCGTGCGCAGTGAGGATGTGGGGACCGGCGGCCCGGTGGCGAGACGTCGGGGGAGCGGGGAGGCGCCGGGACACCCGCCGCAGGTCATCGTCCCGGACGCCCACTCCCCAAGCCCCGGTTGCCCGGGCGGGGCGCCAGGGGGCGTGCTTCAGCGCCTGCGCCCGCCGCCTGCCCCAGCCCGCGAGGGTCAATGGCTTCAGCACCCGCGCCCGCTGCCTGCTTCAGGACGCCGTGGCCTCAGCCACCGTCCCCCGCCGGAGTGCCGGCACCGGCGCTGCCCGAGGCGAAGACCGGGGTTCCACCCGGCGCCGAGGGATCGTGCGGGAGGCTCCCCCGCGGCGAACGCAGGTACACGAAGGGGGTGGCGTAGAGGAAGTTGGAGACCCGCGAGGTGTAGATGTCCGCGTAGCGCTCCATCTGCCGCGCCAGGTGGCTCTTGTCGTTCCCGGTGCGGGTGAGCAGCCCCCAGGTGGGGTTGGAGAGCTCCGAGGCGCTCCTGGCCAGGGGCGCGAGGATCGCGTCCAGCTCGTCCAGCCGCGTCCGCAGCACCTGCATGCGCTCGACGATGGCGTCTTCGGGGACGTCCGTCCGGGGCCCATAGTCCAGGCGCCGGCGCTGCTGCTCGAGACGGAGCTGACAGCTCTCGGCTTCCAGCGCCTCCTTCTCCTGCATGTGGATGGCGATCTGTGCCTCGGTCTCGCGGAACTCGGCGATCGCCGCGACGTCCTCCTCGAGCTCGCGGACGATCAGGGCGGTGCGCCAGCGCAGGACGTTCTTGGTCACGTGCACGTCGCCGAACATGTGATCGCCCACGTAAAGGATCTGATCCCCGTTGAGCTTGAGGTCCTGCTCCAGGGCCGACGCGCTCCCACCGAGGTAGGCCTTGCCCGGAATCAGCGGGCCCTGGTGGGGACGCAGAAGCCCGTCTTCGCTGGCGACCTCGAAGAGGGGAGAGCGCGTGGTGAAGAAGTCAGGCTTGCGCGCGCTGACGATGATCACGTCGAACAGCTCCCGCCACGTCATCCCCTTCGGTAGGAAGGGGTCGATGGCGTAGGTCATCATCGGCACCGTGTAGGACCACTCGCTGTTGGTGATGAGCAGCAGCTTCTTGCCGGCCTGCTTCTGATCGACCAGCGCGAGCGCGGTCTCCGGATCCTGCTCCACGTAGCTCTCCGGAGAGGCCACGATGTCGGCCTTGAGCTTCCCCTGCATGTGCGCGAGATCCAGCTGCTTGCGCACCACCTGGTAGAGGTCGCCATAGCCCATGGGCTTGGGCAGCCGGTCCTGATCGAGCAGGTCGACCAGCTGCGCGTAGAGACAGGCCTCCGACAGGCTGAAGAGCGTATTGAGGAAGGCCCAGCGGGGCTCGGAGAGATCGACCACGGTGCGCGCGTAGGCCCCGCGGGTCTCCTCGAAGCTGAGCGCACGCGTGCCGTGGAGCGCCTGGCGCACGTAACCGAAGCGGTTGGCCTTCACCAGGTTGCCCAGCTCGGTGTCGATGATGAGTCCCCGGATCGCGAGGGTGGGGTCGAACTCGATGTCCTCGACCGGCCAGCCCAGCCCCAGCAGGCTCTGCTTCAGATAGTCGTAGGCCCGCCGCTCCCACGCTTCCACACGGTAGTGGATGAGCGTGTAGTCCATGTCGTAGCCGATGGCCTTGATGGCGCGCAGGTTCAGCGTCCGGTTGCAGAAGATGCCGCGCTCGGCGGGGGGCAGATGAGAGGTCAGGTGCATGGCCACTTCGTGCCCACAAACCGCTCGAAAGTCGACCGCTCAGCAGGGTGAGCAGGAACGGAAGCGTCGACCGGCCACCGAAGCCACGACCTCCACCCCTTGCTGATGGCAGCGGGCCGACCGAGCGTACCGCGGCGCCAACCGGGTGTTGCCCCCCAGCCGCGAGGCAGCCTCGCGGTCTCGTTTTCCCCACCGGCCTCCGGCGCCGCGCGCGTGATGCGGTCGGGGTGGGCCTGACGGGACGTCGGTGGGGGCGGGGCCGGAGTGGGTGGGCGTCGACACGATGCACGTGTCGGCGAGCGGGAGGGACGATGGGGTTGAGGGTTGGGGCATGGAGGATCGCGTGGGTGCTGGTCGCGCTGCTGGCGGGTGCCTGCACCGACGGCACGCGCGCCAACACCGCCGACGGCATCCCGGGAGTGGATCCGGGCACCATCGACTTCGGCCGGCGTCCACTCTTCGAAGGGGAGGCGCGGGAGATCCGCGTGACCAACGTCGGTCGCGCCTCGCTCGAGATCCAGAGGTTGGAGGTGGTCGACGAGGGCCGCACCTATGAGGCGGAGCTGCTCGATCCCGGCCCGGTGATGTTGCTGCCCGGTGAGGCGCGGGGGGCGAGGGTGCGCTTCCTGCCGCGCGCCTCCGGGCCCCTGAATGGCGTTCTGCGCATCCACACCGACAGCATCATCGAGCCGATCCTCGAGGTGCCCCTGACCGGAGAGGGCGTGGACGTGCGGGCGACGTTCACGCCCGAGCGCCTGGATTTCGGTCGCATCGAGGTCGACTCGAGCACCACCCGCGAGCTCACCCTCGAGAATCCGGGGGATCTCACCACCGAGGTGCAGCTGCGCCTGGTGGGTGCCGACGCCGCCGAGTTCTCCGTGGAGCAGACCCTCGCCCTCGGACCCCGGGAGCAGCGCACGCTCACCCTGAACTGGGCCCCCAAGATGGTCGGCAAAAAGCAGGTGGCCCTCGCCGTCACCCGATGCCGGGGCTGCGCCGACGAGGCGGTGGTGCTCACCGCTGAAGCGCTGGAGCGCGCGGTGATCGTGGAGCCCAACCCGCTCGACTTCGGGCCCACCCCCATGGACCACGACGGCATGCGGACCGTGCGCCTGGTCAATCTCTCGACCGAGCCGCAGGAGGTCCGCTCCATGGCCCTGAGCGGGGACACCAATCCCGGCTTCACCCACAGCGATCCCGGGCTGCCGGTCACCCTCGCGCCCGGCGCCCATCACGAGGTCACCTTCCGCTTCAGCCCGGGCCACCTCGGGGCGGCACAGGGACGCGCGGACTTCGTTCCGGTCAGCCCGCGGCACGACACGCTGCCCCTGACGCTTCGGGGCTTCGGCGGCGCGCCCGAGCTGTGCGTGGGGCCCTACGAGCTGGACTTCGGGGAACAGCCGGTGGGCCACAAGCCGACCCTCACCGTGAACCTCAAGAACTGCGGCACCCAGAACGCCGATCCGATCACCGTCACCAGCGCCGTGGTGACCGGGATGTCGGGCGGTTCGCCGGAGCCCTTCGGCCTCATCGCCACCCCGCTGCCGGTCACCCTGGCCGCGGGGGAGGAGGTGAACCTCACCGTCTTCTATGAGCCCACCTCCATCGGAGCGCACAGCGGCACGCTCACCCTCACCTCCGATGCGGAGAGCGCGGCTGAGGTCTACGTGGCCCTCCGGGGCAGCGCACGCGCCACCGCCCCCTGTTCGCTCCAGGTGCGGCCGGAGGCGCTGGACTTCGGGACCGTGCTGCCGGGATGGGGGGCTGCGCTGGTGGTCCGTTTCCACAACGAAGGCGCGGACGTGTGCCCGGTCAAGAACCTCGCGCTCACCGACGATGGTGACGGCAACTTCATCCTGCCCGGAGGCCCGCTGGCCGGCATCCTGATGGGCCCGGGCGAGAGCTTCTCGGTCATGGTGGCCTTCCGCGCGCCGGAGTCCGGGGGTGACTTCACCGGTGCGCTGGGCTTCGAGATCGTGCACCCGGACGCGCCGGCGCGGACCGTGCCCCTCACGGCACACGCCGAGGAGAGCTGCCTGGTCGCGGCGCCGAACTTCCTCGACTTCGGGGTGACCCGCCCCGACTGCCCGGTGCCGCCGCGCTCGGTCTCCTTCGCCAACCAGTGCACCTCCCCCATCCAGGTGACCGACGCCACCATCGGCCCGGGCACCTCGGATGACTTCAGCCTCACCGTGCCGCTCCCGGGGCCGACCACCCTCGCGCCCGGCGACACCCTCACCCTCGAGGCCGCCTACGCCGGTCAGCTCCCCGGCCTCCAGGGCTCTCCGCTCTTCGTCGCGAGCGACGCGCTCACCGTTCCCCTTCTGGTCCCGCTGCTCGGTGAATCCACCACCCGCTCCGAGGTGGTCGACCGCTTCGTCCAGACCGACGGCGCCAAGGTCGACGTCCTCTTCGTGGTCGACAACACCGGCTCCATGGTCGAGGAGCAGCCCCGACTGGCGGCCGCCATGCCCGCCTTCGCCTCCGCGGCGCTCTCGCGGGGGACGGACCTGCGGGTGGGGGTGACCACCTCGGGGATCGATCCGGTCTCCGATGCCTGTCCCGGCGGGGCCCAGGGAGGGGAGGGGGGGCGACTGTTCCCGGTCGACGGCAGCGGTCCGCGGCTGATGACCTCGGCCACGCCCGACCTCGGCGCGGCGCTCGCCAACAACGTCCGGGTCGGGCTGTGCGCCACCGTCGAGCAGAGCTTCGAGGCTGCGCGCCGGGCCCTCTCGCGTCCGCTGATCACCCAGGCGGACGATCCCCGCACGCCGATCCCCAACGACGGCAACCTCGGGCTGCTGCGCGAGGAGGCGTCGCTGGCGCTGGTCTTCGTCGGTGACGAGGACGATCACTCGCCGGACGGCGTGGAGACCTACGTCCAGTTCTTCCAGTCGCTGAAGGGCAGCGGGCAGCCGGGGCGGGTGCAGATCCACGCCATCGCCCCCGAGGAGGGCGGGTGTGAGACCGCCGGAGGGACCGGTGCGCGCTACGCCGCCGCCGCGGCGATGACGGGGGGATCGCTGCTGAGCGTCTGTGCCGAGGACTACGCGCCGCTGCTCTCGGCCATCGCCGCCTCGTCCATGGGGCCCCAGTCCCGATTCCCCCTGAGCGCCCAACCGGATCCCGCGACGCTGGTGGTCACCCTGGACGGTGCGCCGGTCACCGCAGGATGGCACTGGGACGTCGCCGGCAACGCGGTGGTCTTCGACGTCGAGCCGCCCCCGGGCGCGCGCATCGAGCTCACCTACACCCGGGTGTGTGGGTGAGCCGCCCGGGCCTCCGATCCGGGGGAAAACTTGAGCCCGCGCCGGGGTGATCAATAGTCGCACCAAGTCGCACATTGTGCGCTGGAGGGCGACATGGACACCGAACAGGAGCTCCCCGCGGGCCGGACGAAGCGTCCGGCGCTCCGGGTCATCGAAGGCGGCGGGGTGCGGCGGGAAGAGCGGCTCGATTCGCGCGACGCGGTGGCCCGGCTGCTGCTGGCCTCGGGCGTGGACCTGCTGCTGCGCCGCATCACCCCCGCCCGGGCCGAGGCCATGGAGCGGGAGGTGAACGAGGTGCTCGACCTCTTCGATCACGTGGAGCGGCTCCCGGCCCTCCAGCCCCTGCTCGATCAGCGCCTGGATGCGCTCGAGGCGCTGGCCCGGGAAGGGAAGGAGCGGCGCGTCCCCCGCGGTCGGCTGCGCGCGGTTCCCCAGGGGGGCTGAAGGCGTTTCCGGGGATCGGTGGGGCTCGAAGAAGTGGCCGGGGGCGGTCGCGGCTCCCGCCCGGCGGGATGTCGCTGGCCGGATGCCGCCTGCCTCCCGGACGACCGAAGGTGTTCTGTTGTTTGACCCCCCTCGGGGGTCCGCCTACGCTCAACGTCGGTGGCCAGACTGGAAGCCCCAGGCGTGGACCGAGGGTCCCCGCCCCGCGACAGCCGGCTGCTTCGTTTGCGTGAGCCCTCGAGACCTTTGAGCACCGAAACCTTCGGTCGTTACCAGCTGATCCGCAAACTCGCCATGGGCGGGATGGCCGAGATCTATCTGGCCAAGCAGAAGGGGATCGAAGGCTTCGAGAAGACGCTGGTGGTCAAGCGGATCCTCCCGCACCTCTCGGAGAACGAGGACTTCGTCCGCATGTTCCGGCAGGAGGCGCGCACGGCGGCGCGGCTCAACCACGCGAACATCGCGCAGATTTTCGACCTCGGAAAAGAGGAGGAGACCGGCGCCGAGTACATCGCCATGGAGTTCATCCACGGCGAGGACGTGCGGCGGATCTCCAAACAGGCCGAGGCCCTGGGCCGTGAGATCCCGCTGGGGCTGGTCATGCGCATCGTCGCCGATGCCTGCGCCGGCCTGGACTACGCCCACAAGCACTCCGACGAGAACGGGCGGCCGCTGGACATCGTCCACCGGGACGTCTCCCCGCAGAACATCCTGGTCTCGTTCGACGGGAGCGTGAAGGTCGTCGACTTCGGCATCGCCAAGGCCGCCGATCAGGCCACCGTCACGCAGTCCGGGGTGCTCAAGGGCAAGTACTCGTACATGTCCCCCGAGCAGGCCGCAGGGCAGCGGGTGGACTGCCGCACCGACGTCTTCGCGATCGGCGTGGTGCTCTGGGAGCTGCTCACCGGCGCGCGCCTCTTCAAGCGCGCCAGCGACGTGGCCACCCTCAACGCGGTGGCCGAGTGCCGCGTCGATCCCCCCTCCAGCGTCAATCCCTCGCTCCCTCCGGACGTGGACGATCTGGTGATGCGGGCGCTCGCGCGGGATCTCAACGAGCGCTACCAGGAGGCGCTGCAGCTTCAGGTCGCCATCGAGGACTGGCTGGTGCGCAACCAGCAGGCGGCGAGCTCCGCGCACCTCGCGGCGTTCATGCAGGACCTCTACGCCGAGCGCCTCGCCGAGGAGTCCCGCCTCTCGGAGTCCGGCGTGGGGCGCTCCAAGCTCTCCCGCTCCCTGCAGCAGCTGCGCGAGGACGAGAACCTCAAGCGCCCGAGCGGTCCCAAGGCGCGGCTGGTGAGCCGACAGGAGGAGGGGGTCAGCTCCAAGGAGGCGACCTCCGCGGTCCGCCCCTCGCGCATCCGCTCCGGCTTCACCCCCAGTCTGCGGACCGCCACCCCCTCCAAGCGCGAGGCCCCCCGACAGACCACGGAGCTGCGCCGGCCGCAGCCGCGGTTCGAGGACGACGACGAGCTCGATCTTCCCACCAATCCCATGGACGCGGCCGAGGTCGCCGCGGTCACCCGCTCCCACGACCCGCTGCGGGCGGAGCGGACCGTCTCGGCCTCGGGGACCGAGGAGCCCCGTCGGACGCCCGGCCGCGCGGTCCGGCCGTCCCGCGGCCATCCCCGTCCGACGTCCGGGAGCGTCCCTGCCGCCGCGGTCAACCGCCCCTCGCGGCCCTCCCAGCCCCGGCCGGTTCCGGTGCCGGCGCCCGAGCCGGAGGCCGCGCCCGCACGTCCCAGAAAGACGCCCTGGGTGGTGGCCAGCCTCCTGTTGTTGGTGGTCGCCGGGGTCCTGGGCGCGATGCTCTTCATGAACGGGGAGAGCGCGCCTCCGACGGTGCAGCTGGTGACCGATCCGCCCGGTGCCCAGGTCTGGTTCGGGGATCGGCAGCTCTGCGCCGCCACCCCGTGTGTGCTGAGCGGCCTGACGCCCCCCAACGTCACGCTCACCATCAGCCGCGAGGGCTTCCAGAAGAAGGACGTGGTGGTGGGGGTCCCGGCCGAGGGTGAGCGCTCCAGCCGTGTGCAGCTCGAGCCCATCAGCCCGAAGGCCGAGGACGCGGCGCCCGTCGCGCCCCCGGTGGAGCCCAAGGCCCCGCCGGCGGTGCTGATCGTCCACGCGGAGCCCGAGGCCACGGTGTTCCTCGACGGCAAGAACGTGGGTGAGACCCCCATCTCCCTGCACCTGCAGGAGGCCGGCCGTCGCTCCCTGAAGCTGACCGCCGATGGACATCGCACCCACGAGGAGACGGTGGTCCTGGAGGCGGGCGTCGAGGTCAGCCGGAAGATCCAGCTCGCGAAGATCCAGCCCACCCCGCGCCGCGACCCCCGGCCCCGTCCGCCGCCGGAGCGCGCTGCCACCGGGACGGTGAGCTTCTTCGTCCGTCCCTGGGCCGAGGTGCGCTGCGGCAAGCAGAACTTCGGAACCACCCCGTTCCCCGCCCAGACCCTGTCGGTCGGGCGCCACACCTGCGTCTTCACCAACCCCCAGTTCGACCCGGTCACCCGCACCATCCAGGTGAAGGAGGGGAACAACCCGGTGGTTCGCGTGGACTTCCAGTAGCCGGCTCGGCTGCCCGCCTGCCCTCCGGCGCACCTTTTCGCCAGACGGCGCCCTCAGGGCGATCCGTTTCGTCTACACTGGCGCCCGTTTCGCACCGGACCCGTGCGGAGGGGTGATGACCCGAGTGAATGCGGAGGCCGCGGCGGCCTCCCTCGAAAATGGTGAACCGGACAAGGACGAGCGCAAGCGCTCGAAAACCATGTCCCGCAAGGAGATGGCGCGGGATCTGCGCCGTCGTCGGCTCTCCGGTGAGGTGGACCCGGAGGAGGCCGAGATTCTGGCAACCATGGACCAGATGCGTCCGCGGACCCGCGCCGACTGCGTGGCCGCCGCGCGCCCCTGCCTCTTCGTCTCCTGCAAGCACAACCTCTACCTGGACGTGAACCCGGAGACGGGGTCCATCAAGCTCAACTTCCCGGACAAGGACATCTGGGAGCTCGAGCACACCTGCGCCCTGGACGTGGCGGAGAAGGGGGGGATCACGCTCGAGGAGGTGGGGGAGATCATGAACCTCACCCGTGAGCGCATCCGCCAGGTGGAGACCCGGGGGCTGGGCAAGCTCCGCGAGGCGACGGACGACGACATCTAGCCACCTGCTCGTCACCTTCCACCCATTGCAGATGGGGTAGGCAGTGCGGACCTCGCCATCATCGGGGGGCGTCCCGCTCTGAAAGGCCATGTGGCCGGGGCCGTCCCGTAACCGGCACCGACCACGGGTCCGTCAGAGGCCCAGGAGAGAACCTGTGCACGCCCTCCTCAGCGTTTCCGACAAGCAGGGGCTGGTCCCCTTCGCGCAGTCCCTGGTGGAGCTCGGCTTCACCCTGCTGTCCACCGGCGGCACCCAGGCGACCCTGGAGAAGGCCGGGGTTCCGGTCACCGCGGTTTCCGAGCACACCCGCAGCCCCGAGTTCCTGGGCGGACGGGTCAAGACCCTCCACCCGCGCATCCATGGAGGGATCCTCGCGCGCCGGGACAACGAGGCGGATCTCGCCGAGCTGAAGCAGCAGGACATCCCCACCATCGACCTGGTGGCGGTCAATCTGTACCCCTTCCGCCAGACGGTGGCCTCCGGCGCCCCCTTCGCGGACGTCGTGGAGCAGATCGACATCGGCGGCCCCTCGATGGTGCGCGCGGCCGCGAAGAACGCGGCGAACGTCACGGTGGTGGTCGACCCCGCGGATTACGGCCGTGTGGTGGATGTGCTGCGTGAAGGCGGGGCGGAAGGTCTCGCGGCCCTGCGACGTGAGCTGATGGTCAAGGCCTTCACACACACCGCGTCCTACGACGCCGCCATCGCCACCCACCTCCAGTCCGAGCTCACCTCCGAGCCCTTCGCCGAGCACCTGACGTTGGGCTTCGAGAAGGAGCTGGCCCTGCGCTACGGCGAGAATCCGCACCAGCGCGCGGCCTTCTATCGCGAGCCCCGCATCCCGGAGGCCCCCACCGTGGCCTACTCCGAGGTGCTGCAGGGCA
>DATGQN010000064.1:0-6989 GCA_035304185.1 Myxococcaceae bacterium
GATGTTCTACTCGTTGGAGGACGAGAACCGACAGCGCGCCGGTCAGGGGCCGGTGGTGGTCGACGTCCCCCGCGAAAGCATCCGCCAGCAGGCCCAGGCCCAGGCCGAAGAGGCCCGCGCTGCCGAGGCTGCTGCCGAGGAAGAGGAGCCGCCTCTGGCAGCCGCCGGCGGCAAGGGCAAGCGCTAGGCCCCCGTCCCCCCGGACGCCACCTGCTCTCCGGTCTGGGGGGGCAGGCATTCCGTTGACGTTGTGAGCAGGCAGCCGGGCAGGACCCCGACTGCCGTCAACGCGTAGCGTCACCTGCGGTTGACTGGAGAATCAATGGACCGCATGCTTCCGCCCGCTCAATTGAGGCGACGCCGGACGTCTGGCAATGGTGCCGGGCACAGGACCACTCGGCGCCGCCATGAACGCGGAGTGGGTGGACATGTCTGGCATCAATCAGTTCAAGAGCGACCTGCGTGATCAGCTGTTCGTGCTGCTGGAGCAGCACGGGTTTGAGGAAGTGGCCGGCAAGGGCCCCTACGCGGACTGGGGTCCGGAGATGGCCAAGGCCGTCCTGACCGAGACCGACCGGTTCGCGCGTGAGGTGCTCGGGCCCCTCAACGCCAGTGGCGATCGGGAGGGCTGCCGCCTCGAGAACGGCGAGGTGAAGACCCCCAAGGGCTTCAAGGACGCCTGGAACAAGCTGTACGAGGGCGGCTTCCGCTCGATCAGCGCGGCCCCGGAGCACGGCGGCCAGGGCGCGCCCACCTCGCTCATGGCGATGGTGGAGGAGCTCACCTCCGGTGCGAACATCGCCTTCAGCATGTACCCGGGCCTGACCTTCGGCGCCTCGGAGCTGCTGGCGGAGGTGGGCACCCCGGATCAGGTGGCCCGCTACGTGGGCAAGATGAACTCCGGTGAGTGGGCGGGGACCATGTGTCTGACCGAGCCGCAGGCCGGCAGCGACGTGGGTGAGAACACCACCTCGGCGGTGAAGCAGGCCGACGGCACCTACCGGATCAAGGGCACCAAGATCTTCATCTCCGGCGGTGAGCAGGACATCACCGAGAACATCATCCACCTGGTGCTCGCGCGCATCGAGGGGGCGCAGGCCGGCACCAAGGGCCTCTCGCTCTTCATCGTCCCGAAGTTCCGCGTGAATGCGGACGGCTCGCTGGGTGAGCGCAACGACGTCTCCGTCGGCTCCATCGAGCACAAGATGGGCATCAACGGGTCGGCGACCTGCGTGATGAACTTCGGCGACGACGACAACTGTCTGGGCGAGCTGGTCGGTGGCGTGGAGCACCAGGGCATCCGGCAGATGTTCCGCCTGATGAACTCGGCCCGCATCGCGGTGGGCATCCAGGGGCTCTCGCAGCTCTCGACCGCCTACCAGAACGCGCTGGACTACGCGAAGGAGCGCAAGCAGGGCGCGCACTTCACCAAGTTCAAGGATCCGACCGCGCCCCGCGTGGCGATCATCGAGCACCCGGACGTGCGCCGCATGCTCATGGAGCTCAAGTCCTACAGCGAGGGCATCCGCTCCCTGATCGGGAAGCTGGCCAGCCACGCCGATCGCGCCCGCCTCGCGGAGGGTGACGACGAGCAGGCCGCCTACCACAAGGGACAGGTGGACCTGCTCACCCCGCTGGTGAAGTCCTTCGCCTCGGATGAGGCCTACCGCCTCTGCGCGGTGGCGATGCAGGTCTTCGGCGGTGCGGGCTACACCCAGGACTACCCGGTGGAGCAGTATGTCCGCGACTCGAAGATCTTCACGATCTACGAGGGGACCAACCACATTCAGGCCATGGACCTGGTGGGCCGCAAGCTCGGTCAGGGCGGTGGCGCGAACCTGCAGGCCTTCATGGCCGACATGAGCGCGTTCATGGAGAAGCACCGCGAGCACCCGGACTACAAGGCCGACATCGCGCGGCTGGCGAGCGCCCAGGAGGCGGTGATGACCGGCGCGATGACGCTGCTCGGTTGGAGCCAGAGCGGGAAGCTGGAGCTCGTGCCCCTCTCGGCGAACCGCTTCCTCAACATGATGTCGCAGCTCGCGGTGGGCTGGTTGCTGCTGGACGCGGCGATCATCGCCGACGAGGCCAAGGCCAAGCTCTCCGAGACCCACCCGGACCGCGCCTTCTACGACGGCAAGCGCTACAGCGCGCAGTGGTTCGCGCGCAACGTGCTGCCGCAGGTGAAGCACGGCCTGGAGCTCATGCTGGTCGAGGACACCAGCGCCATGGAGATCCCCGACGCGGCCTTCGCGGCCGTCTGAGTCGGACGCCGGAACGCAACCGGGTCGCCCCCTACGGTGTGGCGGCCCGGTCTTCCGGAGCAGTGAATGGGGGCGGGAGCCTCACCGGGACCGCGGTCCGGGTGGGCGTTTCCGCCCTTTTCGTATCGGCAGTTCGCCTCGGTCGGACGCGGGCTCGGCCCGGACGGGCTGCCGTCCCCACGCCGGAGGGTGCCACGGGTCCGGGGCTTCAGCGGGCCCGCGTCAGGCCCGAGCGCTCACCGGATGCGCTGCCGGCGGCGTCTTCAACCCGGTCCCGTTCAGGGGGCCTGAGCCGTCACCGGGATGCCTGAAGGCAGCGCCTCCCGCACGGTCCCGGTCCCGAGGCGCGGACGTCCCGGAAGCGGGAAGGGCACGCAGCAGACCGCGTCAGTTGGGGCCTTCGCGCACGCCGATGGCGAGCTGTCCGAGACCGGCTGCCTTGGCGGCCTCCATGACCTTGACGACCTTGCCGTGGTTCACGCCCTCATCCGCCTGCACCACGACCATGGTGCGCGGATCCTTGGCGCGGGCGTCCTCGAGGAGCTGACGCAGCTCTTCGTCGCTGATGACCGAGCCGTCGATGACGATCCTGCCGTCGGCAAGCACCGCCACGGAGAGGTCGGTGCGCTTCACCGCGACGTCCGCGGCGCCCCCCTGTGGCAGGTTCACCTCCAGCCCGGCCTCGGCGCCCCCAGCACCGGGGGACGACGGCTGCTGGACGATCACCGTGCTGGTCACCATGAAGATGATGAGGAGCACGAGGAAGATGTCGGTGAGCGGGGTGATGTTGATCTCGGCGAAGACGCCGCCCTCATCGAGCTCGTCCTCACCGCCACCACCACCGCCGGGAAGTTGTCCCATCGCCATGACGTGAATCCTGGGCCGCGTGCCCGATCAGGGCGTGGGCGACGTGGAGGGCGTGGCGTCGATCACCGCTGCCTCGGACGCCGGCGAGCGCGTGAACTCACGCAACTGCTCCACGAACTCCTCCGAAGCGAGCCGCAGCTCAATGGCCACCCGCGACAGACGTGACTGGAAGTAGTTGAAGAGGACCACCGCTTCGACGGCGACGAGGATGCCCACCGCGGTCACGATGAGGGCCTCGGAGATGCCGGTCATCACCGCCGCGCTTCCGCCGGTCCCCCCGGACTGCACGTCCAGGCCGAGGTCCTTGAAGGAGGTCATGATGCCGGCCACGGTCCCGAACAGCCCGACGAAGGGGGCCGTGGCGCCGATGGTGCCCAGCATCCAGAGGTTGCGCCGCATCTTGAGCGACACCTGGATGCGCTCCCGCTGCACCGCTGCCTCGAGCTGATCCGGCCGTGAGGCGCGATCCAGGCCGGTCAGAAAGACCTCGGAGGTCAGGGCCTCCGAGCGCTCAGCGGCCGAGCGCGCGGCGGCGAGATCCCGCTTGAGCAGGTGGGTGTTGATCGTCCCGGCCAGCTCACGGGTGGCCTCGCTCACGTTCCAGAGCGCGAGCATGCGCTCGATGGCCACCCCGAGGGCGAGCAGCGAGCAGGCGATGAGGAGGGCGAGGGTGAAGCCGCCCAACCGCAGATAAAGAAGGAGTTCGTCCAGAGTCATGTGAGACCGGGAAGGTGTTGGCAGGGTCAGGGAGTCGTGGTGTCCGCCCCCCTGCCAGTCGTAAAGAACCATCTATGAACCGACTGCGCATCGCAATGTTCCTGGCGCTCACCTGTCTGGGGTGCACGAAGCGGATCGCCGCCATCCCGGTCGAGGGGCGACTGACCGATCCCGAGGAGCTGCTCGCGCGGGTCGATGCCGCGGAGGCCAAGGCCATCGCGGTCCGCGGGGATGCACGGTTGCACGTCGACTCGCGCGATGCGCGGGGATCGGCGGGTCTCTTCGTCTCGGTGGCGCACCCGGCGTTCATCCACCTGGAGCCATTGGACTTCTTCAACCGCCCGCAAGGGGTGCTGGTCTCCGACGGTCGGAACTTCACCCTCTACAGCGTGCCGGAGAACCAGGTGCTGGTCGGTCCGGCCAGTCCGCCCAACGTGTCCCGGCTGCTTCCCATCCTCATCCCGGCCGAGGAGTTGGTCGCGGTGATGCTCGGTCGCGCTCCCCGTCTCCCAGAAGCGGAACGGACCCTCACCTACGATGAGCAGGCGCGGACCTACCGCCTCGAGCTGCGCAAGGACGACGTGGTCCAGACCCTGTGGGTGCATCCGGAACACTTCCGGGTGATGCGCAGCGAGATCCGCGGCGCTCCCGCCTACGACCTTCAGTTCGCCGACTTCATGGAGCGTGCGGAGGTCGCGCTGCCCCGGCACATCATCCTCGCAAGCCAGGCCGGTGAGGCACGGCTCGAGCTTCGCTACCGGGACGTCGTGGTGAACGGACCGCTGGACCTCACCGACTTCGAGTTCGAGCCACCGCCCGGTGTTCCGGTGACCGAGGTGGACGCGCGTGGCGTGGCCATCGATCCCTCCAAGCGGGGAGGCGCATCTCCGGGTGGCTCATTGCTGCCTCTCGAGCCGGATGCCGACGGCGCTCCCGCCGGGGACGCACCGCGATCGTGAGCCGTTCGCGATGGGGTGCGGTGGCCGCGCTGCTGGCGGCGGTCCTGACGGTGTCCTCTTGCCGTTGCGGCACCTCGGAGCCGGTGGATCATGCGCCGCAGCCGCAGCCTCACAGCCAGGCGTGGTTGGAGGGACGGCTCGAGCAGGAGCCCGAGGCGGCGCCCAGGTCCGGAGGGACGCTCACCATCCGCGTCCCCGAGGAACCCCGTGGGCTCTGCCCGCTGCACGATGGGATGCGGGGGAGGGTGGCAGAGCGCTACCTGGTGGGGCCGGTGTACGAGACCCTGCTGACCACCGATCCCTCCGGTCGCGAGCTGCGCGCGAGGCTCGCCGAGGCGTGGAGTTCGGACCTCGCGGGCACGGTGCATCTCTTCCGCCTCCGCGAAGGCGTGACCTTCCACGACGGAACCCCGCTCACGGCGGACGACGTCGTCGCCACCCTTGCCGCGGTGCGCTCCGGGATGAACGTGACCACCGCGGCACGGGCGCGCCTGGGCCCCATCGAGCGCGTCCGGGCGGTGGATCCCCTGACCGTGGAGGTGCGCTGGGAGCAGCCCACGGTGGCGGGATTCCGGGCGCTCGGCCTCACCATCCCGATTCTTCCGGCCCACGCGCTGAAGGAGGGGTTCAACACGGCGGCGATCCTCAACCGGCCGATCGGCACCGGACCGTTCCGGGTGACCGGCTGGGAGGCAGGAGAGGCGCTGACGATGGAGCGCTACGCCGATCATTGGGACGGTCCGGCATGGCTGGATCGGGTGGTGCTCCGCTGGGTGCCCGATGATCGCGAGGCCGCGCGCCTCTTCGCAGAGGGCGCCTTCGACGTGATGACCGGGATCTCACCGGCCACCTGGAAGGCGATGGAGACCGAGTCCTGGTCGCATGCGTACCGCCGCACCCGGGTGATCGAGAACACGCCTCAGATGCTGGTGTGGAACCAGGTGCATCCCGCGCTTGCCGATGCACGGGTCCGACGTGCGTTGGCGCTGTTGCAGCCCGATGAGACGGTGCGAGCGTCCGTCGAAGGGGGGCTCAGTGTCTCCACACGCTGCCCCTTCCACCCGGGGAGCCCCGCGTGTGAGGACCGCCAAAGCCCGCCTCCCACTGATGCCGAAGCCGCCCAGGCGCTGCTTGCGGAAGCGGGATGGGTGGATGCCGACGGAGATGGCATGCGCGAGAAGGGAGGGGAGACGTTGCTCATCCGCCTGGCCTTCGGTGCCGATTCCACCGTCTCTGGCGCGCTGGTGCGGGAGCTCGCGCCGGTGTGGAAGGAGGCGGGGGTCGTCCTCGAACCCCAGCCCCTGGGTTGGTCGGAGCTGCTGTCCCACCTGAGAGCGGGCGATTTCGATGCGGTGGCCATGGCGTGGCCCATGACCGACGTCGAGGCGCCGCTGTTGCCCCTGGTGCATGGGGAGAACCCGGCGGGCATCAACTACGGAGGGCACGCCGATCCCGAGCTGGATCTCCTGTTGGCGCAGCGGGATGCGGCGTTTTCGCCCGTGGAACGGGACACCCTCGCCAGGGCGATCCGCGATCGACTCGAGCTGAACCCGCCGTTTCTGGTGGTGTCGTTCCGGCCCCGGCTCGAGGCGGTGAAGCGCGAGGTGCGGGGATGGACCGACACGCCTGCCTGGCCGCTCCTCCAGCGGCTGTGGCGCGAGCAGGCCCCAGAACAGGAGGCCACTGCCGAGACGGGTGCGCTACAGTGACCCCGCATCGGCTGACCGCTGCGACATCCGAGAGGGCCTGAGCGACACATGGCACAGATCAAGCTGGGCGAGCTTCTGGTTCGAGCGAACGTCTTGCAGGAGCCTCAGCTCCAGGCGGCGCTGGCCGAGCAGCAGCGCTGGGGCGGCAAGCTGGGGGAGATCCTCATCCGGATGGGGCTGCTCTCCGAGGACCTGCTCGCCAAGGCATTGTCCCGTCAGCTCGGCCTTCCCATCGCGAACCTCGATGCGCTCGACGCCCTGCCTCCCGCCGCCCGGAGGAAGATCCCGCCGCAGACGGTCCGGGACATGGGCGTGCTTCCTCTGCAGCTGAAGGATGACGGTCGGACGCTGCTGGTGGCGATGACCGATCCCCTCAACCTCCAGATTCAGGACGACCTGCGCGCGCTGACCCGGTGCCGCATCCAGGTCCAGATCGCGAGCAGGAGCGCGTTGAAGCGGGCGTTCTCGCGCTT
>DATGQN010000065.1:0-49398 GCA_035304185.1 Myxococcaceae bacterium
GCTCGACTCGCTGAAGAGGCTCGGCTGGCCGAAGAGGCTCGGCTGGCCGAAGAGGCTCGACTGGCCGAAGAGGCTCGACTGGCCGAAGAGGCTCGACTCGCTGAAGAGGCCCGTCTCGCTGAAGAGGCCCGTTTAGCCGAAGAGGCCCGCCTCTCCGAGGAAGAACGCCTCGCCGAAGAGGCCCGTCAGGCCGAAGAGGATCGACTCGCCGAAGAGGCACGTCTGGCTGAAGAGGCCCGTCAGGCTGAAGAGGCTCGACTCGCTGAAGAGGCTCGACTCGCCGAAGAGGCTCGACTCGCCGAAGAGGCAGAAGCTGCCGAGAGCGCCGCGCTTCACTCCCGTCGCACCGACACCCATCCGGTGATGGACATGGGCAGCGCTGACTGGGGCGCGGCCATCTCCGGGGAGGAGCAGCCGAGCAGCCCGCCGGATGAATCCGCCGCGCATCTCGAGGCTTCTTCTGATCCCGAGAGCCCCGGCGTCCAGCTCGAAGGGGCGGTCGCGATTCCTCCGGAAGAGACGCTGGATGCCGAAGCGCTTTCGGAAACGGCAGCCACTGGCGGCTTGATTGAAGCGGTCGCCCCTGAGGAAGCGCTGGACGCTCCCGACCCGTCGGTGCTGCGTGGGCAGATGGATCGCCGGGCGCAGCAGGCGCTGCTCGAGAACGACGAGTTCGGCTGGCCAGGGGGAGGGGAGACCTGGAGTCAGTCCGGCATCCACATGCGGGATGGGTCCCCCGCCTATCCGGTGGGCGATGAGGATGAGGTCGAACTGACCCTCAGCGCCGAGGAGATCATCCCGGACAGCGAGGCGCCTCCCCCCTGGAGTGTGCTGGCGGAGCTGCCGCCGACCGATCCCCAGGCGCTCAGCGCGGCACGCAAGATCGCGCAGGAAGAGCTCGTGCGTGAGATGCAGGAGGCTCTGCGTCGCGCCGGGAGCACCGATGACGATGGATGGCTGAGCACCGCGCCCGGCACCGCAGAAGTCCCCGAGCCGCCGGCAGAGGTGGTGGCGCCACTCGCGCCGCTGCAGCTTGGCCCCAATGGAGACGACAGCGAGCCCGCTCAGGATCTCTGGCGCATCGTCTCCTTCGACACCGCCCGCGCAGAGAGCTCCGGGACCTCGGCACTCGAGGATGCCGTCCGTCGCGTCGACGCGAGCCTCCTGGCGATGGTCGAAGAGGCGGACGCGGTCGAGCAACCGACATCCGAGGCGGCACACCCGACCGCATTCGAGACCTCACCTGAAGTCGAGGTCCGGTCCGAACCGGTTGCCGGAGCAACCAACCACGACGCCTTCGAAGAGGCGCAGTCCGCCGAGCCGGTCGCCACCTGGGACGCTCCCGCTTCCGACGAGGACGAGGCCGAGGTCGTCATCGTGGAGGAGGAACTCCCTGCCCCCGAGGACGCCAACGCTCCCGAACCCTGGGACTTCGACTCCCTGCCGGCCGGCGATCCAGCGCCTCAGGATGGCGTCCCCGAGGTCTTCGAGATCTCGCAGACCGTCGGTCCCGATGATCCGCTCGAGTTGGAGTTCCGGGCCTTCGACACCCTCCCTCCGGAAGGGGAAACAGTCCCGACGCGTGACAACCCGCTCCCGGTGATTGATCCTGCGGATCTCGTCGACGGTGGGGAACTCGATGGCTCGGAATGGGTCGACGATGATGAGGACAACTTGCCAGACGATCTGGATCCAGCGGAGGCAGCCCGTCGACGCCGGCAGCGGTTGCTGCGGCGGGCCATGGAGAACCTCGGGGCGTTCGACGGCCTGAGACGCCCGGAGTCTGCGGAAGCTGCTCCTTCCTCAGGGCAGGCCAGTCCGGTCTCGACGTCGCCCGTTCCCCCGACGCCTCCTCCTGCGGCCTCCAGCGACAGTTCCGCCTCGTTCGCCGAGACCCTCGAGCGTCGCTATGCCTCCCTGAACGGTCCCCGGGACCACTTCCGGATCCTCGGGATCAACGAGACCGCCACGCGCGACCAGGTGAAGGCCGCGTTCCTCAAGCTGGTCAAGCAGTTCCACCCGGACCGGCTGCCGCAGGACCTCCGGCACCTCATGCCGCAGATCACCGCGGTCTTCGAGTCCATCCGCGTGGCCCACGACACCCTCTACGACGACCAGCGTCGGGCGGCATGGATGAGCTCGCGCACGCCTCCGCCCGGGGCCAGGACCCCGGTGGCAGCGCATTCGCCGGTTCCCGCCAGCCGTCAGGAGGACGCTCAGATCTCCTTCAAGAAGGGGGAGCTGGCGATGCGACGTCGCGAGTATGCCGAGGCGGAGAAGCAGTTCGGCCGGGCCCACCAACTGGACCCCAAGGGGACGTATCTGGCCGCGCAGGCGTGGGCCATCTACATGGATCCCTCCCGGCGCGCCGAGGCCTCCCGCGCGAAGGGGATGATTCAGAAGGCGATCGAACTCGACGCCAGGTGTGACCGCGCCCACTACCAGCTGGGCGTCATCGCACGGGTGGAGGGGGATCTCCTGGCCGCCGAGCGCCATTTCAAGGCTGCGACCCAGGCCAACCCCCGGCACCTCGAGGCGAGCCAGGAGCTGCGGCTCATCGACCTGCGCCGCAGGAAGGGGCAGCTGCGCTGATGCGAACCCCTCCGGGCCGACGATCGGTTGAACGGTCGGCTGACGTTCCTCCACAGATCTTCCTGCAGGGCCCGGACGCGCTCCCCCACGAAGGGGGCCGCTTCATCTCCCTGCACCCACCCGCATTGCGTTGACAGGGGGCCATTGCGCCCCGGATCATCCCCGCCCAGGTTCCCGGCCGCTTCGGCCATCCCCCGAGCGCCGAAGCGCTTCGAAAGGCATCGATACGTGGCCAAGCAGCACCTGCTCCTCGTCGACGGCGACGCGAAGAGTCTGCGCGTCATGGAGGTCAGCCTGAAGAAGGCCGGCTTCTCCGTGACGACCGCGGTGAATGGCCACGATGCGCTCGAGAAGGTGCAGATCTCGCAGCCCGATCTGGTCCTCTCCGACACGCGCATGCCGGAGATGGACGGCTTCGAGCTGTGCCGCGCGCTCAAGGCCGATGAGCGCTTCCGTGCCATCCCCTTCGTCTTCCTCACCAACCAGAAGTCGGTGGAGTTCAAGGTCCGCGGGCTCGAGCTGGGCGGTGAGGACTACCTGACCAAGCCGATCTACATCAAAGAGATCGTCACCCGCGTCCGGATGATTCTCCAGAAGGCGGAGAAGGAGAAGCTGGAGCGGCGCGAGAACACGAAGGGCGGCTTCTCGGGATCCCTCGCCGACATGGGCGTGGTCGATCTGGTGCAGACCTTCGAGATCGGCCGGAAGACGGGGACCATCGACATCCGTGGCGAGCGCCACGGCGTCATCTACTTCCGCGAAGGCCGCGTCATCGACGCCGAGCTGGGGCGCCTCCAGGGAGAGAACGCCTTCTACCGGATGCTCAACACCTTCGACGGCGAGTTCGAGGTGGCCTTTGCGCCCGTCGATCGCGCCGAGCGGATCGAGGTGTCGACGCAGGGCCTGCTGATGGAGGGCATGCGCCGCCTCGACGAGTGGGGGCGGATGCTCGAGCAGCTCCCTCCGCTGGAGACGGTGTTCGAGCTCGACTACCAGGAGCTCGCCGAGCGTCTGGCGGAGATCCCCGACGAAGTGAACGGGCTGCTGCGCCTCTTCGACGGCACGCGCAGCCTCAACCGCGTCGTCGACGACTCGGATTTCGAGGACCTCGCCGCGCTGGGCATCATCAGCAAGCTCTTCTTTGAGGGCCTCATCCGCGAGGTCGGAACCGCGTCGGGAGAGACCACGGACGGGCTGCCCAAGCCGCAGGTGGAGGAGTGGCTGAGCGGCCCGGTGATTGAGGCCGGTCCATCGGACGAGGCCACCGGGAACACGCCGCCCCCGGGGACGCCACCTCCCGGCGTCACCACCCCGGTTCCGGTGGCGTTCATTCCACCGCCCGGTGCCGAGACGCCTGCCATCCCATTCGTTCCGCAGCAGCCGACGGATGGGCTCGTCCCCTTCGTCTGGCCGGCGCCCCCGCCCATCGATCAGGCGGACCTGCCGACCGGTCCGGTTCCCCGCACGCCACCGGCTGCGGTGCTGATGTTCGGGCGCCGCCCCGAAGGCTGGCACCCCCCTCCGGATGCTGTGATGGCGGATCCGGATGCACTGCCGCCCAATGCCGAGCTGCGGCCCCCGATCATCGGCGGTGCGGCCACCGAGCCGCCGCCTTTCGATCTGTCGAGCCCCCCGCCTCCGCCCATCCCGCCCGAAGAGGACGACGACGAGGTGGGCGCCGGCGTGTCGGTCGAGGCGGAAGCTGCACTCGCAACGCCGACGGTGCCGAATCCCGAGCTCGAGGCTGCGGTGTTCGGACCACCGGAAGAGGCGGCTGCCCCCGAGGCGCCTCCTGAAGCGCCTGCGGCCGAACCCGCTGTGGCCGAGGCCTCCGCCGAGCAGACCGCTCCTGCGGTGGTCGATGCTCCGGCGAAGGAGCCCACCCGGCCTGCCGCGCGGGATCCGCAGCAGGTGATGTCGGCCGCGCTTCCAACGAAGGAGAAGCAGGGTGGGGCGGGCAAGGTGCTCGCGCTGGTGGCGCTCCTGCTCATCGTCGGCGGCGTGGGCTTCGTGGTCGTCAACAAGCAGCAAAATGCCTCGCCCGCCGATGCGCAGACCGCGAGCGGTCCGACGGTCGCCGCGGCCGAGCCAGTTGAGCAGGCAGAGGGAGAGGCGGCAGCTGAGGGCGAAGACGAGGTCGCACCAGAGCCGGCTGAGGCAGCCGATACCGAGCTCGGCGAGACTGTCGCCGCCGCGGAGCCCGTGAAGCCCGCCGAACCGCAGGTTCAGGCGCAGCCCACCACTCCGGCGGCAGCCCCGCAGACGTCCGAGTCGCGCTTCGCCGAGCTGATGGCTCAGGCCGATCGTGCGGCAGGGAGCGGGCAGCATCGTCGCGCTCGGGATGCGTACCGGCAGGCGCTGGCCATCAAGCCCGAAGACCTGGCGGCGATGGAGGGTCTGGGGAAGGCGCTGGTCAACAGCGACCCCGGGGCGGCCGGCTACCGTGAGGCGGCGGAGCTGCTCACGCGGGTGGTCGCGGCCAAGGACGACAATCCGGAGGCCTGGTTCACGCTGGGGATGGCACACCAGTTCAGCGGCCGGAGGGCTGCGGCCACGCAGGCCTACAAGCACTACCTCTTCCTCGCCCCTACGGGCGCCTTCGCGAACGAAGTCCGGGCAATGTTGGGCCAGCTCGAATAGGAGTTCCGGCTGGAGCTGACGTGAACGTCCTGGGACTCGAGACTTCGTGTGACGAGACCGCCGCCGCGGTCGTGGTGGATGGGCGCCGTGCGCTTTCGGACGTGGTGTCCACGCAGATCGACCTGCACCGGCGCTTTGGTGGGGTCGTCCCCGAGGTCGCCAGCCGCAACCACCTCGTGCAGGTGCTGCCGGTGGTGCACCTGGCACTCGAGCGCGCGGGGATGCAGCTGCGCGACATCGACCTGATCTCGGTGACCACGGGCCCGGGTCTCATCGGTGCGCTGATGGTCGGGGTGCAGGTGGCCAAGGCGCTCAGCATGGCGACCGGCATTCCATTCGTGGGGGCCAACCACCTCGAAGGACACCTGTTGGCGATCCGCCTGGGTGAAGCGCCTCCCGAGCCTCCCTTCCTCGGGCTGGTGGTCTCCGGAGGCCACACGACCCTCTATGACGTCGAGGACTACGGCCGCTATCGGCGGGTGGGAACCACCCGGGACGACGCGGCCGGCGAGGCCTACGACAAGGTGGCGCGCCTGTTGGGCCTGCCGTACCCCGGTGGTCAGCCCATCGACACGCTGGCGCAGAGCGGGGATCCGACGGCCATCCGCTTTCCCCGCGCGCTGCCGGGGAAGGACGTCCACGACTTCTCCTTCTCGGGCCTGAAGACCTCGGTGTCGGTGCACCTGCAACGACATGGCGTCCCCGAAGGGCAGGCGCTGGCCGACCTCTGCGCCTCGTTCCAGGAGGCGGTCGCCGACAGCCTCACCCGGAAGACGGTCTCCGCGGCCAGGGCCCTTGGGCGCCGGGACGTGGTGCTCTGCGGTGGGGTGGCAGCCAACTCCCGCATCCGATCGCTGCTTCAGGAGCGGGGGACCTCAGCGGGACTCAACGTGCACCTTCCTGCGAAGCGTCTGTGCACCGACAACGGCGCGATGATCGCCGTTGCGGGGTACGAGGCGCACCGCCGCGGCCTGGTCGGCGAGTTCAATCAGGCTGCCGATCCCGCCTGGCGGCTCTGAGCCACCCAGGTTTCACCCTCCCTCCAAAGGGGGCCACGTGTCCGATTCACCCAGAGAGTTGCTGCGCCGCCATGGCCTGAAGGCCAAACACTCGTGGGGGCAGAACTTCCTCGGTGATGACTACGCGCTTCATCAGATCGCCGAGGGGCTGGAGCTGTCCCCCGGCGAGACGGTGGTGGAGCTGGGACCGGGCCTGGGGCACCTGACGCGGCATCTCATCGACACCGGCGCGCGCGTGGTAGCGGTCGAGCGGGACCGCGACATGGTGAGGGTGCTGGAGTCGCAGGAGCTGGAGGGGCTGGTGGTCGTCCCCGGCAACGCCGCGAAGATCCGGTTCGCGGAGGTCGCTGGGGTTCCGAAGTTCGCCTTGGCCGGGAACCTCCCGTACCACCTGACCGCGCCCATCCTGTTTCAGGTGCTCGAGCAGCGGGAGCCCCTCACCCGTGTGGTCTTCACGCTCCAGCAGGAGGTGGTCACGCGACTGGCCTCGCCTCCGGGGACCCGTGCCTACGGGTTGCTCTCGGCGCTCCTGGGGCTGTTCTTCGAGGTCGAGGAGCTCCTTCAGCTTCCGGCGCACATGTTCCATCCGCCCCCGAAGGTGGACTCCGCCGTCGTGCGGCTGACCCCGTATGCGCGGCCACTGGCGGAGATCACCAGTGATGCCCGTTTCATCCGCGTGGTGAAGGCGGGGTTCGCTCAGCGGCGGAAGACCCTGCTCAATTCGCTCAAGAGTGACCCGGGGTTGGGGACGCCGGATCACCTGCGGGCTGCGCTCGAGACCGCAGGGATTGATCCGAACCGGCGGGCCGAGACGCTCTCGCCGCAGGAGTTCGCGGCGTTGGAGCGGGCGTTGCCTACGTTTGGGTGAGGCCTTCGCCGCCCCGCGCGGCGCCGCTCAGCTCAGCTCAGTGTGCGTCCAATTTTGCTGGGCTGAAGTCAGACGCACCAGACCTTCTTGTAAGGGTGCTTGCCTTCAGCAGCCAGAGCACTCCGGCCATGGCGGCGGACTTAACTGAACGAGTCTCCGAAGAACCCGGGGCGATTCAGATGGGTTCAATGGCGCCCACTTCATTCGGGCGCCGACATCCGCCTCCCAAAGATCCGCTCTGCCCTCAATCCATCGGATGCTGCAAACGAGCCCGCTGACCCGGGGTCAGCGCTCCCAGCAACCCGGTATGCCCGGCCATCCAGGTCCGCAGGGCCAAGGGATCCAGCTCCATCCGCGCGGCGACCTGGGCGATGGCCTCCTCGAGCTCCGGCCCGTCCTCCTGCCGGATCAACAAGGCGATCCGCAGCAGCGCCACGCCATAGACCGCCGGAGCCTCCTCCTGCGCCCCGCGATCTTTCCGCGGCCGCTCCAAAGGATCCTCCGCCTCCTCGCGCTCCACACGCGTGACCAGCCGCAGATGACCCTTCACCGGGGGACGTGACATGACATGAGGTGGCCATACCTCCGCGCCGCTGGCAAGAGCCTTCCGGGAACCGATCGCCCTGAATGCGACATTGCGCCGGCCCGGAGGGACGTGTTTATAAGCGCGGCCATCCTTTCGGTGAGCGGCGCTCACGGGCTGCTGGAGACGGGCACGGCATGGAGCACCGCTACATCGTGGTCGAAGGACCGATTGGGGTCGGCAAGACGACCCTGACGCATCTCTTGACCGAGCGTTTCAACGGGCGCCGGATCCTCGAGGTGGTGGAGGAGAACCCCTTCCTCTCCAACTTCTACGAGGACCGCGACAAGTACGCCTTCCAGACGCAGATCTTCTTCCTGCTCAGCCGCTTCCGGCAGCAGCAGGAGCTCTTCCAGCAGGAGCTCTTCAGCAGCCTCACGGTCAGCGACTACATGTTCGCCAAGGACCGGATCTTCGCGCTGCTCAACCTCGACCGGAACGAGATGGCCCTCTACGACCGGGTCTACGACGAGCTCGGGACCCGGGTCGCCAAGCCGGACCTGGTCATCTACCTCCAGGCGCGCCTCGACGTGCTCCTCGCCCGCATCCGCAAGCGGGGCCGCGAGTTCGAGCGCCAGTTCGACGTGGGCTACCTCACCGAGCTGGTCGAGGCCTACAACACCTTCTTCCACAGCTACCGGGAGACCCCGCTGCTCTGGATCGACTCGAGCGATCTGGACTTCGTCAGCAACCCCGAGCACCAGGCCCAGGTCATCCGCACCATCGCCGAGACCCGGGAAGGGGTGCGCTACATGCCCGGTTCCTTCTCCCCGAAGCCCTGATCGTCTGCCGCCGGTGGGCGCCCGCCTGCCCGCTCGGCCTGCAGAGGGACGCGAAACTTCCCGCCCGCCGGTGCGCATCCGGTGTCATACATGTCGTCCGGCCACCAACGGGCTCACGGTGAACTCCTTCGGGAGTCGGCGATGGGCGGAGCGGCCGGTGTCGCAGCACCACCCTCAACCCACAGGAGGTGAACCGTGAAGGACAAGGTCACCATCCAGACGCTCAAGAAGCACAAGCAGATCGGCCAGAAGATCTGCATGGTCACCGCCTACGACGCGACGTTCGCCCGCATCCTCGATGATGGCGGCGCGGACGCACTGCTCGTCGGCGATTCGCTGGGGATGGTCATCCAGGGGCAGGACTCGACCCTGCCGGTGACCATGGACCAGATGGTCTACCACACGCAGGCCGTGCGCCGCGGCGCCAAGCGGGCGCTGGTGGTGGCGGATCTCCCCTTCGGCAGCTACCAGGCCTCGGACGAGGAGGCGGTGAAGAACGCCATGCGCCTGATCTCCGAGGGCGGGGCGGCCGCGGTGAAGCTCGAGGGCGGGGCCGCCTTCGAGGACGTGATCCGCAAGATGGTCCGCGCCTCCGTCCCGGTGATGGGCCACATCGGCCTCATGCCCCAGTCGGTGAACGCCATGGGCGGCTTCGTGGTCCAGGGCCGTGGCGACGATGCGGCGGAGCAGATTCTCGAGGACGCGCTCGCCGTCGAGCGGGCCGGAGCGTTCTCGGTGGTGCTCGAGGGCATCCCCATGGAGCTCGCCGAGGTCATCTCCAAGCGCCTCACCATTCCGACCATCGGCATCGGCGCCGGCATCCACTGCGATGGCCAGGTGCTGGTCTGCTACGACCTGCTCGGCATGAACCCCGACTTCAAGCCGAAGTTCGTCAAACACTTCGCCGACCACTACACCGGCATCCGCGAGGCGGCCGAAGGTTTCTTCCGCGACGTGCGCGGCCGCTCCTTCCCCGCCGATGAGCACAGCTTCCACGCCAAGAAGCCGATCCGGCTGGTGGGTGGGGAGTCGGCTCCCGCCGAGGAGAAGATCGGCGCCATCTACGGCTCTCCGGTCTGATGAGCATCGCCAGGGTCCTCAAGCATCCCCGTGAGGTGGCCGCCTGGTCCCGTCGTCTTCGGCGGGACGGGCAGCGCATCGCGCTGGTTCCGACCATGGGGGCCCTGCACGAGGGGCACCTCTCGCTCATGCGGGAGGGCCTCTCGCGTGCGGATGTGGTCGCGGTCTCGATCTTCGTGAACCCCGCCCAGTTCGGGCCGCAGGAGGATCTCTCCCGCTACCCGCGCGATCTGGAAGGGGACGTCGCCCGGTGTGCCTCGGTCGGCGTGAGCATGATCTACGCCCCCGAACCGGCGACGGTGTACCCGCCCGGTTACCGCACCTGGGTGTCGGTGGAAGGCCTCGGCGACGGGTTGTGTGGCGCCAGCCGCCCCGGCCATTTCCGCGGCGTCTCCACCATCATCACCAAGCTCTTCTCCCTCTTCCGCCCCCACGTGGCCCTCTTCGGCGAGAAGGACTACCAGCAGCTGCAGATCATCAAGGCGGTGAACGCCGATCTGGAGCTGGGGGTGGACGTGGTCGGCGTTCCCACCGTCCGCGAGCCCGATGGTCTCGCCCTCAGCAGCCGCAATGCCTACCTCTCGGCAAGCGATCGGGAGCGCGCGCTGTCCATTTCACGTGGACTGCGCGCGGCCCAGGCCCACGCTTCGGCGGCGGCCCGAGCCGGTGCACGGATCACCGCGGCCATGATCGAGGCGCAGGTGCACGCGCAGCTTCAGGCCGCCAAGGTCGAGGCGGAGTACGTCCAGCTCGTCGATGCGCAGACCCTCCAACCCCTCGACGGCCTCAACCCCGGAGACCGTGGGCGGCTCATGGTCGCGGCCCGACTCGGCACCACGCGGCTCATCGACAACGTTGCCATCCCGGCCCCGGTCGGGTGAGGTGAGCGCCCCATGGCAGCCCAGAAGCACCCGGAAGGGACCAAGCTCATCGCGGACAACCGCAAAGCCCACTTCAACTACGAGGTGGAGGAGACGCTCGAGGCCGGGCTGCAACTGCTCGGCAGCGAGGTGAAGGCCCTGCGCGAGGGCAAGGTGAACCTCGGGGACGGCTACGCGCTCCCCACCCGGGCAGGCGAGATGGTGCTGCACAACGTGCACATCGGCGCCTTCAAGGCTGCCAACCAGTTCGGCCACGAGCCGCTGCGCCAGCGCAAGCTGCTGATGCGGCGCAACGAGATCGACCGTTGGACGTCCAAGTCCACCGAGCGCGGTTGGGCCATCATCCCGCTCATGCTCTACTTCAAGGACGGCCGCGCCAAGGTGCAGCTCGGCCTCTGCCGGGGCAAGAACCAGGCGGACAGGCGGCACAGCATCAAGGAGCGCGAAACCCAGCGCGAGGTGGATCGCGAGCTGCGGCGCCGCTAGAGGTCCCTCTTCACGCGTGCCTCACGGTCGGTGAGGACGTGACGGGAAGAATCGATGGAGCAGAACGGCAAGGACGAGAAGAAGACGCGGCTCCTCGAGGCGCTCGAGCGGGGCATGGTGATGATTCACCTCGATGCCCGCCGGCCCGGGGTGCGTGTTCCCGCCCACCTCCAGGATGAGTCCCACCTGCGGCTCAACCTCTCCTACCGCTTCGATCCGCCCGACCTCACGGTGAGCGATTGGGGCGTGCGCAGCTCGTTGAGCTTCTCCGGATCGCGCTTCCAGGTGGCCGTGCCCTGGTCGGCGCTCTTCGCCATCGCCAGCCACGTGACCCATGAGTTCTGGATGTTCCCGGAGGATCTTCCTCCCGAGCTCATCGAGAACCAGCAGGCCTCCGACACGGCCTCGCCCCCACCGGCGGCGCCGAGCCCCGCACGCCGTCCGACCCTCTCCGCCGTTGACGGTGGCCGCGCCCTCACGCCCGTGCCGGAAGCCGCACCTGCGTCTGCCGCAGACGCTGAGGAAGGGGAGAGGGTCTCGGACGACGCGTCCGCTCAGGGAGCCGAGAAGCCGCGCACCCTCGCGCCGGTTCCTGCTCCCGCCGCTGCCACGGAGTCCGGTTCGGATGACTCCGAGCCACCCCTCGAGCCGCCACGCCCCACCAACCGCCCGCATCTGCGCCTGGTGAAGTAGACGCGCGAGCGGCGCCAGCTTCGCCTCTTCGATCGCCGCGCCCGCCCACCGCCCGCTTCTGCGGCGGGTGAAGGCGCACGATCGGCGCTGCTTCAGGCCCCGCTGCTCGCCCGCCCCGCGGCAACCGGCCGCGTTGTCCGCGGGTGGAAGAGAAGGCGTGACAGGCGGGACGTTCAGGCCTCTCCGATGACCGGAGGCTTGGGCGCGCCCTTGCGCTCCTGCAGCTCGCGCAGCAGCGTCCAGGTGTAGATGCCGGTGGCGTGCCCGTCGCCGAACGCCAGCGCGATGGCGTAGTTGCCGACCGGGTGCACCTCGGTGAGCTGGATGTCGGTGGGGACCTTTTCGGGATCGAGGGTCCGCTTGTTGGTCCACTCGTCCACGCACGCGGCGCAGGGACAGCTCTGGCGCAGCGCGCGGGCGGTCAGCACCCCGACCTTTCCGTCATCCCAGTTCAGCGCGACCGCCTTCCCGTCGGGGGCGAGGCTGGCCTTCACCACCACCGCCGGACGGGGGGTGGGCTTGATGCGATCCCAGAAGCTCATGGGGGCATCCACTAGCGCAGCGCCCGCGTCTTCGCCAGTGAGCGGTACGCGGGCTCCGCGAGCGATCGCCAACAGGGCGCCTCCGACCATGGGGTCGGGGGCTGCGGCTCCGCCGGAGGAGGGCTTTGGCGCCGCCCCGGCGGTGGACAATGGCCGCTCGGAAGGGCTCAGCGCGACGGCAGGCGCCGCAGGGTGACGTCGAGCTTCACCTCGGGACCGGCGGGCAGGGTGCCCGTCCAGGGCGCATAGCCGCTGCGGGTGAAGGTGATCTCCGCGCCCCGCCGCCAACGCAGATCCCCGGCGAAGGGCGTCACGCCGATCTCCTCCCCATCGATGGTCACCCGCGCGCCGTCGGGGCTGCTCAGAAAGAGGACCGTGCCCTGGTGGAGCCCTGCGGACCGCGTCGGGGCGGGCTTGGCGCTGCGGACCTCGGACGCAATGGCGTGGACGCGCTCCCGCACCGCGGCTCCCCACGGCCCAGGTGCCAACCACTGCCAGGCGCCATAGCCGAGCCCAGCGACCACCAGGAGCGCGAGCAGCCGCACCATCGCCCGGGGAAGCCCCTTCGGAGGGTCGGGAGGCGGCGGGGTGAGGAAGGCGGAGGGGGCGCGGGCACGATCGCTGTGGCGGACGTGGGGAACGAGCTCCAGCTCTCCGTCGGATTGAAAGGCCGGAGGGAGCAGGTCCGGGGAGGTTCCGGTGAGCGCTGGCGGCGGCGGGCGCGGGGCCTGCCGGATGGGGCGCCCCAGCTCGAGCGGCCGCGCATCGGCGTCGACAGAGGCACCCGCTTCCGTGTCCCGCACCTTCCCTTCGAGGGTGCCGTCGGGGCGGAGCGAAGCGACCGGAGAGAAGGTGCTTCCGGTGTCGGTGTCATCGGGCGCGGTCATGCCGCCCCATGATGCCGGGCCTGCCCACGCCGCGTCAGCCTCCCCCGGGGAAGACACTCCTCTCCCCCGCTGGGCAGGAGAGCAGGTGTTCCCTGGCCGCCATGAGGGGCGAGTTCAGGAGGCGAGCTTGACCGGGACATTGCTGCCCTCGAGCCGGACGCCGCGGGTCACCAGCACCCGCTTGAGTGCGTCGACAACCTCGGGATCGAGCTGCTTGCCGGAGAGCTTGTCGAGGATCCCCACCGCCACCTCGATGGGCATGGCCTTCTGGTAGGGGCGGGTGGAGGTGCAGGCGTCGAAGGTGTCGGCACAGGCCACGATGCGGGCGATGCGCGGGATGTCCTCGCCCACCAGCTTGTCCGGATAGCCGCTGCCATCCCAGCGCTCGTGGTGGCTGCGGACCGCGGCGCGCACCGGCGCCAGGAAGCTCACCGGGCCGATGATCTGGTCGCCGATCTCCGGGTGGCCGCGCATGACCTCCATCTCCTCGTCCGTCAGGCGGGCCTGCTTGCAGAGGATGGCGTCCACGATGCCGATCTTCCCCACGTCGTGGAGGATCCCGCCGTAGCGCAGCTGGCGGAGTTCGAGATCGGTGAGTCCCAGCTCCCGCCCGATCTCCACCGAGATGTCCGCGACCCGCTGGCTGTGGCCGCGCGTGTAGCTGTCCTTGGAGTCGATGCTGTTTGCGAGGGCGACGATGGTCTCGAGGTAGCCGTCCTCGAGGCTCTTGTAGAGGCCGCGGTTCTCCGCGTCGTACGCCACGAGCTGCTGGCTCATGTAGTTGAACGTCCGCGCCAGATCGCCCAGCTCGTTCTTCTGTTTCGCCTCGACCTGCACGCCGAAGCTTCCCTTGGCCAGCTCCATGGCGCCGCTGCGGAAGCGCTCGATGGGGCGGGTCAGATAGCGGGAGAAGAGGGCCGCCAGGGCTGCGGCCACCGCCAACGCACCGAGCAGCACCCACACCAGTTGACGCTGAAGCTGGGTCACCGGGAGGTAGGCGCTCATCGCCGGCTGCTCGGCCACCACCGCCCAACCCAGACCGCGCATCACCGCGTACGCGGCGATGACCGCGTGCTCGGCCTCGCCAAAGTGGCCCACCTGCACCAGTGAAGGACCGTCGATGATCCCCCGCTCGAGCATGGAGGCCACCGTGGGACGGGCGCTCAGATCCTGTCCGTCGATTCCGGCACCGGCGGCGACGCGGCGGCCCTCGGCGTCCACCAGGTAGGCCACGCCATCCGAGCCGTTGTGCTGCCCGGCGAGCATCGCCTCCAGCGGCTGCAGCGACAGCTCCGCGGCGATGGCACCCCGATTGTCGGCGAACGGGACCACCAGGGTGACGCTGGCCGCGCGCGAGGACTCGGAGCGGTGGACCTCGGAGACCCTCAGCTGTCCGGAGTCTCCGAGCAGGGCCATCGCCCGCTGCTCGTGGGCCACCACCTCGGTGGGCCGCACGTCATGCACCGCGAAGCCCTGGAGGCCGGGCACCCGCTGGCCACCGGCGTCGAAGAGCGTGAGGATCCCGAGCTCGGGATTCTGGCTGAGCACGGTGGCCAGCTGCAGGCGCTGCTGGTCGGCGGGAAGGGTGGAGAAGCCGGGGAACGCCGCGAGCCCGCGGACCGCGCGGATCGGCGGATCGATCAGCGAACCGGTACGCAGGCGCAACTGCTTGACCCGCTCCTGATGCAGCTCCTGCACGTCGCGCACGAGCAGCGCGCGCGTCGAGCGGAGGGTCTGCCAGCCGAAGACCGACGCCGGCACGATGCTGCAGGCGAGCATCAGCAGCAATGTGAGTCGGAACAGTCGCATCCTACTGCCAACCCGATCCCTTCACGTCGAGGGTCAGGGGCGCCGCCTCCACGGTGAACGTCGCCGCGCCGCTGCGCGGTCCCGGCTGGCCATCCTTCATCGCCCGGACGGTCCAGCGGTAGGTGCCGGCCGCCAGGGGGGGCAGCCGCGCTTCGGTGCCCGACGTCCGGACCGTGTGCCGCCCGCCGTCGCCCACCACCTGCACCACGTACCCATCCGCGTCCTTCACCGCGCTGAAGCGCACGCTCACCGGGCCCAGGCCTCCCTCGAGCGCTCCGAGCTTCAGCACCGAGGACGCAGCGGGGGCCAGGGGGGAGGGGGCGCTGAGCTGCGGCTTCGGAGGCGCCACCGCCCGGGCGGGCGTGGCCATCGCGACCGGGGTGCTGCCCGTTGCCCGCCGGGTCCCGCGCTGGGGGGGAGGCTGTCCGCGCCGGACGCGGATCGTCTCGCCGGCCTCGACCTCCCGGCTGACGCCCTGCGCGCCGATCCGCACCGGGGGGCCTTCGTGCACGATCAGCTCGGTCACCTCCCCCGCGTCCTGCACGGTGACGGTGAAGTGCTGTCGGCTCGAGGCCGCCGCGGAGGTGGTCGCCCAGGCGGCATCGGCAAGCTGTGCCGCTTCGTCATAGCGGGCGCTCGCGAAGTGGGCCTCGGCCTCCCGGAGCGTCGCCTCGGCCGACTTCCGTGCCTCGGCGGCCGCGCTGTTGCGTACCGTCGCCCAGGCGGCGTTGAGGGCGCTGCGGGCGTGGTTGCGCTCGGGGCCGGGGAGCTTCAGCCGGGTGCCCTCTGGGGCAGCGCGGGCATCGTCGGGGAGCCCGTTGAGGGCACGGAGCTCGGAGACCCCGCGCGCGTCGCCCATGGTGCGCTCGGCCACCTGCCGCAGGTTCTCTCCCTTCGCGACCACCGTCTCGATCGCCGGGGTGCCGGTCGAGGTCTGCAGCGCGAGCATCAACAGCCACATCGCGCTCATTGGAAGACCACCTCCCGCCCGGCGCTGATCTGCGCCGCGGGCGTGTCGACCGACAGCGATTGGCGGTCCGGTTGGGTGAGGACCGCCTCCACGTGACCGCGGTGCACGGTGACGTCCGTGGGGCGATCCTGATGCAGCGCGCGGGGTTCCGAGAGGCCCACCAGCGCGTTCTCCCCCAGGGTGACCGTGCCCCCGCCAGCGAAGGTGATGGTGGCCGAGGCCTGGGCCGCGGTGGCCACCTTGTCGTCCGCGCTCAGGGCCATGCCGCGGGTCGCGGGGATCCAGGCGTCCGCGTCGGCGCGCTTGATGGTCACCTTGCCGGTGAAGTCGCTGAGGTGGCCCCGGGGCGGGACCGCGGGCTCATCGGCGGTGACCGGCGGGACGGGCGCAGGAGCGTCCTGGCAGGCGCCGAGCACCGAGAGGCCGGCGATCAGGAGGAGGGGTTTGAGGGTTGGCAGACGCACGCGCGCGGGAGTCTAGCGCCGGCACACGCTCATGTCCGCTTGCCGTCCGCTGGACCTGTCCTGCACCGCGGACACGCCTGCCACCACAGCGGCCGCGCTCATTCTCCGGACACCAGCGGGCTGCGACGATGGGAGAGGGCGGGGAGCCGCTCCCGGACCCCGGCCTGCAACGCCGGATCGACGCGGCCGAGCGCGAACCCCGGCCCGTCCGAGGCCCGCGCCACCACCAGTCCCCAGGGATCGACCACCATCGCGTTCCCGTAGGTCTGCCGCCGTCCGGAGTGCGCGCCGACCTGGGCCGGCGCCAGGACCCAGCACAGGTTCTCGATGGCCCGCGCCCGCAGGAGCACCTCCCAGTGGTCCTTGCCGGTCATCAGGGTGAAGGCCGCCGGGACCGCCAGCAGCTCCGCCCCCTGCGCGGACAGGGCGCGGTAGAGCTCGGGGAAGCGGAGGTCGTAGCAGATCGACAGCCCCAGCTTGCCGGCGGCGGTGTCGGCCAGGGCCAGGGCATCTCCGGGGGCGACGTTCCGACTCTCCCGGTAGGTCGCGCCATCCCCGATCTCCACGTCGAAGAGGTGCAGCTTGCGGTAGACCGCCAGCCGCTCGCCCCCCGGACCATAGAGGACCGAGGTGTTGTAGGCCCGACCACCGGGGGCCCCCGACTCCAGGATGCTCCCCGCCAACAGGTGGATCTTCAGCTCGCGCGCCAGGCTGGCCATCCGGGAGCCGGTCATCCCCTCGAGGGGCTCCAGGGCGGCCTCCCGCTCAGCCTCGGGCCCCATCCAGTTGAAGGTCTCCGGGAGGCCCACCAGGGTGGCGCCGGCGCGGGCAGCGTCGCGAACCAGGTTGGTGGCGACCTCGAGGTTGTGGGCCTTGTCCGGCCCGGTGTTCAGCTGCAGAGCGGCGATGAGGTGCATGGCCAGACGGTACTTCGTCGAACGCCAAACGGGCAGCCGCCGGCCGGGGTCCTCCAGGCGGCTGAACCTTCTAAAGGTGGCATCCGCGGGGGCCGGTGTGTTACAGCGCCCGCCGTCAGTCCCGCAATCCGCAGAGAGCCGAGTGGGCCCTTGCCCACTCTTTTTGTTTCTGGGCCCTGAACGCCCGGTTCCGTCGTCGTCGCCCGTCATGTCCAAAGCGCCCGTCAAACAGACCGTTGAGCACAAGGTCCGAGAGCTGGCCGAGCCCCTCATTGCGGGCGAGGACCTGGAGCTGCTGGACGTCGAGTACCTGCGCGACCCGGGGGGCTGGATCCTGCGGCTGACCATCGACAAGCCGGGGGGCTCGAGCCCCGAGAACCCGGTGGGGCTCGACGACTGCACCCGCGCCACTCGTGCGGTCAGCACCGCCCTCGACGTTGAAGACGTGGTCCCCCATGAGTACTCCCTCGAGGTGTCGTCTCCGGGGGTGAACCGCCCGCTCAAGAAGCTGGAGCACTACCAGCGGGTCATCGGACAGAAGGTGAAGGTCCGGACCTTCGGGCCCATCGGCGAGCCGCCGGGGCGCAAGCAGTTCACCGGCCTCCTGGTCGAGGCGGATGCGACCGCCGTCGTGGTGGATGTGGAGGGCGGAGGCCGCTTCACCATCCCCCTGGCTGACGTGGCCAAGGCCCACGTGCAGTTCGAGTTTTAGCACCCTCACATACAGGCCCACCGAAGGGGCGGCACCCCGAACACCCGCCGCCCGGGCCGCGGACACCCACGGAGCATCACATGGCAGTGCAGGCTTCCCTCCCCAATCTGAATCTCATCCTCGACCAGGTCGCCAAGGACAAGGGCATCGAGCGCGGTGTGCTGATCGCCACGCTCGAGGACGCCATGACGACCGCGGCCAAGAAGCACTTCGGCCAGGATCGCAACCTCGAGGCGAGCTTCGATGCGGAGAAGGGCGTGGTGGAGCTCTTCCAGGCCATCGTGGTGGTCGACGAGGTGGTGGACCCCATCCAGGCGGTGAACCAGATCTCCGTCGACGAGGCCCGCCGCAAGGGGATGGACGTGGAGGTCGGCGACGAGCTGGTCTTCCAGATCTTCTACCGTGACGAGGACGCCGCCGAGGCCAAGGCGCAGGACGATCAGTACGGCGACATCCTGCAGCTGAAGACCTTCCGCCGCGGGTTCGGCCGCATCGCCGCGCAGACCGCCAAGCAGGTCATCCTGCAGCGCACCCGGGATGCCGAGCGCGAGAACGTCTACAACGAGTACAAGGACCGCAAGGGCGAGATCGTCACCGGCATCGCGCGCCGCTTCGAGCGCGGCAACATCGTGGTGGACCTGGGCCGCGCCGAGGCGGTGCTCCCGGTCCGCGAGCAGGTGCCGCGTGAGACCTACCGCGCGGGCGACCGCGTGCAGGCCTACGTGCTGGACGTCCTGCGCGAGAGCAAGGGACCCCAGATCGTCCTCAGCCGCGCCTCGGTGAACCTCCTCACCAAGCTCTTCGAGATGGAGGTCCCCGAGATCTCCGAGGGCATCGTGGTGATCGAGGCCGCCGCGCGCGAGCCGGGGGGGCGGGCCAAGATCGCCGTCTCCAGCCGCGACTCGGACGTGGATCCGGTCGGCGCCTGCGTGGGCATGAAGGGCAGCCGCGTGCAGGCGGTGGTGCAGGAGCTGCGCGGCGAGAAGATCGACATCGTCCCCTACGACGAGGACTTCGCGCGCTTCGTGTGCAACGCCCTGGCTCCCGCCGAGGTGAGCCGGGTGATCATCGACGAGCAGAACCGCGCCATGGAGCTCATCGTCCCCGACGACCAGCTCAGCCTGGCCATCGGCCGCCGTGGTCAGAACGTCCGCCTGGCCGCGCAGCTCACCGGCTGGAAGCTCGACATCAACAGCGAGACCCGCGTGGCGGAGCTGCGTGAGTTCGCCACCCGCTCGCTGGGCGCGCTGCCCGGCGTCAACGAGATGCTGATCGAGACCCTCTACGCCCACGGGTTCCGCCAGGCGAAGGACATCGCCGAGGCCAACCCCGAGGTGCTGGTGCAGGTCCCCGGCGTCGAGGCCGATCAGGTCGAGGCCATGCAGGAGAAGGCCCGCTCGCAGATGATCGACGATCAGATCGAGCTGGCCCGCCTGGATGCGGAGCGTGAGCAGGCCCGCCAGGCCGAGGCGCGCCGTCATCCGGACGAGCTGAGCCAGACCGAGCGCATGGCCCGCGTGCGCGGCCTGGGCGAGCGGGTTATCGATGCCCTCCAGCTCGCCGGCTACAAGACGGTCGAGGAGATCATCGAGGAGAAGGATCTCACCCGCCTGGGCGACGTGCCCGGGGTGGGCATCAAGAAGGCGCGCCAGATCAAGAGCGCTGCCGAGGGCTACCTGCTCGAGGAGGCGCGCCTGCGTGCCGAACTCGACGCCGAGCGCGCGGCCCGCGCACCGGAGGACGCGGGCGGAACGCCGCCGGCGCCGGAGGCATGACGGCCCGCACGCGCCGCGACCGCCAGGAGCTCCCGGCGGCGTGGGCGGGGTTGCCGATCCGCACCTGTCTGGGGTGCGGTCGCAAGCGACCCAGGGCGGAGCTGGTCCGGTTGGTCCTCGATGCGCAGGGCCAGGCGGTGGTGGATGAAAGACAAGCAGCCCATGGACGCGGTGGATACCTCTGTGGACCCGGCTGCTTGAAGGCCGCGCTCAAGCGTCAAGCGCTGAAGCGGGCCTTTCGCGGACATTGGAAGGGCGTGGAAGCGGACCGCCTCGAGGCGGCGCTTGGACGGGCGGCGGAGAGAACGGAAATGAGTTGAGGCCCGCGGGAGACAACGTACTCGCCTGCGGGACATGAATCTGATCTAGGGTGCGGCGCCCGCAGCAGGCGGGGCGGTCCCGAAGAAGGCGATAGAACGGTCTGTATGTCGAAGAAGCGCGTCCACGAAATTGCCAAGGAGCTCAAGGCTCAGGGCATTGAGCTCGACAACAAGGAGATCGTCTCCGAGCTGCAGTCGCTCGGGTACGATGTGAAGACTCACTCCTCCTCGCTCGATGATGACCAGGCGGCGGCTGCCCAGCAGCGGCTCCTGGAGAAGCACCAGCCCAGGTCGGCGCCGCCGCCGGTGGCCCCGAAGGGATTCGTGGTGCGGCGTCGGAGCGGCCAGACCGCGACCCTCCCGCCCCCGGTGGCTCCGCCCGAGCCCCCGCCGAGCGCTCAGCCGGCCCCGCCCGTGGCGACCAGCAACCCGGCGCCCACCCCCACGTCGACGGAGCCCGCCCCCGCGGCCCCCGCTGCGACGCCTGCCGCCGAGGAAGCGGCGACTTCCATGCCGAACGCCCAACCCTCCGCACCTGCCCCCGCTGCGGCCACGCCTCCCGAGCAGCCCGCTCCGGCGGCGCCTGCTCCCGCGGCCCCCGCGCCTCAGGCCCAGCCTCCCGCGCGGCGCCCCGCCGTTCAGGCGACGGTGATCTCCCGCCCGCCCCCGGCGTACGGACGTCCGCAGCCGCCGCCCCCGCGCCAGCAGAGCGCGACGGTGGTCTCGCGTCCGGTGGCCAGCCCGCCGGTGCCCTCCGCCCGTCCGCAGCAGCAGCCCGCGGCGCAGGCGCAGACGCCGTCCCAGCCGCAGGCCCCGGCTTCGGCTCCCGGCCAGCAGCCCACCGCGCCGGTTCAGGCCGGGGCTCCCGCTCCGGGCGCGCAGGCCGGTGCACCCGCGGCCGGCACGCCGGCGGCCCCCGCCAAGCCGGTGGATCCCCGCACCCTGCGTCCGACCGCGACGCAGGCGGTGGTCATCAGCCGCCCGCTCATCCAGGTCCGCCGGGTGACCCCCTCGTCCACGGCGCACAAGAACATCCCCATGGCGCCCGGCAAGAAGGCGCTGGGCGAGCGCCGTGAGTTCCAGGTCGTCCCCGACACCATGGGCCGCGGCCGCGAGCTGGTGGACGTCAGCCGCAACAAGGATCGCCGCGGCGCCAATCGCCGGCCGGGCGCGAAGGAGGGTGGCTACACCAAGCAGGACCTCACCGACCTGGTGTGGGGCCGCGTCGCCATCCCCATCCGCGGCAAGAAGCGCCGTCCGACCAAGAAGGGCGCCAAGACCCAGATCACCGAGATGGCCGAGGACAAGAAGGTCATCCGGCTCCAGGAGGGGATCACCGTCTCCGACCTGGGCCAGCGCATGGGCGTCAAGACCAACCTCCTCATCAAGAAGCTGATGGGGCTGGGCAAGATGGCCACCGCCAACCAGGTGATCGACAAGGACACCGCCGAGATCCTCGCCTCCGACTTCGGCTGGAAGGTCGAGAAGGTCGGCTTCGAGGTCGAGGACTACCTGCCCGAGGTCAACGAGGATCCGGCGCTCAACCAGCCGCGTCCTCCCGTGGTCACCGTCATGGGCCACGTCGACCACGGCAAGACCAGCCTGCTCGACGCGTTCCGCTCCGCCTCCGTGGCGGCCGGCGAGGCCGGTGGCATCACCCAGCACATGGGCGCCTACTCGGTCGAGACCTCACGTGGCGACGTGACCTTCCTGGACACCCCGGGTCACGAGGCCTTCACCGCCATGCGTGAGCGCGGCGCCAACATCACCGACGTGGTGATCCTGGTGGTCGCCGCCGACGACAGCGTGATGCCGCAGACCATCGAGGCCATCAAGCACGCCAAGGCGGCCGAGGTCCCCATCGTGGTGGCCATCAACAAGATGGACCTGCCCACCGCCAACCCGGATCGCGTCCGCAAGGAGCTCGCCGATCAGGGCCTCAACCCCGAGGAGTGGGGTGGCGACACCATCATGGTGCCGGTCTCGGCGAAGACCCGCGAGAACCTGGACCTGCTGCTCGAGAACGTGGCCCTGCAGGCCGAGATGCTCGAGCTCGACGCGAACCCCACCCGTCCGGCGGTCGGCTCCATCGTGGAGTCCAAGCTCGAGAAGGGCCGCGGCCCGGTGGCGACCATCCTGGTTCAGGAGGGCACGCTCAAGGTCGGCGACGCGGTGGTCACCGGCACCAACCATGGCCGCGTGCGCGCCATGACCAACAGCCGCGGCGAGGCCATCAAGGAGGTCCTGCCGGGCTACCCGGCGGAGATCATCGGCCTCTCCGGCGTGCCGGCGGCGGGTGACCCCATCCACGTGGTCGCCGACGAGCGCTCCGCGGCGAAGATCGCCGAGCACCGTCACATGCTCGAGCGTCAGGCGGAGCTCGGCAAGACCAGCAAGAGCACCCTCGAGGAGCTGCTCGCCAAGGCCAAGGGCCCGGGCTCCATGAAGGAGCTGCGCCTGGTCCTCAAGGCCGACGTGCACGGCTCGCTGGAGGCGGTCCAGGAGGCGGTCACCAAGCTGTCGACGAAGAAGGTCCGCACCGAGGTCATCGACAGCAGCGTGGGCATGATCACCGAGAGCGACGTCATGCGCGCCGCGGCCTCCAAGGGCATGGTGATCGGCTTCAACGTGCGCACCGAGTCCGGCTCGGAGGCGGCGGCGAAGGCCCAGGGCGTGGAGATCGAGACCTACCGGATCATCTACGACCTGACCGACGCGGTCCGGAAGCACATGGAGGATCTGCTCGAGCCGATCCGCACCGAGAAGAAGCTCGGCCGTGCCGAGGTCCGGATGCTGGTCAACGTCCCGAAGCTGGGCACCATCGCCGGTTCCGCGGTGCAGGATGGTCTCATCCGCCGCAACTCGATGATCCGCGTCTGGCGCGAGAACAAGCAGGTGCACCAGGGCAAGGTCGCCTCCCTGCGTCGTTTCAAGGACGACGTGAAGGAAGTGGTCCAGGGCTTCGAGTGCGGTATCGGCATCGAAGGCTTCTCCGACCTCAAGGAAGGCGACATCATCGAGGCCTACGAGATCGAGGAGACCCGCCCCAGCCTCGACTGAGGCGAAGCGTGCAGCCTCCCGCCCGGTCGCCTGGACTCCAGGCGCCGGGCCATGTGGGCCCGACGTCGCTCGGCGTCGGGCGCCCGCAGGGTGCGGACTGTTAGGGCTTCTCCTCGGGCCTGACGCACCGTACGCATCAGCAGGGAGGTCATCGCACGCCATGTTCATCGCCGTGGGCCGGGTGGTCCTGCAGATTCAGGAGAGCGGGTCCCTCAAGGACAAGCGGCAGGTGGTGCGGAAGGTGACCGATCGCCTCCGTGCCCGCTTCAACGTTTCCATCGCCGAAGTGGGGGAGCAGGACCGCTGGCAGCGCGCGGTCCTGGGGCTCTCGGTGGTCGCCGAAGAGCGGCGGCACGCGGATGCCCAGCTGGAGAAGATCCTCCACGCCATCGACGAGATGTACCTGGCGCCCATGGTGAGCCGGCAGACCGAGATCCTCAGCCTGGGCGAGCGCCTCTACACCACCGTGCCGGCGGGCGAGGAGGAGGGGGAGGGCGAAGGCCTGGACCTCTCCGATGGTGACTTCGACCTCGCCGCGCACCTGGCGCGCGGGGACCGGAGCATGGCCGAGGCCGAGGGGCTGGGCCGATGGGAGGATCGCGGACGCGGTGAGCCGGAGACCCCGCAGAGCCGCGAAGAGGCGATCCGGGCCCGCGCCAGGGCCCTCAGAAACCCCAGGGAGTGGGAAAAATCATGAGCAACCCCAATCGCCCCGAGCGCGTGGGCCACGAGATCCAGGCCGCCATCGGCGAGCTGCTCACCCGGGGCCAGCTCCGGGATCCGCGCATCGGCTACATCACCCTCACCGGGGTGAAGGTCTCCCCCGATCTCCGGGTGGCGAAGGTCTTCTACTCGCTGATGGGGACCGACGCGCAGAAGGCCGAGACCCAGGCGGGGCTGGATGCCGCCAAGGGCTTCATCCGTCGCGAGGTCGCCAAGGCCGTCCAGCTGCGCGTGGCGCCGGAGGTCCACTTCGTGTTCGATGGCTCGGTGGAACAGGGCGCGAAGATCGATCACATGCTGCGGGAGCTGCGTGCGAAGGAGGGGTGGTAGGTCCACCGCATGCCCATGAACGGGGTCCTGGTCGTCGACAAGCCCGCCGGGCCGACCTCCTTCGATGTGGTGCGCCGCGTCCGCCAGCTGCTGCGCATCAAGAAGGTGGGGCACACCGGCACGCTCGATCCCCTGGCCACCGGGGTGCTCCCCCTGTGCCTGGGCGACGACACCCGCATCGCGGGCTACATCACCGAGGGCGACAAGGCCTACGACGCGGTCCTCAAGCTGGGGGAGACCACCGACACCCTGGACGCCCAGGGAACCGTGCTCGAGCGGCGTCCGGTTCCGCCCCTCTCCGCCGAGCGCCTCGACGAGGTGCTGTCCCGCTTCCGGGGCCCCCAGTTGCAGACCCCGCCCATGTACTCGGCGGTGAAGCAGGGGGGGAAGCGCCTCTATGAGCTGGCCCGTGAGGGCAAGGAGGTCGAGCGGGCCGCGCGTCCGGTGACCGTTCATCGGCTGGAGCTGCGCGACTTCTCCTCGGATGGGCTGACGCTGTCGGTCGAGTGCTCCAAAGGCTTCTTCGTGCGCACCCTGGCCGCGGAGATCGGCGAGGCCCTGGGGTGTGGCGCGCACATCGCGGCCCTGCGCCGCACCCGGAGCGGCCCGTTCGCGCTGCGCCACGCGCTGCCCCTCCCCGCGATCGAGGCGCTGGTGGCCGGGGGGCCCCCGGGGCTCGAGCGCCTGGCCGGGCAGCTGGTCGATGCCAACACCGCCCTTGCCGAGCTGCCGGCCTACACGGTGAGCGCCGCCGCCGCCCAGCGGGTGGTGCACGGGGTCCCGGTGGAGGTTGCCGATGCGCCCGAAGGACGCATGCGGGTGCTGGACCCCGACGGTCGCCTGCTGGCCATTGCCGAGAGCCGCGGCGCCCGGTTGCGCTATCTCCGGGTGCTCCAATCGGGGAGCAGCCCCGGAAGCGGCGGTTGACGGACCCCGGGGCCGGGGCTACAAGCCCGCCGTCGTCCCCCGGGACGCCATGCACCCTGTCTGTTCCCCTCCACGGTCAGCGGTGTCTTCTCTTTCGGAGGTGGAAAGCCGGAGTTCCCATGTCGCTTCACGTTGATCAGAAGGCCGAGCTGGTCGCCAAGTACCGGACCCATGAGTCGGATACCGGGTCCCCCGAGGTCCAGGTCGCCCTGCTGAGCGCCCGCATCAGCGAGCTCACCGAGCACTTCAAGACCCACAAGAAGGACCACCACTCCCGCCGCGGTCTGCTCAAGCTCGTCGGTCAGCGCCGCCGCCTGCTCGACTACCTCCGGGGCAAGAGCCCGGAGCGGTACCGGACGCTCATCAGCAGCCTCGGCATCCGCAAGTAAGCGGGCTGGACGAAACACCCCGCGGGGCGCCCCGAGAATGCTCGGGCGCCCCGTCGGCGTTGTAGGACCCATGGGGCGTGCGTGAAGGTTCGCGTGCGCTTCGCTGAAACGAAGGACCGGGCCCCGAGGCGGGCCGGAAAGGAAGGACGCCTGACCCAGAGATTTGAACCCTCCCGACATGCCAGGAGCCCACCCGCAAGGACGTAGGACGCGGACGTGAGGCGGTGATGTGTGGCGCTTTTCGGGAAGGCTTGGTTTCCGCATCGGCGTGGTCGAGTGACGCGCTCCTCTTCGGGGAGCGGCCGTGGAGCTCGACCCCGGCGATGAGGGATCCAGACCCTCCCAGTGCCCGTCCTCTCCAACCCTGACCCTGACCGAAGAAGCGCCGAGGCGCCCGACCTCGGACATCAGGAGCAGGACCCGGGGAGGTCGCCGCCCGACCCAGAGGCGCCTTGATTGGCGGTTCCCCCCAACGCCAGCGGTCCGCGGGACCGGCGCCGGGGAATCCCATCACGACCGAGGCCCCATCCGGCGGCCGCCCGAGCCACTCCGGCCCGGGCGCGTGACGCCGGCCCCGTCCCATCGCGGACGCCTTCCTTCTGGCGCAACCGACGTCATCGGGAACCGCGACCGGCCCCTCCGGCGGCGCCACGTCTCCCATTTCGAGTTTCACAAACATTCTGTCCGACACGCCCCGACGCCCAGCATGAAGCGGGCGCGACACCTCCCGGGCCAGAGACCGCATTGCATGCCTCTCCATGAGGCCCCGCGGTTCTCAGGCCCACGTGCCGGACGCACAGCACCCAACAGGTAGAAAAGAGAAGACATGCATCTGAAGAAGAGTGTGAAGGTTGGAGAGCGCGAGCTCATCGTCGAGACCGGCAAGATGGCCCGCCAGGCCGACGGCGCGGTGGTCGTCTCCTACGGCGACACCATGCTGCTGGTGACCGCTGTCAGTGCGCGGGAGAAGAAGGACATCGACTTCCTCCCCCTGACGGTGGAGTACCAGGAGAAGCTGTATTCGGCCGGACGCATCCCGGGCAGCTACTTCAAGCGTGAGGGCCGCCTCACCGAGAAGGAGACCCTCACCAGCCGCGTCATCGACCGCAGCCTCCGGCCGCTGTTCCCCGAGGGCTACGCCTACGAGACCCAGGTCATCGCCGGCGTGATCTCCTCCGATCCCCAGATCGAGGCCGACGTCCACGGCATCACCGCCGCGTCGACCGCGCTGACCATCAGCGACATCCCCTTCAACGGCCCCATCGCCGGCGTGCGCGTCGGCCGCGTCAACGGGCAGCTCATCGCCAACCCGACCGCGGCGCAGCGTCAGGACAGCGACCTGGACCTGATCCTCGCGGCCTCCAAGGACGCGATCGTCATGGTCGAGGGCGGCGCCGAGGAGATCTCCGAGGCCGACATGGTGGCGGCGCTCGAGTTCGGCAAGGCGGCGGTGCAGCCGGTCCTCGAGCTCCAGCTCGCCATGCGCAAGGAGATGGGCGTCACCACCCGCAGCTACGAGGTCCCCGCGGCGGTGCCCGAGGAGCTGGTGGCCAAGGTCCGCTCCCTCGCCTTCGAGGACGTGAAGAAGGCCTACCTCATCCCGACCAAGGGCGAGCGCTACGCCGCGCTGTCGGCCGCGAAGAAGGCCCTGGTCGCCGCGCTCAAGGCCGAGGACGAGGAGGCGTTCACGCCGACCGTCGAGAAGCAGGCCAAGGCCGTCTTCGAGGACCTCAAGTACGAGCACATGCGTGACGTGATCGTGAACGGCGGCCGCATCGCCGACCGTCCGCACGACGGCGTCCGCGACATCACCTCCGAGGTGGGCGTGCTCCCCCGGACCCACGGCAGCGCGCTCTTCACCCGCGGCGAGACCCAGTCGCTGGTGGTCGCCACGCTCGGCACCTCCGATGACGAGCAGCGGCTCGAGACGCTGGGCGGCATGCAGTACCGCCGCTTCCTGCTGCACTACAACTTCCCCCCGTTCAGCGTGAACGAGACCAAGCCCCTGCGCGGCCCCGGCCGTCGCGAGATCGGTCACGGCGCGCTGGCCGAGCGGGCCCTGCGCAACATGCTGCCGAAGGGGGAGGACTTCCCCTACACGGTGCGCCTGGTCAGCGACATCCTGGAGTCCAACGGCTCCTCGTCGATGGCGACGGTGTGCGGTGGCACCCTGGCGCTCATGGACGCCGGTGTGCCCATCAAGGCGCCGGTGGCCGGCATCGCCATGGGCCTGGTGAAGGAGGGCGACAAGATCGCCATCCTCTCCGACATCCTCGGTGACGAGGACCACCTCGGCGACATGGACTTCAAGGTCTGCGGCACCGCCAAGGGCATCACGTCCATCCAGATGGACATCAAGATCACCGGCCTGACGACCGAGATCATGAGCAACGCCCTGGAGCAGGCCCGCAAGGGTCGGCTGCACATCCTCGAGCGGATGCTCACCGCGCTCCCCGAGCCCCGCAAGGAGATCAGCGAGTGGGCGCCCCGGATCACCACCATCCAGATCCGTCCCGAGTTCATCAAGAACGTCATCGGGCCGGGCGGAAAGGTGATCAAGGACATCATCGCGCGCACCGGCTGCAGCGTGAACGTCGATGACAGCGGCCGCGTGGACATCGCCTCGGCGGACAGCGAGGGCGTGAAGCAGGCCGTCGCCATGGTCCAGGCCCTCACCCGCGAGGCGGAGATCGGCCGCATCTACACCGGCACCGTCCGCAAGATCGCCGACTTCGGCGCCTTCGTGGAGCTCTTCCCGGGCACCGACGGGCTGGTCCACATCAGCGAGATCTCCGACAAGCGCATCAAGGAGGTCTCCGACGTCCTCAATGAGGGCGACGAGGTGCTGGTGAAGGTCGTCTCCATCGACCGCAGCGGCAAGATCCGCCTCTCGCGCAAGGAGGCCCTCGCCGAGCGCGCCGCCGCTGCCGAGCAGGCGGACGCCGCGGCCGTGGCCAATCAGGAGGCGAAGCCCGCCCCCGAGGCCAAGGCCTGAGGAACACCCTCCGGATGCGACCCGCGCTCCGCCGAAGCCCCCACGTGACCAGGGACTTCGACGGGCGCGGTCCTGCGACCTGAGGTGCACCCACTACGGCCTTCCCCGCCACCGATTGCGGGGGAGGCCGTTTTTGTGGGTCCCGCCGCCTGTTCCGGCAGGGCGGACCCGATGGCCCGCCTCCCGCCGGACCCACGTCGACTCCGACGTCACGAGAGGTTTCTCCCATGACCGCTCCCGTCCTCCGCATCCGCCGGGTGCGCCCGCACCCCGATCCCCTGCCGCTTCCGGCCTACGAGACCGCGCAGGCGGCGGGATTGGACCTGCGCGCCGACCTCGAGGCGCCGGTGACGCTGGCTCCCGGGGCGCGCGCACGCATCCCCACCGGCCTGGCGCTCGCCATCCCCGAGGGCCATGAGGGACAGATCCGTCCCCGCTCGGGCCGGGCGCTGCGGGAGGGACTCACCTGTCTCAACAGCCCGGGGACGGTGGACGCCGACTTCCGGGGCGAGGTGCAGGTGCTGCTGATCAACCTGGGGCAGGAGCCCATCACGCTGCGACGTGGGGAGCGCATCGCCCAGCTGGTGATCGCCCCGGTGCGGCGGGTGGTGCTCGAAGAGGTCGAGACCCTTCCGGACAGCGCGCGGGGCGAAGGCGGCTTCGGCTCCACCGGGCGATGACACGTCGCCCGGCTGCCTTGTGTCCCGGGGTGGGGGAGCGATAGAAGGACCTGGACCCACATGGGGTCCGCGGACCCAGGGCCCAGAGGGCCGACCGGCGCGGCCCGCCCGTCACGCGGCGGAAACCGCTCGAGGAAGATCGTCGCTTGCTCTGCTATCGCTGTGGCAGCCATGCCCCCGACGCCAGTGAGACCTGCCCCACCTGCGGGAGGAACCTGGCGGAGGCCGTCCAGCAGGCCGGCCCCGGTGCGGCCGGTGCGCGCCGCCCCACCGATGCCGCGCCCTATGCCGAGGGCGCGCAGATCGCCGGCCGTTTCGAGGTGCGGGAGATCCTGGGCGCCGGTCCGCTGGGCTGGGTCTTCCGGGTGCAGGACCGCCAGCTCGGGGTGGAGGTCGCGCTCAAGAGCATCCACCCCCACCTGGTGCAGGCCGACGAGGAGCGCGCGCACTTCAGCCGGGTCCTCAAGCTCGCCCGCAAGGTGAGTCACCCGAACCTGCTGCGGGTCTACGAGGAAGGCACCGACGGCGGGCGGCTCTTCTTCACCTCCCAGTACATGGAGGGGCGCTCCCTGCGCACGCTGCTCACCCAGCGCCGGGGACAGTCGCAGCCCTTCACCCTGGATGAGGCCGAGCCGCTGTTGGTGCAGATGGCCCAGGCGCTGGAGGCCACCCATCGCGCGCTCCCCCACGGCGACTTCAAGCCGGAGAACGTGCTGCTCGCCCCCGAGACGCTGAAGATCTCCGACGCGGGCCTCGGCGGCGCCATCCCCACGCTTCCGTTCGTGCAGGCCCAGCGCCAGGCCCACGTGGACCGCTACCTCGCCCCCGAGGCGCTCGAGGGAGGCGAGGACGCCGAGCTGGAGATGGCCGCCGACGTCTACAGCCTGGCGGTGGTGATGGGCGAGATGCTCACCGGCCTCACGCCCCAGAACGGTGCCATCCCCGAGCTCTCGGCGCGCGCGGGACTCCCGCCGACCCTGGACGGCATCTACCGGCGGGCCTTGAGCATCAACCCGCTGGCGCGCCACCGCAGCCCGGTGGAGCTCATCCGCGAGCTTTCGGCGCTCAAGGCGGCACGGGCCGCCGCGGCGAGCCAGGCACCGGCCCTGACGGGAACGCCCGCCGGTGGTCGCCCGGTTCCCCCGAACCTCGCGCCCTCACGGGTGGCGGCGGCGCCCACGTTGGACAACGCCCCCACCCAGGCCATGGAGACGCCCGGGTGGCTGCTGCCCGGCGCCTCATTGGATGCCGAGGCCGCGGAGCCTCCTGCCACCGGGCCGGCGCCTCCCCGTGCCGTGACGCCGCCGCCCACGCCGGCCGCCGCGGGGCGCGCGCCCGAGTCGCCCTTCAAGCCCCGCACCCCGACGCCGCCTCCTCCGCGTCCGGCGAAGCAGCTCAAGCCCGAGCGCGCCGCCGCCGGTGCGAACCAGCGCGGGATCGCCACCGAGCTTCTGCAGGTGGAAGAGGGGGCCCTGCCGCCCCTCCCCGAGACCCAGCCGCGGCGGATGACCCCTTCCTTCCGGCCCACCGGTCAGGCGGTGGTGCCCCATCCGCTGCGGGCGGCCCCCTCTCCGGGGGTGGCCCGTCCCCGGACGCCGCCGCCGAGCGATGGCGCCCGCTCGATCATCTGGCTCATCCTGCTGGCCATCGTGGGGGTGGGCGTGGGCGTCGGTGCCGGAGCGCTCCTCCTGCGGGGGCTGCGTCCCACGCCGACCACCGCGCCGATCCCGGCCGAGGCCCTCGCCAACCCCGCCAACGGAGCGTCGTCCCGATGAAGCGTGTCCTCCAGCTCTGGCTGTGCCTGTTGCCGATGATTGCCGGCGCCCGGGAGCTCCCCCGCGTGGTGGTGCTCAAGTCCGCCGACCTCGGAGCCTACGGCGCTCTGGTGGCCGGCTTCACCTCCGAGGCCCGGGCGGAGATCGACCAGATCCTCCTGCCCCGCCATCCCGATGAGATCGCCAGGGTGGTGGAGCGGGTGAAGGCGGGGAAGCCGGCGCTGGTGTTGGCGGTGGGGCCCTCCGCGGCGAATGCGGCCAGCCGTGGTCTGGGGGAGATCCCGGTCCTCTTCACCATGGTTCCCTATTACGAGCGCTACAGCCTCGAGGGGCCCAACGTGGTGGGCATCGCGCTCACCAACGACTTCAGTCCCGAACTCTCGGCCCTGGTGGCGGCGCTTCCGAACGTGAAGCGGGTGGGGGTGCTCCACGATCCCCGCTACTCGCTCCCGCAGCTCGAGGACATCCGCCTGGCGGCGCAGCAGCTGGAGCTGAACATCGTGCCCCTTGCGGCTGCAGACGCGGCCGCGGCCAAGAAGGCGCTCGCCGGGGTGACGGCGAAGGTGGACGCGCTGCTCATGGTCTCCGACCGCACCGTCGGCAGCGCCGAGGTGGTGCGGGAGCTCATCGAGACCTCGCGCACCGAGCAGATTCCCCTCGTGGCGCTCGCCAGCACCCAGGTCCAGGAGGGCGCGCTCCTCTCCCTCAGCCCGAGCTACCTGGGACTGGGGCAGCAGGCGGGGCGTCTGGCCAACCGACTCATCCATGAGCGCGTGGATCCCAGCGCGCTCGCCGTCGCGCGCCCCGAGGCGCTCGAACTCTCCATCAACCTCGCCCAGGCACGAAGCCTCGGGAAGCGCGCCCCGGTCACCGAGGGGCTGCTGACCCACGCTGCCGACAAGGGCCTCACCATCCGGGTGTTTCCGTGATCCGTCGTTATGCCCGCCCCGAAATGCTCGAGCTCTGGAGCGACGAGCGCCGCTACGACCGTTGGCGCGACGTGGAGCTCGCCGCCCTCGAGGGCATGGTGCAGGAGGGCATCGCCCCCGCTGAAGCCCTGGAGACCTGCCGCAAGCGCGCGGGAACCTTCAACGCGGCGGACGTGGCGCGCATCGAGGAGATCGAGCGCACCACCAAGCATGATGTCATCGCCTTCCTGACCTTCATGGAGGAGCGGATCGGCCCGGACGCGCGCTGGCTGCACCTGGGGATGACCTCCTCGGACGTGCTGGACACCGCGCTGGGGTTGGCGATGCGCGACGCCGCCGACCGGCTCCTCGAGGGGATCGACCGGGTCATGGCCGCGGTGGAGAAGCGGGCCTTCGAGCACCGCGACACCCCGATGATGGGCCGCAGCCACGGCATCCACGCCGAGCCCATCACCTTCGGGCACAAGCTCGCCATCTGGTACGACGAGCTGCGCCGCGCGAAGGAGCGGGTCGCCCGCGCGCGCGACACCGTGGCGGTGGGCATGGTGAGCGGCGCGGTGGGGACCTTCGCCCACCTGCCCCCGAGCGTGGAGGCCCACGCCTGCCGGGTGCTCGGACTCACGCCGGCCCCGGCCTCGAGCCAGATCATCCAGCGCGACCGCCACGCCGAGTACTTCTCCGCCCTGGCGCTCCTGGGCAGCAGCATCGAGAAGTTCGCGGTGGAGATCCGCCACCTGCAGCGCACCGAGGTGCGTGAGGTGGAGGAGCCCTTCACCACCGGGCAGAAGGGCAGCAGCGCCATGCCCCACAAGCGCAACCCCGTGCTCAGCGAGAACCTCACCGGGCTCGCGCGGCTGCTTCGGGGCTATGCCATGAGCGCGTTGGAGAATGTCCCGCTGTGGCACGAGCGGGACATCTCGCACTCCAGCGTGGAGCGGGTGATCGGCCCGGACGCCACGGTGCTCGCCGACTTCATGCTGCACCGCTTCGCCGGGCTGGTGGAGTCGATGCGGGTCTATCCCGAGCAGATGCAGAAGAACCTGGATCTGCTGGGGGGCGTCGTGAACAGCCAGCGGCTGCTGCTCGAGCTCGCACGTCGGGGCATGGATCGCCAGGCGGCCTACGTCATCGTCCAGCGCAACGCCATGCGCACCTACGAGGAGTCCATCTCCTTCAAGGACGCCCTGCTCGAGGACGGGGAGCTGCTGGCCCTCATGCCGGCCGACGACGTCGAAGCGTGCTTCACCCCCGGCTACCACACGCGCCACACCGGGGAGATCTTCCAGCGGGTGTTCGGCCGCGCCGGCTGAGGTCCGCGTCTAGAGCAGCCCGGCGGTGCGCAGGTTGGCCTCCACGCGCGCCGCCACCGGGGCGACGGGCGTGGGGAGCCGGATGCCGGTGAGGGTCTCGTAGACCGAGAGGTAGCGGCGCGCGAGCTCGACCCGGAGGTCGTCGGGGATGGTGGGGATGTCCCCCTGCCCCTGGAAGCCATGCTCGCGGATGAGCCAGCGGCGGATGGTCTCCTTGTCGAACATCTCCGGAGCCTCCCCGCGTGAGAGGCGCTCCTCGAGGCTCGCGGCGAGCCAGTACCGGCTGGAGTCCGGGGTGTGGATCTCGTCGATGAGGACCACCTCGTCGTTGAGCAGCCCGAACTCGTACTTGGTGTCCACCAGGATGAGGCCCCGTGAGGCGGCCCAGCTGCGGCCTTCCTCGTAGAGCGCCAGGGCGATCTCGCGGATCTGCATCCAGTGCCGGGAGGACACCAGCCCGCGGGCCAACAGCTCCTCGTCCCCGATGGGGGCGTCGTGTTCCCCCGGCGCGGCCTTGGTGAAGGGGGTGAGCACGGGGCGCTCGAAGGCCTGATGCTCCCGCGGCGCCTCGGGGATGGGCAGGTCCCAGGGCAGGGCTTTTTCGTCGCGCACGTCGCGCCAGAGGCTGCCGGCCAGGTACCCGCGGACGATCACCTCCACCTGCAGCGGCGTGCACGCCCGGGCGACGGTCACGTTCGGATCCGGCAGGTCCAGGAAGTGGTTCTTCACCACGTGCCGGGTGCGCTCGAACCAGAAGGCCGAGAGGCGGTTGAGGACCTCGCCCTTGAAGGGGATGGTGGTCAACACGCGATCAAAGGCGCTGAGCCGATCGGTGACCACCAGGACGAGGGTGTCCCCGCGGGCGTAGGTGTCACGGACCTTCCCCTCGTAGCGGGAACCCAGCGCCGTGAGATCGGTGCCGGTCAGCGTGTGGGGGAGCTGCGCGAAGAGGGCGGCGTCGGGTTCCATCGATCCTTGGGAGGCGCGGTCCGATAGAGCCCGGTTCGTGTGGCGTCAGCGACCGGAGAGCGCCGAGGCGGGACCCGCGCGAAGGCCCGGCGCGCTCGCAAGATAGAGCAGGGCGGGGTTGAGGCGCAGGATGCCGTCGATCCAGGCCGCGGCGTAGGGCGCCCCGACCGCGCGCTCCACGACCACCTCCCGGTCGACCTCGAGCTCCCAGTGCCACAGCAGGCTCCGGGCGACCAGCTCGGCGGCCTCCCGCTCGGACAGACCCTGGAGGCACTCGCAGCGCTCGTCCGGCCACTGGCGGAAGTCCGCGTCCAGCCGCACCGCGACGCGGTCGGCGGAGGCCGGGGTCTGCAGCAGGTCCACCGAGGCGGGCAGGGCGGGGGCGCCGAGCAGCCCCTCGTCGGTGCCCATCACGAAGAGCACCGGGGTGTCCTGCGCGGGAAGTCCGTCCTCGTCCCGCGACGCCAGGATCAGCTGGGCATAGAGGGACTGCCGCGCTTCCGGCGTCAGGAACTCGAGGGGTTCGGGCCCGCTGGCCAGCACCTCGCCCACCTCCAGACCGGCGACGGGCGCCTCCATCCCCTCACAGGCGGTGAAGAGCAGGGCGCAGGCGATGAGTGGCAGCAGGCGGGACATCCGGCGGCGACTATAGCCACGGCCGCCAACGCCGGACCAGTAAAGACCGCGCCTTCGCGACCGCAGGACGATGCGGGTGGTGCATGGAGAGGGGACGGGTGGAGCCTCCCTTGGCAGCCTCGGGGGCCATCCTCACCTCGCGGCGCATGACCGATTCAATGCGCGCGATGAAGGCGGCGCCGCGTCCGCTGCCGCTGGCACTGATGGCCCTGCTGTTCGTGACGGCAGGCTGTCGGGAGACCGACAAGCTCACCTCGCCGGTGCTCGATGATCCCAAGCCGGTCACGCCCGGAGAGCCGGCGCCGGGCGTGACCCCGCCCGAAGGCTGTCCTCCTGCCTGTCCCCCCGAGACGCCGCCGGTGGTCCGCGAGCCCAGCCAGCGTCCCATCCCCGAGGAGAACGCGAAGCCCGGCAACCCCGAGTGGAGCCAGGGACGGACCTCCTACGCCCGGCAGGTCGAGCTCTACGCGGACGTCGACTCGGTCCTCGCCGGCGAGTCGGTGGGCATCCGCGCCTCCTCCGACAGCCCCGGGCAGGTGCAGGCCGAGGTCTACCGCATGGGCTGGTATGGCGGTGCCGGCGCGCGTCGGGTGTGGACCGGGGGGCCTTTTGCGGTCACCACCCAGCCGGAGTGTCCCGCCGACCCGACCACCGGGCGCATCGAGTGCAACTGGCCCGAGACCCTGCGCGTCCCCGTGGGCGCGGACTGGGTGAGCGGCATCTACCTGGTGAAGCTCACCCGCCAGGACGGCTTCAAGCGCTACGCCTCGTTCGTGGTCCGCGATCAGCGCGCCGCCGACATCATGCTGCAGGCGGCCTTCAACACCTACCAGGCCTACAACACGTGGGGGAACACCAGCCTCTACGCGACCGATCTGCCGTTGGATCTGGGGATGGGCAAGCAGGTCTCCTACGACCGGCCGTACCGGGACGACGAGGGGGCGGGGCAGGTCCTGCGCTGGGAGCTGCACCTCGCGCGCTTCCTCGAGCGGCACGGCTATGACGTGACCTACACCACCAACCTGGACTTCGAGCGCCATCCGAACCTGCTCGAGGGCATCAGCCTCTTCGTGCACGGCGGCCACGACGAGTACTGGACCAGCCAACAGCGCGCCCAGGTCGACGCGGCGCTGGCGACCGGGAAGATGAGCCTGGCCCACTTCGGGGGGAACGGCGCCTATTGGCGCTCGCGCCTGGGGCCCAGCAGCAGCGGCAGGCCGTTGCGGGTGCTCAGCTGCTACAAGAACTCGGTCGCGCTGGATCCCATCCCGGGCTCCACGGTGCGCTTCCGCGACGAGCCCGGGGCCCACCCCGAGAGCCTGCTCTTCGGCAGCATGTACGTGGGCTGGCAGCTCATCCCCTTCCCCCTGGTGGTGAGCAACCCCAACCACTGGTTGATGGAGGGCACCGGTCTGACCCAGGGGACCCTGCTGCACGGGCTGTTGGGCTACGAGTCGGACCGCGTCCCGTTGAGCGGCGTTCCGGAGGGCACGACCGTCAGCCTGGACAGCCCCATGCTCACCGCGGAGGGGATCCCCACCCGCTCCCAGGTGGTGGACCGCACGCTGCCGTCGGGGCGGATGGTGTTCTCGGCCGGGACCATCTACTGGCCCCTGGCGCTCTCGGACGATCCCGAGCTCTACGACGCGCGGGTGGCGCGCATGACCCTCAACGTCCTCGAGCGCGGCCTCTCCCACGTGCGGCCGCCGCGCAAGCTGAGTCCCCAGGATCCCTCGATCCCCGCGGCATCTCCGCCGAGGCCCATGTGGGCGAAGACGGTGGAGGCCCTGGCAGGGAAGGAGAGCCAGGGAGGCTACCGGGATGGGCCGGCGCACCAGGCCCTCTTCAACGGGCCGACGGGCCTCTCCATGAACGCGCAGATGGAGATCATCGTGGCCGACACCGGCAACCACCGCATCCGGCTGATCTCCGCGGGGCCGGAGCGGACGGTGTCGACGCTGGCCGGCAACGGGCTCAACGGCTTCCGGGACGGGCCCGCCGACCAGGCCATGTTCCGCTACCCCACCGGGGTCGCGGTGGGACCCGACGGCGCGGTCTACGTCGCCGACAGCGACAACCATCTCATCCGCCGCATCTCCAAGGAGGAGGGGGTGTGGATGGTCAGCACCTGGGCCGGTGGCATCCGCTCCCAGGGCTTCCGGGACGGCCCGGCCGAACAGGCGCGCTTCCGCCGGCCGACAGGGATCGCCGCCGACGCTGCAGGCAACCTCTACGTGGCCGATCAGGCCGGCAACCGCATCCGGGTCATCGACGCGGCGACCCGCGAGGTGCGGACGCTGGCCGGGAACGGCAGTGGGAGCAGCCACGTGGACAGCGAGCAGGGTGCGCTGGCGGCCTTCAACAATCCGAGCGGCGTCGCGCTGGGACACAACCAGGAGCTCTATGTCTTCGACGCCTGGCAGAAGGTGCGGCGCATCTCGCTGACCGGGAGCCACGCGGTCACGTCGCTGGCGGGTCGCGCCGAGGACACCCTGGGGTTTGCGGATGGCTCGGGCGCCGAGGCCCGCTTCCGGGGGCAGATGGGTCTCACCGTGGGGCTCGAGACCGGCTACGTCTACGTGGCCGACACCGCCAACCACCGCATCCGCAAGGTGGTCCCGGGCCACTCGCCGGAGACCACCGAGGTCTACACCTTTGCCGGCAGCGGGAAGGTCGGGACCCGTCTGGGCAGTGCGGCGGAGGCGGACATCGTCGCCCCCGCCGGCCTCTGGGCCGCGCCCGATGGGACCATCCTGGTCTCCGACTCGGGCAACAACGTCATCCGCCGGATCGTGCGGTGAGGGGCTGAGCGGAGGGGAAGCGCCAGTGGCCGCCGCGGGCCTCCTTCAAGCAGCCGAGCGGGCACCCTCCAACCTGGCTTTTCCCGCGGCAAGAGATTGCCCGTCCAGTCCGGGCGTGAAATTCTCGAGGGCCTCACTGGGAGCCCTCACCATGCGCAGTGTCGTCGCCCTCGGGATGCTCGTCTTCGCAGTCGGCTGTGCGGGAGGCGGGGACCCGGGGCCGACCGGGCCGCAGGGAGCGGCCGGGCCCGCGGGACCGCAGGGCGCCACCGGCAGTCCCGGAGCGGCGGGCAGCGACGGGTACACCACCCTCCTGGCGACCGCCGCGCTTCCAATCGGAGATGGGGCCTGTCCCGCGGGCGGCTTCCGGGTCGAAGTCGGACTGGACGTCGATCGCAGCGGCACCCTGGAGCCCGCTGAGTACATTCCGGCGCTCACCCGGAACGTCTGCAACGGCGATCCGAACCAGCCGGTGAGCTCGCTGACGCTCACCACCGAACTCGACACCTCGTGGCCCGGGACCCACGTGCTGGGGGTGCAGAATGCCGACGGGCTCGAGCTCCTGCGGATGTCCTCGTCCGCAGACTTTCAGGTGCGTGGCTCGCTCGATCATGAAAGCGACACGCTCTACTTCCAGGGGCGGACTGGTGCCTTCCGGATGGGGCGCTTCGTGACGGGGCTCGGGGCGGGTCTGCTCCCTGCCAACTCCATTGCCCTGGGGGCCTTGGGGGATGCCAGCGCTGAGCGCGCCTTCTCCGTGAATGGCTGGGCCTCCGGGGTCGGGGCGGTCGCCATCGGAAACGGCGCAGAGGCGACGTCGGAGAACGCCCTGGCATTGGGGCCTTCTTCCGTCGCCGGGGGCGTCGGCAGCACCGCCATCGGTCCCTGCGTGGCCAACGGCCACTTCGGAACATGCATCGGCATGCAGAACAAGGCGTCGGGGGCCAACAGCGTGGCCATCGGCAAGAATGCGGATACGGCCAATCGTTCGGGCGCCATCGTCATCAGCGATGCTTCCGGGCTGTTTTCCTCGGACACCCTGCAGGCCACTGCCAACAATCAGTTCAGCGTACGGGCCGTCGGGGGGCACCGCCTCTTCACCAACCCTGACGCCACCGTGGGCTGTTCGCTCGCCCCGGGCGGTGCCAGCTGGGGCTGCACCTCGGACCGCAACGCGAAAGAGGACTTCCAGGAGATCGACCCCGAGGCGGTGCTGGCGAAGGTGGTGCAGCTCCCCATCCAGAGCTGGAAGTTCAAGACCGAGCAGGGCGCGCGGCACGTGGGACCCACTGCGCAGGACTTCCGCGCGGCGTTCGGGCTTGGCTCGAACGACACCACCATCGAAACCGTCGATGCCGACGGCGTGAACATGCTCGCCATCCAGGCGCTGGCGCGGCGGACCGAAGAGGTGGCCGCGCTGCGTGATGAGGTCGCCGAGCTGCGTGCCCGATTGGATGCGTTGGCCGAGCAGCTGGCCATTCCGGTCAGATAGTTTCAGTCGAAACCATCTACGCGTCGTCAGCAGCCCGCTGGAGTTGCGGCGCCACCGAAGGCACCGAGGCAAGGAAGCGCAGCGCCTCTTGGGCCATGTCGTCGACCACCTCGGACATCTCGTGATCGGTGTCGTAGGTGAGAAGCCGGGCGCTGGGCGTCTGCTCGACCCAGGTCTGTACGGACTCCGGGGAAACGACGTCGTCGCGGGTTCCCTGGAGGACCAGCGCGGGGGCCTCCACGCGGGGCCATGCCGGGTGGAGCCTTGAGTCGCGCACCAGCTCGAAGCTGAGCGGGACCTTCCGGCCGAGGGCGTGGTGATCCACCAGCGTGCTCCCCGTCCGCTCCCAGGCGGCGATGTCCTCGGCGGGGAAGCGGGTGGACCAGCGGGTGGCGAAGTCGACGGCGGGCGCCATCACCACCAGGGCGTCGATCGGGTGTGTCTGGGCGTGCAGGAGCGCGAGATAGCCGCCCATGCTCGAGCCGATGATGACGTGCGGCCGGGGCGCATCGGCGAGCAACCGCTCCACCAGCCGCAGCTGGCGCGAGAGGGTGAGGTGCTCGAAGTCCCCCTCGTCGAGGGCGGGGATTTCCAGGGTCGCGCCACGGGCTTGGAAGTGCTCCAGGAACCGCTGCGCCTTACGGGACTGCGGGCTGGACGCGAAGCCGTGCAGATAGAGGAACATGGCGCGCGAGCCTCGCCGGACGTCCGGGCGCCGTCCACCCGGAAGTCGGCGGAGCGAACGTGAAGAGCGGCCGTCCTTCCGGGATGGCCGCTCTTCGTTCCACGGGTGAAGCGGCTCAGTAGGTCGGCTCCGACGGATTCTCCGACGGGACCTCCGAGCTGCCATCAGCGGGCGGGGCGTGCTGCTCCATGGACTCGGAGCCGGTGCCCCCGGTGCCGGGCTCCACGGGCTGCGGTTCGGTGCCGGAGCCGCCGGTCCCGGGTTCCTCCGTTGGAGGCACGGAGCCCGTGCCACCCGTATCGGGGTTGATGGGCGGGGTCTCGGTCGCCGAGCCGCTGGGATCGGGCTGAGGCTGCGGCTCCTCCATCGGCTGCTCACCGCTCCCGCCCACGCCGGTTTGAGGCTGCTGCATGGGCATCTCCGGGATGGCCCGCGCCTCACGGAAGCGGTACAGATTCCCGCGCTTCTCGGCCACGATCACCGCGTGCACCTCCATCGGCTGCCCCTGGTGCTGCTCCAGGTTGGGGCCGCTGATGGAGTGGACGGAGTCCACCAGGAACAGGTTCGGCGAGAGCTGCCGGACCGTCTCGACGCGCGTCTCCATCTGGGCGCCCTCGAGCTGCGGCTGCTTCAGTTCCTCGGTGAAGGCCTGCTCAATCTGCTGACGCCCGACTGCGGTGGCCCCCGAAGGGACGAGCAGGGCCGCGTTCGAGGTGAAGAGGCGCGAGACGGCCCGGGCATCCTTCTGGTTCCAGGCTTCGGTGAAAGCGGTGGCCTGCTTCTCCAGCGCGGAGATGTCCTTCTGCGGCGCCTGATTCGGCACCGGCGTCTCCGCGGCCTGGGCCTGGGCGTCCGCCGGCTGCGGGGACTGAGAAGACTGGGTCACTGCCAGCGCTGAGCCGGAGAGCAGCAGGGCTCCACCGGCACCCACCAGCCATTGTTTCAGCTGCAACTGTGCCATTGCGTGTTCCTCCTGATGGCCGCGGGAAGTTCACGCCGCTCCGTCTCCATGGCGGTGGCGTCCTGCAGCCGACAGCGCGAAGGTGGACACGCTGCGGCACTCCCGGACCTGTGCCGACGGGAAGCAGCAGCCGGGAGGGCAGGGGATAGATGCGACAGGTCGCCTCCCGATGGAGCGCCCGGGCGAGGGGCAGATTGCGGAAACATCGCAGGCGTTCCCCGACCTTCGTTGCTGGCTGGATGCGTTGACGGGAGCGGTCAGCATCCCGGCCCCGGGCGAACAGGGGCTCCGCGTCGTCTTGCCCCCGCGAATGCGGTCAAAAAGAAGATGAGCGGCCGCCCCGAAAGACGGCCGCTCAAGGTTCAGTCAGGTCGAGCGAGACTTCGGGCTTGGAGCCGAGCGCTTCTACGGGCTCTCGAAGCCGCCACTTGGAGGCGTGCGCTGCTCCCCGGCCTCAGGACCCGAACCCCCGTCCCCCGGCTCGGTGGGCTGCGGCTCGGAACCCGAACCACCGGTCCCCGGCTCGATGGGCTGCGGCTCAGAACCCGAACCCCCGGTCCCCGGATCGGAGGGAGGCAGCTCACCTGCACTGCCGCCGAGGTCCGAGTCCACGGGCGGAGCAGGCGCCTCACCGCTGCCACCCGCGCCGGATTCCGGGGCCGGGGAAGGCTGCTCGCCGCTGCCTCCGATGCCGAGCTGATCCTCGGGGAGCTCCCGGATCGCTCGCAGCTCGCGGAAGCGCCACTCATTGCCCTGCTTCTGCGCCACGCTCACCGCGTGCACCTCGAGGGCCTGACCCTGCGGAAGGTTGGGGCCGGTCACGGTGTGGACGGTGTCGATGAGGGCCAGGTCAGGTTTGAGCTGCCGGACGGTCTCCACCCGGGTCTGCATCTGGGCGTCCTTGAGCTGCTCCTTCTCCAGCTCCTTGGAGTACGCCTTCTCGATCTCCTGACGCCCGACCGCGGTCTCGCCGGAGGGGCTCAGCACCGCGGCATTGCTGGTGAAGAGCCGGGAGATCTTCTGGGAGTCCTTCTGGTTCCAGGCGTCACCGTAGGCCTGCGCCTGCTTCTCCAACTTGGAGATGTCGCTCTTCTTGGCCTGGTTCGGGAGCGCCTTGCCCTCCTGTTGTGTCTGTTGTTGCGATTGCGCCTGCCCGGCAGGGGGCGAGGACTGGGGAATTGCCAGTGCAGATCCGGAGAGCAGCAGCGCTCCGCCGGCACCCAGCAACCACTGCTTCAGGTGCGACTGTGCCATGTGCGTGTTCCTCCTGGTGGGCTGCGGGAAGGTCACGCCCGGCCGTCTCCATGGCGGCGGCGTCCTGCAGCCAACAAGCGCGAAGGTGGACACGCAGGGAGGATCCTCAACCGGTGTGGCGCGGCACGCACACGCACGTCATGGGGCTGCTTGGCCCGGGACCGATGGCGCATGCACCCGACGCCCCGATCCGCCTCCTCAGACGTCCACGTTGAGGAGGCAGTGGATGTTGCCTTCGGGGGCCTTGAACCAGGCGGCCTTCTCTTCCGAGATCAGGTGGATGTCGCCCTCCCGCTTCATATCGGGGAGACCGTAGTGCTCGAAGCGGACCCCTCGTTCACCGAGCGCCTTCACGAGCGATTCCAGGGCATCCCCCACGGTCCACGTCACCGAGGTCGCCTGGTTGGTTCCCGCGAAGGTGGAGCGATAGAGGAACAGCTTCGAATCACCGGCCTTGAACAGCAGGTACTCCTCATCTTCCCGGAGCAGCTCGAGGCCCAGGATCTCCGAATAGAACGTGCGGACCGCGGCCGGTTCCTTGACGGCGACGGTGGCCTTGGCCGCGTAGGTGTTCAATATGGCGTCCTCCTTGGGGCGGGGTGTGCGGGGGTCACACCCTTGAGAATGAGGGTCAGGGCCGGCATGGCCAGAGGCGGACGGGGGAGCCTTCGCACCGTGGTCAGGGTGGCGCTGGCGCCCGGGCCAACGCACGGATGGCCCGAGGGCGCTCGCCCTGGCGGGCGGTGGGGCTCGGGAGCCGGCTGGCGGCGGGAGGAAGGAGGCATCCCATCCTTGGGGGACAGGCGGGCAACGGGGTAGATGGGCCCCATGTCCCTCCCCCAGAAGCTCCGCGTGGTGCTCCATCAGACCCAGGGCGCCGACAACCTCGGTGCGGTGGCGCGGCTGTGCGCGAACTTCGGCGTGGCGGAGCTGTGGCTCGCCGAGACCCACCTGCCGGATCTCGAGGCGGCGCGTCCCATGGCGGTGCATGCCGGTCACGTGCTGGACGCGGTGACATCGGTGCCGACCCTGCCCGCGGCGCTCGAGGACGTGGTGTTTGCGATGGGGACCACCTCGCGGACCCACCTGCGCGGGATGCCGACCCTTTCACCGGAAGAGGCGATGGCCATGCTGGCCGAGCACGCGAAGCGTGGTCCGGTGGCGCTGGTGCTGGGGGGAGAGCGTCGGGGGATGTCGGATGAGGATCTCGCGCATTGTCAGCAGGCGCTGGTGATCCCGACCCGGCCCGAGCAGCCCTCGATGAACCTCGCGCAGGCGGCCGCGGTGCTGCTCTATCTGGCTTCCCGCCAGGGCGTGACTGAGGTCCCGGACGACGTTCCGAAGGGCGCCCCGTTGCGGCTCGTGCAGGCGCTGGATGGCTGGATGCAGCAGGTCCTGCTCGAGGTGGACTTCCTCAACCCGCGCGGCCCCGGCCCGATCCTCGCCGAAATGCGCCACGCCCTCACCCGCTCGAACCTCACCGAGCGCGAGGCGCAGCTGTGGCTGAGCGCGTTCAAGGCGATGGCGCGGCGGCTGGTGAAGCCCCAAGCCCCGCCCGGGACCGGGTGAGCGGCTGGCTCAGGCTCCGCTCAGGCGGCACGGTGGGATCGATTCCGCTGCCTCCGGGCCCCCTTGCATGCGTCGGCTCACTCGCCGTTGGGCGGGACGGTGAGATCGATCCCCGCGCCTCCGACCCCAGAACTCTGCAGGGTATCCTTCGGCTTCTGTGGCTCGAGCTCGACCTCGACGTGGAAGCGGCGCCCGTCGCGCTGCGCGGTCAAGGGGACCTTGGCGCCCGCGCCCTGGCTGGTGATCTTCCAGCGCAGCGCATGGGCGCGATCCACCGGCGCGCTGCCGAGCCGGGTGATGACGTCGCCGACCTTGAGGCCCGCGCGAGCGCCCGGACCGCCTTCGACGACCTGGGAGACCACCACCCCCCTGGAGCTCTCGAGGCCCATGGAGCGGGAGAGCTGTTCGTTGAGGTCCTGGATGGTGACCCCCATCCACCCGCGGTTGACCTTCCCGTGCTCGCGCAGGTCGTTGATGATCGCGCGGGGGATGTCGATGGGGACCGCGAACCCGATGCCCTGGCCCGAGACGTTCACCGCGTTGGCAACCGCCACCACGCGCCCCATGGCATCCAGGACCGGCCCGCCCGAGCTGCCCGGATTGATGCAGGCGTCGGTCTGGATGTAGTCGAAGTCGATCTCCTGGCCACCGGGCATGACGTCGGTGCGGCCCTTGAAGCTGACCACGCCCACGCTGACGGTCTGCGAGAGGCCGAAGGGGTTGCCGATGACGATCACCCAGTCGGCGACCTGCACGTCCTCGGAGGTCCCGAGCGGCAGGGCGGGCAGCGGGCGTCCGGCGTCGACCTTGATGAGGGCGGTGTCGGTCCCCATGTCCGATCCGGCGACCCGGGCCGTCAGCTCCTGCTGCTTGCCGGAAGCATCGACCAGGGCGACCCTGACCTCGGCGGCGTCGGCGACGACGTGGGCGCTGGTGAGGATCCAGCCGTCCGGGTGGATGACGAAGCCCGAGCCGATGCCGTGTTGCGCGTCATCGGCGATGCCGCCGGCCTGGAGGGCCTTGGGGACGGTGGTGATGGCGACCACGGAAGGGAGCGCGGAGCGGGCGACCTCGGCGAGGCTCTGCTGTTTGCGCTGCACCTTCTGCTGCGCCGCATCGATCCACGTCCGCTCCAGCGACAACGCCGGCGTCTGTGCCACCACCGGCATCGCCAGCAGGATCCCCAACACCCCCGACCGCAACCACCCCATCCGACCGACCCCCTCGATGCTCCCGACCCTGCTCGGGCAGCCGGGGAAACGTTGGGGGCGCCCCCCCCGAGGGGAAGGGCAGGCAGGTCAGCGGCCGTCACTTGGGGAGCGCTTGGGGGTGGGCGGATGTTCACCGCGAACCCCTGCCGTGCTCCGGGATGGCGCTCGAGGCGCGGCCATGGATCGGGAAGGGCGCTTTTGGGCAGGGCGATCCGCCCCGCATCCCGCTAGTGTCCCGCGGACCATGCAACCCACGGAGCTGCTGGCGTCGGTGCACGAACGTGCGTTGCACCACGCGCCCCCCAGAGGACCGAAGGAAGCCGCGCGGGAGCGCCTGCGCAACGGCTGCGCGCGCTTCTTCGCCAAGGTGCCCGAGCTGCCGGTGTACCTGCGCAAGGACGATCCGATGGTCGCCCAGGCCGCCTCGCTCCGCGACGAGGGCGCCGAGGTGCTGACGCTGGGGCTCGCCTTTCAGCGCGTGGAGGGCAGGGATCCGGAGATTCAGGCGCTGCTCGACGCGCTCGAGGCCCACCTGGTGGTGCTCTGCCTGCTGGCCGAGGCGCGCCTGCCCGAAGCGGAAGAGGCCTGGGAGAAGGCGCGGGAGCTGGAGCGCGAGGCCCTCTCCTCGCAGCGCCGCTGGAAGCGCACCGGGACCGAGTCGCGGCCGGTGTTCGAGCCGGGCACCGGCGTCTCCCGCTATGACCCCACCGAGGCGCCGGCCCTGGAGGTCCGCCTCTGCTGCCCTTCCTGTCGGATGCCCGCGCAGTATGCGTTCGGCGCAACCAGCAGCGAGCAGAAGCTCACCTGCACCCGGTGTCGGAGCCACTTCCTGGTGTTCTTCGGGGAGGTCCGCTCGGCCCGGAGCTGGAGCGATGGCGGCACCCGGACCTATGCGGTGGAGCTCGACGAGCTGGGTGGCCCGGTGTCGCGGATGGAGTTCGACGACTCGAACACCGAGGAGCTGAGCCTTACCCGGGGCGACCTCATCGGGCTCACCTACACGCTCGAGCACCAGCTCCGCTGCGTCCAGAACCTCTCCAGCGGAAGGCTCCTGTGGGTGAGCCGGGGCGGGCCCTGCTTCCTCGCGACGGCGGTGTACGGCGAGGACGCGCCCGAGCTCGAATCCTTCCGCCGCTTCCGCGACACCCACCTGCTGCCACGGCGTTCGGGTCGGGTGATGGTGCGCGCGTACTATGCGGTGGGGCCGACGCTGGCGCGGTGGGTGGCACCGCATGTCCGGGTGCGCCGCGCACTGAAGGTCGGACTGGACGCGCTGCACCGCAAACTCTGAAGTGGTTTCAGGAGAAGACGACGTGACGAAGGCATGGCTGGGGAAGGTGGCGCTGGGGCTCTTCGCCGCGCTGTTGGTGATCGCCATCGGGCTGCAGGTCTGGCAGGAGAACTCGAACCGCGCCGCGACCGCGCCCGGCGTGCAGGCGCCGGAGTTCCGGATTGCGAAGCTGGAAGGTGGCGAGATTTCCCTCAGCGAGCTGAAGGGGAAGATCGTCCTGGTCGACTTCTGGGCGACCTGGTGTCCGCCCTGCCGCGAGGAGCTGCCCTACCTGGTCAAGCTCGCCAAGGAGTTCGAGTCCCAGGGCGTGGTGCTGATCGCCGCCAACGACGAGGGCGGGGTCGGGGGCCCGGACTTCGTACACGCGTGGATCAACCGCACCATCCCGGACCTCGCGCCGTACACCGCGTTCGCGAACCCCGAGATGACCTCGGCCTACAAGCTCGAGGTGATGCCGACGCTGGTCTTCATCGACCGCGAGGGGCAGATCCGCGAGACGGTCACCGGGGCCGTTCCGGAGCGAGCGATCCGGCGGCGCATCGAGCAGTTGCTGTAGCGCAAGGGGGGCGCCGGTAGGACGTCAGCGACCACGGAATCGGTGCGGGCCCGCTGCTGGTGCGCGCCCGGGCAGCGCCACACTCACGGGCGCCGCGCTGGTGAGCCGATTGAGGTCAGCGGACCCGAGGAGGCATCGGTGTGCCTGTGGTTCGCGAGATCCGGGCGGGTGACGACGTGGCCGGCCCTTCGCCCGGGTCAGCAGAAGGCGCGCGCAGCGTCGGGTCCCATCCGCCGCGCACATCGAGGAGGCCCCGAAGACAGGGCCCCCCGATGATCACTCCCCCGATGATCACTCCACCTCGATCCCGCCCTCATCGGGCGGAATCTCCACCTCATCGACGACCAGGCGGAAGTCGGTGCGGCGGTTCTTCGCGCGGCCGGTGATGGTGTCGTTGTCGGCGATGGGCCGCTCCTCACCGTAGCCGGTCGAGCGCAGTCGGGACGGGTGGACGCCCTTGCCCACGAGGTAGTCGAGCACCGCCTTGGCGCGCGCCTCCGAGAGCCGCTGGTTGTACGCGGCCGGCCCCACGCTGTCGGTGTGGCCTTCGATCATGACCGGCCCGAGCCCCGGGTTCTCGTTGAGCACGCGGGCGACCTCGTTGAGCTTCTCGAACGAGTCCGACTTGATGTCCGAGCGGTTGGTCTCGAAGTTGATGTTGCCCTTGATGCGGATGCGGTCGCCTTCGACCTCGACCTCGGGGCCCTCTTCGAACTCACAGCCGTCGTTCTCCGGCGGTCCGGGGATCTCCGGGCACTTGTCCAGGTGATCGGGGACGGTGTCGAAGTCGGTGTCGGGGCAGCCGTCGAACTCCTTGGGTCCGGGGAGCTCGGGGCAGCGGTCGAGCTCATCGGGGGTACCATCGCCGTCGGTGTCGGGGCAGCCGTTGAACTCCTCGGGTCCGGGGAGATCCGGGCAGCGGTCGAGCTCGTCGGGGATGCCATCACCGTCGTTGTCGGGATCGGGGCAGCCGTCGCTGTCCTGGAACCCATCGCGATCCTCGGGCTCATCCGGGCACTGGTCGCGGTCGTCGGGGATGCCGTCGCCATCGCGGTCCGCCGACTCCCAGGTCCACACCGCACTGGCCATGACCCGGAGCGCGGGACGGCCGTAGCTCGGGTGCCAGGTGACGCCGCGGCCGATGTCGAGCTCCACGCCCCATCCCTTGGCGACCTTGGCGCGCCCGCCCACCAGGACCTCCCAGGGGGTCTTGAGGGAGTCCGCATTCCGGAAGGTGAAGGGAGCCTCGAGCGGCGTCGACAGGTGCATCTCCGCCAGGGCCTCGACATCCGTGAGCTTGCCGAGGTCCGGCAGCCGGTAGATGACGCCCGCGCCGAAGGTGGCCTCGTTGGAGACGTACTGCTGCAGGAACTGGGAAGGCTGGCGCAGCTTCACGCCGGCGTTGGCGAGGACGCGCAAGGGGCCGATGGGGAGCTCGGCGGCTGCGGAAGGCGCGAAGGTGAAGCCCCGCTCACCGAGGAAGCTGCGCTTGTCGCCGGTGGGGAGCGTGGTGTCGAGCACCACCGCGAGCCCGATGGGAAAATCCCTGGGCGAGAGGATGCTCACCCTCGGCATGACCCGGATGTCTCCGAGGCCGATGGCGTTCACGCCGTCCAGTCCGAAGCCCTGGTCGCGCAGCAGTTGGAAGTTGTCGTGCTGGTAGAAGGTGAAGGGGACGTCGAAGCCGAGCTCGATCCGCCGGTGCAGCTGCCAGGCGAAGAGCGCGTGGGCATCGAAGCGGAAGGGGATCAGATCGCCCAGTCGGTCGCGACCGACCTTGAGACCCAGGACGCCGAGGTTGAAGTCGACGAGCAGCTGGCCGCGCAGCGAGCCGGCATCCGGCATGTCCGCGCTCTCGAGGGCGATGCCGGAGCGGGCGGAGGGGGTGTGCTTGAGCGGGACTGCGTCGTAGCTGCGCTGATCCACGCTCTGCGCGAGCGCCGGGACGCTCGCCGCCAGGATCATGAGCAGGATGGCGCCTGCGATGTCTTTGAAACGGTTCACGGACGTTCGCTCCCTCGTTCTTCAGAGGGGCAGCGTTCCATGAAGCGCCCCCAGGGGCGAACTTCCCGCCATCCAGCGTGGCGGCGTCCCCCCGGGGAACGGCGTATCAGCTCAGGGCGCCGGAGTGGTGCCCTTCATGAAATCCGCGGCTGGCCGGACCTCCGGCTCACCCTGAAGTGGGAGGGGTGCATGGATGAACGTCGCGTCCTCCTCGACCACCGAGGCGTCCTTGGGAGTGGCGTAGGCGATCGGCGAGGGCGCGCCCGAGGCCAGTGCCTTGGCGAGGCCCTCCGCGTCCTCGGTGACGAAGGCGAAGTTCATCCGCTTCGGCGAGAGGTGGCGGTTCACCGCGGCGTGGACCTCCTCCGGCGTGAGCTGCCCGAGAGCCTCGCGGTAGCGCTCGAGGTGGTCCGGCGTCCCGTAGAGGAGGCTGTCGATGGCCCAGCCCAGGCGCTGGGAGTCGGTCTGCTCCCAGAGCCGCGTGATGCCCTGCACGAAGCCCTTCGCGGTGTCGAAGGCCTCCTGGGGAATCGGAGCGTCGAGGAGCTTGCCGTAGAAGTGCAGCGCGCCGCGGGTGGCGAAGATCGCGTGCTCGGGTTCCACCGGACGCAGCCACAGCGAGGTGTACTGCTGGCTGCGCAGGACGTTGGTGGAGGGGAGGGAGGACCAGCCGTCCTGCACGAAGTTCTCGACGTAGGCGTAGTCACCGTAGTTGAGCCCGCGCTTCTCACGCAGCTCGTTGAAGAGGACGCCGATCGACTGGCGGTGCTCGCCGAGGTAGCTCAGGGCGAAGGCCAGCGCGTAGAAGTCCGGGTGTCCGCGGCGGACCGG
>DATGQN010000066.1:0-8028 GCA_035304185.1 Myxococcaceae bacterium
CGTGGCCAAGCTCCTCGGAGGTCCGTTCTCCTTCCAGCGGCCCGAGCACCAGATGATCGCCCTCGGCCTCTCCGGGGGCTTCGGTGCGCGGCTCATGAAGGAGGCCAAGTCCTTCTGGTTCCCGAACCGCGACGCCCTCGAGGGCGCGAACCTGGGCTTCGAGGAGGCCTTGGTGATGCTCAGCCCCTTCGGCGCCGTTGTGGACGCGCTGAGCGCAAGCAAGCTCGAGCGACTCGAGCAGATCGCCGTCGACATCCGCCGCTCAATCGCGCAGGTCCGCTTCCAGGCGCCTCCGGGGCAGCCGCCGGTGCGTCTGGGGGCGCGGGACTACCAGCGTCTCTTTGATCCGGGGTTCCTGCAGTTCGCGGTGCTGGATACCGCCCGCGCCAAGCAGGCCTGGGACAGCAAGCCGAACGAGCTGGTCCGCGAGGTGCGTGATGCCCTGGGCCGCACCAAGCCCCCCATGCCCGAGGAGGCCAAGCAGCAGTTCGAGTCGCAGATCCTCGGTTCTCTCGCGCGGCTGGACGCGGGCAAGCCGCTCTCCGAGCAGGTGGAGCTCGCCCCGCGCGTGGCCGAGCTGATGGCGCACCTCTTCGCGACCGTCGGAGGGACTGGCAGCGCCCCCGAGGAGTTCTGGCAGGAGCTCATCCTCCCGCTGCTCTTCATCGGGGTCCCGGAGAGCTTCCCGCCCATTGACGACGAGGAGCTCGAGGCCTTCCGTCAGGGGGCCGATGTGCTGAGCCTCTTCGTCGAGGTGGTGCCCTACAGCCGCCGCGCGCCCGAAGAGGGGCTGCTCGGTGCGATCGACGTCAGCGCGCTCAAGCTGCCGCACCCGGCGTTCCAGCGGGTTCAGGCGCCACGGCTGCTGCAGATCGATGCGAATGCCGTGCTCGAGCTGGTGAAGGACTTCGACGCCGACAAGACCCGCGATGCGCTGGATCGCTTCTCCACGTACCTCGAGGAGAAGAGCGGGGCGAAGGCGCAGGTCAGCGAGCCCGGGCGCCAGATGCAGGAGGCCGCGTTGATGCTGCTCTCGGACCTCCGCAGGTCGCTGACGGAGGCCAAGGGGCAGCTCATGCTTCGTCGCCTGACGGAGGCCGAGGCCGCGAGTGAGCCGGCTGTGGCGGTGGTCCGGCAGGCTTTGCAGGGGCCTCGGATCATCCTCTGACGGGGGCTGAGGCGAGGAAAGCTCCTCAGGAACGACGTTGCATGCCGGGAGGATGAGCTTGACGCTTCACTTCCCGGTGCTTTGCGACAGGCCAGTGTTTGCCGCCAGGCTCCTGAGTTGCGCGACGTAGGCAGCAACTCGGCTCCGAGGACCTTCAATCGAGGCGTCTGCCTCCGTGAGCTGATGCGCGGTCCGGGGCCGCCCAGGGGAAGCGGGTCCAGTATGGGAGCCGCGGGTGCTGGAACGACTCCCGAGCCGAAACGGCCGCGCAGCTACCTGGAGGTCATCGCACGACACCCTTCGGAGTTGGGCGAGGGCGGCCAGGTTGTCGAGTTCCTCAGCGAGGATGCGGTGGTGAAGGTCGCGCCGGATTCGCATTGCTCCGGGAAGAGGAACGTCAGCGTAGAAGCCGTTCGGCGTGCCGATGGTTCATGCGCACGCTCCATGTTGTGGATCGCGCGCGAACTGACGACCACTTCGGCGAAACCGCAGCTCGACTTTGAGTAGACGAACACGAGGCTGGGCTGGTTTTTGGGGGGCACGTCACCGAGAACTGGCCGGTTGGAACGTGCTGGGCTCAGCCCTTTCGAGAGACTGGGGCCCACAGAGGCGAGGCCGAGTGCTCGGTTGCGAGCCAGCCACCAGAGCTCAGCGCCCACGCCCCAGAGCCTCCCCCCACTGAAATCCTGTAGGCAGGTTTGCGTTGAGCGTCCCGCTCCGCTAAGCACCCGCCCGTGAGTGGAAAGTCCGCATCCCAGATGATCGACAGCGCCGATGAGTGCGAGGCTCAGGCGAACCGGCTGGCCGAGGCTTTGGCCACGCTCGGGCGGCACAATTCCCTGCGCGATCCCTTCATGGCGAAGGTGGAAGCGCGGGGAATGACGCCTTCGCAGCTGCACTCCCTGATGTGGATCGGCCACGACAGGGCGCTGTCGATGAAGGTGCTTGCCCAGCGGGTGGGGGTCACCGAGAAGACCATCACCGGGGTGGTGGACCGCATGGAGCGGGACGGCCTGGTCCAGCGGGTTCGGGAACCTTCGGATCGCCGGGTGGTGCTGGTGGAACTCACCGGAGAGGGGAAGAAGACCTACCGGGAGCTCGACCGCTCGATCCGCGGGCAGCTCACCACCTTCCTGGGGATGCTGGACCCGGAGGAACGCGAAGCCCTCTTCACCATCCTCGACAAGCTCATCGAACGGGCGTCTGTTGCCGCCGCGGAGGCTTCATGACCCCCTTGCTTCCTGATGTCGCGCCGCAGCGCGCCACCCTCTCACCCGTCGCCGATTGCATCACCTCACGAGGACGTCTCATGTCGACCCGCCGCCCCTTCTCAGCAAGGTCCTCCCTGCTTTCCCTCTCGCTCCTGGCGCTGGCGACGGCCGCCTGCACGCCTCCCCCGGCACCCACCGAGGACAAGGAGCCACCGCGCTCGGTCACCGTGACCGAGGTGTCGGTGGGGACCAGCACGGACGAGGTGGACGTCATCGGTGAACTCGAAGGCTCCGAGGAGATCCAGATCTTCTCCCAGGTCTCCGAGGTCATTCAGAAGCTCCCCGTGAAGGAAGGCCAGCGGGTCAAGAAGGGCGACCTGCTGGTGCTGGTCACCGGCGACCTGCAGACCTCGGCCCTGCGCCAGTCCCAGGCGGCGCTCGAGTCCGCCATCGCCAACCGGGACGCGGTGATGGACAACCTGCGCCGCACCCGGCAGCTGGTCGCCGGCGGATCCGGAACCGCCTCGCAGCTCGAGTCCCTGGAGGCCCAGGCGCGCGCCGCCGAGGCCCAGGTGGCCCAGTCCACCGCCGGCATGGCCCAGGCGAGTGCCCAGCGCGGCCGCACCATCCTGCGCAGCCCCATCGACGGTGTGGTCAGCGGCCTCACCCTCCGCGAGGGCGACATGGCGATCGCGGGTCAGCCCATCATGACCATCGTGCGCGATGACGCGGTCAAGGCCATCGCCCGGGTCCCCGAGCGCGCCTTCCACCGCGTGGAGGAGGGGATGCCGGCCCGCGTGGCGCTGTTGGCCGATCCTTCGGTGTCGGTGAACGGGACGGTCACGGTGAAGGGCGCCGTGGTCGATCGCGCCAGCCGTACCGGCCTCGTCGAGATCCACCTGGACAACGCCGACCGCAAGCTCGTGGCCGGTAGTGCCATCCGCATCCACATCGTCACCGCCCAGCGCGAGAACGTCGTCCTCGTCCCGGTCGCCGGCATCCTGCTGCAGGCCGACACCGAGCGCTCCAACAAGGCCATCGCCTTCGTCGCCGACGGCAACAAGGCCCAGCAGCGTGAGGTCACCGTCGGCAGGCGCATCGGTGACCGGATGGAGATCGTCGAGGGCCTCGCTCCGGGTGAGACCCTCATCGTCCGTGGTGCCCACCTTCTGAAGGACCAGAGCCCCATCGTGGTGCGCGGCGGAAACCCTGCCGCGGCGCCCACGAACGAGGCCTGAGAGACCGGTCATGAATCTTCCTGAGCTCTCCGTCAGACGCCCGGTCACGGGCATCATGTTCTTCATCTGCCTGACCATCCTCGGGCTCTTCACCTTCAATCGCCTCAAGCTGGACCTGCTGCCGGACCTGCAGTTCCCGATGGTGGCGATCCTCACCAGCTACGAAGGTGCGGGCCCCGAGGCGATCGAGCAGCTGATCACCCGACCCATCGAAGGCGCCATGGCCTCGGTGGAGAACGTGGAGGAGGTCACCTCCACCAGCAGCCAGGGCAACTCGATCGTCATGGTCGAGTTCGCCTGGGGCACCGACATGGATCACGCGGACCAGGAGGTCCGTAAGAACCTCGAGATCTTCGCCCTCGACATCCTCCCGGACGACGCCGACCGGCCGCTCACCTTCGCCTTCGACCCGTCGATGCAGCCGGTGATCATGCTCTCGCTCAACGCGGCGGGCAGCCCGGATCAGGTGCGCAAGCTCGCCGAGGACGAGGTGGAGCCCTACCTCGCCCGCATTGAGGGCGTCGCCGCCGCGGAGATCCTGGGTGGCGCCAAGCGCGAGATCCAGGTGCGGCTGCGTCCCGAGTGGCTCGAGGCCCACAAGCTGGGACCCGCCCAGGTCGTCAACGCCCTGCGCATGGCGAACGTGGTCATCCCTGGTGGTCAGGTCGATCAGGGCAACCAGCGCCTGAACATCCAGACCAACGCCGAGTTCCGCAGCGTGAACGACATCGGTGACGTGGTGGTCGGCCAGGCCAACGGTTCGGTCATCCACGTGCGCGACGTCGCCGACGTGCTGGACACCTTCGAGGAGGAGACCACGGTGGTCCGCGCCGACGGGCGCTCGGCCATCATCCTCGCGGTCCGCAAGCAGTCCGACGCGAACACCGCCCAGGTCGCGGAGCGGGTGAAGGCGGAGCTCACCAAGCTGCAGGCGCGCCTCCCGGCGGGGACCTCCCTCACCCCGACGATGGACCTGAGCCTCCCCATCAACCGCTCCATCAGCAACCTGGCCTCCAGCGCGGTGCTCGCGGTCGTCATCACCGCGTTCATCCTGCTCATCTTCCTGCGCAGCCTGCGCACCAGCTTCATCGTGCTGATGAGCATCCCGTTGTCCATGCTCGCGACCTTCGCAGTCATGGACTTCCAGGACGTCACCCTCAACATCATCTCGATGGCCGGGCTGGCGCTCGCGGTGGGGCTGCTCGTCGACAACTCCATCGTGGTGCTCGAGAACATCTTCGCGCGACTGGGACGAGGGGAGTCCATCAAGGACGCCGCGATTCAGGGGACGCGGGAGATGTCCATGCCCATCACCGCAGGCACGCTCACCACCGTGGCGGTGTTCGCACCCATCCTGTTCGTCCCGGGAATCGCCGGTCAGCTCTTCAGGGATCTGAGCCTGACCATCGTCTTCTCACTGTTGTGCTCGCTGGTGGTCGCCCTCACGCTGGTGCCGCTGCTCGCCAGCCTCCTTGTCGTGGTGGGCAAGCCCAACCGCTTCGAGCGGCTGGTGGGAAGCCTCACCGGTTGGTTGGATCCCCTCTCCGAGCGCTACGCCAACGCCCTCCAGTGGGTGCTCACCAACCGCAAGAAGAGCTACCTGGGCAGCCTCGCCATCTTCGTGGGCTGCATGATGCTCTGGCCCGCGGTGGGCGTGGACTTCATGGCCGAGGACGATCAGGGCTACCTCGCCTTTGACGTCAAGACCGCGCCCGGAACCTCTCTGGACACCACGCGCCAGCTCTTTGCCGAGGTCGAGCAGATCATCGAAGAGAAGGTGCCGGAGGCGGAGGTCGTCGTCTCCCAGTTCGGCGGAGGCGAAGGCTTCAACGCCCTCTTCGGTCAGAGCTCCAGCAAGGGACAGGTGAACATCACGCTCCCGTCCGTCGCGGATCGCGACCGCAGCCAGAAGCAGATCGGTGACGCACTCTTCGAGCACTTCTCCCAGGTGCCTGGCATCGAGGTCACCACTCAGGCGCCGCCGATGATGGGGGGCTCCGCGTTGCAGGTGAAGCTCTACTCGGAAGAGCTCGAGCGAGCCCGTGAGTACGGTTCCATGCTCAAGAGCCGCTTCGAGGGGCTGGAGGGGGCCACCAACGTCACCTTCACCCTGGAGGCCGGGGAGCCCGAGCTGGCCGTCGACGTCGACCGGGAGCAGGCGCGGATGCTGGGCCTCAACGTCTCCGACGTGGCGAGCACCATCTCCACCTACTTCCTCGGCACCACCGCCACGATGTTCCGTGAGGCGGGCGAGGAGTACACCGTCCTGGTTCGCGCGCCCCGTGAAGTCCGCGAAGACCTCGATCGGCTCCGTGCACTTCCGGTGGTGACCCCCTCCGGCCTCACCGTTCCGCTGGAGACCGTGGCCCACATCCGCCCGAACCTCGGACCCACCGCCATCACCCGCGAGAACCAGCGGCGCATGGCGACCATCTCCCTGGATCCGGCCGCAGGCGTTCCCCTGGGCACCCTGCTCGAGAAGGTGAACGCGGAGATCGCTGCCAATCCCACTCCGGATGGTGTCTCGCTCCAGGTCGCGGGTGCCGCCGAGGACCTCCAGGAGTCCTTCATGGCACTGGGCCTCGCGTTCCTGGTGGCGGTGCTGCTCGTCTACATGGTGATGGCGGCCCAGTTCGAGTCACTGCTCGAGCCCTTCGTCATCCTCCTCAGCATCCCCCTCTCCCTCGCCGGAGTGGTGTTGGCGCTGTTCCTCACCGGGACCACCCTGCAGGTGACCGCCCTCATCGGGCTCATCCTTCTGGCGGGCATCGTCGTGAACAACGGCATCGTGCTCATCGACGTGCTGAAGAACCGGCGGCTGGAAGGGATGAACCTCATCGAGGCGGCCATGGATGCCGGTCGCAGCCGCCTGCGCCCCATCCTCATGACGAGCATGACCACCATCCTCGGCATGATCCCCCTGGCCCTCGAGCTGGGCGACGGCGCCGGAACCTGGGCTCCCATGGCCCGGACGGTCATCGGTGGAATGGTCGTCTCGAGCCTCCTCGCCCTGGTGATCGTCCCGCTGTCGTACGTCTCGCTCGCCGGCTGGTCGGATCGCCGGGCCGAGAAGCGTCGGGCGAAGCGGGTCGCCCGTGCCGAGCGGCGCGGGGAGGCCCCCGACGAAGGGGCCCGCGCCGCAGTCTGACGGCCTCGGCCAGACCGATGACGTTCAAGGAGGTGCCCGGAGCAATGGTTCCGGGCATCTCTTCATTCAGAGGCTCAGCTGGGAGCGGGGCGCGCTCCGGCTGTCACGGGCATCGTGCGAACAGGACGTTCAGCGCCGACGTGGTGAACGTGTTGCCGTGCTTTTCTCCGAGGCACGCAGGACCCGCTTCAGCTTCGTCTGCTGCGGCGGGGGGAGCTCACTGAGTTCGAGCATCTGCCCGGAGAGCTCCCGGTAGATCGCACGCAGCGATGGCGACAGCGCCTCCAGGTGCGCTTCCACCACCCCGGTATCCCCGCGGGGAACCGGACCCGTCAGACCCTTGGACAGACCTCGCGCTTCGACCCCGTCCAGCGCCGATCGCATGAGGGGGAGGAGGGCGTGCAGCGCATCGGCTTCGGCCACCCCCGCCTGACCGAAGGCCTGCACCGCGGTGGCCAGCAACGCGACCGCACCACCGGCGCTGAGCACCGCACCGGCGTGATAGGCGGCCCGGTGTTCCTCGCTCACCTCGAAAGGTCTCAGCGCGAGATCGCGCGCCATCCGACGCAGAAGGGTGAGCAGGCGCGGCGTCGTTCCGCTCAGGGCCACCGACTTACCGGCGAGCACGCTCTGCGGAGAGGACACCGCGGCCAGTGGATGGAAAGAGCCGCGGGGATGCGCCACAACCTCCGCATCGTTCCCGAAGACCGAGAGGGGGAGGGCACCGGCGCAGTGGACCAGTGCTGTCGTCTTCCCGAACTGGGAGAGCAGCGCCCGCGTGCGTGCATGAACCGCGTCGTCCCGCACCACGATGAGGGCCACCGCCGCCTGCGTGAGGTCCACTTCGTTGGCAAGCTGCAGACCCGCGCGCTTCGCGGCCCTGCGGCTCACCTCCGACTCAGCGGAGACCGTAACCGGCCAGCCGGCATCCGAGAGCTGCAGCGCGAGCGCGCCACCCAACCGGCCGAACCCCACCACCACCACCGGCGGACGCAGCGCGCGAGTGCCGGTGGGGCGAGAGTGTGATGACGAAGCCGAGCGGGAAGGGGAGGTGCGCCCCTTCCCGGTGGCTGCCGGTGAACGCCGGGTCATGCCCGCAGGCGCCGGAAGTCGAGGGCATCACCGCTCACCGCGATCTGCACCACGTCCCCCGGACCGAAGTCGCCGGCGAGAATGCGCTCGGCCAAGGGGCCCTCGACGAGCTGCTGCACGCAGCGCCGCATGGGCCGCGCTCCCAGCTTCGGATCGAAGCCGCCACGCGCC
>DATGQN010000067.1:0-9018 GCA_035304185.1 Myxococcaceae bacterium
TGCCCGGCCCGCAGGCGATCCGGCCCGGTCTGGCCGAAGCCGGTGATGGAGCAGGTGATGAGGCGGGGATTGGATTCGCGCAGGCGCTCCGGAGAGAGCCCCAGCCGCTCCATCACGCCGGGGCGGAAGCTCTCCAGCAGCACGTCGTAGTGCTTCACCAGGCGCAGGAGGGCCTCGACCCCGGCCGGACTCTTGAGATCCAGCACCAGCGATCGCTTGCTGCGGTTGAGGCCCAGGTGGAGCGCCCCCTCGTCGCCCTTCAGCGGGGGCATCTGCCGGATGGGATCGCCGCCGTCGGGCGACTCGACCCGGTCGACCTGTGCGCCCAGGTCGGCGAGGACCAGCGAGGCGTAGGGGCCGGGGAGCAGGCGGGAGAGGTCCAGGACGCGGACGTCCTGCAGGGGAAGCTCGGGGGGGGAGGCCATCCGGAAGAATCCTGGAAGAGGTTCTGCACACCTCCGGACCGCGCGCCGGGATCCCGACCTGGGGCTCACCCGCGCTTTCGACGTCCGATGGAGGCCTGCGTTTCGGGTGCCGTCCGAAGACAGCCGGCCCCCGGGCGTCCGCGCCGATGCGATCAAGCGCACCAGCAGGCGGAACGGCGCGCGGGGGCCGTCGAAGACAGCGTGCTCAGGCCAGCAGCTTGGCGAGCTTCATGGCCAGGCCCATGTCGAGGGGCTTGAACTTCAGCTTGCCCTGCATGGCGGCCATCTGCGGGTTGAGCTCCTTGTTGCGGATCTTCACGAAGTCCTCGGCGGAGCTGGTGATCACCATCTTGGGGTCGGCCGCGGCGCCGGCCTGAACCCAGTCCGAGGACTTGGTGCAGTCCAGGCTCCAGCTCCCGCCACCGTCGCCGGTGATGTCGAACTGGACCACCGCGTTGATGTCCGTGGCGAGCTCGGGCTTCTCCTGCAGCGTCTTGGGGATGTCCTGCTCCAGGATCTCCTTGGGGGTCTGCGACATGGTGTGGCTCCTTGGCTGGTGCGCGTTCAAGGCCGCGCGACGACGGGTGGGAAAGCGCCGTTGACTTTTGAGTCAATGGCGGGCGCGCGGAAGGTAGTGAGGTGGACAGGGTGCGTCAAGACGGACCCGCGTCCGGGTGCGGTCAGCTGCCGTTGGGCAGGTGGGTGTCGAGCAGGTGGAGGAGCTCCCCCAGCTCGAAGGGCTTGGAGAGGTGCCCCACGGCCCCGAGTTCGCGGGCCTTGGCGCCCACGTTGCGGTCGGCGCTCAGCACGATGATGGGGACCTCACTGGAGGGCATGGGATCCTCCCGGAGACGGGTCGCGAACTCCCAGCCGTCCATCACCGGCATCATCAGGTCGAGCAGGATGAGCTGGGGAGGCACCGGGCCCAGGCGCTCGAAGGCCTCGCGGCCATTGCGCGCGCGCCGCACACGGTAGCCCTCACCCTCGAGGATCTCGGAGAGAGCGTCGAGAATGTCCGGATCGTCATCCACGACCAGGATCATGGGCGCGTCCACCACGCGCTCTGAGGCCAACGTCTCCAGGGGACTCCTCCTCATGACGGGCTCTCACGCGCCGTCGGATGACGGGCATCCACATGGTGTGGACCCATCGGATGTTCAAGAACCGGCCCCCCGGAACCTGAGAGTCTGCGCCAGGGGGATGCGGTCACACCAGAAAACTGCGTTCGATGTTGTCCTCCGAACGTGCCACCCAGAAGGTGGGTCGCCCACCCTCGAAGATTGCGCCGGGTCCCTTCAGGCTCCAACCTCCACAGACATGCGCGGGGAAGAGCAGGCAATGCAACCGATAGGGGGCGATCAGCCAGTGGAGGGCCAGGCCGAACGGGAGGTCCGGCTGCTGCGGATCGCCGCGCATGACATGCGGGGTCCCCTCGCCAACGTGCGCAGTTACGCCGACCTGGTCCTGGCGGGCAGAACGCCCCTGGAGCCCCGGGTGAAGCGGGCCATGGGCGTCATCCGCCGCAACGCCGATCGTGCGCTGGGGATGCTCGAGGACACGGTGGAGACGCTGCGGCTGGATCGCGGGGGGCTCCCGGTGGAGCCCGAGTCCACCCCCTTTGCACCGGCGTGGGATCGGGCCCAGCAGCGGTCGCAAGAGCGCGCCGAGCCGGCGGCGGCGACGGTGATCCCGGCCCTGCCCGAGACGGTCCCCCCGGTCTACGCTGAGCCCGACCGCCTGCACCGGGTCCTCTACGCGCCCCTGGAGCACCTGCTCTCCCGCGCCCAGGAGGGCTCGCTCGAGATCCATGGGCGCGTGGACCGGGGTGCCTTCACCCTCACCTTCGTGGCCACGGATCCGGAGGCCCGCGCGGATCGCCCCTTCGGGCCCGCGCGCCGCATGCTCGAGGAGAAGCACCTGGAGGACCCGGTGCGGCTCGACCTGGCCCGACGCCTGGTCGAGGCCTGGGGGGGCGAGCTCTCCACCTACGAGGAGACGGGCGGAGGGCGCGGCTTCCGGCTGGTGTTGCTGCTCGCCGAACGTGAAGACGGGCAGCTCCTGGCCACCCCGCAGGAGCACTGAGCGAGCCCGCCCATCAGGCGTCCTGATGTATCCGCTGCAAGGGGCCGTCAGCATTGCTGGCAGCCCCGGGTACCGGCCGATAAGGTGACTGGACCTGCCTTTCGGAGGTCTCTATGGTCGGTGGCATGCGCGCCCAAGAACTGCTCATCATCCTCGTCATTCTTCTGCTCCTGTTCGGGAGCTCGAAGCTGCCCAAGCTCGGCGCGTCCCTCGGCTCCTCGATCCGCAACTTCAAGAAGGGATTCGAGGGCAAGGACGAGGGCGAATCCGCCTCATCGGGCGATCCCGCAGGACTCTCTCAGGGCGCCCCCCGGACCGATGCGCAGGCCGCACCCAAGGAGCACAGCGCCTGATCCTTCGTTGCAGCTGCAACGGGACCTGAGGTCCTGCTGACCGGCCCGGCTTCCTCCGGCGTTTCGCGCGGGGAACCGGGCTTTGCCGTATGTGCGTTTCCGCGGAGACGCGCCGTGGCCAAAGGCCCCCTCCCTATCTCATCGCCCTCCCCTGCCCCGCGTCATCGGCGACGGTGGCACCGGGGCGGGCGACTCGGGCGCGATGGATCGCAGGCAGCGCCGGCTCGCGCCGGACTGCCGTCAGGCAGAAGTCTGTCGCTCAGCGCTTGAGCTTCTTCTGGACCTCGGGTGCGAGGGCCTTCGCCAGCTTCTTGGTGTAGCGCGCGTCCACAGGGTCCTTGCGACCGGGACGCTTCTGCACCTGCCCGAGCGCCTCCTGCGCCAGCTCCGGCTTGCCGCGGGCCAGTTCGGCCTCCGCGCGGAAGAGCCACGCCCGCAGGTTGTCGGGGTGCTGGGTATTGACCCGGGTCAGCAGCTCCACCGCGCGATCGAGGTTGCGCTTGGGCCAGGGCAATTCGAAGTGGTAGCGCCCCTTGGCGGTCACCGGCGCCCCCGCGAGGTAGTTGGGGTCGATCTCAATGGCCTTGTCGATGAACCCGTTGAAGCGGCCTTCGAGCCCTTGGGTGAGCGCGCTCATGATGCCGACCGCTTGCGAGTAGGCGCCCACGCCCACCCCTGCCCAGTAGTGGCCTTCCACGCGCTGGGGCTGAAGCCGGCTGGCCTTCTCACCGAGCTCCCAGGCCTCCTTGGCGAGCTTCTTCCGCGGCTCTCCCTGCAGTCGATCCGCCTGAGACCAACGGAGCCGGGCCTTGCGCCACAGCAGCCCGAAGTCATCGGGACGGGCGGAGAGCCCATCATTCAGCGCCTTTTCCAGCCGGGCGCCGGTTGCCGGATCATCCCAGCGCAGGAAGAGCGCATCGAGCGCCTCCGGGGTGTCGGCGGCCTGCGCCGCGCTCGACCCGGTATCGGGCGGGGTCGGCGTGGAGGGGCTCTGGGCAGCCACGACTGCGGTGGCTGCGTTGATGAGCAGGAACAGGAGCGTCGTGTGGCGCAGGCGCATGCCGTCGGGCTTAGCACCCGGCCCTCAAACGCGACAAGGCGACCCCTCTCCGATGGGAGAAGGGCCGCCCGTCACGACTCACACCCCGGGACTCCAGAACTCAGACGCCGTCGCCGGCCGGGTTCTCCTGGGTGTCGTTGAACTCCGCGAGGTAGCGGGCCAGGAAGGTCTTGGTCTTCAGCTCCACCTGGCGGACGCGCTCGCGGCTCACGCCCCAGCGTCGTCCCAGCTCCTCGAGGGTGCGCGGCTTGTCCTGGGTGAGGCGCTCCTGAAGGATGTCCCAGCCCAGGTCACCGATGCGCTTGCGCACGCGGGAGAGGGCCTCGCGCACGTCCTCGTCCTGCTCCCGGCCCAGGAAGATCTCCTGCGGATCGGGGCCGTCGTCTTCGAGCCGATCCAGGAAGGTGGTCTCCCCCTCCTCATCGAACGAAGCGTCCAGCGAGAAGTCGGTCATGCTGCGCCGCTCGGCCTCACCGCCGCGCACCTGGCTGCGGTTGTCCTTGAGGTAGCGGGTGATGTACGCGCGGATCCACCACACGGCATAGGTGGCGAAGCGCACGTTCTTCTTGGGGTCGAAGTGCTCGATGGCCTTCATGAGCCCCACGTTCCCCTCCTGAATGAGGTCATCCAGGCGGGCGCCCCGGTTGGCGAACTTCTTCGCCACCGAGACCACGAAGGGGAGGTTCGAGCGAGCGAGCTGCTGGCGCGCAGCTTCGTTTCCCTTGCGCGCGAGCCGACCCAGCTCGTACTCCTGTTCACGGGTCAGTTGCTGATGTCCTCCGAGCGAACGGAGGTAGATCGAGAGACCTTCTCTCTCGCGATTGGTCGTCGTCGTGGTCGCCATCTGGAGGTCCTTTCGCGGGTGTCGTGCCGCCGTACCCCTCTTGGACGCTCGAGCCGCGAAAACGTTTCGCCGGCCTTCGTCACTTTCTTCGCTGGGGGCGCGCCGCGGGTCGGGGGTCGTCGCCGCGACGCCATCCGCCTTTGGGCATCAGGCGGACCTGCTCTTCAACACCCCGCGTCGGAGAAAATTTTCGGCGGATGAAGAAGACCGTGCGGGTTCAGCCGCCGCTTGCCCCTGCGCTGCCACTTCCGAAATGGCAGCGATTAGCTCTTCTGATATCGCCCTGATCCCGAGCAGGGGGGGATCAGATGGCTTGGGTCCCTGGGTATGGATCCCGGGTTCGACGCCTTCTGAGTCCGGATGGCCTGGTGGCGCTCATCCTGAAGGGCGGCTGGCCGGAGGCGCCCCCCTTCTTCAGAGCATCCCGGCCGCGCGCGCAGGCTCGGCGTACGCCGCGGCGAGGGTTTGCACCGTGTCGTGCGCGTTGAGTCCGCTTGGATTCGGGACGACCCATAGAGGAACTCCCCCCAGCGCTTCGGTCTGCGGACCGGAGACCGCCTTGGGGCGCCGGAACCCCTGACGGTAGGCGGTGAGCCCCACCACCGCCACCACCCGCGGACGCCAACGCGCCACCTCTCCGGCGAGCCGTGCGGCCCCCTCCCTCAGCTCCTCACGCGACAGCTCATCCGCCCGGGCGGTCGCCCGATGGACCAGGTTCGAGATGCCGATGCCCGCGTCCAGCAACATGCGTCGGTCCTGTTCGGGCATCCCGTCGTCGCCGATCCGCGGAAGACGGGGAAGGATTCCCGCCGCGACCAGCGCCGGATAGAAGCGGTTTCCCGGATGGCCGAAATGCACCCCCGTGGCCGCGGTCCACAGCCCCGGGTTGATGCCGATGAAGACCAGCACCGGTCGCTCCGGCATGAGGTCTGGCACGGTGCGGTCGCGACATGCCTCGAGCTGCGCTCGGGTGAATCCCACCGATCAGCGCTCCGCGTCGGGAAAGATCTTCGACGGGTTGAGCAACCCTGCCGGATCCACAGCGCGCTTGAGCCTCCGCTGCAGCTCCAGCAGGGGCGCCGCCTGCTCCAGCGGGAGCCAGCGCTTCTTCGCCCACCCGACCCCGTGCTCACCGGTGATCGTCCCGCCCAGGCGCAACGCAAGCTCGAGCATCCGTCCAAGCGCGCGCTCGACCGTGCCCTCCTCTCCGGGGTGGTAGAGCACGTTGGCGTGGAGGTTCCCGTCTCCGGCGTGCCCGTAGGTGGCGACCATCAGGCCCTCCTCCCGCCCGATGGCGTGGCAGCCGGCGATGGCCTCCACCAGCTTCGATCGGGGAACCACCAGATCGTCCGAGATCTTGTGCGGGGTGAGGCGCCGCAGGCCCGGTGAGACGCCGCGCCGTGCCTCCCAGAGCCGCGCGCGCTGACCTTCATCCCGCGCCACGAGAATCTCCTTCGCACCGGCCTCCTGGCAGCGCGCCCCCAGCAGCAAGAGCTCGGCCTCCACGCCGGCCTCGGTGGCGCCATCCACTTCCGCGATGAGGCAGGCCCCCGCATCCGCCGGAAAGCTGATCGGCCGTCCGTCCACCGCGCGCATGGCGACCGCGTCCAGCAGCTCGAGGGCCCGTGGAACCAGGCCGGCTCCGAGCACCGCGTTCACCGCTGTCGCCGCCTGCTCCAGGGAGCCGAAGGTGACGAGCGCGGTCTGCACGTGCGCGGGCAGCGGAAGCAGCCGCAGGGTGATCCGCGTCGCCACCCCCAGTGTTCCCTCCGATCCCACGAAGAGGCTCACCAGATCGTATCCGGCGACCCCCTTGAGCGTGCGGCGCCCCACCTGGAGCACCTCTCCGTCGGGGAGCACCCACTCCATCCCCAGCACGTAGTCCCCGGTCACGCCGTACTTGAGCGCACGCGGTCCTCCGGCGTTCTCCGCAACGTTGCCGCCCAGCGTGCAGCTCGGCCAACTGTTGGGATCCGGGGGATAGAAGAGTCCCTTCGCCTCCACCGCCTCCATCAGGTCGCCGAGGACGACCCCGGGCTCCACCACCGCCACCAGGTCGACGGGGTCGATTTCCACGATGCGGTTCATCCGCTCGAGGCTCAGCGCGACTCCGCCCTCGACCGGAAGGCTTCCACCGCTCTTGCCGGTGCGAGCGCCGCAGGGGGTGACCGGGACACCCGCCGCATGCGCCTCCTTCAGAATGCGCGAGACCTGCGCGGTGTCCTGCGGAAGCGCCACCAGCTGCGGGAGATGGGTTCCTCCGTCCGAAGCATCGGTGGCGTAGCGCTCGAGGACCTCCTGCTCCGCCCGCAGTGTCCCCGCCGGCAGCATCGAGGCGAGCCGCGAAGAGAGCGCGCCCACCGTTGCCGCCGACGCCCTCACCCGAAGACCTCCACCAGAGCGCCCGTCATCGACGCCGGCGCATCGGATGCGAGCCAGCGGACGGTGTCGGCGATCTCCTGGGGCGTGACCTCCGGGGCGAAGCCGCTGCCCTTGAGCATGTCGGTGTCCACACTGCCCGGCAGCACCGCGGTCACCGTCACCCCGGTTCCCTTCAGTTCCTCGGCGAGGGACCGGGTGAGCCCATTGAGCCCCCATTTGGAGGCGCAGTATCCGCTCTGCCGCGGCGAGCCCAACGTCCCGCTGATCGAGCTCACGTTGATGATGCGGCCCTCGTGGCGCTCGATCATCCCGGGGACAAGACGGCGGATGAGCAGGAAGGGCCCCACCAGGTTCACGTCGAGCACGCGGGTGTAGTCCGCGTCCTCCATGTCCAGCAGGCTCCGCCGCACCACGATGCCGGCGTTGTTGACCAGCACGTCGACCCGACCGAAGCGCCCCTGGGCCGCCGCGACCAGGGCCTCCACCTGGGAGACATCCGCCACATCGCAGGCCTGCGCCAGCACCGGCACCTTCTCGCGCTCCAGTGCCTGCACCGTATCGTCCAACGCCTCACGCGTGCGGCTGCAGAGCACCAGGGACGCCCCTTCGGCACCGAGCGTTCGGGCGATGGCCGCGCCGATACCCCGGCTCGCGCCGGTCACCAGCACGACCTTTCCCTGCAGCCGCCCCGTCATCGACGGGCTCCCAGACGCGTCCAGAGCTCGCGACGCAGCGCCGCGTCGTCCTGCAGACCGCCCTGGTAGGACTCCGCGTGGGTGACCGCGTCCCGCTGCCCGCCGGAGCGCAGCCGCAGACAGGCCTGCTCGGCTTCGATCACGCAGGCCGTCGCCGGGCTTTCCAGCACCCGTGCGAGCGCCGAGGCCACCTCCCGGGCCAGGTCCTCCTGAAGGATCAGGCGGTGGGCGAAGCAGTCCACCAACATGGAGAGGCGACCGAACCCGACGACCTTCTCCCCGGGCACGTAGGCCACGTGCGCACGTCCCGCGTACGGCAGCAGGTGATGCGGGCACATGGAGTGGAAGCGCAGGTCGGTCACCACCACCATCGCGCCGGGTTGGTGGGGAACCTCGAAGCTCTCCCCCAGCGCCTCTTCCGGTGTGATGCGGTAGCCGTCGAGAAACTCGTCCGCCCAGGCGCGGGCCACCCGCTCCGGCGTTCCGATGAGATGCGGATCGTCGGTGGGCAGGCCCGCCGCCTCGAGGAAGCGCTGCACGCCCTCCGCCATCCCGCGCAACGCGGGCTTCTTCACGCGCGCCGCGCGGCGCCGGCTGGAGGACTTTGCGCTCACCGGCTGTAGGTCACGCAGTACTGCTGCGTCTCCCAGAGCTTCAGCTCCTTGAGGATGGGCAGCTTGGGCTGGAGGCGATCCCAGATCCACACCACCAGGTTCTCGGCGGTGGGGTTGTCCATGAGATCGTTGAGGGTGTGGTGATCACACGGCGCCAGCGCGTGCTCCCAGACCAGGGTCCGCATGATCTCGAAGTCGATGATCATCCCGTCCTTGGGGTTGGGCTCGCCCTCGACGATCACCTGGAGGCGATAATTGTGGCCGTGCATCCGCTTACAGGGGCCGTCGTAGTACGGCAGGGCGTGGGCGGAGCAGAACTCGAAGTCGACGGACAGTTGCATCGGCATGGTGGTGCGTATCTCGGTGTGACGGGAGGGCGGCGGTCGGCTTCCTCAGCCGGCGCCGTCTCTCTTGAATGAGGCGCGCAGGGTAACCGAAGCGAGCACCCGAAGCTCACCATCCTGCACCCGGACCGGATAGGTGCCGACCGAAGCCGTTGGTTGCTCGGGGCACCTGCCGGTCCGCACGTCGAACGGCCAGGCATGCAGCGGGCAGTGCAGCAG
>DATGQN010000068.1:0-3883 GCA_035304185.1 Myxococcaceae bacterium
CGGGCTGCTCCGTCGCCTCCTCAGAATCGAGCAGCCGCACCCCCGAGACGCTGTCGCGAACCCACGTTTGCGACGGCGCATCCGCTGCGTCGGTGAGCTCCTCGGCCCCCTGTGCTTCATCAGGAGAGGCCTCCCCGTCACCTTCACGTTCGCTCGGGGAGGAAGAAGCCTCAGCCAGCCCCTTCGCGTCTGAACTCTGAGGCGGCCCCGTTTCGACCGGCGCCTCGGGCAAGGGGAGGGTGTCCAGCGAGAAGCTCCAGCCCTCGCGATTGAGGAAGGCGATGCTCCCGTCGTTCAGGGGAACGGGATCCATCACCAGGTGGGGCGCATCCGAGAGGATCTCCACCGTGCCGGTGTCCGGATCCATCCACGCAGCCTGAGCACGACCGTCGTGCTCGCGGGTGAAGAGCAGACGGCCGTTGGGTAGCCACCGGGGCGCGTAGTCGAACAAATCGTCGTCGGTGAGCGCACGAGGCGTCGAACCAGGCTCGAGCAACCACAGATCGAAGCTGCGGCTGCCCCAGCGAGGAAAGGCGATGCGCCCGTCGTCGGAGATGGAGGGCGGCCCGAGCGAGGTGTTGGGCGGGAAGTCGGTGAGCTGCTGTCTCTCGCCGCTTTCGAGATCCAGGCGCATGAGCTGCGAGGTGTCAGCGGTCACGTGCACGTAGACATAGGCGTCCGCATCCGGCGTGAGATCTCCACCCATTCCCATGAGCCCCAGCCACTGCTCGACGACCTCGCCGGTGCGCGCATCGAAGCGGATGAGGCGGCTGTCCTCGTTGCCGTTCACGTCGACGTCGCCGAGGACCGCGAAGAGGGATTGCCCATCCGGACTGAAGCGCAGGCCGCTGAAGGAGAGGGGAGCCGCGGAGATGTGCGGCCGTCGGGGCACAAGCGGGCGCAGGGGCTTTGCGAGTCGCTCGGTGCCGTCAGGGTTCAGCACCCGCAGGGTGGAGACCTCGTCGCGGTGTTGGGTGAGGATCGCGAGCGTCCCATCCGGCGCGGAGCTCAGGCGCGCCACGTAGCCCAGGTCCGATCGAAGGACCTGTTGGTCTTCCGGACGCAGCCGCTCGGGAGCGCGCGCGAGGTCCTCGGTGAAGTCGGCCCACAGCCCGCCGATGGTCTTTCCGTAGACCTTGCGGAAGCGGAGGTTCACGCCGACGAAGAGGGTGACGCTGCCGCCCACGTCCTGGACCAGCTCCCACAGCTTCTCCTCGCCGTGGGTGTCGACCAGCCAGTCCACGAACGCCGCGCCGGTCTGATAGGCGCCGCCGAAGGGGATGGTCTTGCGGTGTGCACTCTGAAGGTAGCCCGCGTTCAACCGGCCACCTTCCGCCGCAACGCCCGCCTCCCAGAACCCGCGGAAGATGGGGCTGTTGGGCCGTCCCACCTGCTCGCCGAGGTGGCCCTCGTACCAGGTCGCCAAGCCCTCGAGGAACCAGGACTCGGTGAAGACGTTGGGCTGGAGCAGGCCGCCGGTGATGTCGTTGAGGACGCGGAAGAGACCGTCGACCTGTTGCAGCTGCACGTAATGAACGGCCTCGTGGCAGGCGACGTTGCGCATCTCGCCGGGGCCCATCTGGAACCAGTTGAAGAGCTCGCTGGTCGTGTGCTCCGGGAGCACCATCTGCTGCGGCTGACCGGGCGAAAGTGACTGGACGTAGGCGTTATTGAAGTTCGAGCGCGTGACGAAGATCGTCATCTTCTCGCGCCGGACCCCGGCCTTCTCGGAGAGGAGATCGACGCACGCCTCCAGGCGCGAGGCCATGCGCAGGACCTCGGCGCGGCGCTCCTCCGGGTAGTAGATGCGCAGGGCCCGGGTCTCCATCTGGCGCATGGGGCCGCGGTTGAAGCCCTCGGAGACGTTGGCGGGGAAGCGGGTGGTGAGCGTGGTGCAGCCGCTGATGCCGAGCAGGGTGGTGACGAGCAGGAGGGCGCGGGTGGCAAACATGCGCGCATCCGACCATGGCGCAGCCCCCGTGATCCACGTTAGACGGGGGCCCTCTTTCAAAGCCGGGAGCCGATCTTGACCGCCGAAACACCCATCCTGCCCCCCCACATCCAGGCCGCGCAGGCCCAGCTCAGCGAGGCGCTCAAGCGCGTCCCGGGCGGGGACCTCGATCTGGTGACCGCGCCCTGGGGCGAGATCGAATCGGCCGTGGCCAAGCTCCTGGGAGGTCCGTTCTCCTTCCAGCGGCCCGAGCACCAGATGATCGCGCTCGGCCTCTCCGGGGTCTTCGGGGCGCGGCTCATGAAGGAGGCCAAGGCGTTCTGGTTCCCGAATCGCGATGCCCTCGAGGGTGCGAACCTGGGTTTCGAGGAGGCCCTGGTGATGCTCAGCCCCTTTGGCGCGGTGGTGGACGCGCTGAGCGCGAGCAAGCTCGAGCGACTCGAGCAGATCGCCGTCGACATCCGCCGCTCGATCGCGCAGGTCCGCTTCCAGGCGCCTCCGGGGCAGCCGCCGGTGCGTCTGGGGGCGCGGGATTACCAGCGTCTCTTTGATCCGGGGTTCCTGCAGTTCGCGGTGCTGGATACCGCCCGTGCGAAGCAGGCCTGGGACAGCAAGCCGAACGAGCTGGTCCGCGAGGTCCGTGATGCTCTGGGCCGCACCAAGCCCCCCATGCCCGAGGAGGCGAAGCAGCAGTTCGAGTCGCAGATCCTCGGTTCGCTGTCACGCCTCGACGCGGGCAAGCCGCTCTCCGAGCAGGTGGAGCTCGCTCCGCGCGTGGCCGAGCTGATGGCGCACCTCTTCGCAACCGTCGGCGGGACTGGCAGCGCCCCCGAGGAGTTCTGGCAGGAGCTCATCCTCCCGCTGCTCTTCATCGGCGTTCCGGAGAGCTTCCCGCCCATCGATGACGAGGAGCTCGAGGCGTTCCGTCAGGGCGCCGATGTGTTGAGCCTCTTCGTCGAGGTGGTGCCCTACAGCCGCCGCGCGCCCGAAGAGGGGCTCTTGGGCGCAATCGACGTCAGCGCGCTCAAGCTGCCGCACCCAGCGTTCCAGCGGGTCCAGGCGCCACGGCTGCTGCAGATCGACGCGAATGCCGTGCTCGAGCTGGTGAAGGACTTCGACGCCGACAAGACCCGCGATGCCTTGGAGCGCTTCTCCACGTACCTGGAGGAGAAGAGTGGGGCGAAGGCGCAGGAAAGCGAGCCCGGACGCCAGATGCAGGAGGCCGCGCTGCTGCTGCTCACGGATCTGCGCAGGTCGCTGACGGAGGCGAAGGGGCAGCTCATGCTTCGTCGCCTGACTGAGGCCGAGGCCGCCAGTGAGCCTGCGGTGGCGGTGGTCCGTCAGGCTTTGCAGGGGCCTCGGATCATCCTGTGACGTCAGCGTCCTTTGACCTGCGGTGATGGTAAGTGAGCTGAGATCGCCGTCTGATCTGGGGTTCATGTGAGGCAATCCCGACCGCTGGAGATCGCTTTGTGGAGTCCTGCTATCAGGAATGCCGCAGGCTTCTCGCAGAGTTGTCTCTTCAAGTCGTCCTCGATGAAGTCCGCGAGTACGAGGAACCCGAAGAGTCGGGACGCTACCGGTGCCTGAGATTCCTCGTGGGACAGCGTCCGTTCGTCATTTATCTGTATGACGATACAGCCGAGTTCGGGGAAGAGGACCGTCCCCGCAGCTGGTACCGCCGTGAGATCTGGGACTTCGTCGGGGACTTTGATCGAATGCAGCAGGCGTTTGTCGACGAACTCGAGTCGAGGCTCAGGGGCCTGATTTCTCAGGTTCGTGAGCGCCGGTAGGTGTGGCGCAACAGGAGCGAACCCTCCCGCCGGATGCGTGGTGCCCGGCTGCTCCGCTCTTCGGCGCTCTCCGCTGTTGTTTGCAGACAGGAGACTGCTGGTCCTCCGCAGCCTCACCTGAGCTGAAGTCGAGGCCGCG
>DATGQN010000069.1:0-8712 GCA_035304185.1 Myxococcaceae bacterium
GAAGGGTGTGTCTCTCGAGCTGTCGCCTCATGTTTCCCTCAATCATGGGGCGACCAGAGCCGCCCGCTCCCACCACATGGTCCAGAAACTACCGAGCGCAATCGCGATCCCATACGGGACGCTCCGGCGCGCTGATGCATCACGGCCGGCCTGCGCCAGCCCCAACTTCGAGGCCACCCTGGACAACGCCCTCTCGAGCGTGGACCACAGGGCCCCCTCCCAAAGCAACGTCACGACCGCCTGCAGTGCGCCGACCAGCGTGATGAGCAGCGCGGCCACCTGAATGACCGGGAACCCGAAGGCCGCTCCCACCACCGCCATCAGCTTCACGTCGCCCCAACCCATCCGGTCGCCGATGGTCCAGAGCGCGAAGAATGCGCCGATCGCCACGGCGCTCACCAGACCCGACACGAGTCCGCTCTGCAGATCGCCGAGCCCCTCGTGCATCCAGCGAAGGCCCAGCAGGACGACGAGTGCGGGAAGCGTCAGCCAGTCGGGGATGATGCGGCGCCAGGCATCGGTGATGGTCGCGATGACCAGCACCCCGCCCAGCACACTCCACGTCCAGGCTTCGGTGTGCACGTCCATCCACGGCGTCAGCGCAGGACGAGCTGCACCTTCTCGCTGCAGATGAAGTACTCGTCTCCATCCTCGATCTTGCGGCGCTTGATGCGCTGCTTGTTGAACCAGGTCCCGTTCGAGGAACCCAGGTCCTCGATGTAGAAGCCGTCGGCCTCCTGGGTGATCACCGCGTGCTCGCGGGAGACCTTGCCGGAGTTGATGACGAAGTCGCAGTGCTTGCCGCGGCCGATGACGAAGCGATCCTTGGTGATGGCCTCGGTGTCGCCGCTCTCGGTCACCAGGTAGAGGAGCCCCTCACCTTCCGGCGCGTCGTCGTAGCCATCGTCAAGCGGCGCCGCGTCATCTGCGGGCTCGTCGTAGTAGCCGTCATCCTCGGCGGGAAGCCCGTCCTCCGGCTCCGCACCGAAATCGTCGCCCTCGTCGAAGGACTCCTCGGCCTCCTCACCCGGGCGCCCCTTGATGAGGCGCTCGAGCTCTGCGGCGGTTTCCAGCACGCGCGCGGCGACCTGCTTGCGCTCGGGATCCGCCTCACCGGCCTCGGTGGGGTGCGAGGTCCGTCCGCGGTGGGGCGTGCCCCCGTTCACCGGATGCAGCACCGGCGGAGCGGGACGCGCACCCTGCGCGGCACCGGCCTCGAGGAACCCGTTGAGGCGGGCAAACATGAACATGGCCTGGTTGATCAGACCATCGCGGTCTGCGCCCATGGCCTCTGCCATCTCCTCGAAGGTGCTCCAGAGGTGATCGGCGATGGCCACATCCCGGTGGGGACGGACGGCTTTGGCTTCACTCATCAGTGGCGGTTCCCTTTGGTGCGTAACGACCTGGGCCGGACACTAACAAAGGCCGGCGCCGGGCTCCAAGTTCACTGAAACTGCCCGATGCTGGTTGGAGGGATCTCCAGATTCGGGGTGATCGCGATAGGGCTGAAGGCCACGATCAGGTTGTTGGTCGGGATGCCGGCCCACACGCTGCCCCGCTGGAAGTCCAGGGAGGGAGGCATCAGAACCAGGGAGGTGGCCGGAGGCCACGCAACCGGGTTGAACTGCTTCGCCTTGATCTGCGCCTGCTGCGGTACGAAGCCGTCCAACGTGGCGAACTGCAGGTACTGGCCAGCACTGGGCACGAGGCTCGAGGCCAGGACGAAGTTGAAGCGCAGCTGGGGGGCTCCCGGGACGTACGTCTCCGTCCGGGCGAAGGGCACCCCTTCCACCGACTCGAAGATCTCCCCTTCCTGAACCCGCCCCAGCCATCCGCTGCGGGTCCCCGTCACCACCCAGGGCTGGTCCACCTCACCCGCGGCGAAGGTCACGGTCACGCAGGCGTCGGAGAGCTCAGGCGTGGTGAAGACCTCGCCCGTCACGTCATCGAACGCATCGACGCGCAGGGACTCGGGGCACCCCGTCTCTCCCCTGGTGCGGATCTCGTCCCCCACCCGCAGCCGCTCCACCAGGGAAGGCTCGGGCAGCACCAGGCCACCGGGGATGCGCATCACGGCAGCGTCGTCACCGACCTCGAGATTGCTCAGGCCGGGGATCACGCCCAGGTAGGTGAGCTTCACCGTTTCGGTCCGGACCACTCCATGATTGAGACGGGTCGTCTGGGCGCTGACGAGCTGGGTGATCGTGCCCGTGAGGGGCGCACCACGAATCTGGGTCCCTTCCGCGTCGTGGTAGGTGACCGTGGACGCGGCGATGCTCGGCAGGTCCTCGCTGATGTTCAGCTGGGTCAGGCCCGCGGCATCGAAGACGGTGTAATAGCCTGCACCGGTGGTCATCACCCCGCCGAGATCCATGACGACCCCGCTGGATGACCCGAAGAGCGGGACGCGACGGAGCCCCGGCATCAACTGGAAATCGAGCAGCAGATCGCCCTCGGTCTGAAGGGTCACCATCGGCTCGCCGAAGAGATCCAACGCGCGCTGCCCCAGGGTGAGTGCCGGAAGATCTCCGCGATCGAGGGTCATGGCATCCACCGCGACGATGCCGCTGCAGTTGGACGCCACCTCGCAGGCTGCCTCGTCCAGTGCACCGAAGACGCGGGCGCCAGCCGGCAGGATCTCCCGGGTGACCGCTTCCTCTCCCTCCTCTTCCGTTTCCGTCCGGGTGGCCCGGGCGTGCGTGCGGAGCGCGCGCACCGGCCCCCCGAAGTCGAGGAGGACCGGCTCGGCAGTGTAGATGGTCGCCTCGGGGTCCAGGGTCAGCAGCTCGGTCCGCCCCGATGTTCCACTCCCCGACCGGAAGGCGACCACGATCCGCAGGTCACCGTTCTCCGCCCTCGGGAGGGTGAGCATGGCGGCGATGACCTCATCCGGCCACGCGGTGGGCGTGCCCCCCAACCTCCGCAGCGGGACAGCAGCCGGCGCCGCTTCCAAGGACGAAGCCTCCGGCAGACGCACGGAGTAAAGCCGCGCCACGCCTCCCGTCGTTTCGGCGTAGATCAGCGTGCTCGGCTGGCCGTCGGAGGCAGGCCCCACGCCGGTGATCGCGGTGACCGGACCTGTGGTGCTCAGCCGGGTCACCTCCCGGAGCAGCTCGGGCTCAGCGCCCACGACCGAGATCTCCCGGGCTCCGGAGCCCTGCACGTAGAGGTAGGGTCCGCGGACCTCCGTCCCCTCCGCGTCGAAGTGGATGTCAGCGGCCAGCGCGTAGGGCCGATCCACCACCGGGATGGACAGAATCGCGATGGGGTTGGGGGCCCGAACGAAACCCGGCGCCTCCCGCCCGAGTTCAGGATCCGCCTCGGTGTCCATGACCCGCAGCTCGGACTCGTGCGACGACGCCACGAAGATGTAGCGGCCGACCTGCTCCATGTCGGAGATGCCACGGAGCCGCGCCAGATCGCGGACCTGCTGACCCTCGCAAGCGGACAGCGCCAGCAGGGCCAGCGGGATCCAGGTGATGCGTCTCATCATTCAACCATCCTGCAGGTCTTCGACTGCTGAGATTCCACGACGTCCTGACGCTGTCCGATGTGCGCGACGAGGCGGGCGTCCTCCGGTCGGCGCAGGTCCGGGAGATCCACGACCGCCACCCGTCCGTCTCCGAAGTTCGAGATGAAGATCCGGGCCTGCGCCACCACACCACCGGAGCCGTCGTCGGCCTCCCGGAGGTCCACCGTGAACTGGCTCGGCTGGAGCCCGATGCCGAGCACCTCCGTGACCAGCTGTCCGACCGCATCGTCATAGATCGCCAGCGACTCACTCCCCTGCATCGTCATGAGCGCGAGCGGCGTGCTGCCCGCCCGCTCGATGAGGCGGAGGCTCGACGGCAGGGCCGGAAGCGGGACCTGCCGGATGATCGACAGGCTCGGGGCGTTGGTGTCCGCCCCCTCCACGTTCAGCACCAACAGCTGGTCCGGGTTGCCCCCGAACAGCTCATCGACGGCGCGGGCAATCACGTACAGACGCCGCTGGTCCGCAGAGAGCGCGATGCCGCGCGCCGACTGCACGTTGAGCTGGTTCTGGAGGGGGAAGTAGAGCACCCGGTTGTCCGCGGGATCGCGCGGGATGCCGATGACCACGTTCGGGGGAGAGACGTTGCGCGCCGAGACGAATGCGTACCGCGAGCCGATCGCGACCGATTGGGTGCCGCCGCTCAGAACCTCGCGATAGTTCTCCTTGGTCACCGTCGGATCCGCAGCGTTCATCCGGACCACGTGGGTCGCCGCCAACCGTTGGGCTCCCGCACTCACCACGTAGTAGCCGCTATGGGTGACGAACATCTCCCCATCGTCGGCGATGGAGACTCCGTACGGTCCCAGGGAGCGCTGCACGTCCTTCTCGCCCTGGTCTTCCAGCGCGGTCTCCAGCGCCAGCGCGGTGGGGGTGCAGTCCCGGCCACCCTCTGCATCGGACGCCGGGACGCAGGTGAGCGACGCACCGGCGGCATCGACCACGTTCAACAGCCCGCCCTCCACCCGGCTGGGAACGACGAGCCGGTGGCCACCCTCCGGGCGCGCCCACACGGCCATCTCCCCCGCGAAGGTGCCGATCTGCACCTGGAGCTCGGGCGCATCAGCCCCGAGGCTCTCGAGCTGAACGGGACCGGTTGGAGCAACCGGCGCCCCCAGCGGAGGAAGACCGCCCGGGAGGGCGTCCAGATCGACGGCGCGGATCGCGCCATTGTCGTAGCAGCGATCCCCGTTCGCCGAGGCGACGTAGAGCATCCCTTCTTCAGCGCCCGGCACGTCCACGTGGACCAGACCCATCGGGTAGTAGAAGCGGTCGCTGGGAGGCGGCCGGGGAATGATCTCCACACAGCCGACGAGGGGCAGCGCGACGAGGAGGGAGACGAGGATGCGGCGCATGGGGGTCTTCATTCCACCTGCAGCTTGGAGAAGTCGGCGACGCGTCCGAACATGGCGCCGATGCGGATGAGGAGGCGAACCCGGTTCTCGCGCATTGCGCGGTCCTCGGCCATCACCATCACGTCGTCGAAGAAGCGGTCGACTGCCGGCTTGAGGGCGGACACCTCGTCCAGGGCCGGCCCGTGGGCGCCCTGCTCCAATTGAGCGTTGAAGCGGCCGGAGACCGCCTCCACCGCCTCCGCCAGATCCCGCTCGGCGCCGTCCTCGAGGATCGAGGGGTCCACCTCGCCCGGCGCCACGTCCTTGGCCTGCTTGGCCACGATGTTCGCGACGCGTTTGAACGTCCCGGCCAGCGGGGCGAACCCGGGGCTCCCCACCCGGGGGGCCAGCGCGATCAGGCGCTGGTGCGCGTCCACCAGATCCCCGAATCCGGCGCTGAGCACCGACTCGATCACGTCCGCACGCGCCTCATCGGCCCAGTCGGCCTTGAGACGGCCACGGAAGAACTCGAGCACCTCGGCCTCGACGTCGGGTGCGCCGGCCTTGCGCTTGACGCCTTCCAGCTTGGGCGCCAGCAGGCGGCGGGACTCGGCGATCGCCGCGGGCAGATCCAGACGGTAGCCGCGCCCGAGGATGAGGTGGATGACCGCCAGGCAGGCACGGCGCAGCGCGAAGGGATCCGCGGCACCTGAAGGCCCCTGGCCGATCCCGAAGATGCCGACCAGCGTGTCGAGCCGATCCGCCAGTCCCACCAGGGCGCCCTCGTCGGCGGTCGGGAGCGCGTCCTGCGCGCTCTTCGGCAGGTAGTGCTCGTGGATCGCCAGCGCCACCGCCTCGGGCTCGCCATCGGCCCGTGCGTACTCGCGGCCCATGACGCCCTGAAGCTCGGGGAACTCGCCGACCATCCCGGTCACCAGGTCCGCCTTGGCCAACTTCGCCGCGCGTGCGACGTGGGCGGGATCGCCCTTCCCCACCTGCGCGCACAGCCAGCCGGCGAGGGCCGCGATCCGCTCGGACTTCTCGGCGTAGGTGCCGAGTTTGCCCTGCCACACCACGCGGGACAGTGCGTCCACACGGCTCTCGAGCGGCTGCCGCCGGTCCTCGTCGAAGAAGAAGCGGCCGTCGGAGAGGCGCGCCTCGAGCACCCGCTCATACCCGCGCAGCGAGAGGGCCTCGTCGCGCACCGGGGTGTTGGAGACGGCGATGAACTTCGGCAGCAGCTTGCCCTGCGCGTCGACCACCGAGAAGTAGCGCTGGTGTCCGCGCATCTCCTGGACCAGCACCTCGGGAGGGAGATCCAGGTGGCGGGGGTCGAAGCTGCCGATCACCGGATTGGGCAGCTCCACCAGGTGGGTCACCTGATTCAGCAGATCCCGATCCTCGAGCAGCGTGCCACCCGCGCGCGCCGCGGCGTCCTGCACCCGCTGTTCGAGCAGCGCACGGCGCGCCTCGACGTCGGCGATGACGTGTCCCTGCTCCATCGCGGAGGCCCACGCCTTCGCGGCGTCGAGCGTGATGGGCTCGGGGGTCAGGAAGCGGTGGGCGCGGGTCACGCGGCCGCTGCGCACATCGCCCATCACCACCGGGACGACCTCCTCGTCCAGGAGCGCGACGATCCACTGGACCGGCCGCGCGAAGGTGAGCTCCACGTCGCCCCACCGCATGGACTTCTTGAACTCGAGTCCGTGGACCGCCTCGGAGAAGACCTCTGCGAGCAGCGCGAGGGCCGGACGCCCCGCGTCGGTCACCTTTGCCGCGAGGTACTCACCCTTGGGCGTCTCCACGCGCAGCAGCTGCTCGACGGTCACGCCCGCGCTCTCGGCGAACTTCTGCGCCGCTCGCGTGGGCTGACCGTCCTTGTCGAAACCGGCGCGCACCGGCGGGCCGGTGACCTCCCGCTCCAGATCCGCGCTTCCCCCGGCCACGTCGGCGAGGGTGACGACCAGGCGCCGGGGGGTCCCGAAGGTCTCGACCTTCCCGTGGGGCAGCCGCCGCGCCTCGAGCCCGCTGACCACCGCGAGCTTCAACGCCGCGAGCGCCGGCTCCACGAAGGACGCGGGCAGCTCCTCACAGCCGATCTCCAGCAGGGCCTCACTTGCCATGGGAAGCCTCCTCGGACGCGTCGTTGTCCTTGTTGAAGCGCATCCGGCTCCAGGCCTCGCTCGCGCGCGAGCCCTCGAGGACCTCCGGCTGCTCTCCCACGGTCCAGGGCTTGCCGGCGAGCGGATAGCCCAGCGCCTCACGTGAGCGCAGGTAGCCTTCGGCGCAGAGGCGCGCATTGTCGCGCACCCGCTTGATGAAGGCGGCCCGCTCGGTCACCGAGATCGCGCCCCGCGCATCGAGCAGGTTGAAGGTGTGGCTGCAGCGCAACGCGAAGTCATACGCGGGCAGCGGCAGCTCGAGGTCGATCAGGCGCCGGCACTCGGCCTCGTAGCTCTCGAAGAGGGAGAAGAGCTGCTTGGCATCGCTCTCCTGCAGCGCATAGCGGCTCATCTGCGCTTCGTTGGCGTGGAAGAGCTCGCCGTAGCGCACGCCCTTCACCCACTCGAGCTCGTACACGTTGCTCACGTTCTGCAGGTACATGGCGATGCGCTCGAGCCCGTAGGTGAGCTCCGCGCTGACCGGACGGCACTCGAAACCGCCGCACTGCTGGAAGTAGGTGAACTGGGTCACCTCCATCCCGTCACACCAGACCTCCCAACCCAGGCCCCAGGCGCCCAGCGTGGGGCTCTCCCAGTCGTCTTCCACGAAGCGGAGGTCGTGCTGCAGGGGATCGATGCCGATGGCCTTGAGCGAGTCCAGGTAGAGATCCTGCACGTTCTTCGGCGACGGCTTGAGGATCACCTGGAACTGGTGGTGCTGGAACAGGCGGTTCGGGTTCTCCCCGAAGCGGCCATCCGCGGGACGGCGGCTCGGCTGCACGTAGCAGACGTTCCAGGGCTCGGGGCCGAGGGCCCGCAGGAAGGTCGCCGGGTGCATGGTCCCCGCGCCCACCTCGAGGTCGTAGGGCTGCAGCACCACGCAGCCGCGCTCGGACCAGTACCGCTGGAGGGTCTGAATGAGGTCCTGAAAAGTCATGTGGGTGCGGAACTAGAACGCCCCTGTAGAAGAATCAAGGACGGGGCGCGGTGCCGGGCGCTTGTGGCACCTGCCACGCTTCAGTCCATCCCGATCTGGGCCATGAAGTCCGCGCTCTTCAGCCGCCGGCCCAGGTGATGTTCGAGGTAGCCGTTGAGGACCGTCCGGGCCTGCGCGCGCATGGCGGCGTCGAGCGGAAGCCGCTCCCCCTGCTGAATCCGGAGCAGGGACTCCCGAAGGGGACCCGGGAGCGTCACGGCGCCGGGCGCCCGCAGGCGGCACGCCGGACACACCACCCCACCGTGCCGGGCCGCGAACGCCGCCCCTCCGTCGATGGGCGTGTCGCAGAGGACGCAGGCGTCGAAGCGGGGCATGAGTCCGACCTCACCCAGGAAGGAGAGCTCGAGGGCGATGAGTGAGGTCGGTCCGGCCTTTCCGGACGCCTGCGCCCGAAGCCAGGTGAGCGCGGCGTCGAGCAGCTCGGGATGGGGCTGCGCATCCACCGTCAGCTCCCGGAGCAGCTCCACGCAGTACAGGGCGCGGGCGATGCGTGGCAGGTCGGCCCGCATCCCATAGAAGCCCTCCACCAGATCGGTGGCCTCCAGCCGCACCAGCTCTCCCCTGCCCTGCACCCACAGGATGTTCAGGTGCATGAAGGGTTCGAGCGTTCCCCCGAAGCGGCGCTTGCTGCGGCGGGCCCCGGCGGCGAAGGCCGAGAGCCTCCCGTGCCGCCGCGTGAGGAAGGTG
>DATGQN010000070.1:0-44562 GCA_035304185.1 Myxococcaceae bacterium
TCCCCCGCCCCACGATTTCTTGAGACACCTCTTTGAGGGCGGGATCGTCCTCGTCGGAGGTGCAGATGTCGAAGAGGAAGAAGGAAGAACGGGGACGGTACACGGCCAAGAGGAAGGCCGAGGCGGTCCTGCGGCTGCTGAAGGGCGAGGATCTGGACACGCTGTCGCGTGAACTCGGGGTGACCGCAGCGAAGCTGTCGGAGTGGAAGGATGCGTTCCTCCTCGGGGCGGAAGCGAACCTGAAGACCCGGGAGCCTTCCCCTGAAGATGATGAGAACCTCCGGCTGAAGGCCAAGATCGGTGAGCTGACGATGGAGGTGGAGCTGCTGCGCGAGAAGGCACAGAAGCTCGAGGTCAACGCCCCACATTTTCCCTGGAGGAAGTCGAGAGGATGAGCCAGGCCCTCTCGACTTCCGCCAACAAGCCCTACGGCCTGGCTCGTGTGTGTCGCACCTGGGGCGTGAGTCGCGCCTCCGTGTACCGGCATCGCGGGGAACGCCCACAGCTGCTCGGGAAGCGTGGACCGAAGACGAGGTGGTCGGATGCCGAGCTCTTGGAGCTGATCCGCACAGACCTCAGGGAGAGCCCCTGGGTGGGCGAGGGGCACCGGAAAGTCTGGGCGAGGCTTCGCGCCTGCAGGGGCGTCCGAACGTCTCTGCGGCGCGTTCTGCGGCTCATGCGCGAGGGCAACCTCCTCGCCCCGCACCGGGAGACTCGCGCGTTGGGGCCCCGGGTGCACGACGGCACCATCATCCCGGAGGGCCCAGACACGATGTGGGGAACTGACGCCACCGCGACTGTCACGACCCAGGAGGGCCAAGCGACCGTCTTCATCGCGGTCGACCACTTCACCGCGGAGTGCGTCGGGATCCACGCAGCGAAGGTCGGCGATCGCTTCGAGGCGCTGGAACCGCTCCGACAAGCGGTGAGAGCCCGCTACGGCGCGTACGACAGGGGTGTCGCAGAGGGGCTGTCCCTTCGCCACGACAACGGCTCCCAGTACGTGAGTCGCGTCTTCCAGCGTGAGCTGAAGTTCCTCGGCATCCGGTCGAGCCCTTCCTTCGTCCGATCGCCGGAAGGGAACGGCTGCTCGGAGCGGATGATCCGCACCCTCAAGGAGCAGCTGCTGTGGGTGCAGCACTTCACGACGGTCGAAGAACTCCGCGTGGCGCTCCTCAGGTGGAGGGACAGGTACAACCGCTCGTGGCTCATCGAGCGACACGGGTTCCTTTCGCCGGACGAGGCACGGCGTCGACACGAGGAGCCGTTACTGGCAGCCTGATTTCAGTCAACTCGGTGTCTCAGAAACTGCAGGCGGTACATGTCTGAGTGTCGTGAATTTCAGGTTAAAGGCGCTCTCTGGAGGTCGACTGTGGCCGTGGTCCGGTTGCCGTAGTGAGACTCGAAGCCTGAAGCCTTGCTGACAGCAGCGCTCGCGTGGGGCCATCAACCCTCTTCGCCCGGATCCCGCTCCTGCGCCTCCCGCTCCGCGAGCCATGCCCGGTGCCGCTCCCTGAGCGCCTTCTCCGCGCCTTGATCCGACGCCTCGAAGTAGCGCGCACCGAGGAGGTCCTGGGGCAGGTAGCTCTGCGCCACGTGGTGCCCCTCGAAGTCGTGGGGGTACTGGTACCCGGCGCCCCAGCCGAGCTGCTTGGCCATGGAGGAGGAGGCGTTCCGCAGGTGCGCGGGGACCGGGAGGGTTCCATGGGCCACCACCGCCTCACGGGCCTTGAGGTAGCCCTTGTAGGAGGCGTTGGACTTCGGCGCGAGGGCCAGGAAGGTCACCGCCTGGGCCATGGGGAGCGCGGCCTCGGGCATGCCCAGGGTGCGCACCGCCTGCATCGCCGAGACCGCGAGGGTGAGCGCCTGAGGCTCGGCGTTGCCCACGTCCTCGCTGGCGAAGATCACCATCCGCCGCACGATGAAGAGGGGATCTTCCCCCGCCTCCAACATCCGGCTCATCCAGTACAGCGCGGCGTCCGGATCCGAGCCGCGCATCGATTTGATGAAGGCGCTGATGACCCCGTAGTGCTCGTCCCCGCCGCGGTCGTAGAGCAGGGTGCGCTGCTGCAGGGCCTCGCGCACGTCGTCCACCGTGATGGGGCCCTCGGCCAGGGTCGCCGCCACCTCCAACGCGGTGAGCGCCCTCCGACCATCCCCGCCGGATGCCCGGGCCAGGGTGATGAGCGCCTCGTCGGTGGCCTCGACCTTTCCGGCGAGCCCGCGGGGCGCGGCCAGCGCGCGGCGCAGCAGCTCCAGCACCGCGTCCTCCTCGAGCCCGCGCAAGGTGACCACGCGGCAGCGGGAGAGGAGGGCGGCGTTGACCTCGAAGCTGGGGTTCTCGGTGGTGGCGCCGATGAGGGTCAGGGTCCCGCTCTCCACGTGGGGGAGCAGGGCGTCCTGCTGCGCCTTGTTGAAGCGGTGGATCTCATCCAGGAAGAGCAGGGTGGGTTTGCCCTGCATCCCCAGCCGGTCCTTCGCCCTTCCGACCACCTCGCGCAGCTCCTTCACCCCGGCGAGCACCGCCGAGAGGCTCTCGAAGGCCTGCCCGGTGGTGTGGGCGATGACGTGGGCGAGGGTCGTCTTCCCCGTCCCCGGCGGCCCCCAGAGGATGAGCGAAGGCACGCGGTCGGACTCGATGGCCTTCCTCAGGAAGTGCCCCGGGCCGGTGAGGTGCTCCTGACCGACGAAATCCTCGAGTCGGCGGGGACGCATGCGCTCGGCGAGCGGGGCGCGGGAGAGGGCCTCCTGCTGTCCGGCGTGGGAGAACAGATCGTTCACGGCGAGATGGGCCTCTGGCTGCCGCGGCGTCGGGACGTGCCCACCGGGACGCCAGCGGCGCTAAGGTCCAGCGCCTCCGGGCGGACCGGCCCTCGGCGGGTCGGCGTTGAAACACACAGGATGCCTGGTGACCTTCCCACTCGGGAGGGTGTCAGGCGGGAGTGCACGGTGAAGAGCGTCGGCATCGTCGTCAAGAGGGGAAAGCCGGAGGCCGGTCAGCTCGCGCGGGAGCTGGTGGCCCGCTTCCCCGAGGTGCGCTTCCTCACCGAGACCGCCACCGCCCAGGAGCTGGAGCTCACCGAGGCCGATCCGGGGCGACTCTTCGGCGAGCAGGTGGAGCTGCTGGTCGTGCTCGGCGGCGACGGCACCCTCATCCACGGTGCCCGCCTGCTCCGGGGGGCACCGGTCCCCATCCTGGGCATCAACCTGGGGCGGCTGGGCTTTCTCACCGAGCACACCGAGCAGGCGGCCTTCTCGGCGCTCGAGGGGGCGCTCGCGGGGAAGCTTCAGATCGACTCCCGGCTCAAGCTCTCGGTGCGTCTCGTCCGGGATGGGAACGTGGTGGTGGAGGACGAGGTCCTCAACGATGTGGTCCTCAACAAGGGCGCCCTGGCCCGCATCGCCGACCACGTGCTGCTGGTGGATGACGAGCAGGTCACCACCTACAAGGCGGACGGGGTGATCATCGCCACCCCCACCGGCTCGACCGCCTACTCCCTCTCCGCAGGGGGGCCCATCGTCCACCCCGAGCTCGACTGCATCCTCATCTCCCCCATCTGCAGCCACGCCCTCACCCAGCGCCCCCTGGTCATCGCGCCCAGCCGCAAGATCGGCATCCTGCTCACCGGGGAAGTGGCCGACGTCTACCTGACCATCGACGGGCAGGTGGGCCACGCACTGGAAAAGGGAGACCGCATCGAGGTGTTCCAGAGCCCACGCCGTGTGTATCTGGTGCGCAACCCCGAGCTGAGTTGGTTCGGGGTGATGCGGCAGAAGCTGCACTGGGGCCAGTGAACCTGCCGTTCCGCGCTGTGCGGCGGGCAGGCGGATGAGGGCCCCTTGCAGGTCGAAACGGCGGCGGGGCGGGGTGGCGTGTGGTATTCGTCGCCCTTCGCCTTCCTCCCGGAAGGCCGCGTCCGATTCCACCTCTGACTGATCGGTCCCAGCTCACGCGGACCGCACCGCCGATTGCATCGTGACTCCACAGGCTCAAACCGCGACTGACTCCCTGCCGCAGGATGACGGCACCTGGCTGCGCTCCCTCAAGCGGGAGACCCGGCCCTCCACTTTCAAGCTCGGCCGGGAGGCCGCCGAGGACCGCCGCGTCCTGGAGGTCTCTCACGACGGCACCCAGCTGCGAGCCGTGGTCAAGGGGCGCCAGGCGGGCAAGAGCTTCGAGGCGCACGTGGGGCCCACCGAGGGGGGGGGCCTCTCCAGCCGCTGCACCTGCGCCGCCCACGGCTCGCCGGGGACCGGACCCCACTGCCAGCACGTGGTCGCCGGCGCGCTGATCTATCTCGCGCGCCTGCGTCCCCAGCTGCTCGCGGCCGCTGCGGCCCGCCAGGAGGCCGAGCGCAAGGACCGCGAGGCGGACGCCGAGGCCGCGGAGGAGGCGCCCGAAGCGCCGGTCGAGGAGGACCTTCCCATCGAGCCGGAGAACAGCGGCCCGCCGGCACCGGGCTTCCCGGCCCTCGCCAAGCTCGAGAACTGGCTGGGCCTCTCCTCCCAGCCGGACCACGAGTACCTCTATCGGATCAGCGCCGCGGGTGGCGGCAACGCCCGGCAGTGGGTGGTGGACGTGCGCCGCGTGGACTCCCAGGGCAAGGGCCCGGTGCACGTGAAGCGCGCCCTCACCGCCGGCAGCCGTCTCTCACCCGTGGATGAGCAGATCTTCCAGGGGCTGATGGGGCACGAGACCCGCTACGACAGCAAGATCGTCCTGGCGGATGAGGACCTGGCCGACCTCCTCGAGCTGATGCGCAGCCGCAAGGTCATCTACCGCGGCACCCCGCTGCTGCAGTCCGAGCAGCCGGCGACCGCGAAGGTCCGCCTCGAGTCCCGTGACGATGGCGGCGCGCTGGTGCACCTCGAGGTCGCCTTCCCCGACGGCACCTCCCAGCCCCTGCGGGACCTGGTGGTCCTCCCGGGACGTCGCCATGCCTGGGTCTTCTCGGGCCAGAACGCACACCGCCTGGAGCCGACCTTCCCGCCGCGCACGCTGCGCAAGTGGCTGCTCGAGCCGACCATGGTCTTCCCCCAGGGCCAGATGGACCGGGTGCTGACCTTCTTCGCCGCGCACCTGCCGCGCTACCAGATGGGGCTGCAGGCCGACGACATCGAGATCGAGGAGGGCATCAAGCCCACCTACATCCTCACGCTCGACGGGAGCCCGGAGAAGGTCCGGGTGCTCCTCGGCGCGCGCTATGGCGAGGCGACCCTCCCGGTGAATCCGGCCGCGGCCCACCTGGGCTTCGCGAGCGGGATGGGCAAGAACGGTCCCGCGCTCTTCCGCCGGGACGAGGAGGGGGAGCGCGCGGCCGGACAGAAGCTGATCGACGCCGGCCTCCGCCACGATCCCAACAGCGGCAGCTTCGAGGCGGGTGGCGATGCGGCGCTGGCCTTCTGGGCGCAGGGACTGCCGAAGCTCCCCAAGGAGTGGGAGCGCTATGGCGTGAAGCCCCCGAAGCTCCGGGTCCGCGCGAAGCTGCGGCCGAAGGTCCGGGTGACGATGAGCGGCGTCCAGTGGTTCGAGCTGGACACCGCCTTCGAGACCGAGGGTCAGCTGGTGGATCTGGGCGCGGTGCGCATGTGGCTCGAGTCGGGTCGGCGCTTCGTTCCCCTGGCTGACGGCACCTTTGCGGAAGCCGATCGCGAGGAGCTCAAGCGCGCGGCGGACCTGCTCGAGGAGGCCGGGGCGCTCCCCGGCAAGCGCAAGACGCAGCTGCCCCTCTCGCAGGCGGTGGCCCTCGATCTGCTGACCGAGCTGGGTGAGTTCACCGAGATCGAGTCGCAGGCGATGGAGGCGATGCGCGAGGTGAAGGCCGAAGGGGGCATCCCCCAGGTCGAGCCTCCCGAGGGCCTCGAGGCGACCCTGCGCCACTACCAGCAGTCCGGGCTCTCCTGGGGCTGGTTCCTGCACCGGCACGGACTGGGCGGGATCCTCGCCGACGACATGGGTCTGGGAAAGACGCTCCAGGCCCTCTCCCTGCTGCTGCGCGTGCGCAAGGAGGAAGGCCAGAAGCCCTCGCTGGTGGTCGCGCCGACGAGCGTGCTCGCCAACTGGGAGCGCGAGGCGGAGCGCTTCACGCCGGAGCTCAAGGTCCTGGTGTGGCACGGCCCCGACCGCCACCAGCAGGAGGCGCAGCTCAAGGACGTGGACCTGGTGCTGACGTCGTATGCGCTGGTGCGCCGCGACATGGAGGCGCTGGGGCAGATCGAGTTCCGCTACGTGGTGCTCGACGAGGCGCAGAACATCAAGAACGCCGACAGCGCCACCGCCCAGGCGTGCAAGTCGCTCAGGTCCGAGCACCGTCTGGCGCTCACCGGTACGCCGCTGGAGAACCGGCTCAGCGAACTGTGGAGCCTCTTCGACTTCCTGATGCCGGGCTTTCTGGGCAGCGCCGAGGGCTTCCACGATCGCTTCGAGCAGCCCATCCAGGTGCAGGGCGATCCCGAGGTGCGCGATCGCCTGCGTCGACGCATCCAGCCCTTCATCATGCGGCGCCTGAAGACCGAGGTCGCCAAGGACCTGCCGCCCAAGACCGAGACGGTCGCCTGGTGCGAGATGGACGCCGGACAGGCCGCGCTCTACCGCGAGGTGCTGGAGGAGAGCCGGCGCAAGGTCTTCGACACCATCGAGAAGGTGGGCTTCAAGCGCAGCCGCGTGTCGATCCTCGCGGCCCTCATGAAGCTGCGGCAGGTGTGCTGTGATCCGCGCCTGCTCAAGCTCCCGCCGGGGACCTCGCTTCCACCCTCCGCGAAGCTGGAGCGCTTCGCCGGCCTGGTCGACGATCTGGTCGCCGAGGGACATCGCGCGCTGGTGTTCAGCCAGTTCACCGAGATGCTCGAGCTGCTCACCAGGTCGGCCAAGGAGAACAACTACGACTACCTCTACCTGGACGGTCGCACGCGCGATCGCATGGCGCGGGTGGACGCGTTCAACGCGCCGGATGGGCCGCCCCTCTTCTTCATCAGCCTCAAGGCGGGTGGCACCGGCCTCAACCTGACCGCGGCCGACTACGTCATCCACTACGATCCGTGGTGGAACCCCGCGGTCGAGGATCAGGCCACCGACCGGACCCACCGCATCGGTCAGACCCGCGCGGTCTTCTCCTACAAGCTCATCACCAAGGGCACGGTGGAGGAGAAGATCCTGGAGCTGCAGCGGCGCAAGAAGGAGCTCGCCGCGGGCGTGCTCGGCACCGAGGCGGACGTGGGGCGGATGCTCACCGAGCAGGACGTCGAGGATCTCTTCCGGGTGGGCTGAGCTCCCGCCGGCGCCGTCGGGTGGCGGTGATCAGCAGGAGCAGGACCGGCACAGGCCAGGGCGGCGCGGACGCCACCGCGCACCCCAGGGCCGCGTCCGGTCGATAGACCTCTCCGTTCACGAGGACCTCCACTCGGACCGGAGCCGAGCGACGTCCTTCACTGTCGGTGATGGCCAGCTCGAAGACGTAGCGGCCCGGGTGGGAGAGCGTCACCTGCTGTCGGGCGGTCTCGCTGAGCCGCACGCCGGCTGGACCCTCCGGCTGGCGCCAGTGCCACTCCGCGAGGGTTGCACCTGCACCCGGTGTGGACCCGGTGCCGTCGAGCTGCAGCGACAGCGGGGCGGTGCCGCCCTCCGGGATCGCGCTCAGCCGTGCGCGGGGGCCCGCGCTCCACGTCGCGTAGTAGTGTTCGACGTCCGGGGCATTGACCTCCGGGTGCGCGCTCACCTGGAAGCCGTCTGCTCCCAGCGGCGCGATGCGGTCCGGTGCGTGCGGGAGGGCGAAGAGATAGGGCGTGGACCCGCCCTCGAGGGCCCGTGGCCGGAAGAGGGCGTGGGTGCTGGTGTTCGCCTTGAGGAGGACCAGCTCGGCGGGACCCGGAGGACCCACTGTCCGACCCTCGGTGGCATCCCCCCGGTAGCTGCCGACCTGCAGCCCATCCGGCCGCTCCCGGAACGCCACGTAGTGGTAGGTCGTGCCCTCCGCGTTCACGGACGGATGCGCGCCCAGCAGGAAGCCCGCGTCGTCGAAGTCGAGGATCCGCCCTGTATTCAGCGGCGTCTCGCCCGCCTGGAAGCTCGTGCCGGTCGGCATGGCGTCGGTCCGCCACTGAAGCGGCACCTCGGCCTCCGCGATGATGAAGAGCAGTCCGGGCCGCCAGTCCAGCGCCGCCACGTGACGGTCCTCCTGCCCGTCGCCGAGGTAGGTGCCGACCACGAGCTCGTCCGGATCGGCGCGGAAGGCGGCCCACGTGTAGCGCGTGTCCTTGCGGTTCACCCTCCAGCTCGTCGCGGTCAGCGTGAAGCCATCCTCGTCGAGGGACACCACCCCATCGGTCACCAGGGCCCCGCTCTCACTCAGCGTCTTGGTGATGCCGGGGGGCAGGGTTGAGATGGAGAGGGCCCCCCCCACCGAGAGGTCGGCCTTGACGAGCACCACGTCCGGGCGGAAACCGAGGCCGGTCAGCACCAGCGGGACGTGCCCTGCGCCCTCATAGACCCCGGTACGCAACTGCGCGCTCCCCTCGAGTGGGAGGAGCGCGCAGCAGAGCAGGAGGAGCCGATGGGGCAGGGTGGAGCGGGACATCTCGTTCGGGTGACTCTAGCCTGCCCCGCTCCTCCGGCCGATCACTCCGAGCGCGTGTAGACGCGCACGTAGTCGACGACGTACGCGGTGGGGAACGTGGTCGGCTGCACGTTCGTCGGATCGACCCAGCGGCCGTTGTTCAGCCGGTCCAGGGGGCCGTCCGGATGGCCGACCCAGTTGCCACCGACGGCCAGGTTCACCGCGATGTCGAAGAGGGGCTCGCCGGGGTAGCGCTGGAAGGCGCCCGGATCATTCACGCAGGCCGGCTGTCCCGCCGGACGGCCATTGGGAGTGACCTCGTTGCCGTCGACGAAGTAGCGGAAGCAGATCTGGTTGTTCGCGCCGGGCTCGACCTCGACCGCCCAGACGTGCCAGCCGGGATTGAGGGTGGGCGCCTCGAACGCGCGGGTCCCCTTGAGGACGTTGTAGGTCCCGTGGAGATGGAGGGCGATGCTGGTCGCACCGGGGTCGGAGGCGTGGAAGTACTCCATCACGTCGATCTCGGCGATGCCTGCGCCGTCGCGGTGACGCAGCCAGAAGGCCGGCCACAGCGCGTTCATGTGCGGCAGCTTGGCGCGCATCTCGAATCGCGCGAACCGGGGGAAGTAGAGCCCGCGCTCCCGGGTGCCCAGGAAGCCCGAGGTGAACTGACGCACCGAACCGCTGGGACAGGTCACCTGCTCGCGCTTGGCGACGATGTGCAGCGCCCCGTCGTGGACGCTCACGTTGTTGGGCGTGAGGCAGGCCAGCTCGTTGTTACCGTCGCCGTAGGTGTTGTGATAGATGCGCCAGCTCGTCTCATCGACGCTGTCGCCGTCGAACTCGTCGGACCAATGGAGTGTCCAGCCCTCGGGCTCCGGGGTGGGCTCCTCGACGTAGTAGCGGACCGAATCCACCAGCAGCGTCGCCTCCGGGAAGGGGGCCGAGTTGCTCGGGGGCGGATTCGCGTCGCCGGACTGGCGGACCTCGGTGGTGAAGCGCAGCTGCCAGAGCTGCTCCATCACCGCGGCGAAGTCGCTGCTGGAGAGGCCGGGGAAGTCCGCGGCGGTGTCCTTGGAGGTATCGGCATCACCACCGCTGCTGTGGAGCACCTGCCCATCCAGCTCGAACCGGACGCCGTCCGGGCCGAAGCGGACCGACCACACGTGCCAGTCGTTGGCGAGGTTGGTGCCGTGCTGAACGGGGTGCCCCACGACGGGCGGGGTGCCGTTGACGCACGGGGCCTGGGTCGCCGACCAGCTGCGCGTCGGATCGTTGCCCTGCCACTTCGCGACATCGAGGCCGCCGTAGCCGGGGGCGCACCAGCCCGCCTCGTTGCGCATCCAGATGGCGGGGGTCACGCCGGTCTGGGCGGAGGGCAGCTTGGCGCGGATCTCCAGGCGCCCGGACTCGAACTGGTGCGGCGTCTGGACCTTGCCCGAGCTGTAGCGGGTCGTCTTGCCGGAGGGGCAGGGGGCGCTGCTCACGTTGGCGTCGGTCAGGGCCTCCGAGCCGCTCACGCAGTGGCGCCGGGTGCGGATGGCCAGCGCGCCGTTCTGCACGCGGACCGCGCCCTGGATGTAGTTCGACTGCGAGTGGTTCTCGGTGCCGGTGGACACGGTCCAGTTCGTCGGATCGAGCGAGGTCCCATCGAAGTCCTCGGACCAGGCCAGGACCTCACCCGGGCGCGGGCCCGATGGGTCGCTCTCCGCCTCGACCCGGAGCTCGGGGCGTCGGGCGGTCTCACGGGAGTCGCAGATCATGCTGTCCGAAGACGTCGGCACCCACGCGAAGGCGTACGTCCCGTTCCCCTGGACGGCGGAGGTCACGTCGACCTCGACCCAGGTCCCATGCGGGATGTTTCCGAGGTCGACCAGGGCGGGACCGGTGGTGCTGGGGCGGTTGTTCCAGGTGAGCCCCTGCTCCGTCCACGCGCCCTGCGTGCGGTACAGCGCCGGGCCATTCACCGAGCCGTTCTTGGCGTAGCAGCGCAGCGTCGCGGATTGGACCGGACCTGCGATCCCGCTCACCTCGAACCGGAGGTGGGCATGCCGCACCGGATCGCTGTCCGAGCCCAGCTCATTGCTGTTGCCGTAGTTCGTGTTGGGGGTGGCCGAGCGGACCTCGGCGTCGGCGGAGGGATAGAAGACCTGCGCCTGGGTGAGGGCCAGCGGCACATCCGAGACGTGGGCGCCCTCGGCGTCATGGGAGGACCGGGCGTCCTGCGTGCAGGCTGCCGACAGCAGCACCGGAAGCAGGAGTGGGGTGAAGCGGATGTTCATGGGGACTCCGGTTGGGGGTTCCCTTCGCCGCAGTGCAGACACAGGGCCATCCGGCGCCGTCGAAAAACGCCGCCAGGTGTGCGGATTTGCGGTCCACGCGGCGCTTCACGACGGCTTCGATGATGTGTCGGGGGTGATGTCTGCAGTCACCACCTGCGGAGTGGGGGCATCACCTGGCGGCGGTCGGCGCGCGCAGATCTTCCCGCACGACGGTCACCCCGCCGGGGCGGATGCGCACCGAGCGCTTCCGGGTACCGTCCGGACCGACGAGGCGGAGCTGATGGGCCCCCTCCCACAGCACGTGACCGGCGATGGGGGTCAGCCCCAGCTTCTCTCCATCGATCCAGACCTCCGCCCACGGGATGGCGTCGACATTGAGCGTTCCGGTCCCCAGCGCCACCTCATGCACGGTCGCGCGGCCGGAGCCGATGTGGACGGTCGACTGGTGGGAGAGGTTCCGCTCCGCATTGACGAGGCGCAGGGTGTGGCGCCCGGCAGGGACGCGGACCGGCTCCACCGGGACCGGGCCCAGGCGACGCTTTCCCAGGAAGGCGTCGACGGGGACGTTGGCGCGGATGGTGAGCGTGCCGCTCGAGCTGCTCCGCGTGGACCCTGCCCGCGGTCGGCGCGCCGGGGTGGGGCGCGACGCTTCCGTTGCAGAGGAGGCGCTCGAAACATCCGCAGGCAGGGCGTCGGCCGCGACGAGGTCGACCGGGGCGTCGTCGGCCCGGTGCGCCTCAGGGGGGGGCTGGTCCGGTGTCACGGTCAAGGCGGAAGCGGTCCCTGCGCCATCGGCGGTCTTCACCCGTGCCGAAGGGGAGCGCGCCTCCGGTCCGCTCGCGGCGCGCTCGGAGACCGCGGGCGTCATGGATTCCCCCGGCCTCCACAGCCTCGTCCCCGCGGCGAGGCTCAGTGCAAGGAGGGCAGCGATGCTCAGCACCGCGAGCGCACGTCGGACCCGGACTGTTTGAGGGGCAGGAGAGAGGCGCCCGGAGGTGGGGCGTGTGGCCGCGACGTCGGTGGTGGCCGGCCCCACTGGCGTCCGCGGATCCGGGAGCGGGGATGCGGTCGCGGTCGCGGTGAGGGCCGTGGCCGCATCGCTCCTCTCGGTGACGTCACGGAGCGGAAGGACGTCCGAGCGGGACGTGGCGCGAAGCGGGAGGGGCTGGGTGATGCCGGCCGGCGTCTGGAGCGTGGGCGGGACGGGGGCTGCGAGTCGCTGGGTCCCGGAGGAATGGGCGTGGGGGACGCGCTGCTCGCAGGCCTGGGCGGGCGACGTCTTGGCGCTGATGTGCGCCTCTCCGTAGAGGCGCTGGAGATACCCGCTCGGGGAGAGCGCGTCGCCCTCCTGGAGGTGAGTTCTCAGGAACGCTTCGAGATCGGCGGCGAACCCGCCCGCCGTGGCGTACCGCGCGTTGGGGGTGCGCTGCAGCGCGCGCATGGTGATGCGGTCCAGCTCGGGAGGGACGTCCTGACGCTCGGCGCCCGGGGGAGGGATGGGGGCGTGGACGATGTGGCGCACGCGCTCGAGCGGCGCTGTCGTCCCGCTGAAGAGTCGGCGCCCGGTGAGCAACTCGCGCAGGCAGAGGCCCAGCGCCCAGACGTCGGTGCGCGCATCGACCTCCAGGCCCTGCGCCTGCTCCGGCGACATGTAGGAGAGCTTTCCCTTGGTCACGCCGGCCAGGGTCGACGCGAGCCGCCCTTCCGCGCGGGCCACGCCGAAGTCGAGCACCTTCACGTCGCCGTGGAAGGTCAGAAAGAGGTTTGAGGGGCTCACGTCCCGGTGGACGATCCGCATCGGTCCGGTGGCCGGATCGCTGAAGGTGTGGGCCGCGTGCAGTGCGACGGCGGCGGAGGCGATCACCCGTGCCGCGACGCCGATGGGGATGGGGAGCCCGACCTTTCGGGATTGCACCAGCACCGCGGCGAGGTCTTCGCCGGCCAGGTACTCCATGGCGATGTAGTAATCGTCGTCGCAGGTCCCGAGTTCGTGGATCTGCACGATGCCGGGATGATGCAGCCGCGCCGCCAGCCGCGCCTCATCCATGAACATGCGGATGAATTCCGGGTCGCGGCTCAGGTGGGGGAGGGCGCGCTTGACGACGCAGAGCCGCTCGAAGCCCCCCTCTCCCACGACCTTGGCGAGAAAGATCTCAGCCATGCCTCCGACGGCGAGCCGCTCGAGGAGCAGGTAGCGTCCGAATCGGATGGGGGCGGGCATAGACGCGCGCGAGCGTACCAGCGGTCGCGGGAGGGGATCGCCTTGACGCCCTTCACACCGCACACCTAGCGTCCGCGCCGTGTCGACGCTGATCCTCCTCTCCGCGATGGTGCTGCAGGCGGGCTCGGGAGTCGTGTCCCTGGCCGAAGCGGAACAGGCGCTCCTGGAAGGACGGTTCGAGGCGGTCCGCGAGCGGGCCTCGGAAGCGCTGACCCAAGGCCTGCCACCGCCCGAGCAGGTGCGCGCATTGGAGCTGCTCGGGACCGCTGAGGCGGCGTTCGGGCGCGAGCCGGAAGCCGTCCTCGCCTTCCGACGCATCCTGTGGCGCGCCCCCGAGCACACCCTCTCCGAAGAAAGCAGTCCCAAGCTCCTCGCGCTGTTTGCGCAAGCGAGGGCCGCAGGCCCCCTGACGCCCGCGACCGGGCCCGGAGAGCGCCTTCCCACCGGCCCGCCGGACTACCTGCGCGCGGCACACGCCGGTAAGGACCCATCCCGCGCGAACGCCTCGGAAGCGTCCGGAGCGAATCGCTGGTGGCTGTGGGCCGCGGTGGGAGGGGTCGGTCTCGGCGCCGGGATCGCTGCGTGGCAGCTCACCCGTCCTGAGCTGCCCCGGGGAAGCCTGGGGCGGGAGTTTCTGCGTTGAGCCGCGCGCTCCTGCTGGTCACCCTCTGTGCGTTGACCGGAGGGTGCGGCCCCGAGGCCGGGCTCTGGATCCGCGTCGAGGCTCCGCTGACGGTGCCGGAACAGGCGGACGGTCTGCAGCTCATCGTCCGCCGGCCTTCGGGCGCCATCGCGCTGGATCGCACCTGGGAGCTGAGCGGGACCACAGGCTTCCCGCAGACGCTGGCCGTGTTCGAGCAGGACGCCGGACATCTGGAGGAGGGCCCCCTCGAGCTCGAGGCACGGGTGTTGTCCGGCGAGGCGTTGGCGGCACCCTGGGCCACGGGTCGGGTGAGCGTCAGCCTCTCCAAGGGCCGGGTGGAAGAGGTCGTCCTGCGGGTCTGTGATTGCGAGGTCGCTCCATGACCCCCGGCCCCTCGACCGATGTGCTCACGCCGGGAGAGAAGGCGGGACCGATTCCCCTCAAGCTCGTGGTCGTGGGCGGGCCGGACTTCGGGCGGGAGCTGGTCCTGCGCACCGGAACGTTCACGGTGGGGACTGATCCGCGGAACGATCTGGTCCTCACCGACGTCGCGGTCTCGCGCGTTCACCTGCAGGGCCAGGTGTTGACGGATCGTCTGCGCCTCTCGGATCAGGGTTCGACGAACGGCTCGTACTTCGAGGGCGTCCGCTTCTCCGCCATCGAGGCCGCGCCGGGCGCCACCGTGCGGCTGGGAAAGAGCGCGCTGCGCGTCCTGGTGCGCAGTGCACCCTCCGGCTCCCTCGCGCCCTCGGAGCGCTCCCGCTTCGGACGCCTCATCGGTCGCAGCCTGCCCATGCGCGAGCTCTTCTCCCGACTCGAGCGCGTCGGGATGGGCCGCTCGGATGTGTTGATCCAGGGAGAGACCGGGACCGGCAAGGAGCTCTGCGCCGAGGCGCTGCATCAGGAGAGTCCCCGCTCCGGGAAGCCTTTCGTCGTGTGTGACCTGGCGGGGCTCGCGCCCACCCTCATCGAGTCCGAGCTCTTCGGCCACGTCCGGGGGGCCTTCACCGGCGCGGTGTCGGATCGCGCCGGCATCTTCGAGCGCGCCGATGGCGGCACCGTCTTCCTGGATGAGGTGGGAGAGCTTCCCCTCGAGCTCCAGCCCCGGTTGTTACGGGCCCTCGAGCGCCGCGAGGTGAAGCGGATCGGCAGCGACAGCTGGAAGCGGGTCGATGTCCGGGTGGTGGCCGCCACCCATCGTGACGTCCGTGAGCGCGTCGCGCGGGGGGACTTCCGGGAGGACCTCTACCATCGGCTCGCGGTGGTCGAGGTCCACGTCCCGCCCCTCCGGGACCGGCCCGAGGACATCCCGCTCCTCGTCGACGACATGCTCGAGCGCATGGGCCTCTCTTCGACCCTGGTCTCGGCCGAGACCAGGGCAATGCTCGCGGCCTATGGCTGGCCGGGCAACGTCCGCGAGCTGCGCAACGTGGTGGAGCGCGTGGTGACCCTGGGGACCGAGTTCGCTCTGCCCGGCGCCATCCCGACGCCACCGCCCCCGTCGAGCGTCCCGGACGCGCCGTCACGTCCCTTCAAGGAGGCGAAGGAGGCGCTCGTGGATGCCTTCGAGCGCGACTACCTCGCGGCGCTCATCACCCGGTGCGAAGGGAACGTCTCCCAGGCGGCGAGGGAGGCGGAGATCGACCGGGTCCATCTGCGTCGCCTCCTCCGCAAGCACGGCCTGGCCTGAGGCCGCGCCACCGTCGTCCCGGGCCCGCGTCACGTACGGGTACTGGACGGCTGAGCAGTGTCAGTCCATGCTGCTAGCCTGTTCAGTGCGTCGGGGAATCCCCTTCCGGGTCCCTTGAAGACGCTTGAAGGCAGGTGACGCGATGTTGATGGCGCTGCGGATGAACAACCTGGCGGTGGCCGAGCAGGTGGAGGTGGGCTTCGGCCCGGGGCTGACGGTGCTGACCGGCGAGACCGGTGCGGGCAAATCGATCCTCGTGGACGCTTTGGGGCTCCTGTTGGGAGGCCGCGCGGATCCGGAGGTGGTCCGAGCCGGCGCGCAGGAGGCGGTGGTGGAGGGCGTCTTCCTCCGCACCCCCGCGCTCGCCGAGCGGCTGGAGGCGCTGGGACTTCCGGATCTGGGAGAGGAGCTCAGCGTTCGGCGCGTGGTGGGCAAGGGGCGCAACAAGGTCCACGTCAACGGAGCGCTGGTGACGGTGGGCGTCCTGGGGCAGCTCATGCGCGGGGTGGTGGAAGTGGCCGGCCAGCACGCGCATGTCGGCCTGTTGGATCCCACCCGACACCTGCCGCTCCTGGACCGCTTCCTCGGGGAGGTGAAGGAGCGTGCGGCCTACACCGCCGCCTGGGAGGCCCTGGGTCGGATCCGGTCGCGGATGGAGGCGCTGGGGGGCGATGAGCAGCAGCTCCTGCAGCGGGTGGAATTCCTGCGCTTCCAACTCGAGGAGCTGGAGCGGATCGCGCCGAAGCCCGGAGAGTTGGAGGCGCTCGAACTCGAGCGGCGGCGGCTGATGGGCGCCGACCGGCAGGCGCGCCACTGTCAGGAGGCGCTCGGCCTCATTGATCAGGAGGGGGCCCAGGGGCCGGTCAGCCGCGCGAAGCTGTTGGTCGCTGAGGCGGTGAAGCTGGATCCACGTCTGGAGCCGGTGCTGCAGGGCCTCTCCACCGCGGCCGCCGAGCTCGAGGAGGCGGAGCGCGCGCTCGAACAGGCGCTGCACGCGCTGGAGGCGGACCCTGAACGGCTGGTGGCGGTCGATGATCGCCTGGATCTCCTCAAGCAGCTGTGCCGCAAGCACGCGACCGATTGCGAAGGGCTCGCCGCGCGCACCACGTCCCTTCGGGAGGAGCTCACCCAGCTCGAGGACCGCGAGGCGCAGCTCGCCGCGCTGGAGGTGGAGCTGGCCGACGCACTGAAGCGCGCGGAGGCTGCAGCGAAGGCCCTCCGTGGCGTGCGGGAGAAGGGCGCGAAGTGCCTCTCGGACAAGGTCCAGGCGTCCCTCGCCTCGCTCGCGCTGGAGCGGGCGCGCTTCGAGGTCCGGGTCACCCCACGGGACGTCTTGCGCGCGGATGGCGGTGATCAGGTGGCCTTCGAGTTCTCGGCGAACCCGGGCGAACCCCTGCGTCCGCTCTCACGCGTGGCCAGTGGCGGTGAGGCCGCACGCGTGATGCTCGCGCTGCGTGCCTGCCTGGCGGGGGCGGAGGAGACGGCGTGCGAGGTCCTCGACGAGGTGGACTCCGGCGTCAGCGGCGCGGTGGCGGACGTGGTGGGGCGGCTGATCCGGGAGCTCGCCACCCGGCGTCAGGTCCTCTGCATCACGCACCTGCCACAGGTGGCCGCGCACGCCGAGGCCCACCTGGTGGTGAAGAAGCAGGTGGCCGAAGGGAGGACGTTCTCGGAGGTGGAGGCGTTGGAGGGAACGGCGAAGACCCAGGAGCTGGCGCGGATGCTCTCGGGCGTGAAGGTCTCCAAGGAGGCCCTGGGCGCTGCCGAGGCGCTGGTCCGCGCCGCCAGGGGGACGGTCCGCAGTGGCCGCCGCCGGGTGCCGCGGGCCCTTGCCGCCCGGGAGGTCCGGAGTCCCTGAACGGAGGGTGACGCAATTTTCGTCTCCCCGGCCCGGACGGCTTCTTGCCGCCGCACACAACCTCATTTAGTGTCCCGACCGTGTCCAACGCCGCAGGTCAGCCCGCTCAGCGCAAGTGGAGAGTCCGCTCGGTCGGCATGACGGATGTCGGCCGCCGACGGGACCACAACGAAGACAGCTTCCTCATCGACGAGGAGCTTCAGGTCTATGTCGTCGCCGACGGCATGGGTGGCCACGCGGGAGGCGGGACGGCCTCACGGCTCGCGGTCGAGACCATCGATCGCGAGCTGCGTCAGGCCCGCGACAGCGCGGACAATCCGTTCGCGGTGAGCGCGTCCCTGCAGATGTCGCCCATCCCCGAGGCCCTGCGCAGCGCGGTCGAGCGCGCGTGCGCCACGATCTACGGGACCGCGCAGCAGGACAGCCGCCTCGCCGGCATGGGCACCACGGTCATCACGCTGGCGATGAAGGACGAGAACGCCTTCTTCGCCCACGTGGGAGACAGCCGCGCCTACCTGGTGCGCGGCGACCTGGTGCAGCAGATCTCCGAGGATCACTCCCTGGTCAACGAGCAGATCAAGGCCGGGATGATCACGCCCGAAGAGGCGAAGAACAGCCGCTACAAGAACATCATCACCCGGTCGGTGGGCTTCGAAGAGGAGGTCCAGGTCGACGTGATGGGCCTGGTCGTCGAGCCGGATGACATCTTCGTCCTCTGCTCCGACGGGCTCGCGAACATGATCGAGGATCACGAGATCCTCGGGGTCATCTCCAAGTGGCCGTTCGAGGAGGTGCCCCAGCGCCTCATCGATCTCGCCAACGAGCGGGGCGGGGACGACAACATCACCGTCATCGCCGTGCACGTGGCTGCTTGAGACCGGCCCACGGAGGCCGCGCACCAGCGGATTCCCACGGGACTGTCATCCTTGACACCCTTTAAACCCCGGTGATAGCAGGCGGGGTCCTCTTCTGGACGCCGCTGCTGTGGTCGAGCAGTCGCTGGGTGACACCCCGCTCGCGAGCGGAGGTGCAGGCTTGGGGGAGCAACACCTAGTTTCTGCGCCTGCTTGAACGGTTCTTCGGAGCGCTGCGTGTCGAAAAAGACCTACACCCTGATCGTCGTCCCGGATCACACGTCGGCCGAGGTCCGGCGTTATCGGGTTCAGAAGAGCCTGCTGCTCAACCTCGCCATCGGCGCCGCGCTGGTGGCCCTGGTGGCCGCAGGGGCCGGCGTCCACTACACGATGGTCGCCAAGGACGCTTCTGAGAACCGCGTCCTGCGCGAGGAGAACCTCGCCCTGCGCACCCAGCTCAAGCAGGTGCGGGAACGCATCGAGCACATCGGCTCGACCCTGGATCGTGTGGAGCGCTTCGATCAGAAACTGCGTGCGGTCACCCTGATGAACGACTCCGGTCGGAACCTCGCGATGGGCCCCACCCAGGGCGCCCCCGAGGGCACCGTGAGCGCCGAGTTCGCCCGTCTCGAGCAGCAGGAGAGCGACGAGCAGATCCTGGCGAGCCTCGACAAGCTGTCCGCGGAGGCCAACCGCCAGGAGCAGAGCCTGCAGGAGCTGCAGGACTACTTCCTGGATCAGAAGTCGCTGCTGGCCTCGACGCCGTCGATCTGGCCGGCGCGCGGCTGGGTCACCTCGGACTTCGGTCAGCGCGTGGACCCCTACACCGCCGAGCGCGTCATGCACGCCGGTCTGGATGTCGCCGCCCCCCACGGCCAGGAGGTGCTCGCGCCCTCCGAAGGCACCGTGGCCTTCGCCGGCATGGACGGCGGATATGGCAACGTGGTCGTCCTGGATCACGGTTACGGCCTGAAGACCCGCTATGCCCACCTCTCCCGGATCCTGGTGAAGGCGGGGGAGAAGGTCGATCGCGGCATGCAGATCGGTGCGGTCGGCAACACCGGTCGATCCACAGGCCCCCACCTCCACTATGAGGTGCGGCTGCACGGCGTCCCGCAGAACCCCCGTCAGTTCATCCTCGAGGACTGAGCGCCGCGCCCCCGGTGGCGTGAGCGAGCGGAGGCCCGGTCCGATCCAGCGCGTCGCGGATCGGGACGGGCCTTCTGTCGTTTCCGGGATGGGCGTCCGGCGACGTCCCACGGACCGCGGCCGTGGGGATCGGCCGGAAAGCTCCAGCGCAGGTCGGTGATCACCACTCGCGGGCGGTGGTCGCGGGCCCCGGAATCGCGGCATCCAACTCGACCCGGCGACGCTGCACGCCCGACGCTCTTCCCAGACGCTCGAGGAGCAGGGCGCGCTCGAACTCGGACCAGACCAGCGGGCCGATCACCTGCCAGTGGGCGGGCTGCACGATGGTGAGGGAGAGCTCGGCGATGGTGAACCCGACCCCGGCCTCGGCGCTGGTGAAGGGCACCATCGCCTCCTGAAGTGCGCTGCCCAGCCGCCGGGCCGCGTCGTCGCCCGGCGTTCCTCCCAGGGTGGGGAGGTAGAGCGCGGCGAAGGCATCGGAGTGCAGCCGCACGACCTCGGTACCGGGAAGGGCGCTTCGGAGGGTGGCCACGACGGCCGCGAGCAGCGCATCCCCGCGCTCGAAGCCCAGCCGCCGGTTCTGGAGGGTCATCTCCTTCACGTCGACCATGAGGCCATGGAGTCTCCAGCCCTCCTCGCCGAAGTGCAGGCCGGCGTCGTACTCCTGCTTGAGGAAGGAGCCCTGGAGGAGGGCGGCCACCGGAATGGCGCCGGTCTTCCCGTCGACCGCGCCCCGGCGCTGCTGTTCCTGCTCGATCAGGATCTCGACCGCGCGGTTGAGGGCGTTCTCCCCCTGCACGAGGACCTGCGGAAAGAGCTGCGTGAGGGCCAGGGACTGCGCGTCGGTCAGGGTGTGCGTCAGCTTCATGATGGCGCACGCTCTAGCAGCCGGACGGCCCGGGCGCACCTGATGGAGACGTCCGTGCACCTGCCCGCAACGAAGACGCGCCGGCCTCCGTGAAGGAAGCCGGCGCGTCCGCAAGGCGGGGTCCTGCGCCCAGAGGGCCGGGCCTCTCGCCCGCCTCGGCTACTCGCCGAAGTTGATCTGCACCACCCGGCCGTCATTCAGCCGGAGGACGAAGCCATCCACCGAGATGTCGACCTCGCTGTTGGTGCTGAAGGTCGAGAGGGTGATGAACTTCACCGTCTGGTCGCGGTAGTCGCGGCCCTCGTGACCGGCGGGAGCGACGGGGCCGGCCAGCATGTCCTCGAGGGTGAAGTACTCGCCCGGCTGGATGCCGTTCGCCGGGTTGCCGGCCGTGCGGTAGTCCCAGAAGCGGATCTGGTTGGTCCCCGCGTCGGTGGACCAGGTGTTCCACTTCCCGGCAGGGGCGTTCACGTTGGCGGCCTCGGAGAGCGGCATGTGCAGGCGGCTCTGGTACCAGGACGCATCATCCAGCTCCGTGTCGTGCGTGGGCGTGGTGTAGACGAAGAGCGCGAGGTCCGGGCTGCTCTCGATGTTGCGGCGGCTGCTCACCTGGATGGAGGCGATGTCCCCCACGGTGATGGGGCCGATGAAGCCGTAGAGCGCATCCCAGAAGGCGGGGAAGGGCTCCTCGTTCGCGCCCGCGGTGAAGGGCAGGTGCAGCTCGAACTTCTCGCCCGGGCCCGCCTCCTTCTGGAAGCGCAGGGAGGCGCCGCCCTCACGGAACGGGAACTCGGTGTCGAGGACGCCGAAGCTCGAACCCTCGCTGGGCGGGTACGCATCCTCGAGCTCGGTCAGGGAGAGGGTGGAGTTGAGGACCGGGGCCTCCTCCGCCGTGCCCTCGAGGTCGATGGTCGCGGTGCGCCCGTCCTTGAGGGTGATGGTGATGCCGTCGATGGAGACGTCATGCTCCTGGGTGCCGGAGTAGGTCATGAAGGTGAGGAACTTCACCGTCTGGTCGCGGTAGTCGCGCGCCTCCTCCTCGCCCTCGGGCGTGACCGGTCCTTCCTGGGCCTCGGCGAGCGTGAACTGACGGTCCTGGGGCTGGATGCCGAGGTTCACGTTGCTGTGGCGGTAGTCCCAGAAGACCAGCTGGTTCTCACCGGCGTCGGTGCTGAAGGCGTTCCACGTCCCCACCGGCGCGTTGAGCTCGCGGGCGCCGCCGAGCTCCGCGTGCAGCCGGCTCTGGTACCAGGACGCGGTGTTCTGCTCGGCCTCAGCGCTGGGCGTGGTGAACAGGACCATGGTCAGGTCCGGGCTGGTCTCGAGGTCGCGGCGGGTATGGACCTGGATGGAGGCGAGCTCGCCCACGGTGAAGGCGCCCAGGTGCTCGCGGAGCGCGTCGAAGATGGCGGGGGGCGCATCGACGCCCTCCTCGAAGGTGAAGGGCAGGTAGAGCTCGAACTTGAGGTTCGTGGCGTCGCCCGGGGCCTTCTGGAAGCGCCAGGAGGTGCCCTCGCCGCCGAAGGGCGCGGCGTCGGAGGGGAAGCCGAAGGTGGAGCCGTTCGGATCCGGCGGGAACGCGGCGGCCAGCGAGTCGGGGTCGAAGCTCGTTGCGACCGTCAGCTCGTCCTCAGGCTCCTCCTCGGGCTCCTCCTCCTCCGGCTCTTCCCCGTCATCCGGCTCCTGAGGGTTCGGCTGGGGGATATAGGGGTCGTCGATGTAGCCGGGGCAGGCGTAGAGCGGCGTGCTGAGGGCACCGATCAGGGCCAGCCTCAAAGCCGCGCGGAGCGCATCGGTCATGGGTTGCATCCTTGCTGTTGCGTAAGGGGCGCCTGGAAGGCGCCTGGGGTTGATGAGCAGAGCGGGACCTCCCGCTGCACCGCTTAGAGCGGGCACGCGGGTTGTCTCTGACAGCAGCCAAACTTTCCAGCCGCGTCCTAACGCCCGCCCGCTCGTCCTGCAGGCATCCAGGGCAGAAAAGTGGTCCCGCGGGCTCAGCCGGGGCCGGCGCCCAGCGGCTGGACGAAGTTGATCCGGTACCCCTCGGGGTCGGTGACGATGAGCTCGCGCGTATTCCAGGGTTGATCGCTGGGGCCCTGAACCGGGGCCCCCACCTCCCGCGCCTGCTCCGCCAGGGCGTCCAACGAGACCCCGGCCCCCACGGCAAAGCACACCAGCACGCCGGCCCCCCGCGGCTCGGGCAGGGGGGCGTTCGGCGGGGCCGTCACCAGGTAGAGCTCGGCCCCGGGCGCGAAGCGCAGGTGCAGAAAGACCTCGTCCCGGAAGAGGGTTTCAAAGCCCAGGGCGGTGTACAGCGCCGCGGCCCGGCGCTGGTCGCGGATCAGCAGCTTGGTGAAGGAGGGAAGGGTCTCAGGGAGGGTCGCCATGCGGGGCAGGCTACCCCTCCTGGCGCAAAGCGGAATGGGCGAGTCGACTGTCCGGTTGCCCCTGGATGCCAGTGTCGCTAAAGCCCCCAGCACACGGAACGAACTGAACCAGCTTTCCAGTCGCGCTGCTCCCTTTCCAGGGGCCCACGACCGGCGCGCGAGGAACCCCATGATCGAATGGACCCTGCGGAAGATCATCGGCACCAAGAATGACCGGGAGCTCAAGCGCTCCCTGCCGGTGATCGCCCGCATCAACGAGCTCGAACCGCAGATGCGCGCCCTCTCCGACGAGGACTTCCCGCGCAAGACGGCAGAGTGGAAGCAGCAGGTGGAGAACGGCAAGCCGCTCGACGACCTGCTCATCCCCGCCTTCGCCCTCGCCCGCGAGGCGGCGCGTCGCACCATCGGCCAGCGGCACTTCGACGTGCAGCTCATCGGTGGGCGCTTCCTCCACATGGGCTGCATCGCCGAGATGCGCACCGGTGAGGGCAAGACCCTGACCGCGACCGCGCCGAGCTACCTCAATGCGCTCTCCGGACGCGGCGTCCACGTCGTTACCGTGAACGACTACCTTGCCCGCCGCGACGCCGAGTGGATGGGTCAGGTGCACCGCTTCATGGGCCTCTCGGTCGGATGCGTGCTCCATGACATGAAGGACGCCGAGCGTCAGGCGGCCTACCGCGCGGACATCACCTACGGGCAGAACAACGAGTTCGGCTTCGACTACCTGCGCGACAACATGAAGTTCCAGCTCCAGGACTACGTCCAGCGCGAGCTCAACTTCGCCATCGTCGACGAGGTGGACTCGATCCTGATCGACGAGGCGCGCACCCCGCTCATCATCTCCGGCCCCACCGACAGCTCCACCGAGCGCTACTACGAGGTGGACAAGGTCATGCACGGCCTCGTGCTCGATCAGGACTACACCCTGGACGAGAAGTCGCGCAGCGCGATGCTCACCGACGCCGGCATCGAGAAGATCCAGAAGCGCCTGGGCATCCCGAACCTCTACGCCCCCGACATGATCGAGACGCTCCACCACGTGGAGCAGAGCCTGCGCGCGCACACCATCTACAAGCGCGATCGCGACTACGTGGTGCGCGACGGCCAGGTCATCATCGTCGACGAGTTCACCGGTCGTCTCATGGCCGGCCGCCGCTGGAGCGATGGTCTGCACCAGGCGGTCGAGGCCAAGGAGGGCGTGCGGATCGAGAACGAGAACCAGACCCTGGCGACCATCTCGTTCCAGAATTACTTCCGCATGTACACCAAGCTCTCGGGCATGACCGGTACGGCGGACACCGAGGCCCAGGAGTTCGCGAGCGTCTACAACCTCGACGTCCGGGTCATCCCGACCAACCGCCCGATGATCCGCAAGGACCTCGAGGACCAGGTCTTCCGCACCGAGCGCGAGAAGTTCGACGCCATCACCAAGGACATCAAGGCCCTGCACGAGTCGGGTCAGCCGGTGCTGGTCGGTACGGTCACCATCGCCAAGAGCGAGGCGCTGGCCGGCTTCCTGCGCAAGGCGGAGATCCCCCACGAGGTCCTCAACGCCAAGCAGCACCAGCGGGAGGCGACCATCGTCGCGCAGGCCGGGCGCCTGGGCGCGGTCACCATCTCCACCAACATGGCCGGTCGAGGCACCGACATCCTCCTGGGCGGAAACCCCGAGGTGCTCGCGCGGGCCGAGGCCGGTGAGCCGCCGGTGATGCCCCAGCCCTCGGAGGGCGCGGCGCTGGACCTCTCCGCCTACGAGCGGGAGCGCGCGGCGTACGACGAGAAGCTCCAGAAGCTCATCGAGAAGTACACCGAGCAGACCCGGGCCGAGCGCGAGCAGGTCAAGGAGAAGGGCGGCCTCTACATCCTGGGCACCGAGCGCCACGAGAGCCGGCGCATCGACAACCAGCTGCGCGGCCGCGCGGGCCGTCAGGGCGATCCCGGTGTGAGCCGGTTCTACCTGTCGCTCGAAGACGACCTGATGCGCATCTTCGCCTCCGATCGCATGGGCGCGATGATGGAGCGCCTGGGCATGGAGGAGGGCGAGGTCATCGAGCACCGCTGGCTCTCGAAGGCGATCGAGGGCGCCCAGCGGCGGGTCGAAGGACACAACTTCGACATCCGCAAGAACATGCTCGAGTACGACGACGTGATGAACCAGCAGCGGCGCACGATCTACAAGCTGCGTCGCCGGGTTCTCGCGGCCGGGGCGGGCATCCCGCTGGTGGAGTTCGAGGAGGATCCCCGCACCAAGCAGAAGACCCGCACCGAGGAGACGGTCTCCTGGCCGGCGTTCAAGGAGCTGGTGCTCGACGCGGTCGAAGAGGTGATCGTGAACCTCTCGGGCACCTACCTGGTGACCCGCTCCGCCGAAGGGTGGGAGCTCGACGCCTTCACGCGCGGCGTGAAGGAGTCCCTCTGGCTGGACATGGACTTCACCGGGGCCAGCTCCCGCGAGGAGATCCAGGATCAGGTGTTCGCCAAGGCCAAGGGGCAGCTCGAGGCCCGCGAGTCCGAGTTCGGCGAGGACTTCCTGCGCTTCTGCCAGTACCAGTACCTGGCGACCATCGACCGGCTGTGGAAGGACCACCTGCTGGCCATGGACCACCTGCGCCAGGGCATCGGCCTGCGCGGCTACGGCCAGCGGGATCCGAAGCAGGAGTACAAGAAGGAGGGCTACTCGGGCTTCCAGCAGATGCTCTCGGCGATCAGCTTCCAGTTCGTCTCCCAGATCAGCCGGGTCATGCCCAAGAGCGCGGCCGAGGAGGCCGAGCGGCTGCGTCAGGAGATGGCCCAGAAGCAGCGGCGCATGCAGGTCACCGAGTCGCACGATCAGGCGACCTCCGGCGCGGGTGGCGCGAAGCCGGCCACCGCAGCTGCCGCGCCCCGCAAGCCCATTGAGCGCGAGGGTCCCCGGGTGGGCCGCAACGATCCCTGCCCCTGTGGCTCGGGCAAGAAGTACAAGAAGTGCCACGGTTCGGGCGAGCTCACCGCCTGAGTCCGTCTCGAGAGGCCGGGTGAGCGGCGGAGCCCCTGCTCCGCGTGGTCATCACCCGGCCCGTCCGGCGCTTGCGCCCCCTGGGGCGCTCTGTTAGGAGGCGCGGTCCGGGGGCTCCCGACCCGCGCCAGCTCCGCCTGAAGCGGGGAGGCGAGCGACCCGGATGTTGTTTCCCGCAGTTGCCGTATCCGCAGCACTGAGTACCAACACCCCATCACACACACGCCCGCCCCGGATCGGCCCCGGTGCCGGTGGTCGGTGATTCGAGCTTCAGGGCCATGCCCCGAACGCGAGAGACCGACGCCCGGTGACATGCCGTCCGGATCCACCCGCGGTGCGTGGAGGAAAGAACCGGAACCATGGATCAGACTGAGCAGACGGGCGAGCAGCCCCAGACCACGCAGGACGTCGCCCCCGAGGCGGCGCAGACCGAGCCCACCCAGGCCCAGGCCATGGCCTCGCAGAGCGGCATCACCATGCGCCAGCTCCTCGAGGCGGGCGTGCACTTCGGTCACCAGACCCGCCGCTGGAACCCGAAGATGAAGCCGTACATCTTCGGTGCCCGCAACGGCATCTACATCATCGACCTGCAGAAGACGGTCCACATGGCGCGGGCGGCGTTCCGCTTCGTGTCCGACGTGACCGCGCGCGGCCAGGCGATCCTCTTCGTCGGTACCAAGAAGCAGGCGCAGGACGTCATCCGTGAGGAGGCCCTCCGCGCCGGCCAGTTCTTCGTGACCAGCCGCTGGCTGGGCGGGACCCTGACCAACTTCAAGACCATCAAGCAGGGCATCGATCGCCTCAAGGGCATCGAGAAGATGGCCGAGGACGGGACCTTCGAGCGCCTCCCCAAGAAGGAGGTCGCCATGCTCGAGCGTGAGCGCGAGAAGCTGGAGCGCAACCTCGGTGGCGTGAAGGACCTCACCCGCCTCCCCGGCGCGCTGTTCGTGATCGACCCCAAGAAGGAGCACATCGCCATCCACGAGGCGGTGCGCCTGGGCATCCCGGTGATCGGCGTGGTCGACACCAACTGCGATCCCGACGGCATCGACTTCGTCATCCCCGGTAACGACGACGCCATCCGCTCCATCAAGCTCTTCAGCAGCAAGGTGGCGGACGCGGCGCTCGAGGGGGCGGCCCGCTACCGCGCCACCGGTGGTGAGGATCGCGACGATCACCGTGAGGACCGCCGCCACGACCGTGGCCCGCGCCGCCACGACCGTGGAGACCGCCGCAACGAGCGCGGTGGTGACCGTGGTGGTGACCGCCGCGGCCCCGTGGTCGAGCACCGCGCGGCTCCCGCGACCGTGCCGAGCGAGGCGCCCGCTGCCGAGGCGACCGGTGAGGGCAAGGCGGCCGAGTAAGGCCGTCGTGCCGGACCTCCACGGGTCCTGACGTATCCGGGGCGCCCCTCCTGGACCCAGGCGGTGGCGCCCCACGTGTTTTCAGCACCTTCCAATTTGACCGTGATCGGCCGCCCTCCCAGGAGTGTGGGCGCCGCATGACGGAACCGCACAAGGAGAGAGACGATGGCTGAGGTGACCGCGCAGATGGTGAAGGAGCTCCGCGAGCAGACCGGAGCAGGGCTGATGGACTGCAAGAAGGCGCTCAGCGAGTCCGACGGCGACTTCACCAAGGCGCAGGAGTGGCTGCGCAAGAAGGGGATCAGCCGCCAGGCGGGCAAGGCCGGTCGCGTTGCCGCCGAAGGCCTCGTGGGCAGCTACATCCACAACGGCAAGGTCGGCGTGATGGTCGAGATCAACTGCGAGACCGACTTCGTCGCCCGCAACCCGGACTTCCAGGACCTCGTGAAGGAGGTGGCCATGCACATCGCCGCCGCCGCTCCGAAGTACGTGAGCCGTGAGGAGGTCCCCGAGGCCGAGATCGCCAAGGAGAAGGAGGTCCACATGGCCCAGCTCCGCGATCAGAAGAAGCCGGAGAACATCCTCGAGAAGATCGTCCAGGGGAAGATCGACAAGTTCTTCGAGACGATCTGCCTCGTGGACCAGTATTGGGTGAAGGACGACAAGAAGCGCATCGGTGATCTGGTCAGCGAGACCGGCGCCAAGATCGGCGAGAAGATCGCCGTCCGTCGCTTCGTGCGCTTCGAGGTCGGTGAGGGCATCGAGAAGAAGAGCGAGGACTTCGCCGCCGAGGTCGCCAAGTCGATGTCGGTCTGAGGACCCCCAGCGGTCTTGGTGCACTGAGCGCCGCCTCTGCCGCAAGGGAGAGGTGGAAGGACCCCACCAGGGCCATCCGGACGTGAGGCCCCGTCTTCCGGGGGCGCCCTGTTGTCGTTGCCTGAGTGGCGCGGCGGCGGAGGCGGCCCGGAGCGGGGCCTTCGTCATTGCGGGGCGGTCTTCGGCGCTCGGAGGGCTCGGACGTCACGCCGCACACGGTGGTGCGGGGCCTTCGGCGTCGCGGGTCGGTCGTTGGCGTCCGGAAGGCTCGGACGTCACGCCGCACACGGTGGTGCGGGGCCTTCGTCATTGCGGGGCGGTCGTTGGCGCTCGGAAAGAATCGGACGTCACGCCGCACCCGGCGGCGCGGGCCTTCGTCGTTTCATCGTGGTCGTTGCCGCTCGGAGGGCGCTGTCTTCAAGGCGCACGGTGGCGCGGGCCTTCGTCGTCGCTCGAGCGGACATCGGCGCTCGGAGGGTTCGGCGTTCGGACTGCACGCGTTGGCCGCAACGTCCCGCTGTGCTGAGAGCGGATGGCGCCGTTCCCGTCCGGCCCTTCACGCACCTGCGCGTTGGCAGCGCCTTCAGCTGCTGCGAGGTCGGAGGTGGCCGCCGCCGGATGTCGGGCATCGTCGGTGGTTGTCTGCCGCGACCCTTGGCGCTAGAAGCGCGCGGGCATGGATGCCACCGAGCCGACCTCCACGAAGAAGCCGCGGTACCGCCGCATCCTCCTCAAGCTGTCCGGGGAGGCGCTCATGGGCGACGCGCGCTACGGGATCCACCCGCCGACGCTGACGCGCTTCGCCGCCGAGGTCCGTGACCTCGTCGAGGGCGGGGTGCAGACCGCGGTGGTGATCGGCGGCGGCAACATCTTCCGCGGAGTCGCCGGCAGCACCGAGGGCATGGATCGCGCGAGCGCCGACTACATGGGCATGCTCGCAACCTGCATCAACGCGCTGGCACTGCAGGACGCGCTGGAGAAGGCCGGGGTCTTCACCCGGGTGCTCTCCGCGATCAAGATGGAGCAGATCGCCGAGCCCTACATCCGCCGCCGCGCGGTGCGCCACCTGGAGAAGGGGCGGGTGGTGATCTTCGCTGCCGGGACCGGCAATCCCTACTTCACGACGGATACCGCGGCCTCGCTGCGCGCGATGGAGATCAACGCCGAGGTCATCCTCAAGGCCACCAAGGTTGATGGGGTCTACGATTCGGATCCCAAGCAGAACCCGGAGGCCCGGAGGTACCGGACCCTCAGCTATATGGACGTGCTGAAGGATCAGCTGAACGTGATGGACTCCACCGCGATCAGCCTCTGCATGGACAACAAGCTGCCCATCATCGTCTTCAACCTGCTCCAGCAGGGGAACATCCGGCGCGTGGTGCTCGACGACGAGCCGCTGGGGACCCTGGTGGGAACGGACGAGACGACCTGGGCGTAAGACACCCGAAGCAACGCTTCAGACAACGTAGGCCCGTGCTCCTGACCTCAGGGCGCGCCATGGGCCGGTTCAGGAGACGAGAGAGGCCATGACCGAGGATGTGTTCAGCGATCTGGTAGAGCGGATCAACAAGGCGATCGAGGACCTCAAGCGCGATCTGGCCACCGTACGGACCGGCCGGGCCAACGTGCAGGTGCTCGACGGGATCCGTCTGGATTACTACGGCACGCCCACGCCCCTCTCGCAGGTGGCGTCCCTCGCCGCGCCCGAGCCGCGCCTCATCACGGTGAAGCCCTGGGACAAGGCGGTCCTCAAGGACATCGACCGCGCCATCCGCGAGGCGAACATCGGCCTGAACCCGATGAACGACGGCGAGCTCATCCGTCTGCCGATCCCCGCCCTCACCGAGGAGCGCCGCAAGGAGATCGCCAAGCAGGTCCGGGCGAAGGGTGAGGACCGCAAGGTCGCCATCCGCAACGTCCGCCGCGAGGCGAACGACATGCTCAAGGAGATGCAGAAGGAGAAGACCATCACCGAGGACGATCTCAAGCGCGCGCAGGAGCGCACGCAGAAGGAGACCGACGCCGGCATCGCCCGGGTCGATGAGGTGATCGCCAAGAAGGAGAAGGAGGTGATGGAGGTCTGAGCCGGCCCTTGCGGGCAGGGACCTTCATCCCGAAAGAGCCTCCGATGCCACGGCGTCGGGGGCTCTTCTCCGTTGGTGCGTGCGCCGAAGCGCCCGACTCAGAACGAGAAGGGCGCGCCGCTCAGATCGGAAAGGACGTGCTCGACGTGGGCGAAGAGCTCGAGGCCCTGGCCCTTGTCGTCCACCCAGCGCTCGGAGCCGGCGTCCCAGTCGAAGTGGATGCCCTGGCTGAGGCCGGCCACCCAGATCTGATGCACGGCGCGTTGGGTGTTGATGATGCACTTCTCGCCGCGCGCGGAGGTCACGGTGATCATGTCCGCGGTGGCGTCGGTCTCGAGGACGTCGGGATCGGCGGCGTCCAGGGCGTCCATCATCCGGCGGAAGGTGCGGGAGACCAGGCGGTCATAGGTCGCGTCATCGAGCGCCATCAGAGGGTCTCCAGGACCGGCTGTCCGGGCGCCGCATAGAACTGAAGGGTGGCGACCACCGGGACCGGCGTCTCGTGGCCACTGCGGGAGGACAGCTCGTCCGGGCGATCCAGCCCGATGACCGTTCCGGGGTTCACCGGACGCGGAAAGGACTGCATCCCGAGCAGGTGGCTCGCCAGCGCGCCCATCGACGGCTGATGCCCGACGAGGACCAGGTCCTCACCCAGGTGCTGGGAGATGAGCGCGTCCACGCTTCCCACCGGCATGTCGGGAAGGAGGCTGCGGTGCGCCTTGAGGGGCCCCTCGTGACGGATCGCCAGCGAGAGGAGCTGTGCGGTCTGCACCGTGCGGACCAGCGGGCTGGTGAAGATCGCCCCCACCTTGCCGACCCGGGGCGCCAGATCGATGAAGTGCCGCAGCACGGCTCCGCGGGCCTTTGACGTGAGCGCGCGCGCGTCATCGCCCAGCCCCTCGGGGAGCTCGGCGTCCGCGTCAGCGTGCCGCACCAGGTAGATCTTCACGGCTCCTCCCTACGACGACACTCGACCACGACCTGAACGCGTGTACGTACACGAGCAGGGCGCAGGGGGTCAAAGGAGAAGCGCCCCGGGCGCCCGCTTGGCGTTCCAGACGCCTGTTTGGTGCATGATCCGCACGTGTTCCCCACCCGTTCCACGTCTTCCGCTGCATCCCTCCCGAATGGCGCGCGGCCGCTGCTCGCGACGTTGCTGGCGGTGGGCGTGCTGGCAACGGGGTGTCGTGACGATGCGTCCACGAAGCCGCCGGCGACGGACGCGCCTGCGCCGCGTGCCGCGGTCCGACCCGTCGAGGATGCCCGGACCCGCGCGGCACCGGAGGGCACGTCTCCGACGTCTCCCGCCGGCGTGGTCCCAGAGCTTCCCGCGGTGACCCCCGAGCGCATCGACGCGTTCCTCGCCTACCAGGGCCGCCGGCTGCAGCTGGAGCAGGCGCTGTGGGCCGACCTGGCGGCCGAGGCGACGCCGCGGGCTCCCGGGCGCACCCGGGCGCGGGGACGGACCCCGGAAGGCGGGCAGAGCCCCACTGCGGCCTCGCTGCGCCGTCTCGAGCAGCGGGCCGAGGAGGAGGCCGAAGCACTGGAGGCCGCGGGCCTCACCCCGGCAGAGCTGGAGTCACTGGGGACACTCGTCCGCGAGGTACTGGGGCCCCGGCAGCTCGCGCTGGAGCTGGGGCTCGAGGAGACGGTGAACCTCCTTGAAGAGCAGGCCGAGCGGCTGGAGGGGGCGCAGCAGCAGGACCTCCTCGATCAGGTCGTGCCCCTGCGCGAGCGGCTGACCTCCCTGCGCTCCCTGGCCGAGGTGCGGGCGACCCACGGAGATTCGGCGGTGGACGCGGTCCTGTCGCGAGAGGAGGCGCTGCTCGCCTGGCAGGAAGCCCGGCTGACGACCCTGCTGAACGACCCGGCAGAATCAGGAGAAGGGCAGGCAGGCGGCCGTCGCTGAGCCCTCCGCGGCGCTCGCTTCCCGTGGCTAGTTTCCGGGAAGCGGAACTTCACCGAAGCGGAAGGAGCGACAGCAGATGACGAGCCGGAACTGGGTGCTGTTGGCAGATGGGAGTCGTGCGCAGCTCTACGCCAAGAACGGAGATGACCACCGCGAATGGTCACTGCTCCGTGAATTCGATCATCCACCCGCAAGGCTCAGTAACCACCAGATCATGGGCAATCGCCCGGATCGGATTCAGCACGCGATGGAGGTGACCGCGAAGGGGACGCGCGGGGGGCACTCCGTGCAGGAGGACGAGTCCGAGCGCTTCGCCATCGAGCTCTCCGATTACCTCCACGGCGCCGCCAGCCGGAATGACTTCGATACGCTGGTGGTGGCCGCGGCGCCCCGCTTCCTGGGAAGCCTGCGCCAGCGCCTGAGCAAGCCGGTGCATCAGCGGGTGAGCCACTTCCTCGCCAGAAACTACGTCTCGCAGACGCCCGTGGACTTCGCCCAGCACATGGCAGGGCTGTGAGGGCCTGAGACCGGCCTTGGTGGGCTCTCGGCGGGAGGTCCCGCCGGGGGCGCCGGGGCTTTCAGTAGAGCCCGGAGGCGAGCAGGAAGATGATGCCCCCGTGGGTCAGGGTGGCGGCCCAGAGGCCGGCGCGCCGGTAGACCTCGGCGGCAACCAGTCCCTCGGCGAGGGTGAAGAGGAGCAGGGGCGCGCCCACGTCCGTCACGGTCGAGGCGAGGAAGACGTGCCCGGCGGCGAAGGTGAGCCCCGAAAGGAGCACCGCGCGCCGCGGCCCGACCGTCGGTTCGAGCTGTGACTGCAACAGTCCACGGAAGAGCAGCTCCTCGAGCAGGTTGCCGAGGATGGCCAGGGCGAAGAGAGCTGGCAGCACCTGAACCGGCACGGCGCCTCCGCGCGCGGAGAGGGGCTGGGTCTGTGCCAGCGCGGCCACCGGAAGGGAGATGACCAGCACCCCGCCCAGGCCCCACAGCCAGGTGGAGGCCCGGGTGAGCGGTGGACGCCGGACCCCGGCGCGCAGGTCGGGGAGGCCGATCCAGATCGCGGCGGCAAGGCCCGCCGAGGCCAGGGCCAACGCCCGCAGGAGCGGTGCGTCGGGTCGGAAGCGGATCCAGAACGCCACGCCGGTGCGCCCGAAGCTCCAGAAACCCAGCGGCGTCATCACGTCGCGGACGAGCACGAAGCCCAGGATGAGCAGGAGGATCCGCGCGATCACCTGCCGACGGGGCCAGAGCGCGAAGGTCGCCCCCAGGGCCACGAGGCCCGGGGTGAGCCGCAGGGAGTAGGCGAGGAGCGCTTCGAGCACACCGCTCAAGACCGGCCCCGACCCGAGCGCCTCACGAAGCGTCCGAAGGCAGTGCGCGTTCGATGAGCGCCGCGCGGTCCACGTCGGCCTCCAGGGTCCCGAAGGTGGCGCCGTGCCGTCCGAGCAGGCGCGAGCTGCACCAGGCATCCGAGACCAGGGGGTTGCCGGCCTTGATCAGGACCGCTGCCTGCAGGGCGACGGCGAGGCGCTCGACGATGGCGCGGGCGCGCAGCTCGAGGTGCTCGGCGCGCTCCAGCTCGTCGCGCAGACGGGTGACCTCGCCGTCGAGGGCCCGGTGTCCGCCGCGTGCGGATTCGAGCTCGCGGAAGACGGCCTGCAGGCTCTCCGGCTCTCGGCGCATGGCGCGCAGCACGTCCAGGCACTGGATGTTGCCGCTGCCTTCCCAGATCGAGTTGAGCGGGGCCTGACGGTAGAGGCGGGCGAGGATCGACTCCTCGATGTAGCCCGCACCGCCCAGACACTCCTGGGCCTCGTTGACGAAGGCTGGGGTGCGCTTGCAGATCCAGTACTTTCCGATGGCGGTCACCACCCGCGAGAGCGCGGCTTCATGGGCGTCGCGCCCGGAGTGGCCGACGGCGCGGGCGAGTCGGGCGCTCAGCGCGGTGTGGGCCTCGGACTCCAGCGCGAGATCGGCGAGCACGTTCTGCATGAGGGGCTGTTCGGACAGCCGCTTGCCGAAGGCCGCGCGGTGGCGGGCGTGGTGGATGGCCTGGATGAGCGCCTGTCGCATCTGGGCGCTCGAGCCGATCATGCAGTCCTGGCGGGTGAGGGAGACCATCTCGAGGATGGTGGCGATGCCTCGGCCCTCGGCGCCCACCATGAAGGCTTCGGCGCCCTGGAACTCCACCTCGGAGCTGGCGTTGCTCCAGTCGCCGAGCTTGTCCTTGAGTCGCTGGATACGGATGGCGTTGCGCGGGCCCTCGGGGAGGTGGCGCGGGAGCAGGAAGCAGGAGATGCCCGCGTCGGTCTGAGCGAGGACCAGGAACAGGTCACTCATCGGCGCCGAGAAGAACCACTTGTGGCCCACCAGCGCGTAGCGGCGTCCGGGTCCCGGCTGCTCGAGGGGATAGGCACGGGTGGCGTTGCTGCGGACGTCGGAGCCGCCCTGCTTCTCGGTCATGCCCATGCCCACCGTCACGCCGGATTTCCGGTCAGCCGGGCGCAGGACGGGGTCGTAGCTGCCCGAGAGGATCCGCGGAACCCAGGTCTCAGCGAGGTCGGGCTGATGCCGGATCGCAGGGACGCTGGCGTAGGTCATGGTGAGGGGGCAGGAGGTGCCCGAGTCGGCCTGGTTGTGCAGGTAGAACAGGCCCATCCGCGCGACGTTCGCGCCCTCCTGCTCGGCGTGGGTCCAGGTGAGGTTATGGACCCCATGCTCGATGGCGAGCCCCATCAGCCGGTGGTAGCTGGGATGGAAGCGCACCTCGTCGAGGCGGTGACCGGCGCGGTCGAAGAGGAGCAGCTCGGGCTTGTGGACGTTCGCGAGCTGGGCCAGCTCGGCCATCTCACCGCCGGCGAGCTTCCCGTAGGACGAGAGCTTCTGCTCCGCCCAACCACCGCCTTCGCGGAGGACGGCCTCTCGCAGGACGGTGTCGGTCTCCCACACGTTCACCGAGAGGGGCGGGACCTGGTTCTCCACCTCGTGGGTGGTGAAGGCCTTTGCGTACGGATTGTCGAGCGCCATGGGCCCTTCGTAGCCACAACCGGCACGTGGGCGCAAAGGTCCTCGGAGTGGCTGGCCGGGGTCGGGTGCCACGCAGGCGCGGAGGCGGGGCGTGGGGCCGCACTCCGTTCGTGGCGGTCACGGCCACTCCGGAGCACGGACGCCGTTTCCGCTCGGGAAGTCCGCCGCGCGCTCCACGGACAGCGCCTCCGAGACCGCGCGGAGCACCCGCCCATCAAAGAGCATCAGTGGGTGAAGCAGCACCGGGAACGTCCGCTCGCGCGCGCCGGGAAGCCGGGACGAGTGCGCCGGGATGATCATGAGATCCAGCGGCGACCACAGGCTGAAGACCTCTGCTGGTGCGAACGCTTCCGCCTCATTGGGCAGCCGCTGCAACAGGGGGCTGTTCCAACGCATCTGGGCGGCTCCGGGATTGCCGCGCAGCCAGCCGGTGGCCGTTCCGGCGTGCGGGCCCGAGATGCTCACCAGGCGCCGGACCCGGTGACGCCCCTCCTGCTCGAGCATCCAGATCCGGGCCACCAGCGCGCCCATGCTGAAGCCGACCACGTCCACACGATCCGCCCCGGTCTCGCGGAGGACCTGCTCCACGTGGGCGTGAAGCTGTCCGGCCAGCGCCTCCAGGGGAAGTGCCCCGTTGTTCGGCGTGAGGCGCACGGCCGAGACCTGCGAGAACCCATCGCGGGCCAGTCGCCGCTTCATCGCCCAGAAGGCACGGGGCGAGTCATCGAGCCCGTGGACCAGCACGATCGGCAGCCGCTCCGCCACGACGCGGTTCTGGCCCATCGGCGCCTCCATGTTCCGGATCGGCAGGGTGCCCTGTTGCCTCGACGGAGCAACGCACGCACAGAGGGCGAGCGCGGACGCCAGCATGCAGCCTCCGGCGCCTCCGCTCCACCCGCGCAACGTCAGACCCGGGCCAGCTCCGGCGCGGCCTCGAGCAGCTGGGTCAGGTACAGGTCGGCGAGCTTCTCCGAGAGCCGGTTGCCCTGCAGGCGATCATTGAGGTGCTGGAAGTCGACGAGGTCGAGGCGCTGATCCTGGTTGAAGCAGGAGAAGACGTAGGTCTCCTTGCCGGTCTTGGGATCGACGTGCTTCTGCAGGCACTGGGCGCAGATCTCCTTCATCATGCACTGCATCGGCGAGTTGATGGAGCCGATGGCCTCGTGGCGCGGATCGAGGAACGGCTGCAACACGCCGTGCCGGGCCTCCTTCACCGCCGCCATCATGCGGTCGCTGCCGATGGCGATGATGCGCCGCACCTCCGAGAGCTTCGCGACGGGCGTCCCGAGCTCGCCCTTGGCGTAGGCGATCATGGCCTGGACCACGTTGCCCACGAAGGCGGCGTCCTGCGGCCGGCGCGGCTCGATGCGATCGCCGCCGTCCACGCTCCAGATGACCTGGTCGCAGCCGGCCTCGATCTCCTCGCGCTTGAAGGCGTCGGTCGAGCGGCGGTAGCCGGCGAAGTAGATGACCTTGCAACCCGCGGCCTTGAGGCTTCTGGCGATGGAGAAGAGCACCGCGTTTCCGAGGCCACCGCCCGCGAGGAGGACGGTCTCGTTGCGGGTGATTTCGGTCGCCGTTCCGGTGGGGCCCATCAGGACCACCGGCTCGCCCGGCTTGAGGGCCGCGCACAGCCGGCTCGAGGAGCCCATCTCCAGCACGATGGTGCCGAGCAGCCCCTTCTCCTTGTCCACCCACGCGCCGGTGAGGGCCAGCCCCTCCATGGCCAGGCGCGTGCCCTTCACCACCGGCGCGAGGCGCTCGAAGTTCTGCAGTCGGTAGAACTGCCCCGGCTCGAAGTGGCGTGCGGCCAGCGGCGCGTGGACCACCACCTCGACGATGGTGGGGGTGAGGCGGGTGACCTGGACGACCTTGGCTTCCAGCGCCTGCGCCAATGCGGCGTGGTGCGCATCCCGCGCGCGCTCCCGAGCGGCCTGTGCGACCTCGTCGGTGGGATCCAACGTGCGCAGGTGACTCTCGAAGGCGCGGACGACTTCGGGGTAGCCGTCCTTCGCCGAGGCCATGGCCTTCACCACGTTGCCCGCGTAGGTCGGGTGGTTGTCACCGTAGAAGGTGATGAACCGGCCGTCCTGCTGGTAGCTGGTGAAGAAGCCTGCGGCCTCGGTGAGGTCCTTGGTGGGGGCGACCGGCGTGAGACGCACGCCCTGGGGCGCTTCGGGATCGCGCTCCAGCGCATGGCCCTGGAAGAAGCGGCCGCGCGCGTCCAGCTGGAAGGTCCCGGGGAACTCGCGCTCGTAGGTGATGTTGGGGCTGGTGCCCGCAGCGATGCAGACGGTCCGCGCCGGCAGCTCGACCACGTCGCCGGTGCCGCGGAGCTTCCCGTCGACCTCGGCCATGCGCTCGAACTTCAGCGCCTTCACCGCGCCGGTGCCGTCGTCGATGGCCTCGGTGGGGGAGAGGTGCTCGACGAAGCGGATGCCCTCGCCGAGGGCCATGGCGACCTCTTCGTGGTTGAGGCGGTAGGCCGGCGAGTCGGTGAGGCCACGGCGGTAGACCAGGCTCACGCCGCCCCAGCCACGGACCAGCGGGATGAAGCTCGGCGCCCGGTTCTCACGGGCCGCCTCTGCCCGCTCGGCGCGGACCGCGCGGCCGTGCTCCAGGAAGACGTCGTACTTCGCGCGCTCCTGCTCGGTGAGCCCCGCGCGCACGGCGTCCTCTCCGATGGACGCGACCAGGGCCTCGTGCCGATCGAGCATCTTCTCGACCTGCACCGGGTAGTACGCCATCAGCTCGGTCGCGGTGTCGATGCCGGTCAGCCCGCCACCGATGACCACCGCGGGCAGCTCGATCTGGAGGTTCGCCAGGCTGTCGCGCTTGAAGGACCCCGAGAGCTGCAGCGCCATCAGGAAGTCGGAGGCCTTGCGGATGCCGCGCAGCAGCGGGTTCTTCATCGGCACCAGCGTGGGGCGCCCAGCACCCGCGGCGATGGCGAGATGATCAAAGCCCAGCTCCCAGGCATCTTCGATGGTGAGGGTCCCGCCGAAGCGCACGCCGCCGAAGAAGCGCAGGTTCTCCCGCCGCGCCAGCGTCAGGTGGAGGAGGGTGAGGAAGTTCTTGTCCCAGCGAACGGTGATGCCGTACTCGCTCACGCCGCCGAAGCCACCGACGACGCGCTCATCGAGCGATTCGGTGAGCGAGCTCCAGTCGCGGATGGGCTTCAGGGGCACGCCGTTGCGGCCGACGAGCTCATCGGCGAAGGGCTCGAGCTTGAGGCCGTCGACGCCGGTGACGCCGAAGCCCTCGTTCACCAGGTAGTGGGCGAGGGTGTAGCCCGCGGGACCGAGGCCCACGACCAGCACGTTCTTGCCGTTGTAGGGCAGCGCGTGGGGGCGGGCGCGGTTGAGGGGATTCCAGCGCGTGAGCAGGCCGTAGATCTCGAAGCCCCAGGGCAGCGAGAGCACGTCGGTGAGCGAGCTGGTCTCGACCAGCGGGATGTTCACCGGCTCCTGCTTCTGGAAGATGCAGGCCTTCATGCAGTCGTTGCAGATGCGGTGGCCGGTGCCCGGGACCATGGGGTTGTCGACCATCACCATGGCCAGTCCCCCGATCACGTCACCCTTGCTGCGGACGGCGTGGTGCTCGCTGATGCGCTCATCCAAGGGGCAGCCTGCGAGATCGATCTGCAGGGGGTTCTTCTTGAAGGTGCCGCCCTCGGCGACCGGATCGCGGGCCTTGAGCCCGGTGCTGCAGCTGTCCTTCTCGCGCTCGTGGCAGAGGACGCAGTAGTCGACCTCGCCCATCACCTCGCGCGGGGTGCCGCGGTTGTCGGTGAGCTTGAACCCATCGCGGGGGCGCAGGGTCTCCGCCGGGCCCTCCGCCGCCTCGGGCAGCGCGGGATCCGGGTGGTTGAGCTTCACCAGCGAATCGAAGTTCAGCGGGTGGGGCTGCTTCATCGTCGCCCAGCCCTTCATCGCCTTGGCCGCTTCGGGGTGGGCGGCGCGGGCGAAGGTCCAGCGGTCGATGAGGCCCAGCAGCGCGCGGACGGCCTTGAGCTCCTCCTCGGGCGCGCCCTTGAAGAGCAGGCTGGTGGCAAACGCGTCGCGTCCCTCCGGCGTCGAGCCGAGGGCCTCGCGGACTTCCTGCCAGCGGCGCTCGAGGGCCGGCGTGTCGGCGCTCTCCGGGCGCTGGCCGAGGAAATGGCGCTCGAGCTCCATGAGGAAGTGGACGCTCAGCGCGAGCCCGCGCTCCTCATCGCCGTCGGCGAACTCGGCGGGGAAGCCCAGCGCGAAGAGCAGGCGCACGCGCTTGTCGAGGGAGGGGAACTCCGAGGCCGCGGGGCGATCCGGCGCGCCCTTCTTGAAGACGCGGCGCTGCACGAAGTCCCGGCGGAAACCGAAGAGGGAGAGGTTCTCGGTGAGGCCGCGGCGGACCGCCTCCAGCTCCCCTTCGATGCCGAAGAGCTTGCCGATGAAGGCGCTCACGTGGCGGGAGATGGAGATGAGCAGCTCGGACTCACCCTTGGCCGGAATGCTCGCGCCACCGCGCCAGGCGTCGTAGGCGGCGAAGAGGACCTCGTCGGCCTCCTTGAGGTGGGCGTCGAAGGCCTCGGTGAGGCGACGCAGCCCGCGGGGGCGGTAGAGATCCTCGAACTGGATGCCGGGGATTCCGAGGACGAGGTCGGAGGGGGCGGGGGAGAGCAGTTCGGATTCGGCGCGCATGGGGTTCCAGGGTGAAGCGGCCGCCTGGAAGCCAGGCGACGGTGCCAGCGACCTTGGGCAGCGGACGCGGGCGGGACAAGGGTGTGCTGAAGGAGACGCCCACGAACCCCGGCAGGGGGGACGGTGGGAACGGTCGCCTCGGGCTGGCTATTTCAGGTCGGATGCCGGGTTGGCAAGCCTCTGGGGGGAGCAGGCGAAGAGGGCCCCTTCTCCTCGTGGTAAGCGGCCTCGGTGTTGAGGGACCACAGGGCGTCCCGGTTCAGGTCGCCCCCGAGGAGCTGATCGACCGCGACCATGGCGGTGAGCATCGAGTGGTCCTGGTTGTTGTAGCGGTGCATCCCGTTGCGGCCGATGAGGACCAGGTTCTCCAATCCGTCGAGCCACCCGCGCAGGGTGTCGAAGCGATCGTGGGTGCCGAAGTAGGCGGGGTAAGCCTTCTCCTGGCGCACCACCACGGCATCCTCCACCACGCCGGGATCGATGATGCCGATGCGCAGAAGCTCCGCCTCGGCCTGGGCGATGAGGTCGGCGTCGGGCTTGGCCCACAGCGCATCCCCCTCGTTGCAGAAGTACTCGAGCCCCACCCACACGCGGGAGGGGTCGGCCACCATGGCGGGGGACCAGTTGTTGAAGATCTGCAGGCGGCCCACCTCGACCTCCGGCTCCTGCACGTAGATCCAGTTGTCGCCGACGATGCGCTCCTTGCCGCCCTCGCGCTCCTTGAGGCGCAGGTCGGAGAGCAGCAGGCCCACGGTGAGGAAGTCGCGGTAGGGGAGGCCGTCGGCGATGGCGGCGACGTCCGCCGGCGGTGGCTCGCTCAGGCCGCGCACCAGCTCGCGGATGGGCATGGTGGAGAAGACCAGATCCGCTTCGTGGCGGGTCTCTTCGCCGGCGTCGTCGCGGGTCAGGACCGCGCGGATCCGCTCGCCCTCGCGCTCGAGCCCCACCACGTCCCGGCCGAGCAGGAGGGTGCCTCCGAGCTGCTCCACCCGCTTTGCGACCTCCTCCCACATCTGCCCGGGACCGAACTTCGGGTAGAGGAAGCGCTCGATGAGAGAGGTCTCGGTGTCGCGTTGTTGGAGATCCCCGCTGCGCTCGGGCAGCAGGCCCCGTGCGGCGTTCTTGAGTGCGGAGACGATGTCCAGGCCCTTGATGCGCTGGGCGCCCCAGGCGGCGCTGATCTCGGTGCAGGGGCGCCCCCAGACCTTCTCGGTGTAGTCCTTGAAGAAGGTCAGGTAGAGCTCGCGCCCGAAGCGGTTGATGAAGAACTCCTCCAGGTTCTGCTCGTCGCGGATGGGACGGGCGAGCGCCTGCAGGTAGCTCAGGCCGATCTTCGTGGTGCGCCACAGCCCGAGGTTGAGGATCGTCGAGGGACTCAACGAGACCGGGTAATCGAAGAAGCGGCGGCGGTAGTAGATGCGGCTCTGGCGGGGGCGCAGCAGCATCACCTGATCGCCGTCCGGATCGGCGCCGTCGCGGGGCACTTCGAGGTCCCGGTGCTGGTTCTGGTAGCTGAGGGTGGCGGCGCTGCCGTCACCGGCCTGCAGCGGGAGCTTGTCCAGCCACCACTGCATCACGCGGTCGGACTTGGAGAAGAAGCGGTGCCCGCCGATGTCGATGCGGTTGCCCTTGTAGCGGACGGTGCGTGAGATGCCGCCGAGCGCCTGCGACTTCTCGAGCACCACCACTTTGTAGGACGTCCGGGTCAGCAGCTCGTAGGCCGCGGTGAGTCCTGCCGGACCGGCGCCGATGATGACCACGGTGCCGGAGGTGGTGGGGGAGGAGGGCATGGCTGGCGAGGCCCTCTAACAGGAAGGCCCGGGCGGGTCAGCGGCCCGAATCGGAACGGTGACGCGTTCGTGGTCGGAATCTCCGGGGGCGGTCGCCCCGTCGCTCCTGATGCGGCGCGGCGAGCGGTCCGACGGCCGTAACCATCCTTCAGGCTGCGGCGTAACCACCCGGGCCGACGCACCGACGGCCTGAAGGTTTCTGAACCGCCATCTCGAGGAAGGATCGAACGCCATGACGACAGGACGCGCGCTGCTGGGTGTGGGACTCATTGCCGGGGTGCTCACGCTCCTCGTGGTCCCTTGGAGCTCCGGAGCCTCAGAGCCGCGCGCCCCGTCAACGCCGGCCGCGAAGGACTCCATGAAAGTCGAAGCAGTGGCGGAGCCGATCGCCCCGCACCTCACGCCTGAACAGCGACGGGTGTTGCTCGAGGGCGGGACCGAGCATCCCTACTCCGGGAAGTACTGGGACGAGAAGAAGCCCGGGGATTACCACTGTGCGGCCTGCGGAAATCTGCTGTTCCACTCCGACGCCAAGTTCGATTCGGGAACCGGCTGGCCGTCGTACTGGGAGCCGGCCACCCCGACCAGCGTGACCCTCCACGAGGACCCCAGCCTCCGGGGGGCTCCCCGGGTCGAAGTCCGTTGTGGCAAGTGCGGCGGCCATCTGGGCCACGTCTTCAAGGACAGCCCCCAGACCCCGACCGGGACGCGGTTCTGCATCAACTCCGCCGCGCTGGACCTTCAGGAGAAGGGGGAGGCGGAGGTGACGTTTGTGCCGAAGGAGCAGGGGATGAAGCCCGAGCCGGGGATGGGGAAGGCGGCCCCAGGGGCCGGCGCAGCGAGGCCGCAGGGACGGTGAACCGGCATGCCCGCTCCGGAGCCTGGAGCTTCGCTTGATGTGAGCGCACCATCGGGAGAAGCGGTGATGCCGTGCCTCGGCGTCAGCGCTGCGTCTCCACCCACGTGAGCTTCGGTGCGGTGGGGTGCACGAACCAGCGGAACAGGAGCCCACTTTCCTGCTGCTTGGAGCGGAGTTGGACCGGAGCGCGCCGCCGTGGCCCGAGCTCGACGGCGATGAAGCGGTCGTCCCAGGTGATGCCACGGGTTTCAACGAGCCTCTCGAGTCGCAGACGGGTGGCGCGGCTGGTCACCGTCGTGAGATCCGCGAGGAGCACGGTCGGCACCTCTCCCCGCTCGTGGCGTGTGGAGGTGCTGAGGCCTGCGCGGCGCTGAAAGGTGAGGGGGCCGTCGAGGATGTGGCGGATCTCGGGGCGGTCCTCGAGGGTCTGCACGAAGCGGAACTGCGCGCTCCCATGAGGGAAGCGATGGGCGACGTCCTCCAGCCAGTGCGCCTCGAGGTGCCACGCGCGTGAGCCACCAGGCCCGGAGAGCCCGGCGGTCTCGATGCCGAACCGTCGTTGCTGGACGGCGTAAGGGAGGTGGATGGCCAGCAGCGCGACGGCCGCGACGATCAGTCCGCCGACGCTCCAGTGCCGAAGCTGCGGCGAGCGTCTTCCCCATCGGTAGAGGGTCATCAGGAAGAGCGCTGCCCCGAGCGCGACCCCGGGCGCGGCGTAGTACTCCCAGTAGGCGTGGATCCGTGCCGCCTGACGGAAGACGGTGGAGTGCACGAGCTGGGTGGCGAGGAAGAGCAGCGCCACCATGGCCTCCGGTCGGCGGCGCACGGACCGCAGCGCGAGGGTGGGCAGGAAGAGCGCAGAGAGGAGGGCGGGGACCCAGCCATAGAGGAGCTGGATCGGTGCCACACTGGGCTCGAAACGGGAGGTGTTCGAGCCGCCCGAACGCCAGAAGAAGGTGCGGATCAGCTCATCCAGCCCGCCCTTGGCCCACGTGGCCCACGCGAGGAAGAACGCGAAGCTCAGCGCGACCAGGCCCATCAATCCCAGCGCAGACCCGAGTGCGCGACGTCGCCCGACCGGATGGTGCCGGTGCGCGAAGATGCGGAAGAGGGCGTGAAGAAAGAGGAAGAAGGCGGCGAAGTAGGCGGCCCAACCGAAGTTCAGCGCGAGGAAGATCGCCACCAAAGCCGAGGCCCGGAAGGCGATCCGGCGGCTGGCCACGTAGCGGAGCTCGGCCCAGACCGCGGCGAGGATCCAGAAGAGGGTTCCCTGCTCGTGGATGACGGTGCTCGAGAAGATCGACATCCCCGGGAAGGAGATGAAGAGCGCCGCGGTGAGCAGCGCGTAGGCCCGTCCCCCGGTGCGCCGCGCGAGATCGAAGAGGATGACCAGGATCCCGAAGCTGTAGAGCGCCGGCGTGAGTCGGTAGATCCACGGGGCGTCGCTCCCCGTCACCCACTGCGCGAGCACACTGTGCAGGTGGATGAGCAGGGGATGGTGCGCATACGCGCTGGTGGGGTCCGGCGGTGTGAGCTCCGAGTACCAGAGGAAGGGCCCGAGCATCCCGAACCGCAGCGTGTTCCGGGCCGCCTGCGCGAAGCTCGCGCCGTTGAAGCCCTCGTGGCCCCACTGCCACCAGCAGGCGATCCCCGCGAGGCAGAGGAGGAGCCAGAGGGCGAAGAGGGTGGTGGTGGCGAGTCGGAAGGAGGGAGCCGGGAGCCGGGGCACGGGTTGCCGAGCGAGGTGGCAGGAGAAGTCAGAGCAGCGTGATGGCGATGAGGCCGCAATACGGCTTGTCGGGATAGGTGCGAGGCTCGGTGCGGATCCTCACCTTGTGGCCGCTTCTCTTTGCTTCCAGCAGGCCGGCGAGCAGTTCCGGCGGGACCGAGGTGCCACCGCCGAAGCCGCCCCGAAGGCCTGCCACGTGAACGGGACGGCGGAGGTTCTTGTGCCCGTGCTGACAGAGGACCGGCCGGCCCTCCAACTCGAAGCTGATCCCCGTCTTGGTCGAGAACTCGAGCCACGCGATCTTGCCTTCGACCACGCTCTCTTCGGCCAGTGCGGGGAGGGCGAAGAGCGAGACCAGGGCGAAGACGGAGACGGCGAGGCAGAGGGGCATCTGAGTTTTCCAGGCAGAGGCGCGACGCGGGAGCGCTGAGGGCCCCGCATGAGGGCACAGGCGAGCGGGCAGGCTAGCGGATTCCTCGTGCTCATCAATGCTCCGAACTCATGGGCAGGCCGGAGGTGCTGAAGTCTCTCGCTCGAGCCTCATCGAGGGAGAGGTTCGAAAACGATAAACATTCCGTAAATGAGGTGCCAGATCTGAGCAGCGACTCTGCCACCCTGTTCTGTGGTCCTCGTTGTCTGGTTGCCTTGCGTGGAGGGCGCCACCGGGAGTAGCTCAGGTGTCATCTGCACGGTGGCGCTCCCCCGCCTAGCACCTAGAAGATGTGGTTAGGCTCGCCGTGGAGCCAAATAATCGATGGGCTGCCGGTTGAGACGTTGAGGATCTCATTCTCTCCGCTTGATGGATG